>CALEZT010000187.1 GCA_937927975.1 uncultured Phycisphaerales bacterium
TGACCTCGATCAATTGGTCGTGCCAGGCGCCGATGAGGTTGGTCATGCGTCCCGCAGCGTAGTCGAAGGGAAGGTCTTCGAGCCTGGCGGGGCACGACATCCCCGGCTCGCACCGGTCGCACAGATGGCATTCCAGGCCGATCATCAACGGCAGGTCGATGCTGACCGCGTCCGCGCCGCAGATGATCGCCTTGGCCATATGTTCGGCCAGGGCGATGCCGCCGCCGGCGATGAGCGTGATCTCGTCGCGGACGCCCTTCTCGATCAGTGTCGTGTGGATCCTGCGGATCATGTCCTTGAGGAACAGGGGCTTGCCCACGCCGATCTGGTTGCCGTCGGCGTCGGCCAGAACGTGTACGACCTCGATCTCCGGCAGGCAAGCCAGCTCGATCGCACGCTCTACGCCTGTGGCGTCCAGCGGCACCCGGACGGAGACGACGATGTTCGGATGCTTGTCCTTGATCCGTTTGATACGGCTCGTGACGTCCGGCCCATCGTAGGTCTCCACGAGTCGGGTCTGGGCCAACGCGTCCGGCGGGACCACGGGCTCCTCCGGACTCAGGCAGAACGCCACGTAGGGCAGGATCTTGTTCGAGTCCTCATGCAGAAACGGCAGTTCGGAGGGCCGGGCCATGGCGATCAGATCGGTGCGACGGGCCGCCTCGCGGACCGCGGGCCCGAGCTTGGGCAGCGTGTGTCGCGAGGACTGCATATTCAGAATCAGCGGCATCTGGATCGAGAGGCATGGGGCGTCGGTTCGGAAGGACTCGCCTTTGAAGTTCAGGTAGGCGGGTTTCCGTCCGATGTCCACGGCGGTGCTGATGTACTCGCGGCCGTGAATGCCGTCGCGTGTGGGACGCACGATCTCGGACATGTCGGTCCACATCGAATCGAAGCCGGGACCGGTGAAGGGGCCTCGATAGCCGGCGCCGGAAACCGGAATCTTGGCGGTCTCGGCCTGGGCCCAGGTCGTCTGGATGATCGCGGGCTTCCAGTAGGAGTTGCCCAGTCTCTCCCAGATGGGATTGACCGACAGCCGCAATAGGCCCTTGGTGCAGTTCTGCACGCAGGAGAAGCAGCCCATGCACTCGAAGAACAGCGTGTCGACGGCGTTGAGCGTGCGGACATAGTCGGCTTCCTGCCGATACCGGTCCCAGACGCAGGCCTTCTTCACGCAGTTGTGACAGCGGGCGCAATCCTCTCGCCAATCCACGACGCCGAACTTGCCGACGCGAGGCCGACGGGGCGGCACTGCCTTCGTTTCGATGTGATATTTCTCTGGCATGGAATTACCCGGACAATTACAGGCTTGCGGCCGCACGGAGTTTCTGTACGATGCTCTCTTTGCCGCCCGAGACGATGTGAAGGCCGCGGACGCCTTTCATGGCCTTGAGCTTGGCGATGATCTCGGCGCAGATTGTGAGGCCCTCTTCTTCCTGGGCTGCCGCGTTGCCGGCGGTTTTCAGTCTGGCGACGACGGCATCGGGGATCGAGAGGTCGGTGTGCGTGGCCCGCAGCGTTTCGGCCTCCTCGACGCTCGTCAAGGGCAGCACGCCCGCCAGGATCGCGGTTCTGTCGATGAGCTTCTCTTTGCGCGCAGCCTCCAGCCAGGCGGCGAAGCCGTCCACGTCGAAGACCGGATGCGTCTGGAGGAAATCGGCGCCCGCCTCGATCTTCTTGGCGAGCTGAATCATGTTCAGGTCGAGCGGCTTAAGGTATGGATTCACCACCGTTCCGATCAGCAGCGAGAACTTGCCGGCGATGGGCGTGCCGTCGAGAAGCATCCCTTTGTCACGCATCTGCCGGGCGGTCCAGACGAGTTGGATCGCGTCGAGGTCGTAGACGTTGGCCGAGTCGGGGCACTTCGTGAGGCTTTGATGGGTGCCCGAGGTGCAAAGGACGTTGCGGACGCCCAGGATGGAAGCGCCCAGCAGGTCGGACTGCAAGGCGATGCGGTTGCGGTCCCGCGTGACGACTTGATAGATCGGCTCAACGCCCAGGCCCAGCAGGGCCGAGGAGGCGGCGATGCTCGATATTCCGACGCCGCTATGATTGTCCGCAACGCTCACCGCGGCCAGGCTGTTGCCCATGGTCTCCATGGCGGCCTTGACCGTCGAGGCGTCCGCCGCAGCGGGCGGCAGATACTCGGCGGTGATGACGAATTCCCCCGACTTGATCCTGCTCGCAAGCGTTCCATTCGAGGTCTTCATGCTGCGTTCTCCCTGCGAGCCGCAGTCGATTCCGTGCGGAGGACGGCGATCTGGGCGGTCGTCGTTTGAAGCTGGTTCTGAAACTGCTCGATTCTCATCACGACCTCATCGAGGTTGCCCTGGCCTTTCGCGACGGACAGGACACGGTTCTTGCCGAGGCCGACTTCCTCCATCAAAGCCTCGACGGCTTGGGCCCGCTTGGACGCCCGCAAGGCGCCTTCGAGATTGCGACAATCCTCCGTCCGGCAGCCGCAGAGCACGACGCCGTCGGCGCCGCTCTCAAAGGCCTTGACCATGTAGGGGATGGTGATCTTGCCGGAGCAGGGCAGGCCAAGCATCTTGAGGTCGTCGTCACCGAATCGGGTCGCGATCTGTCGGGCCTCGCTCTCGGTCATGCTGTTGGAGCAGTAGAAAAGCTGTATCATTGGTCCATTTCCAGTCAATTGTGCTTGACCCAAACGCAGACTGCGGGGACAATTGCGAAGTAGCCTGACGCCGACTCGCGGCCGGGGCGTTGCTCCCGAACGCGGATTCGCAAATGTCACGAAACGGCAAGAACAGGAGGGGCAAGGCTTGTTTGCTCTCGGCTGCCGCTAATCAGCAGAGGGGGTCGCCAAGCACGGGATTCCGCGCCTGGCAGCCCAAGCAAGCCTTGCCCACAACCCAACGCTCTCTGTAGTTGCCATCACGTTCTGTGTCCCAATTCTCACTGGCGACTGAAGCGGGCCAGAAAATCCAGGTAGTGCCTCAGAAGCCACATTTTCTCCATGAACTCCGGCCATCCGCACGAGGGCTTGAACGCCGGCCCGGCGGACTCCGGATCCCCGCCCGGCGACTCCTCAACGGCCTCCGGCACGATCATGACGCCGGAATGTGCGGCGTGCTGAAGCTCTCCCCAGATCTCATCCCAGGCGTTCAGGGCGTCCTGGGTGACGCTGCCAACGACGTTCTGGAAATGCTTCAACTCGATTTCGGGCGAAGGCGCCTTCGCGATCGTCCGCGACTGCTCACCGTCGAACTTCAGTAGTTTCAGGCTTTGGTTCATACGATCCGATAAGAAATGCAAGAGCTGTGCCAGGAATGTGGACGGCAATGGAAGGAGCGTATCTGCTTTAATGGAAAGGACTTATGAGATCTGGGCCCAAAGGCGTAAGCTCGGAGAATGCTGCGGTAAGTGGTACACTACGTGTGCCACGGCTCAAGAATTGGACCAGAGGCCGCTCCAATGGGACATGCGTGTTGCCGGGGGATGTTCTTGATTCCAGCCTGCTGATGGCGGACCAGCGTCGCGGCTTCTGGAGATCAACAGTCAACCATCAAAGATCAACCTTCGCCCGTCCCTTCGATCCCAAACTCCTCCATTCGCTTTCGGAGGGTGGTTCGGCTCAGGCCCAGTTTGGCGGCCAGGGTTCGCTGGCTCATGCCTTCGGCCAGGGCCCGGGCGATGATCGTTCGCTCGATCGACGCGTGCAACTGTTCCCTGGCGCCGGCGGATTCTTCGGCAGTCTTGTAGCACCGTTCGATCAGGGCTCGGATCTCTGCTTCGAGTCCCGCGCTGTCGGACCGACCTTTGCGGGGGCGAGAGGTTGGGACGTTGGCCAGGATCTCCGCCGGCAGGATGCTCGCGGTCAGCGTGTTGCCGGGGCTCATCACGACCGCGTGCTCGATGCAGTTCTCAAGTTCGCGGACGTTGCCGGGCCAGGAGTATTCCAGCAGCCGGTCGAGGACCTCGCGCGTGATCTTGGTCACGCTCTTGCCGTTCTCGCGGTTGTACTTCTCGAGGAAATGATCGACCAGCAGGGGGATGTCCTCGCGTCTTTCCCGCAAGGGAGGCAAGTGGATCGGCACGACGTGCAGCCGGTAGTAGAGATCCTGTCGGAATCGGTCCTCGCGGACCGCCACCTTCAGGTCCATGTTCGTGGCGGCCACAATCCGCACGTCGCCCCGCAGGGTCCGCGCGCCGCCGACCGGTTCGAACTCGCCTTCCTGCAGGACGCGAAGGACCTTGACCTGCACCCGCGGGCTCATTTCGGAGACCTCGTCGAGGAACAGCGTTCCTTTGTCGGCCAACTCAAACCGGCCCTTGCGGTTCTGGATCGCGCCGGTGAACGCGCCTTTGACGTGTCCGAACAGCTCGGATTCCAACAACGTCTCCGGCAGGGCCCCGCAATTGACCTTGACCAGCGGGCCCTTGGATCGCGGGCTGTTGTAGTGGATCACGTTGGCGACGAGTTCCTTGCCGGTGCCGGTCTCGCCGCTGATGAGGATGGGAGCATTGGATTTGGCCGCGGTTGCTGCGGTCGCGAGCACCTGCTGGACCGTCTTGCTCTGGCCGATGAGGTTCTCCAATCGATAGCGGCTTCGCAGTTCCCGCACGGTTTGCTCGTCGCGGAGCAGGATCTCGTCTTTGTCGACTTTCAACAGTTGATTGATCTTGAGCACCTGCGACACCAGCGATGCGACGATCGACAGAAGTCGCAGGTCCTTGTCGAGCGTCGCTTCGGCCGCGAAGGGGCGGTCCACGCTCAGCGCGCCGACGGTCTCATTATCCACCTTCAGCGGCACGCAGATGAATGCGATGGGCCAGGCGGCGTCCACCCGTCGGGCGGCGGTTCGGTCCAGGAAACGCGGGTCTTTGTGGATGTCCGGCGCGATCGTGGGCAGGCCGGTCTTGACGACGTGGCCGGTGATGCCTTCTCCGATGTCGTATTCGCCCCTCGCCCGCTCGGCGGCAGAGAGCCCGTGGGCGGCCGCGATCCGCAGCTTGCCGGTCGCGCGGTCGAGCAGGACGACCGTGCCGCGAATCATGCCCAGCTCGCTGGCCAGGACGGTCATCGTCTCTTCGAGAAACGCGCTTGGGGTCAAGGCGGTGCCGAGGGCCTCGCCCATGCGGGTCAGGAGGCTCAGTTCGCGGTCTTCCCGCGATTCGGCGGCGATGGCCAGCTTGCCGTCGACGATCCGGAACCACTGGGGCACGCCGATCGCGGTGCTGCGCCGGTTGGCGGCCTTGCGAAGCGTCAGTGTTCGCAGGCCGCGGGAGATCCCGATCTCGAGGACAACCTGGGTGATGTGTCGCACCTTGGCGAGGAAGCGTGGCGAATGCGCTTCGGTTTCGAGAAGCCAGTAGGCGATGGTGCTCAGGTCGAAGAGCCTCGGGCAGATGTGCCCGAAGAACCGCAGGACCACGTCCTCGTCGCCCCAGAGGTCGAGCATGCCGGTGAGACTATCGAAGATGTATTGGGTGCTGGCTCCCGCGGCGGCCCCGGACTCGGTCAACGCCTTTTCGAGTTCCGCCGGGTCGGAGGGATTGGCCACGTGGACGACCGAGCCTCGCGCCGATTCCTCGGCCGACCTGTAGAAGTCGAGGAAGACCTGATCGTTGTTGCCCTTGCCCGACGAGAAGCAGTCCACGAGATGGAACGCGCCCTGCGACATGCCCTCGGAATAGGCTCGATAGACCGTCTGGGGCGAGCGGTTGAAGCTGATGTACGTCACCGGGGAGCGCTCGGCCTCGCTGGCGGCCAGAAAGCTCGAAACGAACTTGTCCACCGGCGCGCCGGAATCCACTTCCCAGACGACGTTGTCGCCGGGCGAGAGGCCGCCCATCAGGTGGTCGATTTCCGCAATACCAGTTGTCAGCACTGACTTGCTCAACGTATGACCCGCAAACCACTTCAAAACGATCGCGAACGATACACCTTCCATTCTACCGTACAGCCAGGCTCTGTGGGGAAGAAAACTGAACCCAGGCCAATGCCGACCCGTCTGTCGGGCGCCGGGGCTTCTCGCAGAAGGCAACAAGACTGCAACGTTGACCCTCGCAGGTTGCTGCAATAAAATAGGCCATGCGACAAGGCGATCACCTGCCTGGCGACAGGCCGTGACTTCGAAAGGAAATGATGATGAACGAACGAAGCAACCGAAACAAGAACGTCACCCGGCGTGAATTCCTGGGCGTCGCCGCTTTAAGTGCGGCTTTCACCATCGTGCCACGGCACGTCCTGGCGGGCTCGGGACAGCCGACGCCGAGCGACAAGCTGAACCTCGGCTGCGTGGGCGTGGGCGGCATGCAGGGCGGCAGCGACGTCAACAGCGTCAGCAGCGAGAACATCTATGCTCTGTGCGACGTGGACGAGCGGAATCTGAACGCCACCGGAGCCAAGTACCCCAACGCCAAACGCTATCGTGACTTCCGCCAGATGCTGGACAAAGAGTACAAGAACCTCCACGGGATCACCATCACAATCCCCGATCACATGCACGCCAGCGTGGCCCTGTGGGCGATGGAACGAGGGCTCGGCGTCTATTGCCAGAAGCCGCTGACGCAGAGCGTCTGGGAGGCCAGGCTCCTGACCAAAGCCGCGCAGAAGTACAAGGTCCCCACCCAGATGGGCAACCAGGGATACTCCTCGGTCGCGACGCGGATCGCCTGCGAGATCATGTGGAACGGCGATCTCGGCGATATCACCGAGGTCCACTCCTGGAGCGGCGGCGGCTTCTCCCGCGACGTCACGGCGTGGCCTCCCGTCGAAGAGGTCCCGAAGGAACTGGACTGGGACCTCTGGACCGGCCGGGCGCCCGAGCATCCATACAGCTCGAAGATTCACCCCTGGAACTGGCGAGGGTTCCTCGATTACGGCACGCAGATGATCGGCGACTGGGGGATTCACCAACTGGGTCCGGCCAACTGGGGTCTGCAACTGGGCAGCCCCACGAGCGTCGAGTGCACCGCGGTCGAAGGGGTGAACCCTGTCACGTATCCGCCTTATGCGTGCAAAATGGAGTTTCCCGAGCGTCCGAACAAGTACGTGGCGTCAGGAAAGATGCCCCCTGTGACGGTCTACTGGTATGAAGGCAGTCTGACGAGGGATTTCAAGCCGCCGGCCGGACTGACGAGCCAGGATCTGAAGGATTTCAACGAGCTTTTCGTCGGGACCAAGGGCTTCATGGGCACCGGCAGTCGCGGCGAGAGCGTCCGACTGACCCCGGAATCGAAGATGGAGGGCTTCCAGAGGCCGCCGGCGGTGCTGAAGCGGGTGAAGGGGCACTTCCAGGATTGGATCGAGTCCTGCAAGGGAGGCGAGCCCGCGTGCTCCAACTTCAGCATTGCAGGCCCCTACACCGAGTGGATGTTGCTCGGCGCGATCTGCTGGCGGTTCCCGAAGGAGAAACTTCTCTGGGACGGCAAGAACCTGCGTTTCACCAACAACGAGAAGGCCAATGAGTACGTCAAGCCCCACTTCCGCAAGGGCTGGGAGCTCAAGGACATTGCAGTGTGATCTTACCCGGCGCATCGGGGCGGGATGGTGATTTTCCCTTGAAAACCTCGTCGCCACAGGCTATCTTCGCATGTACGTCATGTGATGCGAATCGCCGCATTTTGCTGCAGGAGGTGCCTGTGACAACGCGATGGCTTCTGTCGTTTCCGATCCTTGCCCAGTTCACCCTCCTGGCCGCCGCGCCGGCGGCCCAAGTCCGCACCGACGCGGACATCGTCATTTATGGGGGCACTTGTGCCGCGGTGACCGCGGCGGTTCAGGCCGACCGCATGGGCAAGTCGGTGGTCATCGTTTGTCCCGAGAAACATCTGGGCGGCATGAGCAGCGGCGGCTTGGGCTTCACCGACACCGGGGACAAGTCCGTCATCGGAGGCCTGTCGCGTGAGTTCTACCATCGTCTTTGGCTTCACTATCAAAGCCCGGAAGCCTGGCGGTGGCAGAAGCGCGAGGCATTCGGCAATCGGGGCCAGGGCACCCCGGCCATCGACCTGGAGCGGCGGACCATGTGGATCTTCGAGCCCCACGTGGCCGAGCGGGTGTTCGAGGACTTCATTGCAGAATGCGAGATTCCCGTCTATCGCGACGAATGGCTCGACCGCGATTCGGGCGTTCACAAAGACGGTCTTCGCATCGTCTCGATCACGACGCTGGGCGGCAAGACCTTCACCGGTCGGATCTTCATCGACGCCACCTACGAGGGGGATCTGATGGCAGCCGCCGGCGTCAGTTATCACGTCGGACGCGAGGCCAACGACCGCTACGGCGAGCAATACAACGGCGTCCAGAAGGACGTTCGCCATCACGGGCATTACTTCAAGAAGCCGGTCAGCCCTTACGTGGTTCCGGATGATCCGTCGAGCGGATTGCTGCCGCGGATCAGCTCGGAGCCCCCGGGCGAGAACGGGCAGGGCGATCATCGCATCCAGGCCTACTGCTACCGGATGTGCCTGACGCAAGTGGAAGGCAATCGCATTCCTTTCGCGAAACCCCAAGGGTACGATGCGAACCAATACGAGCTGTTGCTCCGTGTGCTGGCCACCGGCTGGCGCGAGGTCTTCGCGAAGTTCGACGCAATCCCCAACGCCAAGACCGACACGAACAACCACGGTCCTTTCAGCACAGACAACATCGGGATGAATTATGACTATCCCGAGGCTTCGTATGCCCGCCGACGCGAAATCCTCAAGGAGCACGAGGTCTATCAAAAGGGCCTGATGTATTTCCTGGCCAACGATCCGCGCGTGCCTCAGGACGTCCGCGAGCCGATGAGCCGATGGGGTCTGGCTGCCGATGAGTTCAAGGACAACGGCGGCTGGCCGCACCAGATCTACGTCCGCGAGGCCCGCCGGATGATCGGGAGCTACGTCATGACCGAAAAAGACTGCCTGGCCCGGCTGCAGACGCCTGAACCGGTCGGCATGGGGTCCTATGTGATGGATTCGCACAACGTTCAGCGGTATGTCGCGAGCGACGGATTCGTTCAGAACGAAGGCGACGTCGGCGTCTCCCCGCCTCGCGCGTATCAGATCGCCTTCGGTTCGCTCATGCCCCGTCAGGAGGAGTGCGTGAATCTGCTGGTGCCGGTGTGCGTGTCGTCGTCGCACATCGCCTATGGCTCGATTCGCATGGAGCCGGTGTTCATGATCCTGGGCCAGAGCGCCGCCACCGCGGCGTCGTTCGCCATCGACGCTGACTGCTCGGTGCAGAAAGTGGATTACCGCAGCCTGCGGGACAGACTCCTGGCGGACGGGCAGGTGCTCAGTCGATAGGGTGCGTCCGGAACGCTCGGGAAAATGGGCTTGCATCGGTCCGCCAGGGGGGCTATAATCGCCTCTGTAGGTTGATGACGACCATATTACTGGGGGATGGAACCCGCTTCTGGGAAGGACGGTCCCGTCGAGTTGCGCTTGCTTCCGCGTAGGGGGCGCATTTGGCTTCAACGGACGTCAGGCGGTCTTGGTGCGTACACCATGCACGCGACAACAACCGGGCAGGAGCATGCTGCACCGGAGTGAGGAGGATCAGCGATGAAATGGCCAACGATTCGAAACGTGCTATTGACAGCGGCTTTCTGGGGCATCTTCGTGGCGGGTCTGCCGACGGGGGGCGACGGCCTGGCAATCGCCTCCGGCGACGACCTGGATCGGGTACTTCCGGACAAAACCGATCCGACGGAACCGAACGATCGTGCGGACAGGCCTGTGATCGTCGAGGATTTCGACGATGACCGCTTGAGCGATTCCTGGACGCTGTCCGGCGACGACATCGAGAATTGCCGGATGGAAGAGGCCAACGGTCGCCTGGAGTTCTTGGCGACGGAAAAGGCCCAGGGGGTCGCGGCGTATTGCGTCGCGACGGGCTGGCAGATCGATCCGACGCACGACTTCTCCTTCAAGGTGAACCACCACTACGGCCTGGTGAGCGACACCGATGGTCGGCTTTTCGTCGGCCTCTCACCCGACGCGAACGATCTGTCCACGCGGTACGTCATGCTCGGGGTCGGGTGCGGCAGGGAATACCCCTACATCTGGTTCGAATCGATCGACACGCGGGACTTGCAGATGGATTTCAGCGGCCGTCGCCAGGACGACGGGACGCTCTACGTCTCGTACAACGCAACTCGCGACGAACTGTATCTGAGCACAATCGGCTATGGCGATCCCAACGCCTGGGCGGTGATCGGCGGTCTGGTCGGGAACTCCTGGCAGGGCGGTCCCCTCAGCGTGTTTCTCGGAGGCGGCACCGACGGTCAGGAGATCCTCTCGGGCGACGCCTGGTTCGACGATTTCGTCGTCGAGACCGGCAACGTGACGGGCAGCCCGTCAGAGGAGACGATTCGCGAGGTGTATCGATTCTGGTCGCCTGGAATCTCGCGGCATTTCTACACAATGGACACCGCGGAACGGGACTGGCTCATCCGTGAATACGCGGAGGTCTGGACGTACGAAGGCCCCGCTTACAGGGCGGCTCCCTCGGCTTTCCAGAAGGGGCTTCTGCCCGTGTATCGATTCTGGTCCCCGATCGGGCAGTCTCACTTCTACACGATCGTCGAGATCGAGAAGCAGACGCTGATCGAGGAGTACTCGTACTACTGGACCTTCGAGGGAGTGGCCTTCTACGCCTATCCGGAAGGCTCCCAGCCCGAGGAATGCCTGCCGGTCTATCGATTCTGGAACGTCACCGACAACAGCCACTTCTATACGATGGACGAGGGCGAGAGGGATAACCTCATGCGGGAATACCCCCATATCTATGCTTACGAAGGGATTGCGTACTACGCATATGGGTTGTGAGCCCGTTTGGCCGGACTGCTGACTATTACGTAACTGAACTGCGGATTGCAGATCCGGGCAGTCGCCTCGCGACTCCCGCCTCCAATCCGCAGTTTTTTTCTGCGCCTTGGCGGAGAATTCCCAGAAATCCGGTTACCGCATCGTCGGCGCGTGCCTTACGACGAGTGAAGGTCTCCGACGGTCCGGCGTTCGGGCCGTCGTCGCTTCTGAGATCCTGCAGGAGGCTGGACGTATGAACGCCGCGGTTGATGCGAAGAAGCCTGCGATCCTGTGGTTTACGCAGGCAATGTTCCTGTACGCGATTCTGGGCTTGTGCGGTGCGAGCCTCGCGGGTGTGTCCGACCATCTCTTCTGGGGCCAGATCCTCCAGAGCAGAGTCTATGACGACCCGGCCTACGCGACCCCGCTTCAGGTCTTTCATCTGAAACTGGAGACCGATGAAACCGTAACCTTGATCGAGTTCTCGACGCCCGCCGGGTATTGGGACCTCATTCCCAACGAGGCATCCACTCTCTCCGATGAAGTCGAGACGTACCACTGGACCTATGACGCCACCCAAGTCTGGGAGTACTGGGGGTACTTCGCCCATCCCGACGCTCTGGGGGATTTCTTCGGCGACGGGGAGTACATCATCATCGTTCGCTATTCTGACGGTACCGAGGAGGCGACGGCCGTCTGGTATGCAGTGCCGGGGGAGGATCTGGCCATCGCGCCGCCGACACAGAAGCCCCATATCACCAGGCCCTCCTATGACGGCGTGACTGCCTCCCCTGTGGCGTTCGAATGGGACCCTGTGGTCGATGCGAACGTCTGGGACGTGTTCGTGAGAGTCTGGGACCCCAATGAGGGCTATCTGGTCTCGGACCTCTACGACGCCAACGCGACTGCGTCGTATCCCTACAGCCTGTCCGAGGGGAAGTACTCCGCGGAGCTGTCGTTCGAGAACTACTACGACGCCGTGAACGGCGACGGCATCCCCTTCGATCTGATCAAGTCCACCACGCTATGGCATCCGTTCGAGGTGATCTACAGCACGGTGTATCGATTCCATGCCCCGGCCACCGACCAGGTTTTCTACACGATGGACGACAGCGAGAAGAACGCGCTGATCGAGGAGTACTCGGACGTCTGGAAGTTCGAAGGTCCTGCATTCCACGCCTGGGCGACGAGGTACTTCGCCGACCTGGCGCCTGTTCACCGGTTCTGGTCCGAGCGGTCGGGCTCGCATCTGTACACGATCGACCAGGCCGAGAAGGACGCGCTTCTGGCCCACCCGTCATGGACCTACGAGGGCGTAGCTTTCCACGCCTATCCCGAGGGCCGCCAACCCGACGACAGCCTGTCCGTCTATCGGTTTTGGAATCCCTGGAACAACTCGCACCTCTACACGATCGACCCGCATGAAGCCCAGAGGCTCCTCACGCAGTATCAGGACAAGTTCATCTTCGAGGGCGCCGCCTTCTACGTGTACGAATGACGCTTTGGCCGAAGGACTGTTCGCTGTTGCGAATGCTCTGGACTCTTGTGCGGCGGATGCCTCGGCGGTAGAGTGGTCAGCGATGGGATCGTGTTCACGATGGCTTGCATCGCCGGCATGTGCGAAGGAGGTAGACATTATGGGCCAACAATCAGATGGGGTTTCGCGACGGGCTGTTCTGAAGGGTTCTCTGGCCGGGGTGGCGATGGCCGCGACGGGGGTTCGCGCTTCGGCCGAGTCAGGACCGGAGAGACGTCTGCGGCTGGGCGGACCGGTCTTCGAGAAATGGCAGGACCCGCAGGGCTGGGTCGATGCGGTTCGGCGCCTTGGCTATCGGGCCGCCTACTGCCCCCTCGGGCCAGGGGCCTCCGATGCCGAGGTGCGAACCTACGAAGACGCCGCCCGAAAGGCCGACATCGTCATTGCGGAGGTGGGAGCCTGGAGCAATCCGATATGCCGCGACGAGCCGGCACGGCAGGCGGCTCTGGAGAAGTGCCGCACGCATCTGGCTCTGGCCGACCGGATCGGCGCGCGATGCTGCGTCAATATCGCGGGTTCTCTCAGCGACACCTGGGACGGCCCCTCCGCCAGGAACTTCACGCAGGAGGCGTTCGATCTGATCGTTCAGACGACCCGCTCGATCATCGACGCGGTCAAGCCGACGAGAACGTACTACACCCTGGAAACGATGCCCTGGGCGTATCCCGATTCCGCGGACTGCTATCTGAGGCTGGTCAAAGCGATCGACCGAAAGGGCTTCGCGGTGCACCTGGACCCGGTGAACCTGGTGTGCAGCCCGCAGCGGTACTACGGCAACGCCGATCTGATCCGCGAATGTTTCGAGAAGCTGGGCCCGAACATCCGCAGTTGTCATGCCAAGGACATTCTTTTGCAAACGAAGCTGACGACGCACCTCGATGAGGTCCGCCCGGGCACAGGGGGGCTGGACTACGCGGTGTTCCTGAAGGAACTGAGCCGATTCCCCGGCACGCCGCTGATGCTGGAGCATCTGCCCAACGCCGAGGAATACCAGAAGGCCGCAGAGCACGTCCGCACGTTGGCGGCCGGCCTTCGGATCTTCGATTTGTCGTGAGCGATCGTGGATGTCGAGTGGTTGGCTCCGATCGGGTCTCCCGTTCGGGACGGTCCCACTTCGTGTTGCAGAACCATGCGAGGTTTTGGTATAATCAATCCACAATTATACCGGAACGCTGTTGTTCCCCGTGCGATTGCATCCGAATGGAGGATTGGGGTTATGAGAAGTCTTTGTCATGCGTTCTTCACAGGCATGCTCGCCCTATGTGGACCGGCGGCGTTGGGCGAAACGGATGACTATGTCTTCGTCGCCGCATCCAGCACGATCATCCAGACGGGCGGTATCGCCGGGATCCATTGGACTTACGCCACAGCCGGTCGATTTCATCTGACCGTTGATCGCGACAGAGGAACCGCCGGGTTTGGGCATGTGGATGCCAATGCCGTTGACGACAGCCCCTATCGTCGGACCCTCGACCCGAACGATGTGTTCGGCATGACACACCTGGTCGGCACGATCCTCGCAGACGCGTCCATCCGATTCACAGGCACGGCCGGCGATGGCAGCTCCATCGTCATCCTGCTGACGTTCGAGGGCAACCGCGTGCACTTGGCGGGTGAAACTACTCCCCCGGCCGGGAGTGCGGACTTCTTTGTTTTCGCCCTTGAGGCGAGTGCCGAGCGACGCTACTCAGGAGGCGTCGGGACTGGAAGGAACCCCTATGAGATCGCCACGGCCACCGATCTGATCGCCCTCAGCGAGACGCTCGCGGATTGCGACAAGCACTTCGTCCTGACCGCCGACATCGATCTGAATCCTGGTCTGCCCGGCCGCAAGGTCTTTCACACCGCTATCATCGCGCCGGTTACGGAGACGGTGACGGAGGACTATGAAGGGCCGACGTTCTCGGGCGTCTTCGACGGTCGGGGGCACAAGATCCTCAACGCGACGCTTACCGGCCATGAGAATCTGGGGATCTGGGGTCATCTCGGTCGCGGGGCGATGGTGCTGAACCTCGTTGTCGAAGGAGTGCACATCGTCGGGACAGGCGATTGCATCGGTGGCATCGTCGGGTACAATCAATGGGGGTGCATCCTGAACAGCTATGCCACCGGTTCGGTCTCAGGAGCCCGCTACGTGGGCGGATTGGTCGGGTACAACTGCGACGGAATCATCTCGAACAGCCACAGCACTGTTGGCGTCACCGGCAGCCAGTACGCCGGGGGATTGGGAGGGGCGAATGAGAGGGGGCATATCTCGAACAGCTTCTGGGATGTCGCCATTTCCGGACAGGCGACCAGCGCCGGCGGCACAGGTCTGACCCCTGCCCGGATGCGGGACCGCCAGGTATTCGTGGACGCTGGGTGGGACTTCGAAGGCGAATCGAAGAACGGAACCTGTGAGGTTTGGACGATGGCGGCCAACGGGGCCTATCCGATTTTGACCGTGCCGACTGGCGACGCACGGGAGGAGTTGGACGGGGAAGGCACTGAGGAGCGACCCTATCGCCTCAAGACTATTCAAGACCTCGGGATGATGTGGCGTCGTCCCGGTGCGTGCTATGAGTTGGCGTCCGACCTCGATTTGTCCGAGGTCAAGTGGTCGATGGCGCCGGTTCCTGTGTTTGGGGGGCAATTGGATGGGCGGCGTCATCGTATTGTGAACATGACCCTCACCGGAGCCGGCTATCTGGCGCTGTTCGGACGTATTGCCGAGGGGGCAATCGTATCGGACTTGCATCTGGAGGATGTGACGGTCACTGGCGCTGGGGCCTTCGTCGGAGGTCTGGTGGGCTTCAATGGCGGTCTGGTTCTGAACTGTGGCGTCTCGGGCCTAGTGAGTGGAAGCTATTCCACCGGCGGGCTGATCGGGTCCAATGAGCCGGGCATCATCTCGGGCTGTTGCAGTATCGGGTCCGTCCGTGGGAGAGGCCAGGACAACGTTGGGGGCCTTGTCGGAAGGAATTCGGGCCAGATCACCAACTGCTATAGCCGGGCTTCGGTCACCGGCGGCAGCGAGGATCTGGGTGGTCTGGTTGGAGCGGAGCATGGCACGGTCGTCAATTGTTACAGCACCGGTTCCGTCACCGGCGGACACCAGGATGTCGGCGGCCTCCTGGGAGAGTGTCACGATGGCATGGTGCTGGGTTGTTTCTGGGACATCCTGACTTCCGGCCAATTGGCAGGCGAATGTGGGGCCGGCAGGACCACCGAAGCCATGCAGAGGGCACGCACATTCCTCGATGCCGGTTGGGATTTCGTGGGCGAGACGGTCAATGGCTCACAGGATGTCTGGTGGATCTTCGATGGGCGGGACTATCCGCGGCTGTGGTGGGAACGGGTGCTGGGCGATGACTTCGAGGACGGCAAGGCGGGTCCCTTGTGGTTTGTCTATGAGCCCGAGCCGGAACTCGCCCGAATCCGCGAGGTGAACGGGAGGTTGGAAGCGCGCACCGTCGGGTCGTGGGAGAACGTGGATGCGATCTACGTCTCCGACGGCTGGCGGCTCGATACCACCAAGGACTTCGCGATCCGCGTCGATTTCCATTTCAGCAAGCAAGGCGCAGGCGATGGACGGGTCACTCTCGGCGTGGGGCCGAGTCTGGACCCTGACGCGAGACGATGGGCCCAATTGGAGGCCGGTTGCTTCGACACCGGGCCGTTCTACCTCTACGAAGTGTCCGACGGATTCTGGGTGCAGGAAGTGGTCGCCGACCGTTCCGCCGACGAAGGGGCGCTCTTGATGTCCTACAATTCGGCGGCCGACGAGCTATACTTCAGTCATTCGGGTCACGGCAAGGCGAACGCCTGGCAGACGGTGTCCGGATTGCTGGCAGGCCGATGGGGCGGCGCGCCGGTCTACGTCTTTCTCGGCATCGGTTCCGAGGGGATGGTCCTGACCGGAGCGGACGCCTGGCTGGACGACTTCGCAGTCAGTGTGGGCACGCTTGTCCAGGGAACGCCGGATGGCGAAGACGACATGGATGACTGAGGTTCTCCCGATCGCGCCGGTGACGTACGGCCAAACGAACCGGGTTCATGGCGTGTGACCCGCGCGAGACCCTCGGATGTGGCCTGTCGTTCAATCGCGGGTTTCCGTCTTTTGGGAGTCCGTCTGTACGCCCCGGCGAACGGCTCGCTTGCCATAGCGGTCGCGGATCTTGTCGACGACCTGATCGAGCTTCTTGAGCTTCTCCTCTTGGGGGTTGGGGAAGAGCAGTTGTTGGCCGGCGCGTTCGTCCTCCAGGCCCGAGACGCCGAAGCCCAGCAGTCGCAGCGGTCCGCCGGAACGATGGTGCCATTGGCGAAAGAGCCGCTCCGCGGTCTGCCACAACAGGTTCGTCACGTTCGTACTCTCCCCGGGCGTTTCACTCCGGGTTACGGTGCGAAAGTCCCCGTAGCGGAGTTTCAGGGTGATGGTCTTGGCCTTGAGCCCTCTTTGCCGCAGACGCTGGGCCACTTCTTCGACCTGCTCCATCAGCACGCCCAGCAGGACATCAGGATCGGCGACATCCGTCGCGAAGGTCTGTTCGCTGGAGAGGTTCTTGCACTGGCGGTCCGGCTCGACCGGGCGGTCATCGCGACCATGGGCCAGTTCCAGCAGTTCTGCGACGCCGTTGCCGATGACTCCCCTGAGCTGGGCAGCGGTCCGGCTGCGAAGCTGCCCGATTGTCTCGATGCCCCAGTCGCGCAGTGCCTTTTCCGTCACCTTCCCGACGCCCCAGATCTTCCCCACAGGCAACGGGTCGAGTGTCGCCTGGCGGTTCTCTTCTGTAATGACCACGAAACCGTCGGGCTTTCGCAGGTCCGAGGCCAGCTTGGCGAGGAACTTGTTCGACGCCACCCCGACCGAGGCGGTCAGACGAGTCTGCTCGCGAATACGGCTTTTGATCGCCTGCCCGATGGCGGGGGCGGGTCCGAACAGGTTCTCGCTGTCGGTCACGTCGAGGAACGCCTCGTCGAGCGAGAGCGGCTCCATGAGCGGCGTGTAGCTGTCGAAGATCGCTCGAATAACATGGGAGACCTCCACGTATCGCTCCATGCGGACGGGAGCCAGCACCGCGTGTGGGCACAGGCGAAGCGCCTGGGCCGTGGGCATCGCGCTGTGGACGCCGAACGGGCGGACCTCGTACGACGCGGCGCTGACCACGCCGCGGCTCTTGGGATCGCCTCCGACGATGACGGGTTTGCCCCGCAACTCGGGATGATCGAGCTGCTCGACGGACGCGTAGAAAGCATCCATATCCACATGAATGATCCGTCGAAGTCGAGCCATAGTCTTCTGCGATTGCCCCTTCGCTGCCCGGTCGGAGAAGCCAAGGCGACGCCTGTCGAGACGGATTATAGACCCGCGGCAGCGAATGGACAAGGCGGCTGGAGGGGTCGGAGCGAGAACCGCACGGCGTCAAACCGCAATAGACGTTTGACGTGATCCCGGCTTGATGTTTGCCTCGCGATCGAATAGACTGTAACACTTGTCTTGCATAGGTGATGTAACGTAAGCATGAAGCTGGTCTTACACAACTTGACGTATCATGACTGCCCTGTGGCGGTCCGCGAGAAGGCGACCTTCACCGCCGAGCAGCGGCACGCCATGCTGCGCCGGATGCACCAGCACGACCAGATCGGCGAGGCGGTCATCGTCCAGACCTGCAATCGGCTGGAGTTCTATCTCTATGCGAAGAAGGATTTCGATTGTCGGGCGTTCCTTGGCGGCCTGCTCGCGGCCCAGGGGCCCGACGCGGCGGAGGCCTGGGCGAAGCACAGCCGGGAGATGGTTGGGGTGGACGTGGTTCGGCACTTGTTCGAAGTGGCCGCCGGGCTGGATTCGCAGATGATCGGCGAGAATCAGATCCTCGCTCAGGTCAAGACCGCATACACTGAGTCGCTCGAAACCCGGATGAGCCGGCTGATCTTCCATCGGCTCTTCCACAACGCCTTTCGGGTGGGCAAGGCGGTGCGGACGCGGACCCAGATCAACTGCGGCGCGGTTTCCATCGGCCTGGCTGCGGTGGAACTGGCTCGGGAGAAGACCGATTTATCCACGTCCCGCGTGATGATCGTCGGGGCCGGCGAGAACGCCGAACTCGTTGCGAATTACCTCTCCAAGGCCGGGGTCTGCGGCCTCGTCATCGCCAATCGAGACATCGAAAAAGCGCGGGCGATGGCCAGACGTTTCTCGCGGACTGAGGCTGTCGGTCTTGCGGATCTCGTCTCCCGCCTGTCGGATGTGGACGTCGTGATCAGTTCGACCGCCTCCCCCGAGCCGGTCTTGACGCGGACCGGGGTCGAGTGGTCGCTGGCCGGCCGGGAGCGTCCGCTGCTGATGATCGACATCGCGGTGCCGCGGGACATCGATCCTGCGATCGGCCAGCTCGATTGTGTTCGCCTGTACAATATTGACGACCTCGACGGGCAAATCGCGGCCAATCGCAAGAAACGCAGCAGCGAAATCCCCAAGGCCAAGGCCATCGTCGAGGAGTTTGTCGCGACGTTCTCGCAGTGGTATGATTCGCTCGATCTGGTGCCTGTCATCTCGCGGCTGACCCAGATGGGGCTGGAGCTGGCCCGCGCGGAGGCCCGTCGCTACGCAGGCGATTTTGGCGACGCCGGCTCTGACAAGCTCCAGGCCTTCGCGGAGTCGCTGGTCAAGAAGGTCCTGCACGGTCCCATCCGCTTCATCAAGGACGGCAACGGCGAGCCCAGCGCAGAGCAGCTCCAGGCAATCGACCTGGTCAACAAGATGTTCTTGGCCCAGGATCGAGGCGAAGAATGAGCCGGACGCTGACGGTCGCAACACGCCGGGGAGAGTTGGCCATCGCGCAGACTCGTCTGGTCATCGCAACGTTGCAGGCGAAGCACCCCGGGATCGAGATCCGCATTCAGGAAATCACCAGTTCAGGTGATCGCGACCGCAAGACCGCTTTGTGGGACCTCAAGGACACAGGGTTTTTCACTTCGCAACTGGAAGATGCGCTGGTGGCCGGTGAGGCGGATTTTGCCGTGCACAGCTTCAAGGACCTGCCTACGTGTGAGCGTAAAGGACTGGCGGTCACTGCGATCTTGGACCGCAAGTGGCCTCAGGATTGCCTGCTGGCCAAGCAGCCAGCGCGGAGCCTTCTCGATCTTCCGAAATCCGCCAAGGTCGGAACCTCCAGCCTGCGGCGGGCGGCTCAACTCCGACGGGTCCGGCCAAACCTGGAGTTGGTTCCGCTCCGCGGCAACGTCCAGACGCGGATCAGCAAGCTGCACTCGACCGATCTCGATGCGATCGTCCTGGCCCGAGCGGGCCTGGAGCGGCTGGGATTGACCCGCGAGATCTCCGTCATCTTCGACCCGAAGGACTTCGTCCCCGCGCCGGCGCAGGGGGCGCTCGCCATCCAGACTCGCAGCGATGACGAGCAGACCGTAGGAATCGTCCGGTCGATCGACGACGAATCGTCGCGGGCCGTTGCCCTGGCGGAGCGGCAGGTGCTCGCTACGACGCAGTGCGGCTGCCACGCCCCGGTGGGGGCCTATGCCGAGCGTCGGGGCGACGAGATCGAAGTGTATGCGTTCATCTCGGATGTGGAGGGGCGTCGGATGATCCGCAAGCAGGCGGTCGGACCGATCGCTCAGGCGGTCCAGGTCGGCGAGCGAGTGGCCCTGGAACTGCTCGACGCCGGCGGTAGAGAGATTCTTCGAGAGATGGAGCGGGAGCAGGGCTGACGATGGAGAATGAAGTCAAAAGAGCGAAGGTGTATCTGGTGGGGGCCGGCCCCGGTCGGGCGGACCTGATCACGCTGCGCGGGGCCGAACTGCTCAGGACCGCCGATTGCATCATTGTCGACAAGCTGGCCAATCCGGCCCTGCTGGACCTGGCCCGTAAGGACGCCGAGATCATTCCTGTGCCCAAGCGGATCGGGCCCGGCTCGTTCACCCAGGACCAGGTCAATCGCATTCTGGCGGACAAGGCTTTGGAGGGCAAGACCGTCGTTCGGCTCAAAGGCGGCGATCCGTGCGTCTTCGGTCGCTGCACGGAAGAGGCGTTGCTTCTGAACGAGGCGGGGGTGGAATTCGAGATCGTGCCGGGAATCACCGCCGCGATCGCGGCCGCTGAGTACAGCGGGATCATGCTCACGGACAGGCGATACAGTTCCCAAGTGGCCTTCATCACCGGTCGCGAGGCCGAGGGCAAGGAACAGACCAATCTCGATTGGGACGTGCTGGCCCGCTTCCCTGGCACCCTCGTGTTCTACATGGGCATCGGGGCGCTGCCCTCGATCGCCAGGAAGCTCGTTGAAAACGGCATGTCGTCCGAGACGCCTGCGGCTCTCGTGGCCGACGCGACGCTGCCGACGCAACGGCTGGTCCAGGCTCCTTTGAGCGGGATCGCGAAAGAATGCGAGAAGCAACAGATCGAGCCGCCGGCTCTGGTGATCGTCGGTCCCGCGGCAGCGGGGGACCCCGGCCTGAACTGGTTCATGCGCCAGCCTCTGTATGGCAAGGGGCTGGTTATCACCCGCGATCCCGAGGGCAACGCGGACTCCGCGCGCAAGATCATCGCGCGGGGCGGCAGGCCGATCGAGTATCCCACGCTGGCGATCCAGTCCTTGACGGACCGCAACGAGTTTCTCCGCGTGCTGGCGGAATTCCCTGTCTACCAGTGGGTGATCTTCACCAGCGCCAACGGCGTTCGGATCTTCTTGGAGGCCCTCCGCAAGCTGGGCAAGGACGCGCGGGTCTTCGGCGGGATCAAGATCGCGGCCATCGGGCCCAGGACCGCGGAATCTCTCGAACCGTTCGGCATCCGGGCTGACTTCGTGCCGGGGGTTTTCACAGGCCGGGAACTCGCAAGGCAGCTCATCGGCTACACCGATCTGCGAGGCAAGAAAGTGCTCATGCTGCGGTCGGAGATCGCCTCCGACGAATTGGCTGAGGGGCTCCAGGCAGGCGGAGCGGCCGTGACCGACGTCGCGGTATACACCGCCTTGCCGCACAGGGGCGACGACAAGGCCTTGATCGAGCAGATGCAGCAGGGCAAGGTCCAGTGGTTGACCTTCGCCAGCCCCTCGGCGGTCCGCGGGTTCTTCGAACAAATCCCCGCTGAGTCGGTACACAGCTATGGTCTGGAGGTCGCTTCGGTCGGTCCGGTGACCTCGAAGGAACTCGCCCAAGTCGGTGTGCGGGTCGATGTCGAGGCGACGGAACACACGATCGACGGCCTCCTCGATGCGATCGAGGACTTTGAGAGAACCTGATGTGCGTTATCGTCATGCTGAACGAAGTGAAGCATCTGGCCTGCGAATGGAACGTGTTTGTGGCGTTCATGGGCCGCATGGCCTCCGATGCCCAGATCCTTCGCTCCGCTCAGGATGACAGTTCTATGTCTCTGACAGGAATGCGATGATCAATATTTCCAAGCTCTACTGCGGCCTGGGCGGCCAGTCGGATGACCTGCGGTATCGCAGGGGACGCGACGTCGGTCCGGTCGTTGCGTACAACTGCACGAAGCGATGCAACCTGCGGTGCCGGCATTGCTACAGCGTCTCCGACGGCGGCATCGCCGAACGGGAATTGACGACCGAACAGGCCAAGGGGCTCCTGGCTCAGCTCAAGGACGCCGGCGCGCCGGTGTGCCTGTTCAGCGGGGGCGAGCCACTGCTCCGGCCGGACCTGTTCGAGCTGCTTGCGGAGGCCAAGCGGATCGGTCTGCCCACCGTGATTTCGACCAACGGCACGCAGATCGACGCCGACATCGCCCGGCGGCTGCACGATCTGTCCCTCCGCTACGTGGGTATCTCGCTTGACGGCCAGGAGCCGTTCCATGACAGGTTTCGCCAGGTTCAGGGCAGCTTCCAGGCGGCTCTGACCGGGATCGAGAATTGCCGCCAGGCAGGTCTGCGAACGGGTCTTCGCTTCACGATCACGCAGGCCAACGCCGACCAGGTGCCGGCGGTCTTCGACATCGCCCGGGACATCGGCGTGCGGCGGATTTGTTTCTACCATCTCGTCCGCAGTGGCCGGGCGGCCCAGTTGCAGGAGCAGGGGCCCGCGCGGGACCGGACGCGGCAGGTGCTCGACACGATCATCGACAGGACCCGCGACGCGGTCGAGCGGGATCTGGTGGAAGAGGTGCTGACGGTCGGCAACCACGCTGATGGGCCGTATCTGTTGTGGCGAATGCAGCGGGAGAAGCATCCCGGCTTCGAGCAGGCCAGGGACTTGCTCGAAGCCAACGGCGGCAACCGCGTCGGCGACAAGATCGCCTGCGTCGCCTGGGACGGCACGGTCTACCCCGACCAGTTCTGGCGAAGCTACCCGCTGGGCAACGTGATGGAGAGGCCTTTCAAGGAGATCTGGTCGAACACCGCGGATCCGGTCCTAGCGAAACTCCGTAACAAGGACGTCTTCGCCGACCCGCGATGCCTGAAGTGCCAATGGTTCAGTCTGTGCAAGGGCAACTACCGTTTCCTCGACGCCGATTCGTCGGATGCGAACTGGCTCAACGAACCCGCGTGTTACCTCACAGACGAAGAGACAGGATTTACAGCGGGCAAATGACGCCCTACAATGCATGAAGTGCGCAAGCCAAACTAGTAAATGGTAATTCGTCGATAGTAGGTCCTATGTCCTTTCCTCAGATTCGAATGCGGCGGCTTCGCAGCAGTGCGACGATGCGGCGGATGGTCCGTGAGACGTCGCTGAGCGTGAACGACCTGGTCTATCCCCTCTTCGTCCGAGCGGGCGAGGGGTTCAAGAAGCCGATCCCCTCGATGACCGACTGCTTCCACGTATCGCCGGACCGGATCGCGGAGGAGGCGGCCGAGGTTGCGTCGCTGGGCATTCCCGCGGTGCTGCTTTTCGGCCTGCCTGAGAAGAAGGACGAACAGGGCTCCGAGGCCTGGTCGGAGGATGGTCCTGTGCAGCAGGCGACCCGCGAGATCAAGAAGTACACGCCGGACCTGCTGGTCATCACGGACGTGTGCCTCTGCGAGTACACCAGCACAGGCCATTGCGGCGTCATCAAAGACGACGGGAAATCTCGAAGGGGCATGGGCTTTCGGCCCATGAATCGCAGGCAGGAGGCCGATGCCGCGGACGCCTCCAGCCCCAAGGTGGACAACGACGCCACGCTGGAACTGCTGGCGAAAATGGCCCTCTCGCACGCGCAGGCGGGCGCGGACATCGTCGCTCCGTCGGACATGATGGACGGTCGGGTCCGGGCGATCCGCGACGTGCTGGAGCGAAACAGCTTCAAGGACGTCGCGATCCTGTCCTACGCGGCCAAGTTCGCCTCTGCGTTCTACGGTCCGTTCCGCGACGCGGCGGAATCAGCTCCCGCCTTCGGTGACCGCAAGACCTACCAGATGGACCCGGCCAATCCTCGCGAGGCGATCCGCGAGATCGAGCTGGACATCGAGGAAGGCGCGGACATGGTGATGGTCAAGCCCGCCCTGAGTTATCTCGACGTGATCCGCTGGGCTCGCGAGCGGTTCGACTGTCCCCTCGCGGCCTACAACGTCAGCGGCGAGTACATGATGCTCAACGCGGCCGCCGACGCGGGCCTGATCGATCGCGACAATGCCATGATGGAGGTCCTGACCTCGATCAAACGCGCCGGCGCCGACATCACCCTGACGTATTTCGCGAAGAAAGCCGCCCGGCTCCTGGAAAGACCGAACCGATCGTAGCGCCCTTCGATGGCGTGGAGCAGTCTTATGGCCCCTGCGCTGTGGAGAAAGACTGTGGAGGCATTGTTGACCGTCCTTTGTCCGATGGTCTTGTGTGTGGGCATCGGTGCGGCAGTTCGCGGCTCAGCGGTATTTGCAGCGCGATCGGGTTTCTTCCAGTTTGGCGTCAACGCCCTGATCGTGGGAGTCCTGGTGTTGATGGCCCGACGTTGGCCGACGGGACGATACATCTTGGCCGGGACGCTGATCACCGCGGTTCTGGCGGTAATGACCGTGCGATCGGGTCCTCGGATCGTATTGCACACGGCCATCCTGATCGCGATGTGGGTCGCCGCGGTCTATGTGAACGTGAAGATCGTCGGTCTTCGACGCCGGGGGCGTATCCTTGGGCCCTACGTTGTCTGGGCGTTCGTCTTTGCGGCCGGGCTGTTTGGAGCGGGAGTGGTCCTTGTGATCCTATTTCATCCTTCCGACGTGCGGACTTCTCTGGTATTCTATGCGGAGCTTTCGGCCCTGACGGGGATCGGTCTCGGAATGGGCTTCAAGGTCCTCGACTGGCTCGCTTTCGGCTTCAGGACTGGCCCTGACGACATCCGAGACGGGCGTAAACGAAGAAACCTCTTTGCGGAGTAACGACGATGACGATGAGACGATTCTCCTGTGGTATGAACCGACGTTGGAATTGGGTGTTCGCGGCGGTCTGTATCGCGACCCTCACGGTGGCGTGCGCCGGCGAGCCCCAGGGCGGAGAGCAAGCTCACTGGATCAGTCTGTTCAACGGCAAGGACCTCACTGGCTGGACCCCGAAGTTCGCGGGGAGCGATCTGGGTGTGAACTACAAGGACACCTTCCGCGTCCAAGATGGGCTGCTCACGGTCTCCTACGAGAACTACGACAAGTTCAATAGCGAATTCGGGCACCTGTTCTACAAGGACTCCTTCTCGCACTACCGGATCCGCGCCGAGTACCGGTTCATTGGCGAGCAGGTCCCCAACGGCCCCGGCTGGGCCCTCCGCAACAACGGCCTGATGCTCCACTGCCAGAAGCCCGCGACGATGGCGAAGAATCAGAGCTTCCCCGTCAGCATCGAGGTCCAGCTTCTCGGCGGCAGCGGCACGGGCCAGCGCTCCACCGCCAACCTGTGCACGCCCGGCACGCACGTCGTCATGAACGACAAGCTCATCACCCAGCACTGCAACAACTCCAAGTCCAAGACCTATCACGGCGACCAGTGGGTGACGGCGGAGATCGAGGTTCACGGCAACCGCCTCATCCGCCACATCGTCAACGGCGAGGTCGTGATGGAGTACTCCGAGCCGCAGCTCGACGAAGGCGACGCCGATGCCAAGAAGCTGCTCCAGGCCGGCGCCGACCGGATGGTCAGCGAGGGCTACATCTCGATCCAGGCGGAGAGCCATCCCACGCAGTTCCGCAAGATCGAGCTGCTGCCCCTGGCGGAGTAGCCGGCCGCGGGGACTCGATATATCGAGAACCATCCTTCTTCGACTCCGGGTGGTAGCGGCAAGCTTGTTGGGCTTGTCCCAGGTTGTTGAGATCCCGTGGTTCGAAGTGGAAGCGGACGTGAACGCGTGTTTAGACGCTTGCCCTGGGGCTTCGCCCCAGACCCCCGCCATTCTGCGCTTTGGGCCAATAGCATGAGCGAAGAGGACAAGAACGTCGTCGCCCGGGTGACGTAAGGGTCGGGCGGCCGCGAGGCGTCCTCGGGACTTGGTGGAACAACCGTCAGCACAAGAGGCTTCCGCGGCTACCATGCTGCTGGCGCAATGCGCAAAATGGCGGGGGTCTGGGGGCCGGCCCCCAGGGGATCGCACGGCCCCCTGGCTCGTCGCCACCGTCGTACGGGAGTGGTCTGGGCCCAACAACTCGGGACGAGCCCAACGAGTTTGCCGCTGCCACCCGGAACACGGACTCGGGGAATCCGCCACCGTACTCCGGCGGCATCCGGGACACAGTTCGCCCGTTTTTTGTTTGCATGGGTCCGAGACCGGCGGGCATAATAGGGGGGAAGGTGACTTAAGGGCCTACGGGCAGGTGGAGGCATCCTGCAACGCAGAGAAGGTGCGGTGTCTCCACACCCTTGGTTCGTCACATGCCGGAGGCGGACAAGAAGCGTTGTCGCGGGACTCCGGAGGGTAGTAGAGAGAGCTGGCGCGGCGGTCTGGACTGTGCCAGGGCTGTCGCCGAGACGAGTTGATTCGTATGCGGAGGTTCTATGATTCATGTGAGAGTGGCTGTCGTTCTCTTGGTGTGCAGCAGCGTCGTGGCGGCGGGAGAGGCCGTGTCGGAGTTCAACGGCAAAATCGCCTATTCCGGCGGCAACATGGAGGGGGATTGCGGGCAGAATGTCTTCGGGAGCTTCAGTCTGCCGATCGCCGACAACTTCGGCTTCCAGGCCGACGGGTTGTACACGAACGTCTCAGATCGCGACTTCTACGGGGCCGGCGGGCACCTGTTCTGGCGGGACTGGGACAAGGGGCTTCTGGGCGTCGCCGGAGCGGTTCTCGACGAGGACGACATCGACGCCGGTCTGATCGTCGCCGAGGGGGAGTACTACCTGGACCGGTTCACGGTGACGGCCGCGGCCGGCGTGGCGAACATCGACTACGACGAGTCGGTTCCTTTCATCGAGTCCGATCCCACGGATTTTCTCGGCAGTCTCGGCCTGCGGTACTATCCGCTCGATGATCTGATGTTCGCCGGGTCCTACGTCTACGCATTCAACAACGGCCTGGTCCTGGGCGAGGTGGAATACCAGACGCCGGTTGACGGACTGACGCTCTTTGCGGAGTTCGCCGGCGGCGAGAACGACTATGAGCACGCGCTCTTCGGCCTGCAATTCTACCTGGGCAAGTCCAAGAGCCTCATTCGCCGCCACCGCGAGGACGACCCGCCGAGCATCGTGCAGCGGGCCCTGTACGCCGTCGGAACCTACGGAGCGGAGTACAATAAGCGAGGCCATGACTACGCGGAAGCGCAGGGCACTGAGTACAGCAGCGGCTACGGGTTGATCGCGGAGCTGGCTTACGTGTCCGGTACGCTTGTGGTCACAGATGGCGGGGGGGTAGACGGCGTTGTTGTTGGCCCTTGAGTGGTTTGCCTTCTCTCTTTCGTCAATGGAACAGAAGTCTCAGTCCCGCGAGGTCATGTCCCACGGGGATGTAACCTCGCGGGTTGAGGCCTCGAAAAATGGCGACCGTCAGCCTTGGTATCTCTTCTGATAACTCAGCGGGATCACGAGGACTGCGCACTCGGCGCGGGAGGCGACCTTCTCCGTGACGTCGCCGAAGAGGGCCTTTTCGAGGGCGCGGTGCCCGTGGCGGCCCAGGACGATCAGGTCGATCTGCTTCTCGCGGGCGAATTCGAGGATCTGCTGGTGGTCCTTGCCCACGCGGATCTCGACCTTCAGATCCACGCCCGCGGGCAGGCGGGAGCGGTAGGTCTGGTCGATCCGCTCGTCGATGTCGCGCCGGGCCTTGTTGTCCACGTCCTCGACCTCGTAGATATAGGTCTTCCAGAACTGGGCGTCCGACTCGGGGATCACGTGGAGCAGGTACAGTTCGCAGCCCGGTCGGCGACCCGCGGCGTCCACGGCGAACGAAAACGCGAAATCCGCGTTTTCCGAGAAATCGGTGCAGAACAGAATCCGCTGGAACTCCGTCCTGGCCAGATCGATCGTATCCATCGTTTTCCATGCCTCCCAAGCGTCGGTCGTCATGCCGCCTGCAAGCGATAGCCGGCCGACGACATTATACAGGAAGCCGGCGATCGGAAACCAGAAAACCGAGACAAAATGTCCCGGCTCATGCGGTCGTCACTCCTGCGCGGCGGACGGTTGCCCGATTGCGGCCCAGATGGTAAGCTGTGGGCCGCCCGCGGCTGCTGTGGCTGATCGGGCGGAAGTTCACGGTGGCAGTTCGAGAGTGGATGGCAAGATGAGAGATCGGCTTCGATTCCAGGCAGTCCTTTCTGTCTTCGCGTTGTTGACCCTGACGCATACGGTCCAGGCCCAGGGCACCCGGTCGGACTACGAGCGGGCCCTGCGCCTTCGCGAGGCGACCGCCAACACGGTGTTTCGGGATCGTGTGACGCCGCACTGGTTTGCGGAAAACGCGCGGTTCTGGTATCGCAACGATCTCGCGGGCGGCTCGCGGGAGTTTGTCGTCGTAGACGCCGAGACGGGCGTCCGCAAACCGGCCTTCGACCACGAGAAACTCGCGGTTTCGCTGGGCAAGACGCTGGGCAAGACGATCGAGTCCGGCAAGTTGCCCATCGACCGCCTGGCGTTCGACGATTCCCGCCCGCAGCTCTCGTTCACGTGCGAGGGTCGTCGGTGGCGGTGCGACCTGGCTGGTTACGAGATTTCCGAGGCCCCTGCGGATGAACAGGGGGGCGTTTCTCTGCCCTCCGCCCGTCGGGTTCGTCCCAGCCGCAGCACCGGCGGCGAGACCTCCGTCACCTTCCTCAATCGCACGGAAGGCGCTGTGGACGTCTACTGGGTGGATTCCGAGGGGCAGCGCCAGCGCTATGCCACGATCGACGCAGGCGGGCAGCACCGTCAGCACACATACGCCGGTCACGTCTGGCTGGTCACGAACAAGGCAGGGGAGACACTGGGCGTGTTCACCGCGACGGAAGAGGCGGGCGACGCGGTAGTCGGCAAGGACGCGACGCCTCCGCCAATCGAGTCGGACCGGCCCGCGGCGACCCGGTCGAGGGGACGATCGCCCGACGGGATCTGGCAGGCCTTTGTGAAGGACTACAACGTCCACCTTCGAGAGCTGGCCTCCAGCGAGGAGATCGCCTTGAGCGACGACGGCGTGGAGAAGGACGCCTATTCGGAAGACTTCCGCTGGTCGCCGGACTCGCAGAAACTGGTCGTGATGCGGACCCGCAAGGGCGACACGCGGAAGGTGTACCTGATCGAGTCCTCACCCAAGGACCAGTTGCAGCCGAAGCTGCACGACATGGATTATCTCAAACCGGGCGACCAGGTCGACATCTCCAAGCCGCACCTGTTCGACATCGCAACCAGGCGACAGACGCCCATTTCGGACGAGTTGTTCTCCAACCCCTGGAGCGTCTCGGATGTGCGGTGGTCGACCGATTCGAGCCGGTTCACGTTCCTGTACAATCAGAGGGGCCACCAGGTGCTTCGGATCGTCGCAGTGGACTCCGTGAGCGGCCAAGCCAAGGCCATCGTAGATGAACGCAGCAACACGTTCATCGACTATGCGGGCAAGCAGTTCAGCCGCCATCTCGACGCAACGAACGAGATCATCTGGATGTCTGAACGGGACGGCTGGTGCCACCTGTACCTCTACGACGCCACGACCGGTCGGGTGAAGAATCAGATCACCAAAGGCCACTGGGTAGTGCGGGACGTCGAGTCCGTCGACGAAGTCGGGCGTCAGATCTGGTTCCGCGCCGGCGGCATTCGTCCCGAGCAGGACCCCTATTATCTGAACCTGTGTCGGGTGAATTTCGACGGATCGGGTCTGGTCGTTCTCACCGCCGGCGACGGCACGCACGAAACGACGTTCTCGCCGGACCGGAGGTTCTTCCTGGACCGCTGGTCCCGCGTCGATCAACCGGCGGTGACGGAACTTCGATCCGCTGCCGATGGTCGTCTGATCGCCAAGCTGGAAGAGGCGGACTGGACCGCGTTGCTCCGGACCGGATGGCAGGTACCCGAGCGGTTCGTCGCCAAGGGTCGAGACGGCGTGACCGACATCTACGGCATCATCGTGCGTCCCTCCAATTTCGATCCGAGTCGCTCCTACCCGGTGATCGAGGAGATCTACGCCGGGCCGCAGGGGGCCTTCGTGCCCAAGGCCTTCAATCTGCTGGTTCGCCATCACGCCATCGCGGAACTTGGCTTCATCGTCGTGCAGATCGACGGCATGGGCACGTCTCATCGCTCGAAAGCATTCCACGACGTCTGCTGCAAGAACCTCGGAGACGGCGGCTTCCCCGACCGCATTCTCTGGATGAAGGCGGCGGCCGCGAAATATCCGCAAATGGATCTGACGCGGGTCGGCGTCTACGGCGGCTCGGCGGGCGGGCAGAACGCGCTGGGCGCGCTGCTTACGCACGGGGAATTCTACAAGGTCGGCGTCGCCGACTGCGGCTGCCACGACAACCGGATGGACAAGATCTGGTGGAACGAGCTGTGGATGGGCTGGCCGATCGGGCCGCACTACGAGGCGCAGTCCAACGTAACGCTCGCCTCCAGGCTCCAGGGCAAGCTGCTGTTGACGGTGGGGGAACTCGACCGCAACGTCGATCCCGCGTCCACGATGCAGGTGGTCAACGCCTTGATCAAGGCGGACAAGGACTTCGACCTGCTGATCGTCCCCGGCGGCGGCCACGGCGTGGGTGAGACCCCTTACGCCGCGAGACGCCGCATGGATTTCTTCGTGCGGCACCTTCTCGGCGTGGAGCCGCGAACCGAGCCTTGAGTTGTATGCCCAAAGTCGTAGAAAACCGCGGGGAGCCTTTCCCTGTGGCTGCCTTGATGGGCAGGAGGCCAGCCATGGGAGGCTTTCGTTGGAGGATCGACCGCGTTTTGGGGGATGAAGTCGGATTTTGTTGTAGACGAAGGACCGAAAAAAAGCGATACTGTAGGCCTGAAGGATCATGTGGACTGTGCCGACGCGGTCCGCGCGGGCGATAGACGCCCGCCCGCAGGGATTGGGGGAATGGGGTAGGCCTCAGAGGGTTTTCACTGGAGGAGGTCTTCAGACCCGCCGATGGATACGGAGTCTTGTGATGGAACGTACTCCGTGGGAAGACTCCGACTGCGCCCGCGTTGGGGCGCGGCTGTGAGATGGTTCTGAATGGTGAGGATTTTGGCATGACACATCGTGTAGTTCCGTTCGCCTGCGTCGCGACATTCATCGTGCTGTTTTGTCTATCCCCTGCCTGGGGCCAACATGACAACGAGACCCCCAGCGAGTTTCCAGGCGTTTGGTATCGGATCCTGATCGACGGCAACGGCAACTACATCGAAGGCCAGGGCGACGGGAGAGGCTGGTACTACTATCCCGACAGCGACGTCTATCGCATGTGGTTCTACAACGGCCCCTACGACGCCACGCGAAAAGGCTATCTCAACTACCATGTGTACACCAAGGCGGTCGATCCGACGAAACCGACCTCCGTGGTCGCGCGATTCGGGTGGACGACCGCTGCGTGGTCCAACCGCAAGCTGGGGTATCCGCCGGGACCAGACGACATGCCCACCGTGAACGACGAAGCGAAGTACATGTCCGTCGCGCGGGTCTATTCGGTCGAGGGTGTCGTCACCGGAAGCGCAGAGTCGATCCGCGAGCACACTATCGAAGAGTACAATCCCGAATGGGTCTGCATCGAGTTCGAAGCCCGCAACGCGTACATCTATCGGGGCGCGTTTCACGAGTGCCAACCCAAGGGATCCCAGATCGGCGCCTGCTGCAATCGCCAGACGGGGTACTGCTACCTGACGACCAAATCGGATTGTGCGGCCCCGCTGGACTGGCTGGGCGTCGGCACCACCTGTGCCCAGTGCACGATCGCCAGCAGCGGGGCAACGGACTATGGCGACGCTCCAGACCAGAACTACCGGACGCTGCGGGCCAACAACGGGGCCCGGCATACGATCGTTCCTGGCGTCTACCTGGGCAGTTCCGTGGACGGCGAGTCCGACGGCCAGCCGAATGCGACCGCCACCGGCGACGACTCTGTCGGGATGGACGATGAAGACGGCGTGGCCTTCAGTTCGACGCTCCAGATTGGTCGGGAGGCCACTGTGAGCGTGACCGCGTCCAGGTCCGGATACCTCAGCGCCTGGATCGATTTCGACGGCGACGGCCGATTCAGCGAACGCGAGGAGGCGATCTTCACGGATAAGCCTCTGTTTGGCGGCTTGAATCCCCTGAGCTTCTCGGTCCCGGCGACTGCTGTTCCTGGTTGGACCTACGCCAGATTCCGTTTCAGCACGCGCGGGTTGCTCAGCAGCTATGGGCCTGCCGACGACGGCGAGGTCGAGGATTACCGCGTCCAGATCGTTCAGGTCCACGATCCCAAGATAGTCTCCGGCGCCTCTGAGTTGATCTGGAGTCAGCCGCCGACGCCGCTGGCGGAAACGCAACCTCACGTCTTCCCGGCCGGCGGGGCCGTCTCTGCACTGCATCTGCACCAGATCGCGGCCGACGACTGGCAGCCTGTGCAAGGCCGGCCCCTGACCGGCGTGCACTGGTGGGGCACGTTCGAGGGGTGGTTCGAGTCGAGTTTGCCGACCGACATGCCGGTGGCGTTTCATCTGGGCATCTGGACGAACGTGCCCGATACCCAGCCGTACAACTTCGAGACGTTCCCCCATCCAGGCACCCTGATCTGGGAAACCTACTGCACCAACTGGACTTGGACGGTGGCCGGCAGTGAGCCCCCGGAGGTCCCGACCGGCAAAGGACGTACCTGTCTCCTCTTCAGCCACACGCTGTCGCAGGATCGTTGGTTCGAAGTGGGTCCGGCGGGCGAGGCGAAGGACGGATCGGATTCGAAAATCTACTGGCTGAGCATTTCCGCTCTGTATGATCCGACCAAGACGCCGACTCATCTGTGGAACTGGAAGACCCGCTCGACCGTGTCCAACGCAGGCGGGACTTCGCTGCTGACGATGGTGCCGATCTCGAAGGACATGACGTGGCCGCCGGTGCTGGGGTCGCAGTGGCAGAGCGGGACCACCATGCGGGATCGCTGGGTCAACCCGATCGATATGGCCTTCCAGCTCACGACGTTCGCGCCTCTGGAAACGGACGAACGCACGTCGACCACGCCGAGTGTCGATGGAACAGCCGACCACGGGGATCTGGCCATGCTGGCCGCGACGTGGTTGGATCTCGTGCGATAGCCTCCGATGCAATAGCAGGCGGGGCCCAGGCTTGTCCGCGGCCCCGCTTTTTCCCCTCCTCTCCACTCCCAAACCCGTCATCCCTGCGCGCCGGGGAGTATTTTTTTCCGGATTCGTTACATTCCCGAGCGGGTCCGGCACATTACTCCTGTCGAGCGATCGCAGAAGAAGCATCCGGCGTCGAATCGGTCGCCGGGATTGTCTGATAACATCGTGTTTAGTTCTCCAACAACGGCATGGCACACAGGAATCGCGGGAAGGCAGCGTCATGGGAGGCGGTGAAGTGATTTTCACTTCGGGACAGCACTTTTTGCTGGAGCAAGGGGCTCTCCAGGTCGATCCCACAGGGACGACGTGGAGACAGTCTATGCGTCAACCCCGGCGACGCCGGGTATCCGGCGTTTCCAGGGGCAACGGCGGTCTTGTCCGCCGTTCCTTGTCGATTCATGGAACTGTGCCCAGCGTCACTTTTGGGAGGTTTTCGGTATGAGCTGGATGAAGGAAATGCTCAAGAGGCGTGTGACTGCGGTGGTCTTGATGGCTTTGGTCGCAGGAGGCGGGACCGCCTTGGCTGCCCAAGGCTCTTTCACGCTGGAACTGAACAATCAGGGCAACTTCGTCCGTGGCGGCGGCACCGGGTTCAATCTCGGGAGTTGGTACTACTACGCCGGGCCGGACTGGTGGGCCCAGTGGTTCCTCAATGGCCCGGTCGATCCGACCCAGAAGATGGTCATCGAGGTGGACTTGACGGTTTCCGTACTCGATCCGATGTCCGCCACGAGCAGCTTCTTCGAGGCCGCGGTCAACTGGACGAAGCTGCCCTGGACGGACCGGACATCGCCTCCCCTGCCCGACACCAAAGACCCCTCCCAGGACAGCACGAACATCGCATCCCGCGTGGTTGCCGAGCGAACGGAGATCCGCGAGACCTATTCCTTCGGCGCCAGCACGGAGATCGCGGACTTCTGTCCGGCCTGGGTCTCGATCGATCTCCGCGGTCGCAACATCATCGTCGAGGGGCGCATCCGCTATGAGTGCGTCGCCAAGACCGGCCAGGTTCTGCCGAGCGGCAACCGCGACTTCGGCGACGCCCCGGAAGGGGTGATCGCGTACCCGGACGAGGGCGTCGTGGGCCTGTTCCCGACCTGCATCAGCGTCGGTCCGTCCTCCTGGATTGAGCATAACAGCCAGGGAACGCTGTACTTCGGTCCCAAGGTGGACCTTGAGGCCGACGGCAATGGTGGCCAGTGCCCGACCTTCGCGCCCGACCAGTACAATCGCGACGAAACCGTCAACGACGGCGACGCCGGCCTGCTGAAACCCCGTGCGTACACCATCAAGGGCACGCCAGGCTCGCAGACCGTCTCGGCCATCGTCTTCTCCGGCCTGGAGTCCATTGGCAACGCCTGCCTGAACGCCACCTGGGGTTCGACGATCGATATCGAGGTGCACAACACCACTCGAAGCATGGCTTATGTGAACGTCCTGTTCGACTGGAATCACGACGGCATCTGGCAGGGTTCCTCCGCCTGCAGTGGCGTGAGTGTGCCGGAGCACGTTCTGGTCAACTTCCCGGTGCCCGCGGGCTTCGAGGGTCCACTTTCGGACCTGGGGCCGGGCGGCTTTACGATCGGACCGGTTTCGGGTTACGTCTGGGCCCGCTTCACCATCACCCATGAGATGGTGGGCAAGGACTGGAATGGCGACGGCGTCTTCTCCAACGGCGAGACCGAGGACTACCTGCTCCACGTCAAGGAAGCCCTCAGATTCTGCACCTGGGAAACGGGCGACGCGCACGCGATGCACTGGGCCCAGTTGCCCGACACGCAGGCCACCGGCATCGACGTGGACCTTCGGTGGTCGAGTCTGGCCGAGGATTTCCGCGCCACGCAGAACGGGCCTTTGACCGCGATCCACTTCTGGGGTTCGTTCAAGGACGACGTGCTGCCCACCTTCGGGCTTGACAGCCTGGTGTTCGAGATCAACATCTACTCGAACAAGCCCGCCACCAGTTCCATCCCCTGGAGCCGGCCGGATAAGCTGCTCTGGACCCGCCAGATCGCGAAGTACCGCTACGATGTCAGCGAGATCACCAACAACATCGAGGAAGGCTGGCTCGAACCGAGCACCCGGGTTTTCGAGAACGAGAATCATAAACGCACCTTCCAGTACAACATCTGCCTCGACGGGCAGGACACTCTCTTCTCCATGACGCTCGGCACGACCTACTGGATCGAGATCAAAGAGGTCCCCGCCGTGGACGCGAAGTACCAGTTCGGATGGAAGACGACCCGGCGTGCGTTCCAGACGGGCGGCAACGCCATCTGGCGGAACTCCGAGTACGACTGGACTCCGCTGACCTATCCCCTGGGCCATGAGTCTGCGGGCAGGGCGATGGACTTGTCGCTGGTCATCGTGGGGACGGCGCAGAAAGACATCGATTTCGGCGATGCTCCCGACCCGACCTATCCGACGAAGCTCGCCAGCGACGGCGCTCGACACTACATCTCGCCTAACGTCTACCTGGGTCGGACGGTTGATGGAGAATCGGACGGCCAGCCCAACGCGACCGCCACCGGCGACGACAATGCCGGCGCGGCCGACGAAGACGGCGTGGTCTTCCTCACCGACTTGATCCCCGGCGAATCCGCCACCGTGCAGGTAACCGCTTCCACGCAGGGGTATCTGAACGCCTGGATTGACTGGAACGCCGACGGCGACTGGGGCGACGCCGATGAACAGATCGCCACCGACAGATTGCTGTCCGCAGGCGTCAACACACTGACGATTTCCGTGCCCGCGCGAGCCAAGACAGGCAGGACCTTCGCGCGCTTCCGCTTCAGCACGGTCCGCAACCTGCGATACAACGGTCTGGCCGCGGACGGCGAAGTGGAAGACTACCAGGTTCAGATCGTCGAGGCGTTCGTGCCTCTGGCGCCGCTGGACCAATCGAAGTGGTCGCAGCCGCCGATCGAGCAGGACCCGACCGCCGGGACGCCGGTCTTCTGCGGATGGGATCAGCCTGCGTTTGTCTCGATCCCCTCGCTGTTCAGCACCGGCACCTGGTATCTTCCCGCGGACAACTTTCGCTGCATCGGCAGCATGCCGGTAACGAGCGTCTCCTGGTGGGGTTCCTACCAGCAATGGACGGGCGACAAGGCCCCGAGCGCAAAGCCCGCCTCGTGGCGGATTGCGTTCTGGAGCACCGCCAAGGCCGACAACCGCTATGCCTTCAGCCGACCGGATAAGTTGCTCTGGGTTGTCACCGCGACGCCCGACCGAGTCCTGGAGGAGAGAGCAGGCGTCAGCCAGTTCCCCACGCATTCCTCCGACACCGTGTTTCGGTACTCCCTGGACCTCAGGTCCACCGAGTACTTTCGTCAGGGCAACTATCTGACGAGCACGCAGGACCGCGTGTTCTGGATCAGCATCACCGCAGTGTACAGCGGTTCTCCCGGCCCGCAGAATCCGTGGGGCTGGCTCACCCGGCCCAGACCCTGGACCGACGGCGCGGTTGCAGCGGAGTTTCGACGCGACGACATTCGGTCGGGTTTTACACTGGATCCCGCAACCGCACAGCCCATCGCCAATTCGCTGCTCTGCCAGCGGCTGGAGGCCTACGATCTGGCCTTCGAGCTGGGGACCGCCACGAGCTATGTCCAGTGGGAACAGGGTTTCACCGGTCTTCGCGACTGGCCGTACTATGAGGACGAGCAAGCGATGGGGGTCGCCGGTCCCGGCGTCGCTGCCAAGTGGATTCAGCAGCCGGACGTCACCAGCGCCGGAGTTGATGTCGATTTCACGAAGGACCTGCCTCCGACCTGGCCTGCGACGATCTGCGCCGACGACTTCGAATGCACCCAGACCGGCCCCATCACCGGCATCACGCTCTGGGCTTCCTGGTATCGCGACGTTCTCTCCAGCGGCAGCGCAGCCAACGCCACATTCACGCTGAGCATCCGCCAGGACATCCCGGCCGATCGCAGTCCGACCGGGTACAGCATGCCGGGCCAGGTCCTCTGGCGGAAGACCTTCCAGAGGGGCGAGTTCACCGTCGAGCCGGTGCAGACGTGCACCGAAGGCTATTACAGTCCCGCCAACGTCACGTTCGAGCCGGACAACCGCGCGATGCTCTACAAGTACACGTTCAAGGTCGATTCGAGAGACGCCTTCGTTCAGGCCGGCACCAGCAAGAGCCCGGTCGTCTACTGGTTGACCGCGCAATCGACTCTGATCCACTCGCCTGGCAGCGTCGCGACTCGTCTGGGCTGGAAATGCTCCACAAGTCACTGGAATGACGCGGCCGTCTGGGTGAGAGCCGAAGAGCCCTACACCGGCACCTGGAACAAGCTCACCTATCCCAAGGGCCACTCCCTCAGCGGCAGGAACATGGACCTGGCGTTTGCCATCGAAACCGAACAGGCCGGCGCCGGAACCACGTTCCGTCGTCTCGTCGCCGACGACTGGCGCTGCGGCTCCTCGGAGCCGATCACCGGCGTCGCCTGGTGGGGCTCTTACCTCGGTTATGGTTATCTGCCCGGCTCCTGCCAGCAGATGGCGGCGCCGATATCGCCCGACTATTTCCTGCTGTCCTTCTGGTCGGATGTGCCCGATCCGGACCCGGCCAATCCCAGAGATTTCGGCAAGCCCGGCCGAAGGGTCTGGGAGTACAAGGCCGAGAGCTTCGACGAGGTGCTCGTAGGTTTCGACCGCGACCCCTCGCCCGCCAGCTCGTCCGTGCTGGGCTTCGAGCCGGTCTACCGCTATGCGGTCCGCCTGCCCGAGCAGCAGTGGTATCGTCCCGACGGGCAGAATCGCGTCCTGTGGGTGAGCGTCACCGCGGTCTACAAGGACGCCGCGACCGCCACCTATCCGTGGGGCTGGACGAACCATGCATACGCCGCATGGAGCCTGAGCCTTGTACCGCTGGCCCACTGGAAGCTCGATGAGTCCTCCGGCACGGTCGCTGCCGACAGTTCCGGCAACGGCAACAACGGGACTGTGCTCGGGAATCCCGTCTGGCGCCCCGCCGGCGGCTGGCTGGCCGGCGCGCTGGAGTTCGACGGTCGCGGCGACTACATCCGGGTCCAGAGGCCCAACGGCTTCGACTTGGCGCCGGGTTCGTTCTCGGTCTCCACGTGGATCTACCCGAAGGAGACCCGAGGGCGATGGCATGCGATCCTGGAGTACGACCGCAGCAACAGCAACGCCAACCGGTTCGGCCTGTGGCTCGATGAGGAAGGGCGGTTCCACTTCCGCGTCGGCCAGACCACCGCGCAGACCCCGAACGCGATGCCGCTGAACCAGTGGCGACATCTGACTGCGGTGTACGACTCGACCACCAAGAATATGAAGCTCTACGTCGACGGGGTGCTCGAAACGATGGCCGGTTCGGTGAAGGGTTTCGCCGCGCCCAACCAGGCGACGCTGATCATCGGCGCTCGCGGCTCGACCGACGACGAATACTTCACCGGCCTGATCGACGACATTCGCGTCTTCAACGTCGCCCTGATGGCCGAGGAGGCTCTTATGCTCTCCGGTGCCGGCAGGAACGAAGGCGCCGTGGCTGCCGACATGACCGGCGCGACGACTGAGAACTGGAAGCAGCTTCTCGATCCGACCGGTCTGATCGAGGACATGTCCTTCCTGCTCTACACTCAGCCGATGGCGACGCTGTCGGCCGCCGAGGCGAAGGACGAAGTCGCTGCCGATGAGGCTTCGGAGGAGACGAACGTGAAGGTCGAGGAGAAGAAGTGACCTGCACGCACGGATCGTCATGGGCTTCGGCTCGTGACATGGCGTAGCGTAGGATCGAGGGGCGTGAACGAACACGAGTCGTTCACGCCCCTCTTCGATTTGACGAATCTCTCCCTCTCATATGGATTCGGAGTCATTCGTGCGCGGCGCGGATTTGTCGTCCTGAGGCGCAGCCGAAGGATCTGGGCACAGGACGAGAGGTGTCTCTCGTTCGCGAGCCAGATCCTTCACTTCGCTTCGCTGCGTTCAGGATGACAAGACCCGCGCACGAATCAATCCGAATCCGTATCACTCCCGGTGCTCCCATGAGGTCTGCGCCGCCTCTCCACCATTCCGTGAAGAGCCAAAAGAAAGCGGGGCCCTGGTCCTGCGACCGGGGCCCCGCTCGGGTGTCCTTGCTACATGCGATCGATCATCACGGCAGCGGCGTGCCGTAACCGATGTCGTCGATGTAGATCTTGCCGGTTCCGCCCTTGACCGGAGCGGCCTTGGTGCCGACGCCGACGACGATCGACTTGACCGCGTTGGTCTTGACGCCGGCCGCGGTCAGATCGCTCAGCGGAATCCGCCACTGCTGCCAACCCGCGCGGGCGGTGGCGACTGTGTCGGGGTTCTGCAGCGTGATGCTCTTGGCTGCGTTGTCCTTGACCGTCAGATACAGGCCCTCGACCGAGTTGCCCGTCGGCTGCGTCAGGCCGATCTCTGCGAGCGTCCAGTCGGCGGCCGAGACGTTGCCGGTGGTCTTGACATCGGAGAATTCAGCTCCGGTGGCCACTCCTGCGTTGTGGCTGCACACCGCCAAGCCGATCAGGACCGGACCGTTCATCGGGATGGTCACGGCGGTGCCCAACTGGGTCCATGTGACGCCGTCCGGGGAAACGTAACCCGAGAAGTTGTCGCCGACTCGCTCGACCTTCACCCAGTAGGGCTTGGGAACAGGAGCCGTGGCGGGGGCGTCGGTGTTCGCTGAATCCCCTGCGGTGGTCAGACGCCGCTGGAAGCTGGCGCCGTTGCCGCTGCTGGCGGTCATAGCCATGAAGGAGTGAGTCGAGCCGGGCTCGACGCTCTGGCGAATCATGACGCCGGCCTTGGCCCAGCCGTCGCTCTGATACAGGCTGTGGAGGCGGGCGATGATCGTGCCGTTGCCGGTGAGGGTCTTGTAGGCGTAGCGGAACTGATCCGAAGTGCCCCAGATGTCCGAGCCCTGGCCATTCATCAGAATGCTGCCGGCGGTCGTCTGGACGAACGCAGGCGATGCGCCCTGGTACCACAGCGACACGGTCGTGGCGCCGTTGGTGGTCCAGTTCTGCGGGGTGTCGAACGTCAGTTCGGCCTCGGAGACAAACGGCGAGGCCGAGTTGTCATACGTCAGAGGCATCGACTGGGTGCCGCTGTGGACGACGGTCTTCTCGGCGAACGGGGCCGTCATGTAGCCGACGGTCGAGCCGCCGTAGACGGTGTTGGTGACGCCGTCGACCCAGGCTTCATAGATCCGGCTGCCCTCGTCGTCGGTGTAGGTCTCCATGAAGTCGATCGGGGCGTAATCCTGCGTGGTGAAGTTCCACACGTCGCCTGCGTACGTGCCGGCGTCGGTGACCTCATCGACTCTCCAGAAGTACTTCGTCGCGAAGTTCAGCGAAGAGGGAGTGAAGCCATGGACGGCTACTGTTCCCGCGGGGGTCGTGCTGGCGGCGACGGAGTTGCTGTCGACGCCGATGAACACCTTGTGGGAAGTCGAGCCGCGTCCGGGCCGCCAATCGAGGTCCGTGCCGACCGCAACGCCGGTGGCGGCATTGGCGGGCATGGGCTCGCGGGCCAGAACCGGCGCCGCGTAGAACCGCACCTCGCTGAGGCTGCCCTGGCCGATCGAGCCCCAGTTCTTGGTGATCGTCAGCTTGACGAACTTGGCGTCTGCGCCGGCGAAGTCGACCGTGGTGTTGGCGGTGTAGGTCGGCGATCCGGTGGCCTGGGCGAATTCGGGCACGCCGGGCAGCTCGGTCCAGGTTTCGCCGTCGACGGAGTACTCGATCTTGACGTTCTTGGCACCGAAGCCGACGAAGGCCTCGATGATCTGGTTGGAGTTCCAGACCAGCAGCTTGTCGAGCTTGTAGACCTTGTCAAACTCGTACTGAATCCAGGCGGGCAGGACCGCGGTCCACATGTCCGCGCCGTTGGTGGAATGCTGGTCGTCGGCATTGAGGCCGACTCCGTTGATGGTCTTCTCAGGCCCCATCGTAACCTGGGCGGAAGAGGAGGCCTTGGCCGTGATGGCGGTGATCGGGTAGGAGTAGGGCTCTGCGGTAAAGCTCCAGACCTCGCCCTTGAAGATGGTGTTGCTCGGAGCTGCGTTGACCTCGTCGATTCTCCAGTAGTAGGTCTGGCCGAATTCGAGCAGGCCTTCGGGATCGTACTGGGTGTCGGTCTGGCCTTGGCTGAGGAGCACGCCCATCGGATTGGCCCGGCTGGCGCTGTTCACGTCGACCGCGCTGGTTCCAAAGTACACGTCATGCGACGCGGCGAACTCGCCGGCTGTCCAGCTCAGGACCGCGTCCTGGTGCACGTCGATCGCCCCGTCCTGAGGGTTCGGGTCGGCCGCGAGAGAGGTATCTCCGAGACCTAGCATGCTCTTCTGGATCTCGGCGTCCGACAGGGCCTTGTGGTAGAGCTGGAAGTCGTCAACCATACCTGTATAGTACGAGCTGCCCGTCCAGGAGCCGACGCAGATGACGCCTGATGCACCGAGGTAGGGACTGACAGCGGTCTGCTGGGCCACCTGCACGCCGTTGAGGAAGATCTTCCTGACTCTAGCCTCGTAATCGTACCAGAATGCGACGTGAGCCCACGCGTTCGCCGTGAGGATGTTGGCCGGGCTGTCGGTGTCATTGCTGTAGAACCCGAAGCGAATGCCGTTCACGGGCGCGTCGGTTGAACCTGTTCCGCCGATGCGGAAGTGCATGCTCAGATTTGTCGACCCGCTTTGGACTTCCGAGAAGACGATCTGGGAGCCGGTGAGCGACGGGTTGATCCACATGGCAATTGTGAATGTGCGGTTGTTCAGGGGGATGTGCGGACCCCGAACATCGCCGGCCCCGGCAAACCGCAGGGCGCCGCCGAGCTTGCCGGCAACCCAGGTCGGACCGGCGGATACGGTGCCGTTGTTGCCCTTGCCGCTCATGTCGGTGGCGATGTTCCCTGACTGCTCGTCCAGAGGCCAGTAGACCATCAGGGCCGGGTCCATTCCTGCCAACACGGACAGGGCCGGTGTCAACAGTGCGACACAGAACCCCACAAGAACTGATTTCTTCAACATTGTGGTCCTCCTTTGAAACGTCACTACATCGATGAGACTACGCTACGAACGTATTCGCCAGAGCACACTCTGCTCCGTTTGGCATGAGGGAATAAGGAGAGAACTTGGCGTCTGCGTCTGTTGGGTGTGTTGCTGCACATGTGTTATGCTGACTCCTCCTGAACCGACGAAACGCCGGCAAGGGCCGATAACGCCACCAACTGCATGATTACGCATTTTACCGCAGGAGCCGATCCGCAATCAACCAAAATCCGAATGAGATTGCCAAACCTCTGTATTATCGTCACTTACGTCCCGAAACTTGAGTGAATATGGGTAGGATGGGCCTTCAGGAAAGCGACTCTTCGCAGGTCTTGGACAGAATTGCGATCCCAAAGAAAAGGGGCCCGTGTCCAGGCGACACAGGCCCCGAATTGTGCTGATGGACGTGGCCAAGAGCAACGATCCGCAGGCGTCACTGACCGGCAGACGGTTTGCCGAACGCGATGTCGTCGATGAAGAGAAGGCCCGCGCCGCCGGAAGCGGGGTTGGCCCGGTTGTCGACGCCCAGGACCATGTTCTCGATTGCCGCGACGTTTACCCCGGCGGAACTGAACTCGCTCAGCGGGATCTTCCACTGCTGCCACTGGGGTGCGGTGACAGCCTGGATGTCCGAGTGGTTCACGGTCTTCTTGCGGCCGTTGCGATCCTCCAGGGTGATGTACAGCGTGCCAGGGGCATTGCCCGGCTGGGCCACGCCGATGGCGACGTTTCGCCAGGAGCCGGAGACGCCACCGGTGGCGGACACCTGGGAGAACTGGGCGCTGGTCTGCATGGCGGTGTTGTGACTGGTGACCGCCAGGCCGATGTAGACATCCGCGGCCATCCCGATCGTTACCGTCGAAGCGGCCGCGTCGGCGGTGATGTTGGTCCACGTGACCCCGTCGGCGGAACGCTGGGCGGTGAGATTGTTGCCCGTTCGCGTCAGCTTGACCCAGTAGGGGGCTACGAGGCCCGTCTGGTTGACCTGGGTGCTGGCCCCATCGGGGGTGGCTCGGTTCAGGAAGGACACGCCGTTGCTGGGCGTCACCGCCACCATCGCGTGCCGGGAGCCGGCTTGGAGGTTCTCGCGGATCATGACGCCCACCTTGGTCCAGGCGTTGGCGGCGATCATGCTGTCGACGCGGGTAACGATCGAGCCGTCGCCCGTGAGCTGTTTGAAGGCGAAGCGGAACTGGTCGGCATTGCCCCAGATGTCCGCGCCGCCGGCGCCCATGGTGATCGAGCCATCTGCGTTTTCCAGGAAGGCGGTCGGGTAGCCCCGGAAGTAGAGGGAGAGCGTATCAGCCCCGTTGACCGTCCAATTCTGGGGCGTGTCCCAGGACCGCTCGGCCTCGGAGTAGTGGGGCGTCTTGACGTTGTTGTACTCGAAGGGCATGGACTGCGCGCCGCCGTGCAGGATGGTCCGCTCGGCGAACGGGGCGTTCAGGTACCCGACCATCGAAGCGGTGTTCCCCGTGGTCAGGCCGTCGATCCAGGTCTCGTAGATTCGGGAGCCTTCCTCGTCGGTGTACCCTTCGAAGTCGTCGATGACCGCATACTCCTGGGTGGTGAAGCTCCAGACCTCGCCGGGATAGGTCCCAGTGTCGCCGACCTCGTCCACCTTCCAGTAGTAGGTCGTTCCGAAGGTCAGGCTGTCGGGCGTGAAGCTGTGGTCGGCGACGACACCCGCCGGAGCCAGTGCATCCGCGGCCAGGCCGAAGTGGACCGCATGCGAAGTGGCCTCGCGGCCCGGACGCCAGGACAGGTCGGCGTCCAGGCTGACGCCGGTGGCGGCCGTCGCGGGCTGGGGCAGCCGGGCTTGGACCGGGATGTACAGGAAGCGGACTTCGCTCAAGCCGTACTGTTTGAGCATGCCCCAGTTGCTGTTGATCGTTAGCTTCACGTACTGGGCTTCGACGCCTCCGAACTCGACTGTGGTGTTGTACGCGTAGTTGTTCTCGCCCGCGGCCTGGGCGAATTCCGGCACATTTGCCAGGGTCGTCCAGGCGGCGCCGTCGGTGGAGTACTCGACCGCGACGTCCTTGACGCCGAAGCCGACGAAGGCCTCAACTCCCTGGTTGGAGTTCCAGACCCGCATCTGATCGAGCTTGTAGACCTTGTCGAACTGGAACTGGATCCAGGCGGGCTGCGAGCCGGTGGGGCTGGTCAGCCACATGTGGGTATTGTCGTTCGAGTGCAGGTCGCCGGTCAGGCCCGAACCGTCGACGGTTTTCTCCGGTCCCATGTTGGCGGCCGAGGAACTGGCGGTGGCGTTGACGCCTGCGATCGGGTAGGAGAAAGGTTCGGTCGTAAAACGCCAGACTTCGCCCGCAAAGACGGTGTTGTCCGGCGCGCCGTTGACCTCGTCGACCCGCCAGAAGTAGGTCGTGCCATACTCCAGCGGCTCAGCAGGTTGGAACGTGGTCTCGGTCAGGCCCTGAGCGACCGGTGCGAGGTCTTCGGCGCTGGTCCCCAGGTACACGTCGTGCGTCGCGGCCATGCCGTTGGAGGTCCAGGCCAGCGTCACGTCCGTGGGCACATCGGATTGGCCGTCGGCGGGATTCGGCTTGGTCGCGACGGGATTGTCGAATCCGTCCATGGCGTCCTGGACCTGGGCGGCGGTCAGCGGCCGCTGGAAGATCATGACTTCGTCGAGGGTCCCGTTGAAGGTGCCCAGCCCGTCGGCGCAGTTGACGACGCCGATGCCGGTCCGATAGGTGGCGAAATTGCCGGTGGGGAGGCTCCAGGCGCCCGCGAGTTTCTCCTGTCCGTTGATGTAGACTATGCCTCGCTTGGCTGCCGCGTCGTGCGAGAACGCCACGTGCATCCATTCATCCTTGAGCAGGTGAGGCGTCGTCAGGAATAAGTTGCTCTGGGGACTGGTGTTGGACTTGAATCGCAACTCCGCGGCGTTGTTGGAGACTTCCGTCCACCAGTACATGGTGCCGTCGCGGTGACTGACGAGTCCCTGGTAGAGGCTGTTGGCCCCGGCCCACTTGGCCCACAGGGCAATGCTGAGGCCCTCGGGGCCGGCGGTCAGCCAGGCGCCGGTGTTGACGAACGGACTGCCGTTGCCGCCTCTGAACTGCAGGGCGTTGCCCTCGACGCCGGGCACCCAGTTCAGGGCCCCGGTCAGCGTGCCGTTGTGGGCGCCGGTTTCATCGATGGCGGTCAATCCCGACGTCGAGTTGAATCGATAGTAGGCTCCCAGGCCCTCGGGGATTCCCGCCTGCGCCGCGCTGGCGACCCACAGCAGGCACAGGACGGTCGCGAGCAGCGGGAGCCGCATGGTGCGGACAGGGTTCGTCCACGGGGTGTTGTCGTTCGATGGGTTGTACATATTTGTCCTCCTTCCAGTGATGAGAAACAGCGAACAAGATGACTCCACTGTACCGTTCGTAGGCATTCCAGGCAAACGAATTCCCCTCAAACCAGGCGACGTGCGGCTGTCCTCGAAGACGCCAAGCTGGAGTCCCGCGGGCCGATCAGCCGAAGATAACAGGTGATCGCCTGATGATTGGCGCGCCGTGTGCGTCGCCTTCGGGGGGGCTGTGCATCCCCGGTGTCGAGGCGGATGGTTTGATACGAAAGGAATCGAAGATGAGAAATGGATGGAAGACGGTTTGTTCGTTCGCTGGCTGGGGGATGGGATGGGCGTTTGTGAGTCCGAGCCAGGCGCTCGGCGCCCAGACGGGTTCGTCGGAATCGGGGACCGCGGCTTTTGGCGCAATTCAGGAAATCGCCACGCGAATCGGTGGAATCATGGCCGAGTACGGCTTGAAGGTCCTCGGCGCGATCCTGATCTTCCTGATCGGGCGGTACGTGGCCAAGCTGCTGTCCAAGGTGCTTGTTCAGGTCCTGACCAAGGCAAAGGTGGACCCGACGCTCGTGCCGTTCATCGAGAATCTCGGTTATACGGTCATGCTGGTGTTTGTCGTGATCGCGGCATTGGGACAGGCGGGCGTCCAGACGACCTCATTGATCGCTGTGCTCGGCGCCGCGGGTCTGGCGATAGGACTGGCTCTGCAAGGCTCCTTGGCCAATTTCGCCTCCGGCGTGCTGTTGCTGGTCTTCAAGCCGTTCCGTGTGGGCGATTTCGTGGAGATCAGTGGGGTCAAAGGGACCGTCCAGGCGGTCCAGATTTTCAATACAGTCCTGAACTCGCCGGACAACGTGCGGATCGTCGTCCCCAACGGCGCCGTCACCGGCGGCAGCATCCTGAACTACACGATCAACGGCACCCGGCGCGTCGACCTGACGGTTAGCGTCTCCTACGGGGACGACCTGAAGAAGGCCCGGCGGGTGATCGACGGCGTCCTGGCGGCTGATCCGAGAATCCTGGCTGAGCCGGCCCCGGTCGTGGGGGTCCACGAGATGGCCTCCAGCAGCGTGAATTTCGTCGTCCGTCCATGGGTGAAGGCGACCGATTACTGGAAGGTGTACTGGGACCTCACCGAAAAGCTGAAGGTCGCGATCGACGAGAACGGCCTGACAATCCCATTCCCACAGCAGGACGTCCACATCAAGACCAACGTCGCCGCGGCCGCAGCCCTCAAGGGCGCGTGACGATCCTACTCCGGTTTCCCTGCGCCATCGCCTACTCTGTCCCTCCGAGAACGGCGACGGCGCAGGGCCGGAGGTTCTCGATGCGGGTCTTGAGATCGCAGATCACGGCATCGATCTGCTCGCATCGTCTGGCTGTCCGCTCGATACGGCTGAGTTCCGGATCAAACACCTTTGAGCCGGTCATCATCCGCTGAGTCTCCGCAATCCTCCGGCTCACTTCTCGCAGGTCGCTCTGCTTGGCCGCGAGGCGATGGGCTACCGTCCCTTCCTCGCCCCCGCCGGGCCATGGGTTCAGATGGTAAGGCCCGGATGCGACCACGCTGCAACGATTGGCGCACTGTTCCAAGACCCGGACTGCTTCTTGGAGTTTGGCAGACTGCGGATTCTCGCGACTGCCCTTTGCCATATCTGCGAGGATTTTCTTCATGTCGGTCGTTGTTGTATACAGGTCCCTACTGATCGACTGAACGGCCACTCTCGCCTCCTCGTTGCGTTCTCTCGCAAGTTGACCTTGACGCTCCTGCAAACGATCCAACTCGTGTTCGAGTTGCTCGCGGTAGGGCAGCAGGAACTCCAATCGTTCCGCCAGCGTCTCCTGCGACGCTTCCCCCGGCAGCGAGACTGCGACATCGACGGCGACCTTGGCCAGGAGATCCTGGATCATGATATGCGCCTCGCGGCTTTGGGAGACGATGAGCCTCCCGTCGGCGGAAGGAACCACGGTTCCACGGCCCGACCCAAGACCGGCACCCCGCCAACTCCCCGGCTCGACGGTCTCGCGAATCAGGGCGGCCAGCTCGGGCACGCGGTCTGCGATCCGCAGCATTGGAGGCAGATTGTACACCCGTGTCTCCAATTCAGGTCGTGGCAGGCCCGCTGGAGTGGCGATCGTGATGACGCCGCCGTCGATCACGTAGTCCACACGGTACTCGTCGCCGGCTGCCAGAGGGTCGGTGATGGCGTCGAGCAGGCTCCGTAATGCGGCAGCAAGCTGGATGCTCACGGTGCCGTCGATCTGAGCGGGGCTGCTCGGCTCGACGTTCGCGTTGTCGATGAGGTCTCTCCAGAGAACGACGAGCTTCAGCGGCGGGTCCACGGCGTGTCTGAGAATCTCGAAGGCCTCCGCCACCGGCGTCTGCTGCGTTACTCTGGAGAAATCGATGTCCTGACGCAACCGCTCATGGCAGGCCTGGTCGCGAGGATCTCGCAAGATCGGCTCGGTCGAGGCGAACGTGCCTCGTCGAAACGCATCCTGCAGTTCTGTGCGGAGCGTCTTGTAATGACTCTCGGCCTCCTCCAGTTGTCTCTGGAGATTGTCCCTGTGTGCGATGACTACTTTCTGCAGTTCCGCGCGGAGGTTCTCGATCAGCGCCTCGCCGAACTCCCTGGCGACCGGTCCGACGTCGTTGTCGAGATCGACGTGGAGATCGAGGAGGGCTGTTTGTGTTCCCGCCAGGAGGGGGGCGACGCTCGGCGGGGATGCGATGTCGTTCTCCAGGGACTCCTGTGCGTCGGAACCGCCCAGCCGGCGAATGCTGAAGCAGGTGTCCGATGTGCCGTGTCCCCTGGGCCACACCGTTTCCGCGGCTTTGCCCGCGACGGCGTCGGATCGAAGCAGCGACTCCAGCAGTTCATGGTTCAGGGGCAGGACCTCAGCGTCGGCCGTCACTTTGAGAACGCACCTCATCTGCCATGTGTTCGATGGTTTCTGGTTCTTCGCCTGCTGTGATGCGGAAAACTGCATTCCCAGCACGGCCGTTGTCAGGGACGCAATCACGATGGCTGCTGGCTTCGACGTTCTCATTCTCGCTCTCCTGGCACTCCGGTTCTTGATGGACCGTGACCCAAGCTATTTCGCGACGTCCTTCATTATCCTCTGGAATCTGCTTGGAGACAAGGCCGAGCGATGTCTTTCGCAACGTGCCCGTGAGAGAGTGCCTTCTGCTGGCGAAGCGTTCGCAGAGGTTCTGAGAGGACAACGTCTTGACCGTTCCGGTAGTTCCATGGGTGTGTGACGTTTTGGCGAAGTCGAGCGGTGCGTTCATCGCTTCGGGGATACCGGTGGGGAGGGGACACAAGAGAATCATCGAACGGTTGCTCTTGGGAAGCTCGTGCGACGGTGGTCATGCATGACGTATTACGGACCCTTGCGAACGGGGTTGCAGGGGGGAGCGGTTGGTGGTACGGTGGCGACAGATTGTCTTTCCCCCTCACAGGGGTGACGAATGGACAACCGAAGATCGGATTCGAGCGAAAAAGGGAGTTGACGATGCCTTTGATTGAATTGGATACGTCTTGTGACTTGGGCGACACAGGGAAGAGGCAGACGTTGGTTGCAGACCTGTCCCGGTTGGTGGCCGAGGGGACCGGAAAGCCTGAGCAGTATGTGATGGCTTGTGTGCGGGACCGGGTCGCCATGCTCATGAGCGGCGGGGCGGGGCCCTGCGCGCTAGTGATGATCAAGGGCATCGGCGGGCTGAACAAGGCCGTCAACCAGGGTCTGGCCGGCAAGGTCACCCAGATGCTCCAGAAGGAACTGGCCATTTTGGGGGACCGAGTCTACGTCACATTCCAGGAACTGGCCCCGAGCCACTGGGCCTGCAACGGCAAGACGTTCGGGTAAGAGAAACCCGAAGCTCGAACTTCGAAATCCAAAACAAGCACGAAGAATCAGAACCCAAATGCCCCAAACGGCGCCTTCGGTCGGGCGGCAGCGTTTCGGTCATTTGGATTTCGTGCTTTGGATTTGTTTCGAGTTTCGATATTCGGATTTCGAGCTTGCGCGTACCTACTTCTTCCTGTACGCCACCGCCGGATCATAGACCTTCTGGGCGACGAGCTCCAGCTCGGTCGTGCTGCCGGGCTTGAGGGTGCGGTAGAAGCAGGACTGGTAGCCGACGTGGCACTGGCCTTCGTCCACCGCGACCTTGAGGATCAGGCAGTCCTGGTCGCAGTCGACGAGGATCTGGCGGACGGTCTGGACATGGCCGCTTTCCTCGCCTTTCTTCCAGAGCTTCTTGCGGGAGCGGCTGTAGTAGGTGGCCCGGCCGGTGGCGAGGGTGTGGTCCAGGGCCTCGCGATTCATCCAGGCGACCATCAGAACCTGCCCGGTCCCGGCGTCCTGGGCGATGGCCGGGATCAGGCCGTCGGCGTTGAACTTGGGTGTGAACTCCAAACCCTCTTCGATTTGCTTCGATTCCAAAACGATTCCCCTATCGGATCTACTATCTGCTATTGACGATTCACCATTTGGGCGAGCGGCGACTTGTCGAACCACGAGGCAGACACCATTCGCGAATCCCTCAAATAGTAAATCGTAAATAGTCAATCGTCAATGCCCTGCGTCTTCTTGCCAGAGACGCCTTCGACCACTATGATTTAGTATGACAAGGGATTATTCGGAGACAAGCCGTTGCCGGATGCTCGGAAGGTTGGAAGAAAAGGACGTTGGTCGTGGATCGCCAGGATTGTCGTAGCCGCTGCGGCGATTTTATGGGTCTTTCGAGGCCAGGACTGGCGGGAGCTGGCGGCGGTCTTTCGCAGGCTCAGTCCCGGCTGGTTTGCCTTCAGCCTGGCGGTCTTCGTCGTCGCGCAGGTCGTGGTGGGCCTTCGGTGGTGGCTCCTGCTGAGAATCCAGTCGGTCCATATCCCTCCTTCGGCCGCGGTCCGGCTGTATTTCCTCGGCTTGTTCTACAACAACGTGATGCCTGGAGCGGTCGGCGGCGACCTGCTGAAGGCCTGGTACGTGACCAAACACACCCACCGGAAGGTCGCCGGAGTGCTCAGCGTGTTCGCCGACCGGGTGATCGGTCTGATCGTCCTGCTGCTGATGGCGGTCGCCACCTATGCGGCGTTCGTGCGGGGGCGGATTGTCAGCGGCCAAGGGGCGCATCAGTCGGACCCGTCTCCGAATTTCTCTTCCTGTCAGACACTGATTTTATGGGGTCTTGCGATCTGTGTCGCGGTTCTGGCCATATTCTGGGCCCATCCAGCCGGTCGGGCCAAGCTCCGATCCCTGGCGGCCAGGGGGTGGGGCAAGAGTCTGGAGCTGGCCGTCGAGATGCGGCAGGTGGTCGTCGTCTATTGTTCGAAGCCCTGGCAACTCCTGCTGGTTGCCCTCCTGACGCTCTTTTCTCAGGTCACTGTGATCCTGGCTTTCTGGCTTCTCGGGCAAAACCTGGGGATGGAGGCCGGGCTGCGATACTACCTCGTGGTGTTCCCGGTCATGTGGGTGGTGGCGGCGGTCCCGGTGAGCATCGCAGGATTGGGGGTCTTCGAGGCCGGCATGGTCGAGATGTTCGGTTTTCTGGCCGGGACGCCGGCCGAGCAGGCCCTGGCGTTGGCGTTCTGCCAGCGGTTCGTCTGGGTGCTGACGTCGCTGCCCGGGGGGGTGATTCACCTGCTCGGGGCCCATCTGCCTCGGGATGAGATTTCTGTTGACTGTGAAGGGACCGGAAATTAGGCTATCGGCGTCGGTTAGAACGCGATCTCGCTGCGTGCCTGGCGGCACGAGGCTGTTGCGGTTCGAGGGTCGAGGAGGCATTCGCTTCGACGTCGGAGCGGGGGATTTCGCCCGACAGGAGGCTTCGAACGCAGTGGGGGCGCTGGGATGACCGTGAGAGAATCGTGACCGTTGTTTAAGGAGACAGGAATTGCTTTTCACTATCTCGGGCAAGCACGTTACCATAACCGATTCCATCAGAGCCTATGCGGAGGAGAAGACGTCGAAGCTCCCGCGGTATTACGACGGGATCAGCCAGGTGGAAGTGATCATTGACAGCACTCACGGGGCCAACAAGATCAGCGTGGAGGTGATTGCCAGGGGAGAGCATGGGAACCTGTTCGTGGCGACGGAAGCGGGCGACGACGCCTATCCGTGCATCGACGGCGCCGTTCACAAGCTCGAACAGCAGCTTCGCAAGAAGAAGACAAAGGAACGGGACGACAAGCATATGAGCGAGGGGGATGGTTTCAAGAAACTGGCCAGCTCCTAGGGCCCGAGCCGTTTCGCGTCGCCAACCGGCTGCGTTGCGGCCGGCAAGGCTCGCATCGCGGCAGGGGTTTCCCAGGGGGGGGGGGGCCGGGGTTTTCGTGTCAGTGGATGGTTGCGGTTAGGGTTAGGACTGGACGCAAAGAATGAAGTTCGAAGAGTTCATGTGTTTCGAGGCGACGATCCCTCAGTTGCAGGCGAAGGATCGCGACGGAGCCATCACCGAACTGGTGGCGGCCTTGGTCAGCGCGGGCGGGATCCCGACCGAGTTGGGCAAGGATGTGACCAAGGCAGTGGTCAAGCGGGAGAATGAAGCCAGCACCGGCATGGGCAAGGGCGTGGCGGTCCCCCACGTCAAACACCCGGCGGTCAAGAAGGTCACGGCTGTCGTCGGACACAGCGCCACGGGCATCGACTTCGCCTCGCTCGACGAGCAGCCTGTCTATTCGGTGATCCTGCTGATCAGCCCGGTGGACAATCCCGACAAGCACCTGCAAGCCATGGAGAACATCTTCCGCCACCTTCAGAAGGAGCGGTTCCGCAAGTTCCTCCGGCAGTGCCGGAATGCGCAGGAGCTTCAGGACCTGCTCAGAGAAGCGGATGAGAACCCCTCCTGGTGAACGAAAGACAGATCCAGTGCCAGGCGAAGGGGCCCAGGCTGCTGACGGGAGAAATGGTCTTGCGAAAACCGGTGTCTGAGACGGCTGTGGAGATCAGGAATGCCGACGGTCTCCACATGCGCCCGGCGATGCAGTTCGTCGATCTGGCCAGCCGGTTCGACTGTGAGGTCTCCGTCAGCAATGGGCAAACCGCCGCGGACGGCAAGAGCATCATGCAAATGAGCATGTTGGCGGCCACCTGCGGGACCCGCTTGAACGTTCGGGCGGAGGGACCCGACGCCGAGAAGGCCATTGAGGCCCTGCGGGAACTCGTCGAAGTGCGCTTGTTCGGAGAGCCGCCGCCCTAAGACAAACGGCGGGAATTGTGCGGACGGGATGCTCCGCGGAAGTCTCGCTGAAAGTGAGTCATCGATCCGGTCATGGAGATCAAGAAGGGAATAGCTGTCTCGCCGGGAGTATCGATCGGCAAATCGCTGATCATCGACTCCGAGGATTATCGGATCCCTCGGCGGGAGATCGAGCCCTTGCAGAGGGTCATAGAGATCCAGCGCGCCCGCAACGCTTTTCGCGACGCGATTGCCGAACTGACCAAGCTGGAGATCGGACAAGGCGAGGCCGGCGGGGGACGCATCCGAGACATCTTCGCGGTCCACATGCGGTTTCTGCGGGACCGCAGCCTGCGTCGCAAGATCACCGACCTGATCCAGGCCGAGTGCGTGACGGCCGAATACGCCGTCTCGACCGTGATGCGAGGGATCGCCTCGCATTTCACCAGCGTCAAGGACGCCTACATCAGCGAGCGGGCCGCGGACATCTACGACATCGAGCGGCGTCTGCTCCGCCATTTGCTGGGAACCAAGCGGGAAGACATCCTGCACCTCCGCGAAGAGGTCATCGTCGTGGCGCGGGAGCTCAGCCCGATGCAGACCGCGGGTTTCAACCGGGATTACGTCCGAGGGATGGCCACCGACGCAGGCGGGCGGACCAGTCATACCGCGATCGTCGCCCGGTCCCTGGGCATCCCGGCGGTCGTGGCCCTGGAGGATCTGACGGAGGTCGTCCGAGGCGGCGACACCGTGATCATCGACGGCAACCGAGGCATCGTGATCGTCAACCCGGACGAGGAGACGATCCGCCAATACGAGGCCTACTCCCGCGAGTTCGTCGCGCTGGAGCACAAGCTCGACGGCCTTCGCGAGAAGCCCGCGGTCACTCGCGACGGCGTGCGGGTCCGCCTTCTGGGCAACATCGAATTCCCTGACGAGGCCGAGGTCGTTCTCCAGAAAGGCGGCGAGGGCATCGGTCTGTACCGCACGGAATTCCTGTATCTCAACCGGCCCACCGAGCCGGTCGAGCAGGAGCAGTACGAGGCCTACGCCGGAGTGATGCAGGTCTTCAAGGACAAGCCCGTCATCATCCGCACGTTCGATCTCGGCGCGGACAAGTACACGCAAAGCCGTCGTCTGGTGGCCGAGCCGAATCCCTATCTGGGGTTGCGGTCGATCCGGTTCTGTCTTCAGAACCTCGCCATGTTCAAGACCCAACTGAGGGCGATCCTGCGGGCCTCCGTTCTCGGACGGATCAAGATCATGTTCCCGCTGATCACCAATATCCAGGAGCTGATGCAGGCCAAGATGATCCTGCACGACGTGATGGAGGACCTGGACGAGGAGGGGATCGCATACAACCGCAAGCTGAAAGTGGGCATCATGATCGAGACGCCGTCGGCGGCCCTGACGGCTTCGACCCTGGCCCGCGACGCCGATTTCTTCAGCATCGGAACCAACGATCTGACGCAGTACACGCTGGCGGTGGACCGAGGCAACGAGCTGATCTCGACGTTGTACTCGCCGGCCGATCCCGCGGTGTTGCGGTTGATCCGCACCGTCATCCAGGACGCTTACAAGGCTCGGATCGACGTCTCCGTCTGCGGCGAAACCGCCTCCGAGCCCGAGTACGTCATGCTCCTGCTGGGCTTGGGCGTTCGGACGCTGTCGATGACGCCTCCGATGATTCCGGAGATCAAGCAAGTGATCCGTTCGGTCACCATGGAGGACTGCAACCACCTGACGCGCGAAGTGCTGGCGATGAACTCGGAACGGCAGATCTCCAGCTATCTTCGCAGTGCGGCCAGGAAGATTCTGCCGGAAGCGTTTTGAGTGGGATGATTCACTACCGACGATTGACGATTTGAGGAACGGTCATCGAGGCGTTGAGCGACAATTCGCATCGTTTTCCGCAGGGGGCGCGCGAGGTCTCGACGCCGACGCGGGCGACCGCGGCCATCCGGTTTCGAATCGTCGGACCGGTGGCGGCGTTGTCGCACGCCGAGACGTTCCGGGTTCTTCAGCGGGCCTGCGTCCGGGCGGACGTTCCGGTGCGGTACAGCGAGGGGTTCAATCCTCATCCGAAGTTGTCGCTTCCGCTGCCCAGACCGGTGGGGGTGGAGTCGGAGGACGAACTGCTGGTGGCGCGGCTGTACGAAGATCCGACAGCTCGGCCCGGCCTGGACCCAACGGAGTGTGAAACGGCCATGATGCGGGCCTTGGCCGATCAACTTCCGGAGGGTATGGACGTGCTGTCGGTTTCGCTGGCCCCCTCGAACGCGTCGTTCAACCCGCGATCGGCCGAGTACGTGCTGCCTCTGCGCGGGGAGGCGGACGCATGTTCTGCGGACCGGATCCAGAGCGGGATCGACCGGGTGATGGCGAGTGAATCGTGCGTCGTGGAGAGAACGGCCGGGGAGGACAAGCCGGCCAGGAGGATCGACGTGCGACCGTTCCTCCTGTCGATCCGGTTGGAGGACGGCCGTCTGATCGTCCGACACCTGACGGGCGACGTCGGCTCGATCCGGGTCGACGAGATCCTGCGGCTCTTTTCGTTGCGGACCGAGGACCTGGCGGGACCGGTGCGAAGGAGCAATGTCGTATGGGAGACAACTAAACTGCAGAAAGCAACACAGACGCCCCGTATGGAAAGCGGGGCAGAGGACATAGAAGATGGCTCGAGAAATGCTGATTAACGTCGCCGAACGCGAGGAGTGCCGTGTCGCGGTCGTCGAAGACACCAAGCTGGAGGAGCTCTATGTGGAGCGGGCCAGCGCCGGCACTCACGTGGGAAGCATCTACAAGGGGAGGGTCGTCAACATTGAGTCGGGGATTCAGGCTGCGTTCATCGACATCGGAACCGAGAAGAACGGCTTTCTCCACATCAGCGATCTCCATCCCCGCTACTTCCCAGGCGGCAAGAAGGACTCGCTGGAAGTCATCGGACGTCGCCAGGCGCTGAAGGAGCGTCCTCCGATGCAGAACTGCCTCCGGCGGGGGCAGGAGATCGTGGTGCAGGTGACGAAGGAAGGGCTCAAGACCAAGGGCCCGACGCTGAGCACGTACCTGGCCCTGGCGGGCAAGCACCTGGTCATGATGCCCTGGATGAAGAACTACGGGATCTCGCACAAGATCGAGGATGAGGAAGAGCGAAAACGTCTGGCGGGCGTGTTCGACGAGTGCAAGGCGCCGAAAGGCCATGGGTTCATCATCCGCACCGCCGGCGAGGGCGCGTCCAAGAAGGACATCCAGGCGGATCTCAAGTACCTCGACCGGCTTTGGCGGGCGATCGAAGCGCGGATGGAAAGCGAAAAGGCGCCGGGCGAGATCTATTTGGAGTCGGACCTCGTGATCCGAGCCCTGCGGGACACGTTCGGTCCCGAAATCGCCAAGATCATCTGCGACTCGGACGTCATGGTCCGAAAGATCAAGGATTTTCTGTCGATCGCCGCGCCGCGGCTCAAGCCCAAGATCGTCACCTACGAAGAGAAGATCCCGCTGTTCCACAAGTATGGGATCGAGGACGAGATCGCCAAGATCCAGTCCCGCGAGGTGGAGCTCAAGAGCGGCGGCTCGATTGTGATCGAGCAGACGGAGGCCCTGGTCGCGATCGACGTCAACAGCGGGCGGTTCCGCAAGCAGAAGAACGCCGAGCAGACGGCCTATGAAAACAACCTGGAGGCGGCCACCGAGATCGCCCGGCAACTGAGACTTCGGGATCTGGGCGGCCTGATCGTCTGCGACTTCATCGACATGCGCAACGCCAAGCACCGCAAAGAGGTGGAAAAGGCGTTCCGAGATGCGGTGAAGACGGATCGGGCCCGGTCCAAGATCCTGCACATCAGCCGCTTCGGCGTCGTCGAGATGACCCGCCAGCGGATGCGCCCGTCGCTGCAGTTCAGCACGTTCCTGGCCTGCCACCATTGTGCAGGGATGGGCTTCGTCAAGAGCCATGAGTCGCTTGCGCTGGAGATCATCCGCCTGCTGAACCTGGCCGTGTCGAAGGAGCACATCCGTCGCATCGAGCTGACGGTTCCGAAGGAAGTGGGGGAGTTCCTGCAGAACGAAAAGAGAGCGGCCATCGCCCAGATCGAGCAGGCGACCGAAAAACGAATCATCATCCATTCTTCTCCCGATTATGTCGGCGAGCAGCGGACGCTGTTGTGTCTGAACGACCGCGGCGGAGAAGTGAAGCTGTAACCGGCAGGGAGGCCGAAGACCGTGGAATTCGATCTTGATTACGCCCGGCGGGTCATTCTCGCCGAGGCCGACGCGATCGCGTCGATGACGCCGATCATCAACGGCCGGTTCGTCCAGGCCGCGGAAATGATCTGCAACTGCACCGGTTCGTGCATTGTCAGCGGGATCGGCAAGGCCGGCATCATCGGTCGGAAGATCAGCGCGACGCTGGCTTCGACCGGAACGCCCAGTCACTTCCTGCACCCCGCTGAGGCGGTGCATGGAGACCTTGGCCGACTTCGCCGCGAAGACGTTGTGATGATCCTCAGCTACGGCGGTGAAACCGACGAGATCACCCGCCTGATCAATCTCGTCAAGCAGCTTGGCATCCGCCTGATCGCCCTGACCAGCGACGAGGACTCGACCCTCGGCCGGCACAGCGACGTCGTTCTGTGCATGGGCAAGGTGAACGAGGCCTGTCCGCTGGGTGTAGCCCCGAGCGTGTCGACGACTTGCATGCTGACGATCGGCGACGCGCTGGCTTTCACGGTGATGAAGGCCCGCCACTTCAGCGTCGAGGACTACGTGCGGTTCCATCCAGGCGGATCGCTTGGAACCAAGCTGATGACGGTCGAGCAGTCGATGATGTTCCGTCCGGGCGAGAAGCTGCCCATCGCGAACGCGAGCGACTCCATCCGCGAGATGCTGGAGAAGACCAACGACGTGAAACGCCACGGCGCCGTGATGGTCGTCGACGCCGAGGGCCGTCTGGCCGGTATTCTCACGGACGCCGATCTGCGCAGGCTTCTGACGAAGCAGGGAGCGGCGGCCCTCGACCTGAAGGTGGCCGACGTCATGACGCCCGGCTGCAAACGAATCCGCGCCGACGCTCTGGCCGCGGAGGCCACAGCTCTCTTCCACAAGTACCGGATCGATGAACTGCCTGTCGTGGACGCCGACGACCGGCCGGTCGGCCTGATCGACGTGCAGGACATCGTCATGATCAAGGTGGTCGGATAGGTCCCGATGAATCCCAAAGCCAAACCCGATCTCAGAGTCATCGAGCTGCTGGTGCTCGACGTGGACGGCGTTCTCACCGACGGTCGCGTGTTCATTCACAGCGACGGGACCGAGAGTAAGGGCTTCTCCATTCTCGACGGGCACGGCATCCGCATGTGGCAGCGGGCCGGGCTGCGCGTTGCGCTGCTCAGCGGTCGGGCCTCCGAGGCGACCGCCCGTCGGGCTCAGGAACTGGAGATCGCGCACGTGATCCAGGGGGCCAAGTTCAAGCTGCCTGCGCTCAAAGAGCTGCTGGAGAGGCTTGGTTTGTCGCCACAGCAGGCGGCCTACGTCGGCGACGACGTGATGGATCTGCCGATCGTCCGCTATGTCGGGCTCGGCGTGGCCGTGGCCAACGCGGTGGACGAGTTGAAGGAGCATGCGGATTACGTGACCGCCCGACGGGGCGGGGAAGGCGCCGTCCGCGAGGTGATCGAGTACATTCTCAAGGGCTCCGACCGCTGGGCGAGCCTGATGGAGCGGTATCTCACGTAACGGCAATCGACGTGCACCATGGGTCTGAACCTCCGCAAGATCGTGATCGGCGCAATCGCACTGAGTGTGCTGGGCGCGGTCTTTGCGCTCTACCTGCGGTACAACCAGACGCCGCCGATCGTCGCCAGCGAGGTTCGCCCGATGCCCACGCCTGTGGCGGAGGTTGACAACCCCGATTCGAAGCCGACCAGCGGCCAGATCAGCGGTGTCAAGGTCGGACCCGTCCGCGAGACGGAGTTCGTGCACCGCAACGAGCAGTTTCAAATCGACAGGAAGTTCGGATTCGAGCAGCTTCTCCACAAACAGGGCAGCCAGTGGGAAATCACCAAGCCGTACATGTGGATCTATCTGGAGCGGTTTGTCTGTCGCGTCACGGCCGATCGCGGTGTGGCCGAACTGGTCGAAGCGTTCGGGCGGCTCATGCCCAACAACGCCACATTCGTCGGAAACGTGGTGATCCACGTCCTTCCGACCGATCCCAACGATTCCTGGGAGTGTTTCATTCACCTCGACGATGTGGGCTTTCTGGCGGAGAAGTCGATGTTCTCCTCCACAGGGTCCGTCCGGTTTCTCTCCAGCGCCATGCGTCTGACCGGCGCCGGCATGGAGCTGATCTACGACGCCGGTCGCAGCCGGCTTGACCTGTTCCGCGTTTTCGACCTCGACAACCTCCGAATCCGCAGCAGCGAGGTCAAGGCCATGGCCCCCAAGAAGAAGGGGGATTCGTCGGTTGGAGACAAGGCGAATTCCCTGGCGGCAACGCGCGGCGCTGAGACGGCTGACGCTACGGTGAAGAGGTCCGCCTCGCTCGTCCCCATCGCTGCGCCGCCCGACGTGTACCAGTGCCTCTTCCGAAGGAACGTCCGTCTGAACAGTCCCGACGGCGCGGTCTTCGCCAGGGACGTGCTGGCCATCAACGGCATTCAATGGGCCCGGCCAGGCGATCGCGAGCCGAAGTCCCCGACTGAGGCGGATCTGAACGCGGCCCGCGAGGGGCCGTTGCCGGAACCGAGGGCCCTGAACACCGCCGCCTCGTCGTACCCGGCCATGAGTTCCATTCCCGACGAGTTCTACGACATCGTGGTCACCTGCGACGGCGGCGCCGACATCACCCTGGTGGGCGGTTCGCCCAATCTGGCGAACGCCTCGGTCATCCGCACGCCCCCCAGTACGCCGGCCGGATCGCCTTCCGAGGAGATCGATTCTTCTGACCGCCGACAGGTCGTCGCACAGCGGATCGATTTCGATTTCCTGACCACCGACACGACGATGCTGGGCCCGGTGGCGATGAAGTTCCTGGTCGTCCCCGATCCCAACAGCTCGCGCGCCAGACTTGGGGAAAAGCCCATGCCCATGCCCATGACGGTCACGGCGCGAAGTGCGGTCCGCTACCTCGCTGCAGCCAAGCGAGTCATCCTGGAAGGCGGCTCCACCGCCACCCTCGAGCGGACCGAGCCCAACTTCGTCGACGAGTACCGCCTGGCGGCCCCTCGCCTGACGCTGGATCTGATCGTCGATTCCAACTCGCCCGACGACGCCAAGGTCGATCTCCGCCGATTTGTCGCGGACGGCGGGCTGGGGACGGTGGATGCGGCGCCTGTGGCGGTTCGGATGTGGCGCCGCGCCGCGGGTAAGCTCCTCGGTCGCGTGACTTTGGACGCTCACGATCTGCGGTATGATACAATGGCGGCTGAATTGGCTGCCTCCGGTCCCGGCGTTATCTGGATTCACAACGCCGCCACGGTCCAGTCGAAGGACGATCCGAATGCGACCTTCAAGCCGTTCTACGCCCGGTTGAGCAACTTCGACAAGCTGACGTATTGGACCCAGTCCAGACGAATCGTTGCGGAGGACGATTCGCAGCAACTCGAACTGCGCTACTTCCCCCAGGTGGACGGCCAGTGGGGGCCCCAAACGCAGGTGGTCGCCGGACAGGTCGAGGCGACGCTGCGCCAGACGGACCAGAACCGCGTGGAACTGGAATCGTTCGTCGCGTCGAAGGGCATCGAGTACGACAGCGAGATCGACCATTTGAATTTCGTCGGTTCCGAGCTGGTCTACGACCAGGTGCGGTCCCGCTTGTGGATCACAGGCGACGACCAGCGTCCCTGTTACCTGAACGGCGCCTTGGTCGACGCGATTCTCGTGGACCTCAAGACCCGCAATGTCGAGACGCAGATCACCGGGCCCAGCATCTTCCAGGTCCGACCGTAACTCCGGCCCCGCCCCGATTTCCATTTGGCAAAACGCCGGTCATCCCCTACAACAGTGCCATCGTTGTATGCGTTCAAAGCGTTCGTATGGTGGGATGAGCTATGGACAAGCGAAGTGCGTTTCGTTGGGCGGTGCTGTTGGGGGTGGTTTCAGGAGCTTCGTGGAACGCATCGGGGCAGGTCGGGGAGATTCGGCCGGGCGAGAACCTGGTGGTCCAAGGCCTGCCTCCCATCCCGGTCTCCCTGGCGGGCGAAGTCCGGCGGTACACGGAATCGCGCTCGGCGTCCTTTGCGGACTGGCATCCGACCGAGCGGTCGATCCTGATCTCCACGCGGTTCGCCAATACCGCTCAGATCCATCGTGTCAAACAGCCCGGCGGGGCGCGAACGCAATTGACGTTCTTCGACGAGCCGATCAGCGGGGCCGCATACGAGCCTCGGACGGGGCGGTATTTCCTGTTCACCAAGGACGTCGGCGGCAACGAGTTCGGCCAGATCTATCGCTACGACGTCGCGGATGGGCGGGTGACGCTGCTGACCGACGGCGGCCGCTCCCAGAACGGCGGCATCGAGTGGAGCGCCCGAGGCGACCGGATCGCCTACGGTTCGACCCGCCGCAATGGCGCCGACCGCGACCTTTACATCATGGACCCGCTCGACCCGAAGACCGACCGGCTCGTCCTGCAAGTCAGCGGTGGCGGCTGGTCCGTCCTCGACTGGTCGCCCGACGACCGAGGACTTCTGATCGGCGAATATGTCTCCATCAACGAAAGTCGCCTGTGGCTCCTGGATCTCCAGACGGGCGGGAAGTCTCTGCTCACAGAGTCCGGCTCGGAACCGGTCTCCTATCGCAACGCCCGATTCAGCAAGGATGGTGCGGGACTCTACCTGACGACGGACAACGACTCCGAATTCCAGCGGCTCTCTCACATGGACCTCGCGACCCGCCTGATCACGACGCTGGTGGACTCGATCCCCTGGGACGTCGAGGGCCTGGATCTGTCGCCGGACGGCCGGCGGATCGCGTTTGGCGTGAACGAAGCGGGCATCTCGCGGCTGTATCTGTTTGACATCGCGGATCGCAGGCTGCAACGCGTGGACGCGGTCCCGACAGGCACCGCGGGCGGTCTCACGTGGCATCCAAGAGGCCGGGACCTGGCTTTCACCATCTCCACGGCCCGCTCGCCTTCGGATGTCTACTCGCTCGATACCGAGACGGGCGAGGTGTCCCGCTGGACGGAGAGCGAACTCGGCGGGCTCGTCGCTTCCGAGTTGTCGGAGCCACGGCTCGTGCGCTGGCCCAGCTTCGATGGTCGCGAGATCACCGGGTTTCTCTATGAGCCCGCGGTCCGTTTCACCGGCAAGCGTCCCGTGATGATCGTCATTCACGGCGGTCCTGAGAGCCAGTCCCGACCGGGCTTCCTCGGACGCAGCAACTACTTCCTGAACGAGCACGGCGTCGCCTTGCTCCTGCCCAACGTCCGCGGTTCGACCGGCTACGGCAAGAGCTTCGTCAAGCTCGACAATGGCCTCAAGCGTGAGGATTCGGTCAAAGACATCGGCGCTCTGCTCGACTGGATCGCGAAGCAGCCGAATCTTGATGCCTCGCGGATCCTGGTCATGGGCGGCAGCTACGGCGGCTACATGACGCTGGCCGTCTCGACCCATTATAGCGATCGCATCCGCTGCGCGATCGACATCGTCGGGATCTCGAACTTCAACACGTTCCTCAAGAACACCGAGAGCTACCGCCGGGACCTGCGCCGGGCCGAATATGGCGACGAACGCGATCCCGCGATGCGGGAGTTCTTCGAGCGGATCGCGCCGCTGAACAATGCCGCCAAGATCACCAAGCCCCTGTTCGTCGTGCAGGGCGGAAACGATCCTCGCGTCCCGCTGTCGGAGGCCGAGCAGATGGTCGAGCGGGTCAGGGAGCACGGCACACCCGTCTGGTACCTCATGGCCAAGGACGAAGGCCACGGCTTCCGCAAGAAGGAGAACGCCGACTTCCAGTTCTACGCGACGATCCTGTTTACGCGGCATCACCTGCTGGGCGGGTCGTGAGTTCGCATGGAGGCGTGACGCGATCCTGGCGGAGACTTCCATCCACAACCCCGCTTCGCAACGGGTCCTGGAAAAGAATGGGTTCCATCGGACCGGCCGACGCGAGGACCCGGAGGACGGGCTGCTCATTCGGTGGCGATCAAGCCGCCGTCGTCGACCGACAAGGTTCCGCTGTACGTCAGACCCGCATGAGCCGGAGCCGCCACGGACATGATAGCCGCCACACAGACGCTGAGGATAATCGCTCTAGACTGATTCATACCCACCCCCATTCCCCGTGATGCTTACAATCTGATCTCTTGTGCTTGTTCGGCAGTGAGACCGGACGCCCCATTTGCTACATGTCTGCATTGTGCCTATTTTGCTCAGCCTTGTCAAGTTAAACCAGCGTGATGCAGAACAGGAAGAGTTTGGCGTAAATGTGGGCGCACGATGGCGATCGGCATACGTCGAAAGGGTAGCTAAGATAGTCCTATAAGGATGACTTTCGCAGGCCGAGACGATCTCATCCTCGCATGCGGCGGCGCCGGCCGGCCCGCAGGAATGCATGGATGTTCTCGAGCGGCGTTTCCTGGGGCAAGTCGCAGCCTGTGCTGAGGATGAAATTCGGGAACGGCTCCATGCTCCGCAGCAGAGCGCTCACCTCGTTCTCCACGTCGGCCGGTCGTTCCCGCAGGATTGCGCCGGTGGGGCTGATGTTGCCCATGACCATGACGTTGACCGGCAATCGGCGTGCGACCGCGGGAAGATCGACCCCCGCCTCTGGCGAATCCAGACTCACGGCGTCGACTCCCGCTGCGGCCATCAACTCGACCAGATGCATGGTGTTGCCGCACGTGTGGTAGACCGTCGCGACCCCGGCGTATTTGCAGGTGTTGTTGATATGGCGGACATACGAGGCAGAGAACTGCTCGAACTGGGCCGGACCCAGCATGACGGCGCTGGGCTCCAGGATACAGATCACCTGGGCGCCGGCCGCGATCAGCAGAAGCGCGTATTCCTGAATCTTCTCGGCGGTGAACTGGCAGATCTGAGCCAGTTCTTCGGGACGCAGCATGGTGGCCATGGCGGCTTCGTCGGCGCCCATCATCAGCGCGGCCAGGGAGTAGGGGCCTGTGACGTACGCTCCTCGCAGCACGGACGGGGGCAGGCCGATGCTCATGAGCTTCACCGTTTCGACGTAGCCGAGCAGGCGGGCATCGAACGATATGTTGATTTGCGAGCAGGCCGCAAGATCGTCGGCCGAGAAGCTGTCCTTCAGGACCGTGGCCGATTCCTCTTTGGGGAAGACAGTGTAACGACCGAGCGCATTCGCCTCGACGGACAGATCCATCAGAGGGAACACCATATCCGGGCAGAACGTCTCGGTTAGCAGTCGGATCACTCTGTAATGCTGGCCGTAGTTCTGCTGAGCCAGCTTGACCGTGCATCCGGTCAGGTTCAATCCGGGAAACCCCATCAGCGGGACCACCAGACGTCGCCCTTCGTTCTGGGCCCTCTTGGCCATCTCATGAAACGGTTTCTGTGCCACGCGTCGTCCTGTAACAGAACCTTCGTCCGACTTGTCGCGTCCAGCTACGTCGCCGAGACGTGTCCTGCCATTATACCATCGCGGCAGGTCGCCACGCAGGGCGATTTCACTTCTCCCGGGGCGGAGCATTGTGACGACGCGACGATGGCCCTTTTGCCCTTGAAGGAGCGATTCGACGCGGCTTATAATGCTCCCAGAGTGCATCGGAGATTCGAATGGATTCGGGATGCATCGTGGATTCCCCAGAGAGTGGATATGCGAAATTTCGACAAGACGAAACGTGTGGTCATCAAGATCGGTACGAACACCTTGGCCAAAGGCGGTGGGATCGACACGGCCTATTTCACCGGCGTGGCGGATCAGGTCAAGTCCCTGACCGAGTCCGGGCGGCAGGTGGTCATCGTCACCAGCGGCGCGATCGGCATGGGGGCGGGCCAGCTCGGTTTGGCCGAGAAGCCCCGCGAGATGAAGATGCGTCAGGCCTGCGCCGCAATCGGCCAGCCTCTGTTGATGCGCGAATACCGCAAGGCGTTCGAGCAGCAGGGGGTGCAGGTCGCCCAGGTGCTGCTGACCGCGGAGGTGCTGACCAACCGCAAGACCTATCTCAACCTTCGCAACGCGATCGAGACGCTGCTGGCCCTGGGCGTGGTGCCTGTGCTCAACGAGAACGACAGCGTCAGCACCGCGGAGATCGGCACCGCTTTCGGAGACAACGACAAGCTCAGCGCCCTGGTCGCCAGCAAGATCGACGCGGACCTCTTGATCATGCTGACGGACATCGACGCGCTGTACGACAAGAACCCGGCCGAGCACGCGGACGCCAAGCCGATCCCGGTGGTGTTCGAGATCACCGAAGAGATCATGCGGAACGCCGGCGGTTCGGGCAGCGTCCACTCCACCGGTGGGATGAAGACCAAGATCGAGGCCGCGAAGATTGCTGCCAACGCGGGGTGCCGGATCGTGCTGGCCAACGGTCGCGAGAAACAGGTGATCAGTCGGATCATGGCGGGCGAGCCGCTCGGCACGATCTTCATGCCCAAACGCAAGCTCAGCAACCGCGCCCGCTGGATTCTCAACAGCAGCCCCGCGGGAACGATCCGCATCGACGAGGGCGCGATGAAGGCCCTCCGCAATCACAAGAGCCTGCTGCCCAGCGGCGTCAAGGGCGTCGAGGGCTCCTTCGAACAGGGCGAGGTGGTGATGCTCAACGAGTCGGCCAAGGCCGTCGCCAGTCTCGACAGCATTCAACTCAAGACTCTCGCGGGCAAGCACAGCACGGAGATCAAGAAGCTCCTCGGGCCCGGCCATCGCGACGTGGTGGCGATCCCCGAGGACATCGTGTTTCTGGACTACTGAGGAGTCGGCCGATGTCGGCGCCGGAACAGAACATCCTGTCGGAGAGCGGCGCATCCTCCGACGAATGGTTCGCGCGGTATCTTCTGGACGCGGCGTTTCTCCTGGCGCTGGTCCTGGCGGCCATCGGCGTGTCCGTGTATCTCGAAGCAGGCGATTACTTCCGCGAGTTCCAGCGTGAGCCCGGGGCGGCGTTTCTGATCTGCATGGTGCTGGTCCCGGTGCTGGCCATCGTGGCGTTGGGCTTGGCGATCTACGCGGGCGTTCGATTGTTCATGCGGCCTCGTTCCTTTTCGCATTCGCTCGTGCGGCTGACGCTTCTGGTCGCGCACGTATTCGTCCTGCTGGTCTGCGTCGATACGATCTCCACGACCGCGGGCGCCGTGGCCGCGGGGTTCGGGCAAATGATGCCCGGCGGGTCCGGCCAGCCCTGGAGCGTGGTGCAAGGCCGTGATTTTTCAGGTTCTCAGTACGATGTCCGCGAGGGCGAGCCCGACGATTCGCAGTCGCTGCCGCCGGGGTTCGGCCCGGGATCGGGCGGGCCGCCGATGCCGGGACGCGGGGCGGGGCCTCGATGAATCCGGTCGAACGGAAGTTGTCTCGCGAGTTCTACGACCGCGATACGATCGTCGTCGCGCGGGAATTGCTGGGCAAGCGCCTCGTGCACGTGTGCGAAGGCGTCGAGCAGGTCGGGCGGATCGTCGAGGTCGAGGCGTACCTCGGTCCGCATGATCTGGCCGCACACTCGGCCCGCGGGCGGACGAAGCGGACGGAGGTCATGTTCGGTCCGCCGGGCCATGCCTATGTGTACCTCATCTATGGGATGTACTCCTGCATGAATGTGGTGACGCAGGCCCAAGGGGTGGCATCGGCTGTGCTGCTGCGGGCCATCGAGCCGGTGCGGAACATCGAAGGGCGAACGCAGGGACCGGGCCTGCTGTGCAAGGCGATGCACATCGACAGACGCCTTAACGGACACGATCTTCTCAGCGACGATTTCTACATCGCAGACTCAGGCCAAGCCGAGCGGTTCACCATTGTGAAACGGCCTCGCATCGGGGTCGATTACGCGGGCCGATGGGCCAGGCGGCTCCTGCGATTCTACATCCGCGGCAACGCCTTCGTCTCCAGAAAGTGAGAGCGTTTTCGAGCGACGAGACCGTGAGGGCGTGCTACTGCGTTTGCTCTTCGAGAGCCGCGATATTCCGAAGGGCCTGGTCCAGGGAGTTGGCGCACAGTTCCGGCGTGGGCGTCCAGGCGAGGCAGAAGGAGGGGCGTTCCGGCCGGCCGAACAGTCTGCACCGATTGTCCTCGGTCAGATTGACGCATCGCACACCGGCGGGCTTGCCGTGAGGCATGTTGGGCATCGGGGTCTTGATCGACGGCGCGATGCAGCAGGCGCCGCACATCTTGCAGTTCATGGGCATCAGTCCATTCTCAGGGCGGGCCGCCGCAGCCCTTGGCTTTGGGGGCCACGCGCTGTCCTCGCGGGACGACCTGGACGAGGAGGGTGCCGGTGTCGCTCATGGGTTTGCCCGAACGGGGATCGTCGGTGACTCGCACGACGATCGCGGTGGTCATGACCTGCCTGGGCATCCAGAAGATCGTGTAGGAGGCGGTCTTGGGTTTGTTGACGAGCTTCACGCCGTCCGGGCCGCGGACGATTTCGACCTTGGCGAGGTCGCCGTTGGGATCGTGCCAGGTCCGGGTGTGGATGAGTTCTTTGCCCAGTTCGACCCGCACCCAGCCCAGGAGCTTGCCCTCGACGAGGTTCGGGTCCGCCGGGAAGGGGCAATCCTCGATCCGCGGATAGTTCGGCTGCGGGGTCGGGGTCTTGACGCCTACCAGTAGAGGCAACAGGATCAACAAGCAGGCAGTTCTTCGCATGGAGGAACGGATAGTCGATCTGCTGGTCGTTGTCAAGGGTCGTGTAGCAGGGCCATTTGCCTTGCGAAGAACCGCAAGGCAGTGCTCATCCATGCAGCATAGCGGATGGGTCGAATGGTGAAGCTCGCCTCACGAGGAGTTTTCGTCCATCGGCCTCTATGCATCGACGCGTTGGGCGGATACCATACAGTCAGCCTGTCGAATGGGCGTATCGATCTGTACCTCGCGGTCGAGAGTCTTACGGAGGTGCGTGCGATGTCACTACGATGGCAAGAACCGACGCGTCGGCAAGTACGGCTTCATCTGTGGTTTTGGGGGCTCATCATGCTTGGGATTGTATTGGGATGCTCGCCGAGTCCGGGACGAGGCTCCGGTTGTGCAGGTTGCAAGGCGGAACCAGCGGCCTCTCCCGAGATGGTCGAGGACGAACGTGCGACGGCGGATGTCAGCCCGCCTCGCCATCCGGGGTTCGGGGAGCGAGTCGCCGAACGGGATCGCATGGTGGCCGCGCAGATCCAGGCGAGGGCAGTCCGGGATCCGAACGTGCTTCGGGCCATGCGGACGGTTCCGCGTCATGCCTTCGTCCCGGTATCGCAACAAGCCGCTGCCTATGCCGACCATCCGCTGCCCATCGGCTACGAGCAGACGATCAGCCAACCCTATGTCGTGGCGTTTATGACGGAGGCGCTTTCGCTCGATCCGAATTCGGTCGTGCTGGAGATCGGCACCGGGTCGGGGTATCAGGCGGCGGTCTGTGCGGAGATCGCGCGCCAGGTGTACTCGATCGAGATCGTGGAGCCGCTGGCGAAGTCCGCTGCCGAAGTATTGGCGAGCCTGGGTTACCACAACGTCCACGTCCGCGCGGGAGACGGCTACTACGGCTGGCCTGAGTATGGGCCTTTCGACGCGATCGTCGGAACTGCCGCCGCGATGGAAGTCCCTCCCCCCTTGCTCGAACAGCTCAAGCCGAGCGGGCGGATGATCCTGCCGGTCGAGGGGGCCCATGGGTTCCAGCATCTGATCCTGCTGACCAAAGACGACCAGGGGCAGGTGCATCGTGAGGCCGTGATGCCCGTGCGGTTCGTTCCCATGACCGGGAGCGACCGCCGCTCGCAATAGCGGGTTGCCGCCGGACTCCGTGCCTCGCGGCTTGGGGGTCAGCACCACATCCGAAGGGCCTGGGGCAGGACCTTGAACTCGAAGCTGGTGCCTTTGCGGTAGATGTTGCCGTCAACCTGGGCGTATCGCTCTCGCCCGGTCGTGATCCGGATCTCGCGGGCCTTTCGGTAGATGCCCATCCGGTTCTCCTTGAGGAAGGCGTTGGCCATGCCGCCGACGATTTCGGCCCAGCCGGAGTTGATCGCCAGCAGGTGCAGATGCCCGTCGTCGAAGACCGCGTTGGGCACGATCTTCATGTTGTATCCGTAGTAGGGGATCTTGGTGACGATTGCGGTGACCGCGTTGCGAACCACGAGTTCTTCGCCGTCGAGTTGGATGGTCATGTCGGTCCGCTCCAGGTCGGTGAAGAACGATCCGAACGTGGCGATGGCGTAGGCGGGGGGGCCGTAGATGCCGCTGTCCCGCAGAGACTCCCGGCGGTGGATGATGTCGGCTTCGAGCCCGACGCTGGTCATGAAGCCCTTTCGCACCCCGTCACAGAGGATGAGGTCATAGAGCCGCAGGCGGCCTTCCTTAATCCGTTTGGCGGCGCGGGTCACCTGGGGCGGCAGGTCCAGAGCGTACCGCATGGCGCACCCCGAACCGAACGGCAGGTAGGAGAAGGTCGTTTGGCTGTCCAGGGCATTGATCGCGTCGGAGAAGGACCCGTCGCCGCCGGCGACGATCAGGACTTCGACCTCGCGGGCCAGTTCCGCGGCGCACTGCATGAACTCTTCGCGGGAGGTGGTCTCCAGGCCCCGAATCTCGCAGTCGCCCAGGACTTCCTTGACCGCCTGCAACTGGTGGACCTTGCGATGGGTGTTGGTCGGTCCCGCCTTCGGATTGATGATCATCCCGAACTTCACGCGTCCATCTGCTCCTTCAAACATCTGCCTTCACGGTCGTCCGATCCCATCGCGTCGATCGGAAGGAGCTTGCCTCCCGAACCCAGATGCGAGGATTATAGCGGCTCGTCTCTGGTGCGACAAGCGTTCTGCCCGATCGCGTCGGGCGAGAAAATCTCAGCGGGTTGCTGTGGACTCTCCGATATAATCGGGACGCCTGGCCCGGATGGGCCGCAGATGCAGCAAGGGATTCGGAGACCTGGTGTGGAACGACAAGGCATGCAGATCGAAGGCAAAGGCAAGCCGCACGAGAGAATTGTCATCCTCGGCGCAGGCCCGACCGGGCTCGGGGCCGCCTGGCGGCTGCACGAGGCCGGATGCGTCGACTGGCAACTGTTCGAAAAGGAATCGCGCGTCGGCGGGCTTTCTTCGTCCTATGTGGATGACCGAGGCTTCACCTGGGACCTCGGCGGCCACGTCGTCTTCTCGCACTACGACTACTTTGACCGGGTGCTCGATTCGGTCCTCAAAGACCAATGGGTCGAGCACGTGCGGGAGGCCTGGATCTGGATGCGGGGGCGGTTCATCCCCTATCCCCTGCAAAACAACATCCGTCATCTGCCTGCGCAGGAATTGCTGGAGTGCCTGGAAGGGCTCATCGACGCTAGAGACGTCGCCGGACCCGCTCCGGCAACGTTCGCCGATTGGATTCTACGGAGCTTCGGCCCAGGGCTGGCACGGGTCTTCATGACGCCGTATAACCGCAAGGTCTGGGCGACCGAGCCCGCCGAGTTGGGCACGCAGTGGATGGGCGAACGCGTCGCGACGATCGATCTCAAACGGGTTCTTCGCAACGTGATCGAGGGCCGGGACGACCTGGGCTGGGGTCCTAACGCCACGTTCCGTTTCCCCCTTCACGGTGGGACCGGACGGATCTGGGAGGCAATCGCCCAGCGGCTGCCGGCCGAGCGGCTTCGTCTGGGCGTGGAGGCGACTGAAATCGACGCCGAGGCCAGGACGGTCCGCCTGTCCGATGGCCGCACGATTCCCTACGACCGGCTTATCACGACCCTGCCGCTGGATCTGTTGCTGGGGAGGATCTCAAATCTCAAATCTCAGATCTCAGATCCCGCCTTGCGGGATGGCCTGCGGTATTCGAGCACCCACGCGATCGGCGTGGGCCTGGAGGGGCCTGTCCCTGAACCTCTGGCGGGCAAGTGCTGGATGTACTGCCCCGAGCCCGAGCTGCCATTCTACCGCGTGACGGTGTTCTCGAACTACTCGCGGAACAACGTGGCCCAGCCGGGAAGGCAATGGTCGCTGATGGCGGAAGTAAGCGAGTCGGCCGGGACGCGTGCGTCACAGGGGGGACTCACTTGCGACGAGGTCATCCGTCAAACGCTCGACGGCCTCAAGGCCGCACGGCTGATTCCGTCGGGCGCCTCGGTGGCGAGCCTCTGGCACAGGCGGGTGGAGCATGGATATCCAACGCCGGTCCTGTCTCGTGACGTCGTATTGGAGAGGATCGAGCCGGCGTTGAGCGAGAGGGGCATCCTGAGCCGGGGTCGGTTCGGCGCGTGGAAGTACGAGGTGGGCAACATGGACCATTCGTTCATGCAGGGCGTGGAGGCGGCCGAGCGAATCCTTCTGGGGCGACCCGAGACGACCGTGCGATTTCCCGACCGGGTCAACTCGCAGACTCGCCCATCAAAAGAGAGAGGGCTGTGAGCAGAGCCCACAGCCCTCGATGTGACCAGTCAACTGATTCCACCGTTCAACTGGCGATTACTGCAGCATGTACGCGACGGCATTGAGGAACATCACGGCGCCGTCTTCATACAGGTCGTACTGCCCTGCGGTCTGCGCATCCTTGCCGCTGGCGGCTTCGCGAGCGCCGCTCAGGAAGACCAGGCGAGGAGCCGGCAGGACATCCGTCCCAGCGCCGCCGTCGTGAATCAGGGCGGTGCCGGCCGGGTACTCAGCGATGACCATGGCGCCTGCAGGACCGGTGGTCGATCCCGCGGAAACGGTCGCCAGAGTGATCGCGCCGGCAGCCGCCGGCTCGGTGACGATCGAGACGCCGCGAGCTGCGACGCCGTCCGGGTACAGAACCATGCCCGCGTACGGGTTGGTCGTCGTGCCGTCAGTCAGGTCGATGCCCGCGAAGATCGGGTGAGCCGGGTCCAGGACTGCCAGCTTGACGTCCCCGGTGCTGTCCGGAATGGTGCTTCCTGTGTTGAAGCCCATCCGGCTCTTGCGGTTGATGTACCCGTTCATGGAGATCATCGGAACGGGAACGGAGTTCCACGTGGTGGCCGCGGCGTTCTGGAAGCTGCCGCTGGCGACCGAACGGCCGACGATCACCAGGTCCGCTGCTGCCTTGATCATGTCCACGTTGGGCGAGCCGGTCTGGACGTAACGCACGACCGTGTAGCCGGCTTCCTTCAGCAGATCGGTGTAGCCCTTATCCGGGGCTGTGGTGAAGCCGCCGGTGACTGCGGGGGCCGAGGGGGCGTTGTCGGCTGCATGGAAGGTGACCCAGAAGACCACCGGGCCTTCGCCCTCGGCAACGGTGCCCAGCAGCTCGATCTCGGCGATCTGCATGCTGTTGGCGTTGGGACCGCGGACTGCGGGGAACGCAACCTTGTAGTTGGTGTACGGAATCGCATTGGCGAAACCGAGCGGGGTGACGTTCTTCCACCGACGCGGCCAGGCGACCGGACGAGAGAAGTCGTCGATGGCGCCCTTGGCGATCAGCGCCCAGGGACCCTCGACGCCCTTGTTGGAGCCGTAGAGCTCGAACGCGACCGGATCACGCTCGGCAGCGTCGTTGGCGGTCGTGAGGCTCAGACCCGTGACCACCGTGGCGCCGACAGCCGGCGTGACGATGATGCCGCTGGCCCGCGAGGCGCCGCCGAAATTCAAATACTTGGTCGTGATCTTGTCATCGATGGACAATGCGGGGATTTCCGCGGCCGGCCACGAGCCGGCGTATTCCGGGAAGCCGATCACGGCATCGCCCGCGACGGTGATGTCCATCGCGTCGGCAGCCGGCGAAACCGCAGGCTGAACTGTGCGGATGTCCGCGAAGGTCATGACGCCGGCGCCGCCGGGCTGGCCGTCACCGATCGAGAGCGTGAGCTTCGCAGCGTTCTTGACATCCACGCCGGCAAAGGCGGCCAGCGGGACTCTGACCAGATCCATGACCGTGGTCTGAGTGGCCTTGGGATCCGGATGGGCGACCACAGCGACCTTGCCCGCGGCGTCTTCAATGGCGACGCTCATCGTAGCCGGGTCGTTGCTGGCGATGCCGATGTCGTCCCAGGACGCGAACAGGCCGGCCGGGGTGATATCGCCTGTGGTGGCGACGTTGTCGAACTTGAAGGTCCGCAGTTGGCCAGCAGCATGGGAGGTGACAGCCAGACCGATGTAGACGGGATTGCCCATCGCGATGGTCTGAGCGGTGCCCAACTGGGTCCATTCGACGCCGTCCGCGGAGATGAAACCGCTGAAGGCATCGCCCTTACGCTCGATCTTCACCCAGTAGGGGGGCCCGACGCGGGTGGCGTTGTCGTTGTTCGACGAAGCGCCGGCCGTGAGCAGACGCCGCTGGAAGCTGGCGCCGTTGCCGCCGGAGGCCACCGTGGCGCTGGGGCCTGTGATCGGCATGTAGGCATGGGTCGAATCGGCATTGAGGCTCTGGCGGATCATGACGCCGCCCTTGGCCCATTCGCTGGTGCCGGTGCCGACGTCGACCACGCGGGCGACCATGGTGCCGTCGCCGTTGAGGGTCTTGTAGGCATAGTGGAACTGGTCGGCATTTCCCCAGATGTCTGCGCCGGCGCCCGTCAGGGAATACGTGCCGGTGGCGTCATCATAGGAGAGCCCGCCCGTGGGGGCTGCGCGACCCTGGAACCGGATGGCCAGGTCGGTCAGCTTGCCGCCGGCGGTCAGGTCGGCCGGGGTGGGCATCGCGGTCGACGTGATGTACGGCGCGACGCTGTTGTTGTAGGTCAGAGTGGTCTGGCCTTCGAGGATCGAGGCGTAGGTAACGGTTGTGAAGCTCCAGACCGGACCGGCCACGGTGCCGCCGGCCATGTCGATCTCATCGACGCGCCAGTAGTAGCTGGAGAACGCATCGAGAGCGACTTCCGGGGTGAACGTGACGTCGGAGAGGATGCCGGCCTTGGTGGCGACATCGCCTGCGGTCACGGCGGCCTTGTCCTTGCTCAGGTACAGGACATGGCCGATCGCGTTCTGGCCTGCGACCCACTTGAGCGTCGGCTTGATGGCGACGTCTTTGGCGCCGTCGGCGGGAGTCGGAGCGTGAGCCACGAGCGGCATCACGGTGAAGCTCCAGGTGAAGCCCGGATACTTGTTGCCCGCGGCGTCGACTTCATCGACTCGCCAGTAATAGGTCTTGCCAGGCTCCATCGGGTCGAAATGATAGTACATCGCGACACCCGGAAGGGCGGGCTTCTGGTCGGCGGCGGTCAACTCCGGGGTCGTCCCGAAGTAGATCTCATGGGCCACCGCGGTCATGCCGGGGGTCCACTCGAAGGTCGCGCCCAGGACATCCACGGCCTTGTCGGCCGGCTTGGGCTTGGAGGCCATCAGCAGGGGCTCGGGGCTGCGGATGAACGCGGTCAAGTACTGGCCCGCGATGACCACGGTCTTGTCGCCGATGCCGGGGCCGGCCCAGCCGACGTCCAGGCTGTCGCCGCCGCCGCCTTCTTTCATCAGGCCTTCGATGTAGTACTTCTGCCCGGCTACGAGAGCCTGGGGGGCCGACTTCTGACCGGCCTCTTTGCCCCACTCTGCGACACCCGTCCAGGAGGCGACCTGGGCGATCATCGTGGCGTTGGCAGCGGTGTCGTCGGTGCTCAGCCAGAGCTGGCAGTTGTCATCGCCGGCGACCCAGAAGGTGTAATCGCCCGTCTCGGGCGGGGTCAGGAACGCGCGTCCGCGTACGCCGTAGTTGTCGGCGCGACCGGACGGGCTCTGGAACTTGTCCAGCCACACGGAACTGGTCGGGCTGTTCGGGAAGTTGGCGTTGGTTCTCAAGTTGCCGTCAACGCTGGTTCCGCTCACTCCGTCCCAGTATTCGAACAGGACTTTGCCCTGTCCGAGCTGGGCGCCCGCGCTGCCGGCGAGGGCCAGCGTCAGGCACAGGGCAGCCACACACACACACTTGCGATACATAACGTCCTCCTAAGAAGTTTTTTGCCACATTCGCTCGGAATACGATTCCAAGCGTCAACACACTCCGCCCACCTGACATCTTGTGAAACCGGCGCTGTCACGCCGTAGCACGGTGGAATCCAAAACTTGACCGGTCACCTCCTTCCTTCCTGCCGGCCGATCGCCGACGCTCGATCCGGGCGAATAGACCCCATCTGGACGGCGACACGTCTTACGCCGCACAAGGTGCTCAGACTCGTCCATCGGCCTGGATCTATGGTCCTGTGCAGTCCATCCGGCGAAAACCAAGGTCGCAGACGATCACGACGCCCAAAGGCTCCGCAGCGATGCGGATGGGGAAGGGCCGTCCCCCAATCTGTGGACATCGTTAGACCCTGGCCGCCCTGCCTGCATGGCACGCGCCGGCAGATACCGGCGCCGGCTCCAACCGAAAAAGCATGTATGGGGGCGCGATGCGCGCCCCCATACGAGACATCAACCAACCGACAGACACTTGCGTCACGTGCTGTCAAGCAAGTGCTTTAGAGCAATTCTCCTTTCCATCACGGAGCGGGGGCGTAGTCGCCCTCGTAAAGCCTGGCGCCGTCAACCCAGAATCCACCGGTTGCATGGCCGACATGCAGGGTCAGGCCCGGAGGATTGATGGTCGTGTCGAACACCGGCGTCGTAACGCTGAATTCCTGCCACTGCGTCGTCACGGTGACCATCTTCTCGCCGTAACCGGTCCACGGATCGGCAGCCAGTTCCGGCTTGAGGTTGATCTGTACATCGGCAGTTTTGGCCTTCAACCACACCGAGAAGGTGTATTTCTTGCCCGCTTCGAACACGATGGGCTTCGGTTGCAGACCGGCATCCCAGAAGTTTGCCGCCGGGGTGGGAAGGTCCACGAACAGGCAGTACGTACCCTCGGCGACAGGCTCGGCCACCGCAGCGCCTTCCAGCGTCGTGACCACGGTCGCGGTCAAAGCGCCGTAGGTGCCCCACGGAGCAAGAACGCCGTCCTCGAAGCCGCCGTTGGTCAGCGTGCTGGTTCCAGCGGGGGCCGGAGGCTCCGGCGGCGGGTTGAGCAGGTAGTTCACCGCGTTGAGGAACATCAGGGCGCCGTCGTCATACAGATCGAAGACCGCAGCGGCCTGTCCACCGGTGACGCCGGAAGGCTCACGGCTTCCGGTCAGGAAGACCAGCCGGGGACCGGCCAGCACATCGGTTCCAGCGCCGCCGTCATGGGTGACACTGGCTCCGGCGGGCCATTCTGCGATGACCATCGCGCCGGCAGGACCGGTGGCTGCGGAACTGGCCGCGACTACTGCCAGGACTGTGCCTTCGGCGCCGGCCGCCTCGGTCACGATCGAGATGCCTCTCGACATGGTCGCCGCCGGGGTGGGAATGGGAACCACGCCGGCATAGAGGTTGGCCATGGTGCCGTCGGCCTCCAGGGCGACCCCGTCAAAGATCGGGTGCATCGGGTCCAGGACCGTCAGCTTGATGTCGCCGGTGGTGTCCGGGATCGTGTTGCCGGTGGAGAAGCCGAGGCGATTCTTCCGGATGACATAGCCGCCCAGGACCATCGTGGGAGCGGAAATGCTGTTCCAGTTCGTCGCGTTGGCGTTCTGGTAGTTGCCGCTGGAAGCTGCCCGGCTGATGATCACCAGGTCCGCGGTGTTGAGCAGGGCCGCATCGGGCGTGCCCGTCGAGACGTAACGGACGACGTTGTAGCCCTGGGCCTTCAGCAGGTCGGTGTACCCGATGTCGGACGCCTGCGTGAAACCAACCGCGGCCGCTTCCGCCACGGGCTTGTCATCGGCAGCGTGGAAGGAGACCCAGACGATGTTCTTCTGGGGGGTGCCGATCGCAGCGATCTCTTCGGCCGAGAGCACGCGGTTGTAGACGCGGCAATCATCGACCTTGCCCGGGAACGAGCTTTCCTGCGTCCGGCGTTTGCCGATGTGGACGCGGTCGGCGCGAATCGCCAAGTTCTGGACATTGGACTTGGCGACATCGGTGTCCATCTCGACACCGTCGCCGAAGTAACGGATGGTGGTGCCGTCATAGGTCACGGCGTAGTGATGCCATTCGAGGGCCTGCTGATCTGTGAAGATCGTCTCTTCCCAGCCCCAGCAATGGGCGCCGACGCCGCCGGGGCCACCGAGGCTGCCGATGTTCAGGTGGCTGCCATTGCCGCCTTCGCCGGTGGCGGTTCCGGTGAACCCGAAGACCAGCGTCCAGTCGGGGATGTTCGTGTGGTCGGCCTTGGCCCAGCAGGCGATCGTGGTCGGATCGTTGCCGCTGATGCCGACAGCGCCGATATTCACGTACTTGCCGTCTCCGCCGGGCAGTTGCAGGACCGGTCCCATGAAGAAATCGCTTACGAACTTGATTTCGCCGACGAGCACGCCATGGCGGCTGTTGCCCGACATATCCACGGCGGTCAGACTGTTGGCCGGTTCGGTGTCGAACGTCCACCAGCCGACGAGGGTCGGATCGTCAACCGGCTCGATCACCGGCACTGTGGAGAAGCTCCAGACGTCGCCCGGGATCTTGATCCCTGCGGAATCGACTTCGTCCACGCGCCAGTAGTAGGTCGTCGCCGGCAGCAGATCGGTCACCGCGTACTTCGCCTCGGCGACGTTGGCCACGAAGGCGGCCTCGCCTGCCGTGACGGCGACTTCATCGGTGCCTAGGTAGACATTATGGCTCACGGCGCTTTGGCCGGCCTTCCAACCGAGCGTCAGCGTCTGCGGAGCATTGGCTACGCCGGTCTTCGGGCTGGGCGTGTTGGCCTCGATCGGCATCACGGTGAAGCTCCAGACCTTGCCGGTGTACTTGTTGCCGGCTGCATCGACCTCATCGATTCGCCAATAATAGGTCTTGCCCGGCTCCAGCGGGTCGAAGTGGTAGTACATCGCGACGCCCGGCAGGGCGGGCTTCTTGTCGGCTTCGGTCAGTTCCGCAGTCGTTCCGAAGTAGACTTCATGCGCCACCGCGGTGATGCCGGGGGTCCACTCGAAAGTCGCGCTGAGGACATCCAGGGCCTTGTCGGCCGGTTTGGGATTCTGGGCCAGGAACAGGGGTTCCGGATCGCGGATGAACGCGGTCAGGTACTGGCCCGCGATGACCACGGTCTTGTCGCCGATGCCGGGGCCGGCCCAGCCGACGTCCAGGCTGTCGCCGCCGCCGCCTTCTTTCATCAGGCCTTCGATGTAGTACTTCTGCCCGGCTACGAGAGCCTGGGGGGCCGACTTCTGACCGGCCTCTTTGCCCCACTCTGCGACACCCGTCCAGGAGGCGACCTGGGCGATCATCGTGGCGTTGGCAGCGGTGTCGTCGGTGCTCAGCCAGAGCTGGCAGTTGTCGTCGCCGGCGACCCAAAAGGTGTACTCGCCCGTCTCGGGCGGGGTCAAGAACGCGCGTCCGCGCACGCCGTAGTTGTCGGCGCGACCGGACGGGCTCTGGAATTTGTCCAGCCACACGGAGCTGGTCGGGTTGTTCGGGAAGTTGGCGTTGGTCCTCAAGTTGCCGTCAACGCTGGTTCCGCTGATCCCATCCCAGTATTCGAACAGGACTTTGCCCTGTCCCAATTCTTGGGCGCCTGCGCCGACGGTGAAGGCCAACGCCACTACCGTCGCCAAGCATACAGATTTCTTCATCATAATGTCCTCCTTAAGAAGTCCACACCACAACTCACTGATGATACGGCTCCAAGCGTCAACCGACTCTGCCCACCGGGGATTTCGCGGCATCGGCGCTGTCGCGCCGCTGCGCGGTGGAATCCGAATTCGACTGATCTACCTCCTTCCTGCCAAGCGTTGGCCGAACGTGAACTTTGGTGGGATGAATCTGAAGCGCAGAGGGACCGTGTTTCACACAGATCGTCCCGAATACGCACTCACCCAGGTCTCCGATCTAGCATTCACAGCCTCACAAGAACGCCGGTCCGACCAACGCGGGAAGCCTTCGGGCTTCGCGTCGGTGCGGACGGTCAGGGCTACAATCAACCTGCAACTATTTACTATATCCTGAAATGACGTGGCACGCAAGTTTTTTATATGCCCTATTGCCGATGTCGCAAACTCCGTTTCCCGTCGCGCTGCAACGTCGCCGGTCTCCGACGGCGGGCTTCCTTTAGATCGTCTGGTTTGATGCTGGGGTTTAGAGGGATGGGGACTCTGTTTTTCCCCCGACCTGCGACAAATAGACGGCCACGTGCGGCAGCAGAGGACGGCTCAACGCCTCGGCGGGCGTGATCCAGTCGGCCCAGACGATCTCCCGCCCTGTGACGCAAGGCGTCGCAGAGGCGTCCACTCTGGTTTCCCAGATGTCGATCGTGTCCCGGCGGCATTCGAAGGGGAGCGTGCCGTGCCAGGCATGACGCAGGGATTGCGGCGGCAGCAACAGGCCGAGTTCCTCCTTCAATTCCCGGCGAGCCGCCTGTTCCGAAGGTTCACCCGATCGAACGAACCCGCCGGGCAGCGACAGACAGCTCCGATAACTGGTGCGGATCAGCAGGACTTCGCCCTCGCGCCACAAGGCCACAGCGGCGCCGTGGGTCTGCGGTCTCCGCAGGAACCACCAGGCCCGCAACACGAAATAGGCGAAGCGGTAGCCTGTGCGGATGACGGCATTGATGTGCTCTTGCAGAAGGCTCGTCGCCATGGCGTCTCCAGGGGGAATCATGGACCTATTCAGACGCGGTCCAGGATATGCCTTCCAGTCGGTCGCGGCAACGCAAAATCTGGCGATGGGGTTTGTCCTCACAGGATTCAGGCCGCCGGCACAGAGCACCGGCGGCCTGAATCTGCGAATCGGGCTTTGGTCGATCCTATTTATAGAACTCCGGTCCGATGGTCCCGGCGAGCACGCCGACTCTGCCGGCGGCTGTGTCACGGAGATCCACATTCAATAGGGATTTGTTGATTGTTCCGTCTTTGAGTTTTATGACGGTTGTGACTTCGACCAAGGTTCCAGGGTCTTCGACATGGTTCATCCGAGGGATTCCGAGCAGTTCGACCGGCGGATTGCCCGCGTACAGGGTCGACAGTTCGTCCGACGCGAGGGGACGCAGCTTGCGGGCCGTGGGCCAGTCCTGTGCGATGACCGCCCGCCAATAGGCCTGTGCGACTTCCTTGCAGGCGTCTTCGGACGACAGTCCGCCGACCGGCAGGCCAAGCCCCGGCGTTTCGACCAGGATCTTACGAATCCTTCGGCAATCCACGACCTGGGCGCCGGCGGGCATGGAGAACTCGAAGAGACCTGCCGGCAGGGTCGGATTGTAGGTGATGCCGCTGTACTCGAAGTGGGCCGGGCCCTGGCGATTCTCATCGAACCAGACCGCGGCCCGGACCGGCAGCTTGGTCGTCAGGTCGATCTGGATCAGCCAGTAGCGGGCGGTGTTGACCGCGGGACCGGAGAAGGTGACGTACACGCAGGGCCTGCCGGTGACGGGATCGCTGCGATACTCTTCCCGCCAGTTCTGGGCCGCGCTCTTGAACTCCTCCAGCATGTTGCCGCTGGGGAAAATCGGGCCTCGGCGGTTGAGCCCTTCGGTGATATAGACGACCGTGACGGCCGGGGCCTCGTGCCGCGTGCTGACGTAGGTCAGGTTCTCGCGTTCCGAGGCAACGCAGACGTGGTCGTCGCCCTCGCGGTAGAAGAAGTCGCCTGAGAGGGATGGGTCGTCGGAACTGGCGGTCGCCCAAATATCGATCGCCACGTCGATCTGTCGGTCGGGGTAGTGGACCCGTCCCGTAATGTGGATCGCCTTGACGCTCTTGAGGGCTTCGATCGTCTGTGCCAGGGCCCAGGCGGGTCGGGTCATCCAGTTCGATGCGATGAGGAACAGGCCCACGGCCAGAATGACGGTGGCCGCCGTGGCCAGTTTGGTGGTGCGAGTGTGCATGATGCTTCTCCAGATCGGGGGTTGTCGCTCTTGTTCGTGTTCCTGCTTGAAATCCCGGTGCGCCCGCAGGACGTCGCGGAGCACCTGGCGGTCTCCCGCGGAGTCGATGTCCACGTTCGTATCCGTGATGAACCGTTCGATCTTCTCTTTCGGGTCCATGTCAAACCTCGCCATCCAAAAGGGACCGCAGTTTTTCCAGGCCGTACCGGTACCGGCTCTGGACCGTGTTGATGGAAACGCCTTGGGATTTCGCGATATCCCGGAACTTCGCGCCGCCCTGCAGGTGCAGGACGACGACTTCCCGCTGCTCATACGGAAGCTCGGCCAGTGCGTTGTGGAGCTTCGTGAATCGCTCGTTGGCGAGAATCCACCGCTCCGGGCCGGGACTGTCGCAGGCGACCGCCTCGGCCTGGTCGAGGCCGCCCGCCCGCCGTCGCTGCGCCGTCTTATTGGCGTTTCGCACGCGATTGACGACGCAGGTGGCCAGGAAGCTCCGCAGGTTGCCCCGGAGCTTGAGCTTCTCCGGCGACTGCGCCAACTGCACGAAGACATCGTGTACGACATCCTCGGCAGCGGCGGTCTGGTTCAGCAGCCCGGCGGCGATCCGAAGCAGGTTCTGCCTGTGGTCTTCATAGATCCTCGCCAGGGCGTCCGTGTCGCCCGACCGAAACTTCCAGATCAGCAGCACATCATTCAGCATCGATGCCTCAAACTACTCTCGAACGATCGTTCTTCACCCGTAACACAATTAGACCGCCCCCCTTCGTCTAGCAAAAAGAGAAAATCTGTGGATCGAGGGCGCACAAAAAGAGCCGCCGGAGAATCCTCGGGCGGCTCGGAACGCATGGCAACGAGCGGGTTCCGCTACTCGATGTCGCGGGATACGCCGTAAGGGCCGTAGACGACGCAGGAGGATTGCTCTTCAATGGTGCGGAACTGGACGATCATCTTCTCTTCCATCTTCGTGTTGTCCGCGCGCCGCAGCACCGCCGGCACGACGATCAGGGCGCCCAGCGAGGATTCGCCGGTCTTGCCGGCCGGGCCGATCCGGACGATCTGGGTGATTCGATTGGATTTGCCCGTCTTCAAGATGATGGAGCGGAGCATCTCGTCGTCCCAGTTCTTGCACAGAGGGCACAGTTTCCGGAGGGTGACCAGGTCCCCGTCGATCACGGCCTGGTACACGGCCTGCACGATCTTCTCAGCCGCTTCCTGCGGAGTCAGACCGGTCGCAGGGAGGCCGTCGTCGGGATTCGATAGCAGCCCTATGTTCTCCTCGGCGATCGTCACAGGTTTCTCCACATAGGCGGGGTTGCCCGGGATGTGGACGTCGAACAGGCTGTCCGGCAGGTCCTTGTAGTACGTGATCCGGCTGGCGTCGCAGACGGGCTCTCCGCTGCGATCGAGATTGTGCCAGCACGTGAAGGACACAGGCAGCTTGCTGGCGACGTCAAACACCACGGTCCACGACTGGGGTCCGTCGACATCGACGAAGCTGCACAGGAGAGTCACGCGGTCCCGGCCGGTGGCGGGGTCCCTGCCCTGGAGCACTTCGGCGCCCTTGGCCCTGGCGAATACCTCGAGAAACTCGGGGCCCAGCCACTGGGAGAAGCCCTGCGTGATGGCGTTCTCGAAAAAGACCGTGTTCGGACCCGGGTCGTAGAGATAGGTCACGCCGTTCTTGACCCAGGCGATGCCGCCGTTGCTGTCGCGGGCGACGACGTCTTGCGATTGGGTCAGGGACTTGTTGGCCCGCATCCACGATTCGAATGTTCGGCCGGGGATCGTTCCCGTCATGTGCATGGCCCGGTATCCCTTGACCGCCTCGATTGCCTGCTCGATGGCCCAGGCGGGTTTGGTGAGACTGTCGAAAACTGCGAACAGCGCCACGACGGCGACAAGGGCCGCCGCGGTCAGTTTGCCTGTCTTGCTCATCATGATCGTTCTCCAGATCGAATGGCTCGCGAGAGCCATTTGTGGTTTGGCTTTGTGCATGGCCGCCAGCGCCGCGGGCAGGACCTTCTCGTCCACCCGGTCGCCGGCGGGGACCGCGAGGCTCCCGAGATACGTTTCGACCATGCGTTTGGTGTCTTTCCTGTCGGTCATGATCCCAACTCCCCATTCAGAATCGAACGGAGCTTGTCCAAGCCGTACCGGTACCGGCTCATCGCGGTGTTGATGGAGATCTCCCGAAGCCTGGCGATCTCCCGAAACGGCATCTTGCTCTGCACGTGCAGGACGATGATCTCCCGCTGCTCATCGGGCAACTCGGCCATCGCGTCGTCGAGTCGGGCGACCATCTCTCGACTCATCGCCTCAAATTCCGGCCCCGGGACGCTCGCTGGCTCAGGCCGGACCTCAACCAGATCGACCGAGCCGCGCCGCCGCACCATGCGGTTGCGGTCGCGGGCCCGGTTGGCGACGCAGACGGCCAGATACCCCTTGAGGCTGCCGCGAAGTTCGAACCGCCCGACGCTCAGGGCGAATTCGACGAACACGTCGTGCAGCACGTCCTCGACCCCGGCGCGGTCGTTGAGCAAGGCGGCGGCGACTTTGAGCAGACCGTCCCGGTGCTTCTCATAGATCCGGCACAGCGCCGCCGGGTCCCCGCGGTTGAACCGCCAGACTAAGAATCTGTCCTCGATCATCTGTCCCAATCTCAACAAACACCAACAACCGGCTGTCAGAGTTGGAAACGTCCTGCCCCGCCATTTTAGTCTACGATTTCGGATTTGTCCCGAAGATCGCCTCGTGAGCGCGTCCGGCTCGCGGTGACGCCGAAAGGCGTTGTCTTCCCTACGCTTGCGGACACCCGCGACAAACCGGCCCTATCCTGACGAGGGTTCATGCCGATAGTGAAAAGGGCGTCTATCGCTTTGAGGATACCAGCGGGAAGACGGGAGGACGGAGAACCTGTTTCTCAAATCTCCGCTGGCGCCCCGCAACACGTGAAATGCCCATGTCTCGCCCGAAGGCTGAATCGACGTTTCCCGGTTGCTTCGGCCCACGTATCGTGCTACCATGACGATGGCAAGAAGAAGGAGACTGGGTATTGGATGAGCCCATGAGTCGGTGTGTGATCTGCATCAACAACGGGAGCGATCCCGCAAGCCTGATCTTGGGCAAGGTCTACCGTACGTTGCCGGACGCTTCGCCGGAGGCACGCGGGATGATCCGTGTGATTGACGAGGATAGGTCTGAGCCCGATGGCTATCTCTACCCGGCGTCCATGTTCGCACCGATTGAGTTGCCAGAAGCGGGAACGTGCCCCGATGACGGCAGGCAGGGAGACTGAGTAATGGAGGGCCATCGAGTGTGTGGAGATCGCTGGGTAGCGTACTTCGATATCCTGGGATTCCAGAATATGCTTGAGAAGAGGAAGGTTCCTGGACATCTTCCCCTTTTTGTGAAGAACTACTATGCCCACGTGCTGGACGCCCTGAAAAGGGCGACGGACTATTCCTTGGACGATCTTTCTATCGCTTGGTTCTCGGATTCGTTCCTACTCTCTGCGCGTGATGATACTGTCAGGTCATTCGCCCACATTGTATCGGCAGCCGGCGATTTCTTCAGGGAGGCGGTCGGCTCGATGATGCCTTTGCGTGCAGCAGTGGCTTTCGGTGACTTCTATACGGACACGGAGAACTCGGTATTCGTCGGGCAGGCCCTCATCGATGCCCACAAATGCGCCGAGGCGCAGGACTGGATCGGCCTCGTCATCACGCCAGATGCATACAAGGCACAGGAGAAATTCGACGACAGTAATCTCCTGCGTGACCGTGACTACGTCGAGTATGACGTTCCCTTCAAGGAGGGCAAGTTCGAGCGTCTGTATGCCTACAGGCCCGACAGCAATTGCGATTTTATTGATGACATTTTGGACCAACTTCGCCAGATTCAGAGTTCCGCCAAGCATGATCACCCTGATGAATACGAGCAGAAGCATCGACAGAAGTATGAACGCACCATCCAGTTCTACGAAAGGTCTCCTCGTACCGGTGTCAGGACTACCTGGCGTTAGACAGACCCAGGATGAGGGTTCTGGCAGCAACTCGTTTCATCGATCCTCGGTCAGATTGGCGTGCAGAGCACGGTCTGTTCTCAATCCACGACGCCTTTTTCCTTCGAGCCGATGAGGAAGCAGAGGGTTTTGTCTTCGAGTTCGTAGAACTTGATCATGGCGTTCTGCTTCTCCGACTTTCCACCGCCGCTGCGGATTTCGACCGCGACGTACCACAGGTCGCCCTGCTGGTAGGGGGCGCCGGTGACCGTGACCTCACTGACCCATTGGCCGACTTCCTTGGTCTTCTTGATCTGGTCCCAGAAGAAGGGCGGGTAGAGGCGGTAGGACAGGTTCAGTTTGCAGAGCGTGGTCTGGTCGAGGTCCGCGAGCGCCCGGCCGGACTGCTTGACGATCGCCAGGCAGGCCTCTTCTTTCGTCATGCCGTCGGCGGGCAGACCGGAGTCCGGGTCCAGGATCGTATCGACTTCCTCCGCCATGACCATCGCGTCGGCCGGTTTCCGCTTGCCATTTGCCGCTGGGGGGCTAGAATGAGGAGGGTTTGGCGGCACGAATCCATCCGATGAGACACCGATGCATAACGAACGCCGCTGGCAGAGCGTCGAGCAATCTGGCGTGTGACAGAACGAAGCACAGGATTCACTCACAATCTGAAGGAGGATGTGCCATGTTCACGCGATCGTTTCTCGTACTGTTTTCATCCCTGACGCTGGTTCCCATCTGGTCGGCGCCGGCTGCCCCGAACGATCTGGTTCTCTATTGGCCATTCGATGAGGGCTCGGGAACGACCGTCAAAGACCGCAGCGGCAACGGAAACGATGGGACCATTGAAGGCGGCGTTCTGTGGGTTCCCGGCATGGTCCGCACGGCGCTGCAGTTCAACGGCGCCAATTCAGTCGTGGCGGGGCCGCACATTCCCTTCAACAATCGCAGCTTCACGCACGCCATGTGGGTGAACCCGTCGTCGCTGGCTGCTGTGCAGTCGGTCTTCTCCCAGTATCAGGCCAGCAGCGCCAACCAGGGGCTGCACTACCGGATGGGCACCGACGGGAGCGTTCGCATGGGATTCTATTCGAACGACCTGGATATCGCTGCGGGAACGGTCCGTGCGAGCGTCTGGTATCACCTCACGTTCTTGTATGACCTCCAGACGCAGAACCGCCGGATCTACGTCAACGGCGTTCTCGTGGGGCAGGGCTCTTCCGCCCCTTATCTTGGAGCCACGGGCGACACGCTCGTCGGCACGTTCCGCAGGCCGGACCGCCCGGATCGCGTGCCCGAGTGGTTTGACGGGATGATCGATGATGTTCAACTGTACGATCGGGCCCTGGCCGACGCTGAGATTCAGGAGATCATGCTGGGGCTGAGAGACCCGTCTCTCGCGTACGACCCCAGTCCCGCCGACGGGGCAGCCGACGTGCCGGCCGACGTCTCTCTGAGTTGGAGCGCGGGCGAATCCGCGATCTCGCACGATGTGTACCTCGGGACGGCCCCGGAGGACGTCAGCGAGGCGGGTCGGAACGATGCCAGAGGCGCTCTTCTCGGCCGGGACCAGACGGCTACCCACTACGATCCGGCCGACCCGTTGGATTTCGGGACGGTCTATTACTGGCGCGTCGACGAGGTCGTCGCTCCAGGCAACGCGATTACCAAGGGCGAGGTCTGGAGCTTCACGGTCGAACCGTATGCCTATCCGATCACCGGCGTCACGGCCACCGCGTCCAGCGCCCAACCCGATCGGGGACCCGAGAACACCGTCAACGGCTCCGGCCTCGACGACTCGGACGGGCATTCGACCGAGTTGAAGGACATGTGGTTGACCGACGGCGCCGTACCAGCGTGGATCCAGTTCCAATTCGACCGAGCCTATAAGCTCGATGCGATGTGGGTCTGGAACTCGAACCAGGCGATCGAGAGCATCGTGGGCTTCGGCGCCAAGGATGTCGCGATCGAGTACTCCGTCGACGGCCAGGCATGGACGACGTTGGCGGACGCAGCGGAGTTCGCCCAGGCGAGCGGATTGCCGACCTACTCGGCGAACACTACGGTCGATCTCGGCGGCGTCATGGCCCGCTTCGTCAAGCTCACCATCAAGACCAACTGGGGCGGGGTCGCGCCCCAGACCGGCCTCAGCGAGGTGCGGTTCTTCCACGTCCCGGTGCAAGCGTTCGCTCCCGAGCCGCCGACGGGGGCGACGGATGTTGCGATCGATGCGGTTCTCAACTGGCGACCGGGTCGGGGAGCCTCCTCGCACACCGTGTACATCGGGCCTGACCGCGCCGCGGTGGCCGAAGGCAGCGTTCCGGGAAACGCCGTGGCCGATCACGCCTACAGCCCTGCGGATCTGACGTTTGCCACGGAGTACTCCTGGAAGGTCGATGAAGCAGGCGATTTCGGCTTCCACGCGGGTACCGTCTGGGTCTTCACGACGGCGGAGTTTGCCGTCATTGACGATTTTGAGGGTTATGATGACGACATCGACGCCGGCACGACTCTCTATCAAGCGTGGGTCGACGGCATGACCACCCACGCCAGCGGCTCGACGGTCGGATACATGGAATCCAGCGGCGGGACGTTCGGCGAACGGAAGATCGTCCACCGGGGTGGTCAGTCCATGCCCCTGACATACGATAACGCCGCGTCGCCGTTTTACTCCGAGGCCGAGCGGACCTTCGACTCCCCGCAGGATTGGACCGCCCATGGAGCGGACGTCCTGAGCCTGCACTTCCAGGGGATTGCGGAGAACTCCGCCGAGGGTCTGTACGTCACGATCAAAGACAGTTCGGGCAAGTCGCGGACGGTTGCGCACCCAGACGCGGCGGCCACGAGAACCGCATCCTGGCAGCAGTGGAAGATCCCGCTGGCCGAGTTCGCGTCGGCCGGCGTGAAGGTGACCTCTGTCAAATCGCTGACGATCGGCGTCGGCAACCGCACCGGCCCCGCCGCGGGCGGCGCGGGCAAGATCTACATCGATGACATCGGATTCGGCCGTTCGGCAGAGTAATTGCCGTGGCGTCCAACGCTCTCTTGATGCCGACGTGGGGCCTGCGTCCACAAGACAAAGGCCCCGCGCTCATTGCGTCCCTGCTTGGCTCTTGACGAGAGCGGAGGGTTCGTCGGGGGATTCGATTCAGGCGACGTAGGGTCGCCGGGCGAGCAGGTGGTGTGGACTCTTGAGAATCTTCTTCCGGGCTTGGGGCAAGGGGAACCAGGGGGCTCGATCCGTTTCCGCGAAGGAACGCCCCTTGGCGTCTGCGGTACACCAGCAGTCCTGCGCCTTGTCCAGGCGTGGGTTGCGTGTCCGAATCCCGTTTCCCCCAAAAGAACAGGTGGCGATCCACATGCCGTGAATCGCCACCCGAGAGTATCCTTCACAACGCGTGCTGCGCGTATAACGACCAGAACTCCTCCCGTCCGCCTCACGAGCGAACTGAGCGGCGGATTGCGATGCAAAGATGTCCAGCCGTTTGGCCGTTCTTAGTAGCGAGGCCGTCCGCCGCCGCCACTGCCGCCGCGGTCCCGACCACCGCCACCGCCGCCGCCGCGATAGCCGCCGCCACCGCCGCCGCCACCACGATAGCCGCCACCGCCACCGCCGCCGCCACGATAACCGCCGCCGCCGGGCCGTCCGCCGCCGCGCGGGCCGCCGCGGTCGCCGCCGGGCCGTCTGCCGCCACCGCCGCCGCCGAAACCGCCGGGGGCGGCCTTGGCACGGCCTTGCTCGACGTGGATCACGCTACCCTTGAGTTCCTTGCCTTCCATGCCGGTGATCGCGGCCTTGGCCTGCTCTTCATTCGGCATCTCGATGAAGCCGAACCCTCGAGATTCGCCTGTGGCGCCGTCTCGAATAATCTTGACCGATGCGACATCGCCGAACGCAGCGAAGGCTTCCTTCACTTCGTCCTCGGTGGTGTCGGGGGCAAGATTCCCGATGTAGATGTTCATTGACCTACCTTCCTTTCGCAGGAGTCCTGAGTTATAGAGGGCATACCGGCTACACAGGCTACAACGCATCACCGCGTAGGTGTTTCTTACTGTAGGATGCCCGTTGTCTGATCATGCTATACCAGAATATGGGAAACAGGGGAATAGGCAGCAAGAGTTTTTTGACGCAAATCCATCACGTATTTCCCGAAAAGAGATCCAGGGCCTGCGATCCCGTCGGCGGAAGGATCAGTTCGTCATGGCTTTCGTTTCAGCGTCACTTGGGGCCCGCGGAGGTAGAAGGGCGTCAGGGCCAACGGGTCCGCGAACCGGCCGAGCTGAGCTTTCTGCCATCCGAGGCGATGGACGTTGGCGGCGCAGGGGCTCCACTGCGATTCCGGCAGCACGAGGATTCCCTCCTGCACGAACTCCTCGCGGTGGTACAACAGGCCGTCGCCGATGACGCCCAGGGGGGCTTCGCCGCCGAAGCCTTCGACGATCTCCCGGGCGGTCAGCAGAGAGTCAGGGTGGATCTTCCGCCATATGTCGCTTCCCGGGCCCGGGATCCGATAGTTGGGGAACTCGTCGCCGGGACTTCGAGTCACGTCGGCCTCCACGGGGACTCGGTCATAGACGCTGACGTAGAACTGGCCTCGCTTGGCGTCGAATAGTGCGGCAATCCTATTGGGAAACTCGGGTATCTGGGGATCCGCTTGATCGGCCGGGTTCGGGACTCCTGTGCCCAGATTGGCCGCGACGACATCCAGCGAATCCACAGCGACGATCCGTGTCCCTTGCGACAGGTGCATGGTCTTGGCCATGGCCACGGCGATTCTCAATCCGGTGAAACTGCCGGGTCCGATGGCGATGTGGATCTGCTCGATGTCTTGTGGGACGCGGCCCTGTCTGGTCAGCAGGGTCTGGATGGCCGGGAAGATCTCGGCGCTGTGTTGCATGGGACTGGAGAAGGACAACTCCTCAATGACTCGGTTCCCGATGGCCAGGGCCGCCGAGCCGATGCGGCTGGACGTTTCGACCGCCAGGATCAGCGTTTTCTGTCCTGAAAACGCCATATTCTCGATCATTTCTGGGGTGTCGCCCCGAGAAGGGATTGTCGTGCTCATTTTTGGTGCCTCAATTTGCCCGCGGTTGCGGCGCGATACTGGATTCTACTGGGGACGGTTCTGATTTTATCGGTCAAACAATCTGGGGGGAGATTTTTCCCTTGCAAAAAAGTGGCTATTTTAATAGATTGAAGTCGTAACTCTGTCCTACATCCTTACGGTGGAGGTTTTGGCAACCAACTTCGGTAACAGGTTTTCCCATAAGAGGGTGACGACATTATAGGCAGGAGGTTAGGTTTTGGACAGGCCAAGTGTGTACGCAAAGTCTGTGCGGAAGGGGACCCTTTCGACAATTCTGGCGTTGGTCTCGCTTACCGCGGCATGTCTTGTGCATGTGACTCCGTCACCGGCAGCGCAGGGGGATGAGGGCGCCACGCTGCGTCCCATGGTCCAGCACATTGTGGGAGTCGGTCAGCAGCAGTACGACCGCGGCTACTACAGTGAGGCCGAAAAGACCTTCGAGGCGGCCCAGAAGTACTCGCAGTACCTCGACCCGGTCGAGCAGCGCAAGCTGACGTCTCTGCGGGACAAGGCCGGCAAGGCCGTGGCGGAGCGCAAACGCATCGCCGACGCCCGTCAGGCCGCCGAGCGACTGAGCCAAAAGGGGGAGCTTGCTGCTGCGCGCACGCAGCTCGAGAGCATCCGGGGCAGCGAGTTCCTGACTCCTCAAGAGCGTCAGGAAGTCACGACCCTGCTGGGGAAAGCCAATCCTTCCGCGACTCCTGCCGCCGATAGGATCACTGCGCCCTCGCAGAGCAGCGTCGCGTCGCCTGCCTCCCTCGTCTCGACCACGCCTGCGGAGTCGTCCCAGGTCGCCCAACCGGGCGCCGGCGACGCGCTGGACCGGTACAAGAAGAGCATTTCCGAAACCTACCTGACGAGCAAAGCCGCCTATCTGAACGGCGATCTCAAGACTGCTAAAGAGGGTTTCGCCAAGGTCCTGCAGAGCCCCATGACGCCGTCGCCGATGGCGGAGGAGGTCCGCGGATACCTGGCGGACATCCAGTTGGCCGAGGCCGGCAAAGCGGCGGCCCGTCCGGTGGCGCTGGCCGACGTGTCGGCCCAGGCAATGCCGGCGGGCGGCGCAGTTGTCCTGTCGAACACCCCTTCGAACTTCCGCGCTCAGACTACGCCCGTCGGGCAGGGCGAGCGCGAGCGTATCCAGGAACTGTACAATCGCAGCCGGGAATTGTACATTCAGGGCGAGCTGATCGCCGCGCGTCAGGGCTTTGCCGAGGTGGCCGCCAGCGGTCTGATCTCGGCCCCGCCGGGACTACGTCCCGAGGATTACGTCGCCCAGATCGACGCGCAACTGGCCAACCAGGAGATGGTTCCCGTCCCGGCAGTCTCGGGGCAGATGAATTCGGCTCCTCGCACGGTTCCGATGCAGACTCCGTCGGGCCTGATCCCGTTGTCCGAGCAGCCGACCGCCGGGCAGGGCGGCTCCTTCGTCGATGAGATCAATCGACGCAGGAATACGATTCGCAGCTATGTCGAGAATGTGGTGAACAGCTCCGTCGCCCAGGCCCTGAAGTTCATGGCCCAGGGCGACTTCGTTTCCGCGCGGGACAACATCGACGGCGCCGTGCGCGCGGTCAATCAGTATCAGGCCTATCTCGGCGACGAGCTGTACAAGCAGCACATGCAGCGGCTGAACGGGACCTCCGAGAGCATCGCGGAGGCCCAGGCCACCCAGGACCGTCAGCAGGGCGAGCAGCGGCTCCGCGAGTCCGCCGAGGCGCAGCGACGGGTCCGAGAGAAGGCCGAGCAGGATCGTCAGGAGAGGATCGTCGAGCTGATGACCCGCGCCAAGGCCTATTGGAAACAGCAACAGTACGAGGCTTCGCTCGGCCAGATCGAGTCTCTTCTGGTCATCGATCCGCTCAACGACGAAGCGCTGACGATGAAGGACATGGTCGAGGACATGATCTACTTCCGCAAGCAGCTCGCGCAGGAGAAGCTTGACCGCCGCCAGACGGCCGACATCAAGCTCAGCACCGACGAGGCGACCATTCCCTACGCGGACGAGATCACCTATCCGAAGAACTGGCGCGAGATCGTCGAGAAACGCAAGCCCGACGCGCCGTTCCAGTTGGATCCCTCCAATACCAAGGTGTACGAGCAACTCGAACAGGAAGTGGATCTGTCGGCGATCACGCAGGCTACCCCGGCCGGCGAGGCTTTCGATATCCTGCGTCGCTCGATCGATCCTCCTCTGAACATCGTCGTTTTGTGGCGCGACCTGCTGGATAATGCCAACATCGAGTCCACCAGCCCGGTGGACTTCGATGGTCCGTCGAATATTCGTCTTGGCACTGCCTTGGACAACATGGCGAGCGCCTTGAGCGATCCTCTGGCCGGCGTGGACTACCGGGTGGAGTACGTCATCAATCGCGGCGTGGTCACGTTTGCGACGCGCGCGGGCCTGCCGGCGAAGAAGATGGAAACCCGTGTCTACGATGTCTCTGACCTCGTCAGTCCGCCCGCCAACTACGGCGGCATGGCCGGCATGATGGGCGGCATGGGCGGCATGATGGGTGGCATGGGCGGCATGGGCGGCATGATGGGCGGCATGGGCGGTGGCATGGGAAGCTACGGCGGCGGCATGGGTGGCGGCATGATGGGCGGCATGGGCGGCATGGGTGGCGGAATGGTGGGCGGCATGGGTGGCATGGGCGGCTATGGCGGCGGCATGGGTGGCATGGGCGGCGGCATGATGGGCGGCATGGGCGGCATGGGCGGCGGCATGGGCGGCTATGGCGGCGGCATGGGTGGCATGGGTGGCGGAATGATGGGGGGCATGGGTGGTATGGGTGGCGGCATGATGGGTGGCATGGGGGGTATGGGTGGTATGGGAATGATGGGTGGTATGGGAGGAAGCACCAGCTACCAGAGCGTGTCCATGGCCTACGGCCTGCGTGACCTGCTTCAGCAGAGCATCGATCCGGAGAGCTGGTACGACCTCTATCCGGATACGGCGCTAGGTACGATCACGATCTTCCCGCAAGAGAGCCCGAAGAAGCTGGCCATCTATCAGACGCCGGAAGTACACAAGCGAATCGAAGTCCTGCTGGACGAGCTCCGCAAGGCGCTGGGACATCAGGTCTCGATCGAAGCCCGGTTCCTCGCGGTCACTGAGAATTTCCTTGAGGATATCGGACTGGATATGGACTTCAACTATAACTTCGGGGGCAAGTGGGGCGTCGGAACCTTCAATCAGGGCTCTTATGACGTCGCGGCTCCGAGCATCGCCTCCGGCGTCACCGGCAACCTGGGCAACATCACGAGTCAGAACCCTGGGATGGGTGTTTCCGCCGGGTACGGCTCGGTTCTCGACGACCTGCAGGTGGCCTTCCTGTTGAGGGCGACCCAGGCCCGCGTTGATTCGAAATCCCTGGCGGCGCCGAAGCTGACGGTCATTAGCGGCGAATCGGCCTCGTTCAGCCTCCAGAGCATGGTGTCGTACGCTCTGCCTCCGAACGAGACGCAGGGCGTCTTCCAGGGCACCGGCGGCACCGGCACCACCGGGCTGCAGGGCACCTCTCAAAACGTCAACTTCCTCCCGGTCGGCAGCACGTTGAGCATTACGCCAACGATTTCCAAGGACAAGAAGTACGTCTTGTTGAACATCACGACGAACCAGACCGACCTCCTTGGATTCGCAAGGCATGCGATTGAGCAACAGAACGATACCGACACCGGCGACACTACGACCACCGACACCAACAACGTGACCGTAACGCACGTGAGTGTTCCCGAGTTGGAACAGGCCACCGTGATGACGCGAGTGAGTGTGCCGGACCGCGGGACCCTCCTGTTGGGCGGTCACAAGCTGGCGGTTCAGGTCGAGAAGGAGGCCGGCGTTCCGATCCTCAGCAAGATCCCGATTCTCGGACGTTTGTTCTCCAATCGCAGCAGCGTCCGCGACCAGAAGGTCCTGCTGATCCTCGTCAAGCCGACGATCATTCTGCAGGAGGAAACCGAGCAGGAAGCGATCGCGGCGATGGAGGAGCCGATCCTCAGCGGATTACGGCGGTAAGTTCAGTGCCGACGCGGATTTGACGATAGTCTGCACGCGAGGGGTACTCTATACAGTGAGTGCATGGACTTGGGCATAGTTGAACGGAAGTAGCCATATGACAGAGCAGATTCAGGAGCGACCGAGCGCCTGGCGACTGATGATCAGCTCCGTGCTGATCGTCTGCGTGCAGATGGGCTTGGCAGCGGCGAGCGAACTCTCCCTTTTCTCTTTATCGGACATTGTCGGTCGGCAAGGCGTGGCTTCCCAGGGGAGCGACGCGTTGCTCGTTCGTTTTGGCGACGTGGATGCTCCGTCCGCGACTCGTCCCGACCTGGTGGGTCCTCTGACGACAAGGGCCCGACGATCGGCGATCTCCCAGGGTCTGGTCCCGGGTTCCAACGTGGCGGGCCAGTACGACGACGTCGTGCCCGGCCTGACCCTCGTCAAGCTGCCCAGGGGAACCTCCACCATCGAGGCCGTGATGAGATTCACCGCCTCGCCGAACGTGCTCTATGCCGAGCCCAACTACCGGTATCAACTCAGCCGAACGCCCAATGATCCGCGCTTCAAGGATCAGTGGGCCCTGGACAACACCGGCCAGGAGGGTGGGCTCTTGGACGCCGACATCGATGCCCCCGAGGCCTGGGACATCACCACCGGCAACAAGGATCTGCTCGTTGCAGTGCTGGATACCGGCATCGACGCGACCCATCCCGACCTCAAGAACATCTGGTCCAATCGAAGGGAAGCCTCCGGCAAGCAAGATGAAGACGACGACGGTAACGGTTATGACGATGACGTTTCCGGTTTCAACTTCCTGGGCAACAACGCCAACGTGGCCGATGACGTCTATCACGGCACCTACGTCGCGGGCATTATCGGCGCTTCCTCGAACAACGGCGTCGGCATTGCCGGCGTTTCCTGGAACGTCAGCCTGATGATCTGCAAGGTCGCCAACCGGGACGGCGTGAACCTGGACGCCGCGGTGGCGGCCGTGCAGTATGCCACCGCCATGGGCGCCAAGATCATCAACGCCTCCTGGGGCGGTCCCGAATACAGCAAGAGTCTGCACGACGCGATCGCAGCGGCCGGCAAGAAGGGCGTCCTGGTCGTCGCCGCCGCGGGTAATGGCGGAATCAATACCGACAACACGCCGATCTATCCGGCTGCCTATCCCCTCTACAACGTGATCTCGGTCATGGCGACCAACAATCGTGACCAGATGGCCGCGACCTCCAACTACGGCGTTCGGTCGGTGGATTTGGCCGAGCCGGGCGAGGGGGTCCTGAGCACCATGCCGGTCACCGCTACGGACGCGATGACCGCGGCCGGTCTGACCGCGGAATACGGCGCCCTCTCCGGCACCTCCGTCGCGGCGCCCCACGTCAGCGGGGCCGCGGCGCTTCTGTGGGCCAAGTATCCTGCGCTGTCGCACCACCAGATCAAGCAGGTGCTGATGCAGACGACCGACAAGGTCGTTCCAGGCCTGTGCCAGTCGCACGGTCGAGTCAACGTGGCCAGGGCCCTGGCGGCAGTCCCCGGCGGCACCCTGGGCAGGGTCATCAACACCCGCAAGGATCACACCGATCCGGACAACTACTACTACTCGATCCAGGAGGCCATCGACGACGCCAACGATGGCGACACCCTGATCGCCGAGGGTCGCAGGACCGGCAACACGCTGTTCCTCGAACTGATCGACTTCAAGGGCAAGGCGATCACGCTGCGAAGCGGCGACATCACCAACCCTTCGGACCCGAATCTCTACACCCACAGCGCGATCCTCTTCGGCCTGGCCAAACAGGGCTCGATCGTGACTTTCGCCAACGGCGAGGGCCGCGACTCAGTCCTCAAGGGCTTCACGATCGGCTGGGGCGTCGCCGAAAACGGCGGCGGCATCCGCATTGAAAACGCTTCGCCCACGATCACCGACTGCGTCATCGCCAACAACCACGCGCGGTCCTTCGGCGGCGGCATCGACTGCCTGGGCGGCTCGCCCCTGATCCGCAACTGCGTCATCAGCGACAACGTGGTGTTCGACGCCGCGGGCGTCGGCGGCGGTCTGAACATCGAAGACGCCACCCCGACGATCATCGACTGCGTCATCCGCAACAACCGGTCCATGAGCGCCGGCGGCGGCCTGGCGATGTACAACGCCTCCACTTCGATCGGCAACTGCTTCTTCCTGAACAACTCGGCCGTGGGCGGCGGCGGTCAGATCGACCTGGTCGCCTCCTCGCCGACGATCACCCACTGCACGATCGTCGTGGACGACGTCACGCCCTCGCGGGACGGCGGCATCTGGGCCTTCGACGGCTCCAATCCGACGATCACCAACTGTATTCTTTGGGGCAACGGCGACGACCTGTTCGGTTGCACCGCTTCGTACTCCTGCATCGAGGACACCGAGGACGGCGGCGACGGCAATTCGCACGCCAACCCGATGTTCACCCAGGGCCCCGACGGGGTCTACTACCTGAGCCAGACGGCCGCCGGTCAGCTTGGCGACAGCCCCTGCGTCGACGCCGGCACTTCCGACATCGACGAGGCCTTGGCGGCGCGGTTGGCCCAGATGACTACACGCACCGATGGCGTCGCAGACGCCGGGAATCTCGACGTGGGCGCGCATTACGCGGCCGCGCCCGCGGTCTATTATCCGCTGATCGTCACCGTGATCGACGCGGCCGGCAATCCGGTAGATCCCAACGTCGCCGGCGGCACGGTCGCCCCGAGCGGGGGTTCGGTCCGACGGTTCGAAGTGGTCACGGTCAAGGCCGAGCCCAAGGACGGCTGGCGGATCAAACGCTGGGTCGGCGCCGCGGACGACACGACGAAGAACCTCACCCTTACGTTTGTGGTCAACGGTCCCGTCGCCATCCAGGTGGAGTTCGAAGAGATCCCGCTGTACCGTCTGACGACACGCGTCCAGGGCCAGTACCCGGTCGCCGGCAGCACGGACACCTGCAAGATCCAGCCGGAGCACCGCAGAGGCGAGGTCTATCGCGAAGGCCAGATCGTCACTGTCACCGCGATCCCGGTCGGTCCGTACATCATCGACCGCTGGAACGGCACCGACAACGACGCAAGCTGGGCTCTGACCAACACCGTGACGATGACCTCCGACAAAGAGGTGACCGTCAGCTTCACGCAGCCGCGGACGCTGGAAGTCCCGGGCCAGTTCCCCAGCATCGCCGAGGCGATCTCCGCGGCCCGGACCCACGGCGACACGATCATCGTCAAACGCGGCACCTACCGGTTGACCGGCACGCTCGACTTCAACGGCAAAGCGATCACCCTGACCAGCGACAACCCGGACGACCCGGCCTGCGTGGCCACGACCGTTCTCGATTGCCAGGGCCAGGGTCGCGCGTTCAAATTCCAGAAGGGCGAGAGGTCCGACTCGGTCATCGACGGTTTCACCATCCAGAACGGCAACGGCCACGAGTGGGGCGCCAGCGCCCCGACCGGCGACACCGGAGACGCCGGTCCCGACGCCCTCGGCGGTGCGATCGCCTGCTTTAACGGCAGCAGTCCGACCCTGTCGAACCTGATCATTCGCAATTGCACCGCGACCGGCTTCGACGGCGCTCCGGGCACGTTCGCCTATCCGGCGCAGCCGGATCACCCCGCGCCGGAGGACCCGGCGGATCCGCCGGATGCGTTGGACCCGCCCGAGGCTCCGGACGAGGAGGCGGACCCGAACGCCAACGGAACACCCGGCGAGCCCGGCGCAGCCGGTGCCGACGGCGCGGTCGGTGCCGACGGCGCGGCCGGAGCCCCCGGATACAACGGCGGCAAGGGCGGCAATGGTTACGGCGGCGCATTCTATTTTGACGCCAACAGCGTTCCCACGATTCTGCACTGCACGATCATCGACTGCAGCGCCTCAGGCGGCACCGGCGGCGCCGGCGGCAACGGCCAGGCCGGTCAAGCCGGCCAGAACGGTCAGGACGGCCAAGCCGGTCAGGACGGCCAGGACGGCGGCGACGGAGTCGGAGAAGGCACTGCCGGCGCTGGCGGGGCCGGCGGCGCGGGCGGCGCGGGCGGTAATGGCGGGGCCGGCGGGGCTGGTGGCATCGGCGGCAATGGCGGCGATGGTGGCGACGGTCTCGGCGGCGCGATGTACTTCGGACCCAACAGCAAGCCGATCATCAGGTACTGCACGATCCAGAACACGACGGTTCGCCAGGGTCTGGGCGCAGCAGCCGGCGCGGGTGGCGCCGGTGGCGCAGGCGGCAACGCCGGTGTGGGCGCCGCGGGCGGCGCCGGTGGCGCGGGCGAGCCGGAAGGCGAGGCCGGGGCTGACGGGGCCGATGGAACCAGCGGCGCAGGCGGCGCCGGTGGCGCGGGCGGCAACACAGGCATCAATGGCACCATGGCCTGGGGCGGCGCCATCTTCTTCGGCGACGACTGCCAGATCGAAATGTCCGATACGACCATCAGCGGTTGCCAGGCCATCTCCGGCGGCGTGACGGTTGAATACGCAGGCGGCGCCGGTGGCGCCGGCGCGCCCGGCGGCGAAGGCGCCGCAGGCGGCGTCGGCGGCAACGGCGGCAGCGGGGCCCCCGCAGGCGACGCCGGGGCCGGCGGCGGCGACGGTGCGCCCGGAAGCAGCGGATCCTATACCCGCAGCGCGACCACCAGCTTCGGCGGCGCCGTGCTCTACAGCGCGGGCTGCGTCGTCAGGCTGACCAACTGCTCCATGATCTCGAATACGGCCCAGGTCGACAGCGGCGGCGCGGAATACTACTTCGACAATTGCACGAGCGTCCTGGATCGCTGCACCTTCCGCAGCAATACCGCTAGGGGCGACGGCGGAGCCCAGGCGTTCGGCACCGCCTGTTCGCTCACGATGAGCAATACCAGCTACTTGAACAACACCGCGTCCGGCGACGGCGGCGGCATCTACCTCTGGTACGACTGCGACCTGGACGTGAATGATTCGACCTTCACGGGCAACTCGGCCGCCAGCCACGCCAGCGGTCTCGGCGGCGCCATCTACGGCGGCGGCATCTTCGACGACAACGCGCAGGATTTCTTCAACGGCGGTTCGATCCGCGTGAACAAGAGTCGGTTCGAGAGCAACGTCGCAGCCTTCGGCGGCGGCCTGTACTGGTACGGAAACCAAGCCGAAGTCCGTATCGTCGACAGCACGTTCCGCACGAACACCGCCGAACACGGCGGCGGTCTCTACTGGAGCGGCGGCGATCCGGAGATCACCAACTGCGTCGTCCGGGGCAACACCGCTCTGGGCACCGCGATCACGGTTCTCGTGCCTGCGCCGACGCCCGATCCGAACGACCAATCCACGTGGCCGCCTTCGGATCAGTGGCCCGATCCGAACGATCCGAACTCCATGTTCGATCCGAACAACCCGTTCACGCCGCCGGACATCGCCACGCTCGGCGACCGCGACTGTGGCTCGGGCGCCGGTCTCTACTGCCTGTCTTCCAACGCGTTGATCCGGGACTCGTTCATCAGCGAGAACATGGTCCGCGGTGTCGGCGGCGGTCTGTACTTCGCCGGCGGTTTGCCCAAGCTTCAGAACAGTCTGATCAAGGGCAACAGCGCCTGGAGCGGCGGCGCGGGCGTCAGCGCCCAGTGGGACACCGGTCTGCTGATCAGCAACTGCACGATCGTGGAGAACACCACCTCCGATCCGAACAACAGCAGCGCCGGCTACGGCGGCGGTCTGCTCTGCACCCACAGCAGCAAGACCATCCTGACCGACAGCATTCTCTGGGGCAACCAGGGTCGGTTCGGCAACCAGATCGCCATCGGCAGCAAGGACGATCCGAGGTACCTCCCGCGTCCGGCGGCTCTGACTGTCAAGTTCAGCGACGTCCAGGGCGGTCAATCGGGCGTCCACATCGAGCCGGGACGCACGCTCAACTGGCTCGAAGGCAACATCGACGCCGACCCGCTGTTCGTGGCCTCGTACTACCTGAGCCAGACGGCCGCGGGTCAGGACCAGACCAGTCCGGCGGTCGATGCCGGCAGCGCAATGGCCAACCAGATCGGCATGGCCGGGTACACCACGCGGACCGACAATCGCGGCGACTCCGGCCAGGTGGACATGGGCTTCCATTACCCCGGTCCCGGCCGATACAACCTGACGGTCACCATCATCGGCGGCCACGGCACCGTGACCCCGATGACCGGCCTGTACCATGAGTTCCAGGAAGTGACGCTCACCGCGATTCCCGAGGAAGGCTGGCGCGTCCGCCAGTGGATCGGCACCGACGTCGATCCGTCGTGGAACAGGAACACCGCAGTCGTGACGATGGACAGCGGCGCCGACAAGTTCGTCACCGTCGAATTCGAACTGGCAGCGACCCGCAACCTGCTGGTCCCCACGCACTACCGGACCATCGAGGCCGCGGTCCTGGCGGCCAGCCCGGGCGCGACGAACATCATCCTCAGCGCGGGCGTCTACTACATCAGCAACCCCGCGGGCATCGACCTCCAGAGCAAGAACATCCGCATTATGTCCACCGATCCGAACGATCCGTCGGTGGTGGCCAGCACGATCATCGATTGCCAGGGCAGCCGGTTCACCCGCAAACGCGCGTTCCACTTCCACAACGGAGAGACCGCCGACTGCGTGATCTCCGGCGTGACCATCCGCAACGGATACTGGATCGGCGCCGTGGGCATCACCGGCGGCATCCCCGGCGGTCCGGTCGACCCCACCGATGAGGACTCCCCCAGCCGCATGCCCGGCGGCACCAGCGTCACCGCCACCGGTTACGGCGGCGCGATCCTGTGCGAGAACGGCAGCTCGCCCACGTTCCAGAAGTGCGTGATCGAGAACTGCACGGTCGTCGCAGCTCAGGGCGGCAACGGCATCGACGGGGGCACCATTCCCGAGAACTCGGACGAGGACGGCTACTGGGGTGGCCACGCCGGAAGCGGCACTGGCGACTCCTTTGGCGGCGCCATCGCCTGCCTGGGCGGCAGCAAGCCCACCTTTGTCGATTGCATCATCCGCAACTGCAACGCCCGAGGCGGCATGGGCGGCGACGGCGGCGATGGTTCTCAGCAGAACCTCGGCAGCGGTCGCGAAAGCTGGGGCGGCAATGCCGGCAGCGCCACCGGCGACGGCCATGGCGGCGCGGTCTATGCCACAGCCGGCAGCAACGCGACCTTCAAGAACTGCTTGTTCTCCGACAACCGTGCGTTGATCGGCGCGGTCGGCGCGGTCGGCCTCAACGGTCCCGGCAGCGGTCTGGGCGATCCGTATCCCAATCCCGCCGGTCCCGGCTCTCAGGGCCTACTGACGGTCAACGGGACGATCGCCGGCGGTGCGGTCTACCAGGAAAGCGCCGATCTGACGTTCATCGACTGCAAGTTCACCGCCAACAGCGCGTATGCAGGGTATAACTACGAGTCTGTCGGCCTCAGCAGCGAAACCGAAGACGAGGAATTCCGTCTTCACGCCCCAGGCGGCGCGATCTACGTCGCCTCCGGCAATCAGCTCAATCTGGACCGCTGCCAGTTCGTCGAGAACGTCAGCGGGGCCATCTACCTCGTCGGTGGCAGCGTTATCGACGCCAACGCGACGGAGTTCAGCCGCAACAAGGCGCCCCAGATCCCTGTCGATGCGTCCCTTGTCACCCAAGTTCGGATCGTGGACGGCCAGATCATCAATGTCTATCCGGTCGGTTTCTCGTTTGAGGGCGGCGCCGTGTACATCGGGCCTTCCTGCCCGGATGTGACGTTCCGCAACTGTGAATTCCAGAGCAACTCCTCCGCCGGCAGCGGCGGCGCGATTCGCCTGCTGAGCGATGCATACTTCGTCGATTGTTCGTTCGCCGGCAACAAGACGGGCGAAAGCGGCGGCGCGATCGAAGCCTTCTCCGACACTGGCGACTCCACCACCCAGCGGAACCTGTCGCTGAACATCGAGTCGTGCATCTTCAGCGGCAACTACGCCAACGAGGGCTTCTACGCCCAGGGCGGCGCCCTTCACCTGGAGGACGTCGATGCGGTGGTGACGGACAGCTACTTCCTGAACAACCGGGCCAAGAGCGGCGGCGGTCTGTTCGTCACCGGCGGCGGCATCGATCTCCGCGGCGGCAGCATCAGCGGCAACACCGCCATCGGTGGCAGCGGCGTGACTCTGGCTTCCGATGTGCTCGTCAGCGACTCCATTGCCGTTTCGGGCACAACGGTCCTGTCCAGTCTTACGGACGCCTACTACTTCAATCGCGGCAAGTTCGCCCGCAAGGACCTCGGCGCCGGCATCGACGTCGGCGGCGGTCTGGTGCTGGCCTCAGCGAACGCCGAGATCGACGACTGCATGTTCACGAACAACCAGGCCACCGGCGCCAAAGGCACCGGCGGCGCCCTGTGCTTCTACTCCGACGGCGGCACGGTCACCCATTCCGTGCGCAACTGTCTCTTTGCATCCAACTCCGCCTTCCGCGACGGCGGCGCCGTGTCGAGCAACCTGTTCGCCCGGCCCACAATCGCCAACAGCACCTTCGCGGAGAACACCGCCGGCAATCTGGGCGGCGCGCTGTTCTGCGACTGGAGCTCCAAGGCGACGGTCACCGACTCGATCTTCGTGAAGAACAGCAAGTACGCGGTGGCGGAGGTCGATTTCGCCGACGCGACGGTCACGCACAGCCTGTTCCATGAGAATATGCCCGCCGATTGCGGCGTGCTCGACACTGTGGCCTCCAACATCGTTGCCAAGTCGTGCCAGGACGAGAGTTCGACGAACATCGTGGGCGATCCGCTGTTCGTGGAAGGTCCGCTGGGACGCTTCTACCTGAGCCAGACCGCGGCCGGCCAGGCCGCCGACAGTCCCGCGCTCAACGCAGGCAGCAACTCCGCTTCGGGCGTCGGCCTGGCGGATCTGACCACGCGGATCGACGGCATGAAGGATACCGGCGTCGTGGACCTGGGTTACCACTTCCAGGACCACACGACGATGCCCAAGTACACCCTGAGCGTGGAGGTCATCGGCGGTCATGGAACCGTCAGCCCCACCTCGGGCGAGTTCTACGCCGGCACTGCGGTGGCGCTCACCGCGGTACCGGAGGCCGGATGGCGGGTCAATCAGTGGTCCGGAACCACCGATGACGTGTCCAGCAGTCCCACGAACACCGTGATCATCGGGCCGGACAAACGCGTTTCGGTCGTCTTCGGCCAGCCCAGGATCATCGTGGTCGGCAGCAGGCAGGAATACTTGAGCATTCAGCACGCGGTGGACGCTGCCGCCGACGGCGACGTCGTCGTCATTCCGACAGGCACGTACCGACCTGTCGTCACCGACAGCATCTATCCCTGGAACTTCATCCGGATTCGCAGCAAGAACATCACGCTGACCGGCTCCAACCCCGCTGATCCCGAGGTGGTGGCTGCGACGATCCTACGCGGTTACCGGTTCGAGATCATGGACGTCGGAGCACAGACCGTAATCGACGGTCTGACGATCGGCGACGTAAACTGGGTCGGTGGCCTCGGCGCCAGCGGCGACGCTTCCACCGGCGCGCCTCGCGACGGCGAACCCGGTGGTCCTGTCATGGGCGGCGTCATGGTCATCGTCGGCGCATCGCCCACGATCCGCAACTGTCGATTCGTGGACTGCGCCATCACCGGCGGCAACGGCGGCGACGGCTCCAACGGCAACACACAGCATTCCGTCGGCTTCGACGGCGGCTGGGCCGGCTGGGCCTACGGCGGCGCCGCGTACATCGGCTTCCGAAGTAATCCGACCTTCGAGAACTGCCTGTTCCAGAACTGCGTCGCCATCGGCGGCAATGGCGGCAACGGGGGCACCGGCAACCAAGGCGCCCAAGGCGGACGCGGCGGCAACTGGATGATGTCCGAATCCGTCGAGAAGAACATCCGCACCTGGTGGGATGGCTGGGACTGGGGCCAGTTCAACGCCAACGGCGACCTGATCCTCCTGGGCACCGTGGACACCGTGGTCGACGATCCTCGCACCTACTATGACGACTACTGGAGATACAGCGGCTACGGCGGCGCGGTGTACATCGAGTACTATAGCTCGCCGAGATTCATCGACTGCAACTTCAGCGACAACCGCACCTTCGGCGGCGTCTCCGGCGTCGGCGCCGACACCGATCCGATTCCCGACAGGAACCTGGACATCGAGAACTTCGGTGGCGCCGTCTACATCGGCAGCGCGAGCAATCCGGAGTTCATCGGCTGCGTCTTCAAGAACAACATCGCCGACACGAACATATCCGCGGCGCTGCCCGACGACGTCTACATCAGCTACGGCGGCTCGTTGGCCATCGAGACCGACTGTGCCCCGCTGTTCCTGCGGTGCACGATCGAGGAGAGCCGCTCCGCCATCGGCGGCGGCATCTGGTCCTCCAGGTCGCTGCTGACGATCATCGACTGCAACATCGTCAACAATGAAGCGTATCACGGCGGCGGTCTCTACGCGGCGGATTCCACCGGCGCGATCACCGACACCCTCGTGCATCGCAACCGCGCGTTCCAGTCGAACGTCGATCCGAACCTCATCCTGCTGGACGCGGCCTTCCCGTTCAGCGGCGTCAAGGGTTGGGGCGGCGGTCTGTGCAGCGTCAACTCGATCCTGGACATCCGCGACAGCGTCTTCGCGGACAACCGGGCCATGTACTCCGGCGGCGGCGTCTACTTCAGCGGGTACGACCAGGATGTGACGGTTGAACCTCTGCTGCACAACTGTCTGATCTACGGCAACGCCGCAGGTCACGACGGCGGCGGTCTGGCCGTCTGGCGCGACGAGATTTCCGTCTCCAACTGCACGATCGCGGACAACGTCGTGCTCAACGGCCTGGAAAACGCCTACGGCGGCGGTCTGTTCGTGGGCTACGACTCCAACGCGGTGGTCACCAACTCCATCATCTGGGGCAACAGCAGCAGCGCCCAGGGCTCTCAGATCGCGGTCACCCATGGGTTCCTCTATAGCTCCAATCCGTCGTCTCTGCGTCTGAGCTACAGCGACGTCCAGCCGACGTCCGATCCGTGCTCTGTCAGCGATACTCCGCTGGATCTGGTCCTGGTCTTCGACTCCAGCAGCACCATGCAGCAATACATGACGGAGATCAAATCCGCTGCCACGGACATCGTCGGGCTGGTTGGGCAGAAGGTGCGGGACTACCGCATCGCGGTGGTGGACTTCAAGGACTTCAACAGTACGGTCGGCGCCTTCGGGACGGCCTCCGATTATCCGTATCGCGCGGTCCTTCCGTTCAGCGACAACGCCAACCGCGTCGTCAGTGCGATCAATTCGATCGCGACACCGGCCGATTCCGGCGGCGATGCGCCCGACTCCGTCTATTACGCCCTCATGAGGACGATCGACGGCAACGACCTGGGCGGCTGGCGGGGCGGCGAGGTCGATCGCGTCATCGTGCTGATCGGCGACGCGCCGCCGCACGATCCGGAACCAGGTGTCGATGCCTACACGATGGCCGATGTGGCCTCCGCGGCGACGCGGGCGCCCAGTAAGAGGATCATCGCGGTCCAGCTTGGCGAGGATACGACCACCGCGGCGTACTTCCGCACCCTGGTCGGCGGCGCCGGCGGGGCCTTGGTCGAGGCGGCCGACCCCAATCAGGCGATTGCGGGCATCCTGGCCGGCATTCGCCTGTTCACCGACTCCGGGCCTGCGATCTACGTGTCCGAAGGCTCGATCCTGCCGGGTTGGAACTCGGTCGAGGAGGTTTGGAGCCCGAGCACCGGCAACATCGGCGCCGATCCGATGTTCATCGCCGGCTACTATCTGAGTCAGACCGCCTCCGGCCAGGGACGTCAGAGCCCGGCGGTCGACGCCGGCAGCGGCCCGGCCGACCTGTCCAGCATCGGGTTGGGCGATCGCACGACCCGGACCGACGGCCAGGGCGACACCGGCATCGTGGATATGGGCTATCACTACCGAGAGGGCGTGACGCTCTACACGCTGACCGCGCAGGTTCTGCCGGCCGAGGTCGACGGAGTGGTTCACGGCACGATCAATCCGCCGTTCGCACTGGTGTATGAAGGCTCGTCCAACAACATGATCCGGCTGGAGGTCTTCCCCGACGACGGCTGGAAGGTCGTGAAGTGGACGGGCACCGACAACGACGCCCTGACGGGTCGGGTGAACTATGTCACCCTCACGGCGGACCGACGCGTCACCGTGACGCTCGAACAACGTCAGCCCCGCGTCGTGACGATTCCGGGCGACTACACGACCCTCCAGAAGGCGGTTGTCGCTGCGGAGGATGGCGACACGATCGTGGTCGATTCCGGCACCTACTACAGCGGATACGACGAGATCGCGTTGATCGTGGACAAGGCGGTCACCATCACGTCGCGTAATCCGCAGGATCCGTGCACGGTCGCAGCCACCGTGATCCGAGGCCCCGCCGGCGTCAACGGCAACACGGTCAGCCGCGTGGGCGTTCTGTTCTCCGGCGACACCACTCGTCGGACCGTCCTGAATGGCTTCACGCTGGAGAACTTCGGCGGCAATGCGATCGACGGCACCGACGGCGATCGGGCCAACGGCCATCCGAACGGCTACGACGGCGCCCCGATTCAGGGCGCGGCCATGATTCTGCTGCCCGGCGCCAGCCCGACGATCAAGAACTGCGTGATCCGCAACAACACGATCACCGCAGGCAACGGCGGCAACGGCGTCGGCGCCGACGCCACTCACAACGCCGGTCGCGGCGGTTGGGGCGGCTGGGCCCGCGGCGGCGCGATCTATTGTGCTTCCGACACCAATCCGCTGTTCGTCAATTGCATCATCGAGAACAACACGGCGCAGGCGGGCAACGGCGGCAACGGCGGCGGCGAAGTCGCCAACGGCGGTCTGGCCAATTACGGCGGAAACTACACGCCTTCGCTGCCGATCAACATCGACCCCGAGAAACTGGGGGCCGAGATTGTCGACGAGGAGTTGTGGAGCCTCTGGGAGTGGGATTACGCCATGCAGATTCAGCAGGCGTTCGCCAATCAGGACGTCAGCTTCGGCGGGGCCAACGCCACGATCGGCGGCGGCTCCTACGTGGGCGACTATCGCTGGTATTCCGCCTATGGCGGCGGCGTCTTCCTCGATGAGAGGTGCAAGGCCGAGTTCGTCGAGTGCACCATCCGCGGCAACCAGACCTTGGGCGGTCTGACCGGCCAGGGCGGCGCCCAGACGACCGGACGGATCGCGGAACCGCTGATTCCGTTCGAGATCCCCAGCTACGGCGGCGGCGTCTACTGCGCGGCCGACACCACGGTGACGTTCCGAAGCTGCAACTTCGCCAACAACAGCGCTTCGGTCCCGGCAGCCGGCCAGACCAGCTTCCGCATGGATCCCTACGTCGGCTTCGGCGGCGGCGTCGCGGCCGAGTTCACCTCCAGCGTTCTGTTCGTGGACTGCAACTTCGTGGGCAACGAAGCCGATACCGGCGGCGCTCTCTATCTGGCTGAGGCGGTGGCCAAGGTCTATGACACCGAGATCGTCGGAAACGTCGCGATTCGCGGCGCGGGCGTGGCCGGCGTGGGCGGCGACATCACCGTCGGCGGCTCCGAGGTCCGCAACAATCTGGCGACCATCGACGGCGCCGCCACGGCCGACGTTGGAGTCCTGCCCATGGGCGGCGGCCTCTTCCTCTCGTCCGCGACCGCGCGGGTTCATGACTGCAACATCGCAGGCAACTCGTCCGAAGGCTCCGGCGGCGGTCTCTACCTCCGCGGCGAGAACAGTTCCACCATCGTGAACTGTCTGATCCTCAGCAACCTGGCGCTCCGCGACGGCGGCGGCATCTCCACGAACTGGTACGCCACGCCGACGATCCGCAACTGCACGTTCGTCGGCAACTCGTCGCCGGGCGATCCGAACGACACCACCAGCGGCTTCGGCGGCGGTCTGTTCTGCGGCTCCTTCAGCGACGCCAAGGTCATCGACAGCATCTTCTGGAAGAACGGAGGCCGTCTCGGGACCGAACTGGCCGTCGGAACGGGCCTTGAGCTCGACCGCCAGTGCGGCAAGCTCCACGTGTCCTACAGCAACATCATCATTGGACCCAACGACGTCTACGTCGATAACGGTTGCACGCTGGTCTACGGCGACGGCGTCCTCCGCGGGATTCCGGCCAAGGCCGACGACCCGCTGTTCGTGCCCGGTCCGCTCGGCGACTTCTATCTGAGTCCCGCCAGTCCGTGCGTCGATGCCGGCAGCACCACCGCCGGCGCGGCGGGGATGTCCCGGTACACGACCCGCACGGATGGCGCGCCGGACTCCGGCCAGGTGGATATGGGCTACCATTATCTGATCCGCGAGCCCTGCAAGTTCTGCGATCTGGCCTACGATGGCATGATCGACTTCGTGGACTTCGCCCGGTTCGCCACGCAATGGCTCAACGAAGGCTGCGGCCAGGTCGGCGGCTGGTGCAAGGGAGCCGATTTCAACTTCGATTCCCAGGTCAACGCACTGGACCTGTCCTTCTTCTCGGAGTGCTGGTTGGTGCGGGACACGACCCCGCCGATGCCGGACGCGTCCGAGTGGGAAGAGGCCCCGAACATGAAGTCGGGCATCGCGCTCCTCGGCGGCAGCATCGTCGTCGAGATGACCGCCCGCGAGGCGATCGACGCCTGGGGCTGGGATGTCGAGTACTTCTTCGAGTGCGTCCACGGCAACGGTCGCAGCAGCGGCTGGATCAAGAGCAGGGTCTACAAGGACGCCGGGCTCTCCAGGGACGTCGAGTACGGCTATCGCGTCAAGGCCCGCGACGCCTTGGGCAACGAGACCAAGTGGTCCGAGGTTCGGTTCGCAGGCGGGACCGACAGGACGGCGCCGACGCCCGATCCGTACATCCTGGCGATCGTCGCGGATTCCCCGACGCAGGTCACGATGACGGCTCGGATCGCCTACGACGACAGCGGTGTTCAGTATTACTTCGACAGCAACACGCCGGGCGCTCATCCCAGCGGCTGGATCAACGATCCGTTCTACACCGACGTGAACCTGGCGCCCACGACGAGGTACGCATACCGCGTCAAGGCGCGGGACCTCTCGTCGCGGACAAACGAGACTCCGTGGTCCGGCTGGGCCTATGTCACGACTCAGACGCCGACGGAGACGACTCCTCCGACTCCGAATCCGATGACGTTCGACCCAAACGGCATGCCGATCGAGATCAGTGGCGGCGGCGGCCCATTCGACTACTATGTCCAGATGACCGCCACTACGGCGACCGATGACAGCGGCGGTGTCCAGTACTTCTTCCTCTGCGTGGAGTATCCGAAGGAACAGAATCAGGGCGGATTCAGCAGCGGCTGGATCGACACGCCGACGTTCACGACGGTCAACATCGGTCGGGCGAACCAAGGACTCCACTTCCGCGTCCGGGCCAGGGATGCCAATGGGAACATGACCGAGTGGTCACAATCCGTGATGGCGATCCCGTACGGTGCGACGATGCGATAGTGTTGGGAAATCCAGGATCGCCTCACGCCGGGGATACGCCGGCGATGTGAGAGTAGACAATCAGCCCCGGGGGCAGGTTCCCTCGGGGCTGATTTCCTTTACGCGGTTCGCGAGGAAAGGTGGCTTTACGGCGAAGACGCCCACAGCCCTCATGAACGACAGAATCTCCCTGGCCGCGAGAGCTATCGCAGTTCAGCGAACATGCCGCCTGCCGTCAGAGGCAGTTATGCCTGCTCAACCTTGCTTCGGATCGCCTGGTAGCCGTAGTGCATCATCAGGTGGTCGAGGATGACCAGGGCGGTGTAGTTCTCTGCGACCGGCCAGATCCTTGCGACGATCGTCGGATCGCGACGGGTGATGGCCGCCAGGGCGGTGTTCTCCAGCGTGTACTTGTCGATCGTCTGTTGTGGCTTGGCGATGGTCGGCGTGGGCTTGACCGCCAGGCGGACCACGATGGGCTGGCCGGTCGTCAGGCCGCCGGTGATGCCGCCGGCGTGGTTGGAGAGGAAGCCCACCTTGCCGTCCACAGCGTGCATCTGGTCGTTGTTCTGATACCCGGTCATGTCTTTGACGGCAAATCCCGCTCCGACCTCGACGCCTTTGACGGCGCCGATCCCGAGCATCCGGCCGAGCTCGGCGTCGAGCTTGGCGAACACCGGCTCGCCCAGACCGGCCGGCGCCCCCAGCACGACCACTTCGACCACGCCTCCTGCGGAATCTCCCTGCTGGCAGATCGCATTGCAGGCTTCGAGCATCGCCTGGGCGGCCTCGACGTCGGGGCAGTTGACGACCGGGTGGACGCCGAACCGCTCGCGGATCTCATCGGCGGCCATGTGTGGGGCCTTGTCGCGGATCTCGTCGATTTCATTCTCGACCTGGGCCAGGACCGCCGCCTTTTCCAGCAACCGCATGTCCGGGTTGATCCGGCCCTTGACATAGATCTCCTGGTAGAAGGGGTCCAGGGCGTGTCGCATGGCCTTGTAGTCGTTTGACGACCGCAGGGCCGTTTCGTGCGGGACGTCGGGGCAGCGGACACTCGCGATCTCCTTGGCGTAGGCGAAGACCTCGATGCCGCACTTCTTGAGGATCTTCTTGGCCACGTAGCCGGCGGCCACGATGGTCGAGGTGTACCGTCCGCTGAAGATACCGGCGCCGATGGCATCGTCGTCCGGACCGTACTTGACGAAGCTCGCGTAGGAGGCGTGCCCCGGGCGGGGCGTGCGGTTGGTGTCCTGGTACTGCTTGATGTGGATGAAGTGGCGGTCCAGATTTGGGATCAGGATCGTCAGGGGCGTGCCGTTGGTGTGGTGCTTGTTGCCGGCGTTCTCGATCGTGTCGGCGGCGTTGACGCCGGTGTAGATCACCGGCAGGTCCGGCTCTTTGCGAGGGCTGGACAGTTCGTCGGCGCCGGGCTTTCGCAGCAGCAGGTCGCCATAGATCTCCTGCTCGGTCAGCAGGACTCCCGGCGGGACCCCCTGGATCATGCTGGTGAGGCCTTCCTGGTACGAACCGCCGGCGACGGTGACTTGGAACAAGCGTCCGAGATGACATCCAAACACGGGGCACACTCCTGTAAGCACGTTGATTGTTGATCCGATTGGGCCTGCAATATCAATTCTGTCTTACATTTTTAGAGGAAACCCCGGCGAATTGCAAGGGCGTCTTTGATTTTGTGGACGCGGCGGGCGTCGTGCGGGGGAATTGGCGGACGACGCGGACCGATCAGCGGTTCCAGCCGGGGCGGAGACGGTCCTGGACTTCCCAGGCATCGAGCAGGGCCAGGGCCGCCATGCTCTCGATCACCGGGATTACGCGGGGAACGATGCACGGGTCGTGCCGGCCGTGTGTCTCGATGGGTTGATTCTGCATAGCGGTGTCCAGCGTCCGCTGGGGCCTGGCGATCGACGAGGTGGGCTTGACCGCGATCCGCAGAAGGACGGGCTGGCCGGTGGAGATGCCGCCGGTGATGCCGCCGGCATTGTTCGAAACGAAGCCGCCGTCGGCCATGTTGTCGTTGGACTGGCTGCCGCGCATGCGGGTCAACTCGAAGCCCTTGCCCACCTCGATGCCCTTGACCGCGCCGAGGGTCATGATCGCGGCGGTCAGTCGGGAGTCGAGCTTCTGGAAGACCGGGTCGCCCAGTCCAGCCGGCAGGTTGTGGATCTCGAGCTGCACGACGCCGCCGACGGAGTCGTTGTCGTCCTTGGCCGTCAGGATCGCCTGGACCATTCGCTTGGCCGCCTCGGGGTCGGCGCAGCGGACTGGGTTCGATTCGATGGCTTCGTAGTCGCACCTGCTGGCGGCGATCCCCGCGATTTCGATCGCGTGGGCGACGATCCGCACGCCCCGCCTGGTCAGTTCCTGCTTCGCGAAGGCGCCGCCCACGACCCGGCCGGCGGTTTCCCGGCCCGAGGACCGCCCGCCGCCGCGATAGTCGCGAATGCCGTACTTGCGATAGTAGGTGAAGTCCGCGTGGCCGGGACGGAAGAGGTCCTTGATGCCCTCGTACTTGGACGAGTCGTGGTCGCGGTTGAAGATCGCCATGGCGATCGGGGCGCCGGTGGTCTTGCCCTGGAAGACGCCGGAGAGGATCTCGACCTGGTCCTTCTCGTCGCGGGGCGTGGTCACCTCGCTTTGGCCGGGACGCCTGCGGTTGAGTTGGGCCTGGATCTCCTGGGCGGAGAACTCGATGCCGGGCCTGACCCCGTCGAGGACGGCGCCGATGGCTGGGCCGTGGCTCTCGCCGAAGGTGGTGAGCCGGATGATGTCGCCATAGGTGTTGGCCGCCCGGCTGCGGATGGTCAGTTCCTCGACGATGTGTTGGACCGCGATCTCAGCGATCTGCTCGGGCGTCTTGTCGCTCGTATCGATCACCGCGTCGGCATAGGGACCCAGCAGTTCCTCGCGGTACGCGACGTTCTTGTCGAGTTGGGCCTTGGCGTCGGGTCCTCGGAGCCAGGGGGGCAGTCCGCCTTGGGCGATGCGGTTCCACAATGTCTCGGGGTTGGCGGTCAGGTAGATCAGGATGGCGTTCTTGCGGAGGGCGCGTCGGCTGGCGGGGTCCAGCAGGCTCGATCCACCGCAGACGATCAGCTTCCAGTCCGCTTCGGCGAGCTGGACCGCGACCTTTCTTTCGATGTCGCGAAACACCTGCTCGCCGTGTTCGATGAAGATCTCCCGGCAGGTGTGCTTCTCGCCCGTGTCCCGCTCGAAGCATTCCTCGATGAGACGATCCGTCTCAATCGCCTCCAGGCCGGTCTGTTCCGCCAGTTTGGCCGCCACGGAGCTCTTGCCTGCGCCTTTGGGTCCCGCCAGTACGATCTTCATCGTTCGCCCTTGATCTCCATGTCTCCGCCGAGAGCGTTCATCAGCGTGACGAATTCCGGGAATGTGACCTTGATCGCCTCAGCGGTCTCGATTGTGCAGGGTTTTTCGAGCCCCATCGCCGCCAGGGACAGGGCCATGACGATCCGATGGTCGCTGCGCCCGTCCAGGTGCGCCGCCGAGAGCTTGCTGTGATGTACGACCAGGCCATCGGGCAGTTCTTCGACCTGGGCACCCATCCTCGTGAGTTCTTCCGCCATGCATCGGATTCGGTCCGTCTCTTTGGTGCGGGCCTGCGGCACGTTGACCAGCCGGGTGGTGCCCTCGGCAAATGCAGCGGTGACCGCCATGGCCGGCAGGGCGTCGGGCGTGGCGTTCATGTCGATGGTGATGCCCTTGAGCGACGATGCCTTGACCGTGATGCCGTCGGGGTCAGTGACGATGTCGGCCCCCATGGCGCGGAGATAATCGACGACCGCCTTGTCCGGCTGGCTGTCGGAGAAGTCCAGGCCCTTGAGCGTGACGCCGTCGCCGAACAGGGCCGCGGCACAGAGGAAGAACGTCGCGCTGGAGAAATCCGCCGGGACGGGCAGGTCGTAGGCCTTGTAGCTCTGGCCGCCTCGCATGTGGAAACGACGGAGGCCGTCCTGATCGTACTGAATGCCCTGCTTGTCGAGCCAGTCGAGGGTCATCTGGACGTAGCCGGGCTCATTGAGCAGGGTGACCTCGATATCGGTATCGGCCGGGGCCAGCGGCGTGCACATCAGCAGGCTCGAGAGGTACTGGCTCGTGAAGGCGGCGATGGAGGTCCGCCCGCCGCGAAGCCCGCCCGAGACGCGGACGGGAGCCTTGCCGTTGCCCTTGAGGCTGACGCACTTGGCGCCCAGTTCCTCCAGCGACTGCATCAAGGGGGCGATCGGGCGGCTCTGGATCTGCTCGTCGCCGGTGAAGGTCGTCGCAGCGCCCGGCTCGGCCAGGGCTGCCGAGCCCATAGCCACGCGGAGCGTCGTTCCGGAGTTGAGCACGTCAATGGTCTCTTTCGGCGGAGTGATCTTACCGCCGAAGCCGGTCACCTTCCAGGCCTTGTCGTCGCTCGTGTCGATGTCGGCTCCGAATGCCCGATAGCACAGGACCGCGGCCTCGGTGTCGCCGGACCAAAGCGGGTGGCGGATGATGCTGTCGCCCTCGGCCAGCGAAGCGATGGCGACGGCGCGGATCGTATGGGATTTCGAGGCTGGGATCGAAACGGCGCCTTTGAGCCGGGATTTCCTGGATACCAGTTGCATTCTGACCTCTCTAGAAAGGGGCTAATGGAAACGTCCAGGTAGTATACCACCGGGACCGGGATCGTCAAGATTCGCGCGCCTGCTGCGGCGGGCGGTTGAAACCGAGCGGCGAAGCGGATACCCTATGGGAACGAGCAGGAAATTCAAGGCCTGGTTCATGGAGACTCCAATGAAGAACGTAGACCATCGCGACACGACGCTCACACGACGACAAATGCTCCGCGCGATCGGGGCGGGGGGGCTCGCCGCCGGGTTTCCGGCGATCGTTCCCTCGTCTGTGCTGGGAAAGGGCGCTCCCTCGAACCGGATCACGATCGCGATGATCGGGATGGGACGCCAGGCTCTGTACGCCAATCTGAAGCCGTTCCTGAATTCCGCCGACGCGCGGGTGCTCGCGGTTTGCGATGTGGATCGGTGGCGGCTGGAGCAGGCCAGGCAGGCGGTCGATCAGCACTATCAGAACAGCGATTGTCGCGCCTACGCCGATTGGCGCGAGGTGTTGGCTCGCACGGACATCGACGCGGTGATGAATTCCACGCCGGACCATTGGCACGTGCCCATCTCCTTGGCCGCGGTCCGACTGGGAAAGCATGTCAGTTGCGAGAAGCCGCTGACCCTTTCCGTCGCCGAAGGCCGCGTCCTGGCCGATGCGGTCACCAAGCATGGCGTCACGTTCCGGACCGACAGCGAGTGCCGCAGCGACGCGTACATGCACAAGACAGCGGAACTGGTCTGCAACGGCTACCTCGGCCGGATCAAACGCATCGAGGTGGGCGTCCCTACGGGCGACGTCGCCGGAGGGTCGCCTACTCCGGAGCCTGTCCCTGACGATTTGGATTACGAAATGTGGGTGGGCCCGGCTCCGCTGAAGCCGTACGCGGTGGACCGCGTCCACCCGGTCCGCGCCTACACTCGTCCCGGCTGGATGCGATGCCGCGACACATGCGAGGGTATGGTGACGAACTGGGGGGCCCACATGATCGACGTCGCCCAGCAGTCGCACGACAGCGAACGAACTGGCCCTGTGAGCGTGGAGGGCAAGGGCGAGTACCCGGCTGCGGGCTCCGGCCTCTGGGATGTCCTGCTGAACTTCCAGATCCAGTATCGTTACGCCGACGGCGTCGTACTGGATTACCACACCGATAAGGGCGCGTTCCTGCGGGTCGAAGGGGAGGACGGCTGGATCCACGCCCCCTGGCTGGGCGGGCAGATGACTGCCAGCGACCCAGCGATCCTCCGAACCAAGCTCAAGGACAGCGACGTTCGCCTTCCGCAGCGTCAGGACAAGGAGGACTTCCTCTACGGCATCAAGCACAAGGCGACCACCATGGCGGACGCCGAAGTCGGCCACCGCACCTGCTCGATGTGCCAACTCGGCCACATCGCCATCCAACGGGGCCGCAAACTCCAGTGGAACCCCGAGACGGAACGCTTCACGGACGATGACGAAGCCAACCGGATGCTGAGCACATCATACCGAGCCCCATGGCGATTGCATGCCGACATGACCTAGCTTCTACTGGTTTCTGAGGCAAGACGAATCCTGAAATACCCCGGATGAAATCGGTGATTGGGCGACGTCTGGCTGGTCGTTCTCGCTCTTTCACTGCGTCCGGATCGGACGGTCTCAAGGCGAAGTGCCATTGTTCAGTGTGATTCCATCGCGTTGACGTTATTTCGACGGGCAGCTATAGTTGTGATTGGCATGGGTTCGTTCGGAACTTCAAGCAGCAGCGGTATATCGATGGATGTGGTTCTGCGATAGGAGAACACGCGATGGTTCAAACGTCGGCGGAATACGAATCGGCGATTCGACAGGCGGTGGACCGCATCGCGGAACGGTTTCACCCGGACAAGATCATTCTTTTCGGCTCTCAGGCGCGCGGAAGAAGTGGGTCGGATAGCGATGCCGACCTGTTGGTGATCATGCCGGTGACTGGCTCGAAACGGCAACAGGCTGTCCAGATCGATCTGGCCTTGGAGGGGATTCCTATTCCCATCGACCTCATTGTCGCCACGCCGGACGAAGTCGAGAGACATCGCGATGCCATGGGCACGATCATCCGCGAGGCAATCCAGGAAGGCAGGGTTCTGTATGAACGGGCCGCCTGAATTGATGAAGGAAATCGCCCGCTGGGTAGAGAAGGCGGAACACGACTTCATCGAGGCGAAACATACGATGCAGTTGGCCGAAAAGGGGCTGACAGACATCGTGTGTTTTCACAGCCAGCAGTGTGCGGAAAAGTGCCTGAAGGCATTGCTGCTGTATCACTGTGTGACCTTTCCCAAGACGCATGATTTGAGGCTGCTCTTGGACTCTGTTCCCCCTGGGCTTTCACTTGGATTGCAGCGAGAACAGGTGATTCCATTGAATCGTTATATAATTGAGGGACGCTATCCCGGCGATTGGGAGCCCATCACCGTAGTAGAGGCCCGACATGCCGTCGAAATGGGGCAAGCAGTGCGACAGGTCGTGCTCAGGCAACTCCCTTTGTGATGGCGACATTCTCGATCATGACAGACTCGTAGCGGCAGTCGCTCCTGGTCGTCCATGATGGGCGAACACAGTCTGTTACGTCGGGGTCTCGGCGGCGGCCTGGTTGACGAGGAACAGGACTGCCATGCGGACGGCCAGGCCGTTGGTGACTTGCTGGAGGATCACGCTGTTGGCGCCGTCGGCGACTTCGCTTTCCATCTCCAGGCCGCGATTGATCGGGCCGGGGTGCATGACGAGGATGTCCGGCTTGGCCCGCTTGACCCGCTCGACCGTCAGGCCGAAGTATCGCGAGTACTCGCGAATCGAGGGGAAGGGGTTGCCGCCCAGCCGCTCGAACTGGATCCGCAGCATGTTGACCACGTCCACTTCTTCGATCACCCTGTCCAGCGAGTAGCTGACCTTCACCGGCAGCCGGCTCACCTCGGCGGGCATCAGGGTCGGCGGGCCGACGAAGGTCACCTCGGCGCCCAGCTTGGTCATCGCCCATAGGTCGCTGCGTGCGACGCGCGAGTGCGCAATGTCGCCGACGATGGCGATCTTGAGCCCTTCGAGCGAGCCCCTGACCTTGCGGATCGTGTAGACGTCGAGCAGGCCCTGAGTGGGGTGCTCGCAGTAACCGTCGCCTGCGTTGACGACGCAGGCCTTGATGCTTCGGCTCAGCAGCACCGGGACGCCCGCGGCGCTGTGGCGGATGACGACGATGTCGATGCCCATCGCTTCGAGGTTGCGGGCGGTGTCCAGCAGGGTTTCACCTTTGCTGACGGAGCTGGCCTTCTGGGTGAACTCCATCACGTCGGCGCTGAGCCGGCTGGCGGCCAGGGAGAAACTGGCGCGGGTCCGCGTGCTGTCCTCGAAGAACAGGTTGACAACGACCTTGCCTCGCAGCGGGGGGGCCTTCTTGACCGACCGCGTGCTGATCTGCTCGAAACCGGTGGCGGTGTCGAGGATGTGGGTGATTTCCTCCACGCTGAGGTCCCGCAGGCCCAGCAGGTGTTTTCGCTGCCACTCGAACGATTTGCCGCCTTTGTGAGGTATGGTCATATAGGTGTTGTGCCGTCTTCCTGTCCTGCCCGATGTGTGCCGTTCCACAATGTCGAGGATGCGACCCATGTGTCCTTCCCATTTCTGAAGCGGCGACGAAAGAAGCATAGGACCCATAAGACCTGTGGGACCTATAGGACTCATGCCGCTTCGCGTTGTTAGGCCACCGTCACTTCGTCCTTTCCGTCGGACTCCACGAAATTGACCTGAACCGACTGCCCAGGCCCGACTTCGGCCTTGTAGCCGGCGTAATCCGCTTGAATGGGCAACTCGCGTCCTGCCCGCTCGATGAGCACGGCCAGCCGGATCGCTTTGGGCCGGCCCAGATCCATCAGGGCATCCATAGCCGCACGGGTCGAGCGGCCGGTATAGAGCACATCATCCACCAGGATGATCGTCTTGTTGTCGATGTCGAAGCCGATCTCGGTCGTGCGGACCAGGGGTTGGCCGCTGGAGTGGGGCGCGTTGAGATCGTCGCGATAGAGGGTGATGTCCAGGGTCCCGCAGGGGACCGGCTGGTCAAGCCTGTGGGAGAGCCGCTCGGCAAGCCTTTCCGCGAGGATCTCGCCCCGGCTCCGCACGCCGATGATGGCGGTCCCGTTCTCGGGCGAAATCCTCGCGGCAATCAGGTCGACCAGGTGCTCGATGGTGCGGTCGATCTGGTCGGCGTCAAGAATAACGTTCATAGCATAGTCCAGTCTCCGCGCTGCCCACACGGAATACATCGCGTCCAGGAAGCGTCGGCGATCCTTCAAGTTCAAGCAGACTATACCACCGGGTCGGCCCCCTGGCAAGTCCTCACGACGATGTTCGACAGAATCTGTCTTTCCCTCGGCAGCACCCTTGGAACGGCCATTCTGCAGGAACCCGCTTTCCAATGCTGGCAACCGCGATATGTTCCGTCACCAAGGCGGATTTCGCTTGATTGATGGGTCGTTTTTTGCTATGATGAGGCCAGTTGATTGGAGGAAGGGTTCGACCTGACAAGGAGCGTCGATTCTGGGGGGTGCCGGGCAGCCGCCGGGCGCCGGGTCCGGTTCTTTCGAACGTGGTGTGGAAATATGGGCGGAAAAGCTGTAATCGTGGGTCGGAGATTATGGGGCGTGGCCTTGGTTATAGGGCTCACGGTCCTTGCCCCCGCCATGGGACAGGATCTTTCCGCGATTCAGCCACAGGCTCTTGCGTGGGCGGGGGTCAGGGATCTGAAACAGGCGGACCCGGACTTGACGGGTTCCGGCGTGCGTTTCGGCGTCGTGTGCCGCAGTTTCACCTACAGCGCCGACGGCGAGCCGCAGAATGACTACCTGCCGAACACTCGACACGCCTGTTTCCAGGACGCGGAATTGGGCTTTCACAGCAGTCTCGCCAGGCCCGCTGGCACGTCCAGCCATGCCACTGCGATCTGCTCGATCCTTTTCGGGCAGGACCCCGATGGCAATGGGGCCGCGGTCGGCCTGGGATCGTTCCCATACCAAGGCGTCGTTCCGCAGGCCGAGGGGCATATCTACGAATTCTGGCATTTCGTCAAGCAGCACGTGTACCGCCAGGACAGGCCGGAGGTGGACATCGCCTCGGTGAGTTTCGGCCAGCCGGTCGAGGCCGAGTGGACGCGGGGCATCGAAGCCCTCATCGAGCATAAGGGGATGGTGTTCGTCGCCAGCATCGGCAACGGCCTGAACGCCTCCGATCCGTCGTTTTATCCCGGCGCCGGTCCCAACGTCCTCGGCGTGGGCGTCGTCAGTTCGGTGAACGCAGCGAACCCGGCCACCAAGCTCTCGCAGTTCGCCCTGGCGTATCCGGAAGAATCCAGCGCCGGCCCGACCGGCGACGGTCGCTGCAAGCCCGACGTGATCGCTCCGGGCAATTGTCTCGTGGCCGAGGAGGGGGCCGACAGGGGTTATGATATGACCGGCAATTGGTCGAGCTTCTCGACCCCCGTCGCTGCCGGCATCGTCGGTTTGCTCATGCAGACGGCCAGGCAGAACCCCGAGTTTGGCCCTGTCCTCTCGCCCGAAGGCGGCAGTTGTCTGCTCAAGGCCATTGTGATGAACTCCGCGACCAAGCTGCCTTACTGGCACAAAGGCCGGCTGACTCCCGATGACGATCATGAGGTTCCGCTGGATTATGTGCAGGGAGCGGGCATGGTGAACGCCGCTCGCGCGCACCAACTGCTGACTTCCGGTCAAGGCAAACCCGGCGACATTTCCGCCGCCGGGTGGGATCTGAACCTGGTTCGACAGGGACTGGAACACCAGCAGGTGTACCGCGTCGTCGTCGAGGAGCCCTCGCAGAAGATGCTGACTGCGACGCTCGTCTGGAATCGCCACTACGGGCAGGTCTATCCCTTCAAACGCTTGTCCGACATCGACAGCGACCTTCGACTTGAAGTGTTCGCCATCGACACGACGAATCCGACTCAGCCGGTGAAGCTGCTGGACTACAGCGACAGCAAGGTGGACAACGTGGAGCACATCTACGTCGACCTCGGGACGCTGCCCGGCTACACGGTGTACGAGATCGTGGTTTCGCACAGCGATCTGAACGCCCGTCCTGCGGCGCCCGCCGGCGAACGATACGCCCTGGCCTGGAGCATCGAGACCAGGCAGGCGGACGAAAGCCTCCTGTGGTACGATCTCAACGCCGACGGCATCGTGGATGATCGCGACCTGGCGATCTTGAAGAACAACTCCGTCGCCGGACAGAAGTCTTCGCATGCGTATGTCATCGGCGACATCACCAGGGACGGCACGATCGACGACGCGGACGTCCAGGCCGTCGAAGCCAATCTCAACAAGAAGGCCATGTGGCGCATCGATACGGTGGCGATCGGGAGCCCGGTCGCGGACAGCGTCCTGAACTGAGCCAGTGTGATCGTACGAGGGACAGGACCTCGGATTCCCAAATGGAGCGTGTTTCGTGGGATTCTCCAGACTGCTGATCCCCGGTTTGCCGATCCTTCTGGCCGCAGCGGCGATCTGTCACGCGGGGCAGCGGTGGCGCTTCATCGCGACCTGTGACAGCCGGGGCGATGTCCTGACCGGCGTCAACGAACCCATCCTTCGCGAGATCGCTCATGAGATCGTCCGGCAGAACGCGGATTTCCTGGTTTATCCGGGCGACCTGGTCTACGGCGCCCGCCTGGCTCCCAACTCCTTCGAGAGCTACCTGTGGAGATGGGTCCGGGCCATGAAGCCCGTCTACGACGCCGGGATTCCGGTCTATGTGTGCCGGGGCAATCACGAGGTCGGCGACATGTGGGACGCCGAACCGAACCAGTGGCCCAATCCCGCGGACAACTACTCCCTGCGGTGGCGCCATGTCTTCGGCAATCCCGACTTCCCCCGGCAGATTCTGCCGGACAACGGACCCGCCGACGCCAGGCATATGTCCTATTCCGTTGTTCACAAGAACGCCCTGATCGTGGCGGCGGATCAGTACGGCGGGGTGAACCACCGTCTCGCCCATCGGGTGGACCAGGCGTGGCTGAACTCCGTGCTGAACGCCAATACCCGGCCTCACGTCTTCGTCTTCGGCCATGAGCCGGCCTTTCGGATGGTGCATCCGGATTGCCTGGACGACTTTCCCATCCAGCGCGACCGGTTCTGGCACAGTCTTCAGGCAGCGGGTGTGCGGATGTACTTCTGCGGCCACGACCATTTCTTCAACCACGCCCGGGTCGACGACGGGGACGGCAACCCGGACAACGACGTCCACCAGCTCGACGTCGCGACAGCAGGGGCGCCGGGCTATGTCTGGTGGCCTCCCTATTTCGGCGACAACAGCTACTTCGACGTGATCCCGGTCTACCACGCCGAAGCGTACGGCTACGTCCTCGTGGAGATCGACGGCCTCGATGTGACCGCGACCTGGATGGAACGACGGGGTCTCGATCCGGCGTCCCCGCCGATCTACGGACCCAAACATGTCTGGAGCTACAGGGCCGCCGCGAAATCCTCCGCCGACCTCAACGGCGACGGCCTCGTGGACCTGGCCGACCTGGCGATCTTCTCCTCCCAGTGGCTCTTCCTCGACCAGGACTGACACGTCTTCGGTTGGCGGCCTTTTTCCGTTGGTCATCCTGAACGAAGCGCAGCGTAGTGAGGGATCTGGCCTGCGAACGAGAGAACCCCCGCGTCCAATGCCCAGATCCTTCGGCTTTGCCTCAGGATGACGGAAACCCGTCGACGCATCGTCCCGATTCACATCGCATGTTCCGTGAAGAAACACTTCCCTTGGCCCTGCGTTTCTGGTATGAGTATCGCGGCTGTTTTATGGTCTTTGCAGGGGCACAGGTGAGATATGGCGAATCAGGTTCTGATCAGGAACGGGCGGGTCATTGATCCGGCGAACGGTCTGGACGCCCAGTGCGACGTGCTGATCCTCGACGGCAAGGTCGCCGAGGTCGGGCACGTGAACGGCCAGGCCGAGAAGAAGGTCTCGCGGGTGATCGACGCGGCGGGCAAGCTCGTCGTGCCGGGTCTGATCGATCTTCACGTCCATTTCCGCGAGCCCGGCGACGAGGAAGAGGAGACGATCGCCAGCGGCTCGACCGCGGCGGTCGCGGCGGGCTTCACCTCCGTGGTCTGCATGCCCAACACCAGTCCCGCGATCGAGAGCGAGACGGACGTCGAGTACGTCCACCGCAAGGGCCGCCAGACCCGCAAAACCCACGTCTACGTGATGGGCGCGATCACCAAGAAGAGAGAGGGGACCGAACTGGCCGAGATGGGCCTGATGGCCGAGGCCGGCGCGCGGGGCTTCACCGACGACGGCTGCGGCGTTCAAAACGCCGCCGTCATGCTGCGGGCGCTCAAGTACGCCAAGATGCTCGACGTGGTGGTCTCGCAGCACTGCCAGGACAACAGCTACGCCGGCAACGGGGTGATGAACGCCGGCTATCACTCGACGATCCTCGGACTGCCCGGCATGGACGCGATGGCCGAAGAGGCGATGCTCTGGCGGGACATCCAACTGGTCCGCAGGGCGCAGTGCCGCTACCACGCGCAGCACATCTCCACCGCCGGCGCGGTCGAACTGATTCGCCAGGCGAAGAAGGATTCGCTGCCGGTCTCGTGCGAGGTCACGCCGCACCACCTTCTGCTCACGGATGAATGCTGCTCGACGTACGACACGAATTACAAGGTCAGCCCGCCGTTGCGGTCGCAGAAGGATACCGAGGCCCTCAAGCAGGCGATCGCCGACGGCCTCGTCGACGCGCTGGCCAGCGACCACGCCCCGCACCTGCAGAGCGAGAAGGAACTGGAGTTCCTGGCGGCGCCGTTCGGGATCGCGAGTCTCGAATGCGCCCTGGCGCTCTACATCAAGGCGTTGATCGAGCCGAAGATCCTCGACTGGTCGGGCCTGATCCGGATGATGACCGCGAACCCCGCGCGGATCATCGGGATCGAGAAGGGCTCGCTCTCCTGCGGCAAGCAGGGCGACGTGACGATCATCGACCCGAACGCGGAGTGGACGGTCGATGTGAACCAGTTCGTCTCCAAGAGCCGCAATTGCCCGTATCACGGCTGGAAGCTCAAGGGCAAGGTCGAGAAAACCATTGTCGGCGGCGAAGTCCGGTTCGAGCTGTAGGAACGCTTTTCTCGTCGTGATCGCAAGGCTATAATACGGGTATGGATCGCGGTACGCTGCTAGC
>CALEZT010000188.1 GCA_937927975.1 uncultured Phycisphaerales bacterium
TCGTCCTGTGCCCAGGTCCTTCGGCTGCGCCTCAGGACGACAAATCCTCGCCGCGTATGAATCATTCCGAATCCGTATGAGTTGCTCGGCCGGACCGCCCACCGCGGCCGTGTCACAGCCAATCCATGACGCCCGAGAGTGCTCCACAGAATCTTGCCTTTTCCGCCGGAATTCCGTTGACGGCCCACTTGCGAGCACGTATGATAAATAGGCAACAATACGATAGGTTCGCACTCGCATCGCGAATCATGGCTCGCGGATCGCAAATCACGGTATTGGAGGGTCCGGTCATGTCCCAGCATTCCCCTGCCCGACGGCTCTGCCATTTCAACTCCACGCCGGGACCACTGGGAAACCCGGGCCTCGATTCTGCGGAACGAAGCCAATTTGCCGTGCCGGGGCGACCGGCGAGGAAAGGCCCCATGGCGTCATTGCGAGCGTGCAAAACGAAGCCAATTCTGCTTCCGGAAGGTCGGAGACGTGTGCCTGGCGGGTATGAGAGTCCGCAGCGCCGCCGAAATTGGCTTCGTTTGGCACACGTGTGACGCCGGGTGGGGTTTCGCCGGCCGGGCCGGACGGGTATACTGGCGTGCCATAGGCACATGAACCCAACTGGAAAGGAGCCGATCATGCTGAAAGTGAGAGCCGCGGGAGGTTACGCCATCAGACTCGTTCTTCTGTCGCTTGTGTGGGGGGCAACCACGTGGGCCGGCGCCGGCCAGGCGGGGTCCCTCACAGCGAGCGACGCGGATATCCAGGCCTGGCGGGACATGAAGTTCGGGCTCTTTGTTCATTGGGGCCCGGTCAGTCTCAAGGGGACCGAGATCGGGTGGTCGCGCGGGGCGCAGGTGCCGGCCGAGGAGTATGACCAGCTCTACAAGCAGTTCGACCCGACGCAGTTCGACGCGGACGCCTGGGTGACGGTCGCCAAAGAGGCCGGGATGAAGTACCTGGTCATCACGTCGAAGCACCACGACGGCTTCTGCATCTGGCCCTCGAAGTACACGGACTACCATATCGGCAACACGCCGTTCAAGCGCGACGTTCTCCGCGAGCTGTCCGACGCCTGCCGCAAGCACGGCGTGCAGTTCAGCACGTATCATTCCATCTGCGACTGGTGGCACCCCGACTACCCGCTGGGCAGCCCGGGCGGCCGCAGCGAGAAGCCCAACCCGAACATGCCCCGCTACGTCGAGTACCTCAAGAACCAGACGCGCGAGATCATCGAGAACTACGGGCCGCTCGGCATCATGTGGTTCGACGGCGAATGGGAAAAGCCCTGGACCATCGAGTATGGCAACGACCTGTATCACTACCTCAAGGGCATCCAGCCCAACCTCATCATCAACAACCGCGTGAGCAAGGGCCGGGCCGGCATGGCGGGCACGACCCAGCAGGCGCACCTGAACGCCGGCGACTACGATACCCCTGAGCAGCGGATCGGCAGCTTCCAGAAAGACCGCCCCTGGGAGACCTGCATGACCATCTGCCAGCAGTGGGCCTGGAAGCCGGACGACAGGATGAAATCGCTCAAGGAGTGCATTCAGACGCTGGTCCGCGTCGTGGGCGGCGACGGCAATCTGCTCTTCAACGTCGGCCCCATGCCCGACGGACGCATCGAGCCCAGGCAGGTGGAAAGGCTCCGCGAAATGGGCCAGTGGCTAGGCAAGTACGGTCAGAGCATCTACGGCACTCGCGGCGGGCCCTACAAAACGACCGCACGCCTGGCCAGCACCTACAGCGGAAACACCGTCTACGTTCACGTTCTCGACTGGTCCGGCGACACGATCACCCTGCCCGCCCTGCCCAGGAAGGTGACGGATGCCTCCCTTCTGACGGGCGGCAGCGTCAGCATTCGCCAGACGAAGGACGCCATCGAGATCACCGTACCGCCCCAGAGCCGCCAGGAGATCGACACGATCGTGAAGCTGACGCTCGACGGCCCCGCCGGCGACATTGAGCCGATCGCGATCCTCCCGCCCTCCCTGACCACCGCAAAGAAGGCGACCGCCTCGAACGTCTTCCAGAAGAGTCCCGAACACAACGCCGCCAAAGCGGTGGACAACGACCCGGACACCCGCTGGGCGACCGACTCCGGCGTCAAGCAGGCCTGGCTGGAGGTGGACCTAGGCAAGCCCACCACGTTCAACCGGGTAGCGTTCCATGAGGCCTACGACCGCGTCCGCAAGTTCGAGCTCCAGTACAAGCACGGCGAAGCGTGGAAGACGTTTCTGTCAGGCACGCGAATTGGCGAGGAATACTCGCAGACCTTCGAGCCGGTGACCGCTCAGATCGTCCGCCTGAACATCCTGGAGGCCACCGACGGCCCGACGATCTGGGAATTCCAATTGCTCGCACCGGACAGGCCCCGTTAGAGGCGAAAGAACAGGGCAACGATGGCCAATTTCGAAAGCATCAAGAGGCGAGAATTGCTGCACAGGACCGGGCTCCTGGCCATCTGCCTGTCTTGTGGCCGAGGCGCCGCCGGACTGGAGTCGACCGCCTCCAGAATGCGGAAGATCGACCCCGCCGAGGTGGGAATCCGGGCGACGGGAAATGACTTCGACTTCGTCGTCTTCGCCGATCCCCAGGGGGGCGATCCGAGCGATACGACCAACGACAGCCCCGAACGGGTGGCCATTCATAATCCATACATCCGGAAGAACGTCGAGACGGTCAATCGCCTCGACCCGCTGCCGGCGTTTCTCGTGGTCGCCGGCGACATCGTCGACAGCAAGGGACAGAAAGCAAACTTCGATGCGATGCTCGGCTTCCTGAAGGCTCTTCGGATGCCCGTCCTGTTCGAACTCGGCAACCATGAGACCCGATACAGCGCCCGCATCACCCCTTCGGACGTGTCGGAACTGGAGAACTACTTGCGGGCCCAGCGACAGATCAACGGTCTGGACGCGCTGCTGTACTCGTTCGATCTGGGCCGGTGGCACTTCGTCATCTGGCCCGATCCGCTCCGCGAAGGCTTCTGGGACGCGCACCGGCACTTCTTCGACTGGCTCGAAGAGGACCTGCGGACGCACCGCGACCGCCCCGCCATCTTCATCCAACACACCCCGCTGTTGCCCATCGGCATCGATCCGATGATCGCGTATGCCGAAACCGTGCCGGTCAAGCGAAGACTGCTGGAGATCGTCACGCGGTACGGCAACGTGAAGTACGCCCTCAGCGGGCACGTGCATATCCCGCTCAAGGCCTCGCTCCGAATCGCCCGCACGTACCGAGGGACGACTTTCATCAATCTGCCGCCCGCCGGATACAGGGCCCGCGCGTTCGGAGAGGCGGATGTCGGGGATGGCCCTTCCCAGGGCTTCGCCCTCGTGAAGATCCGGGGCGAGGACGCCACCATCGAGTTCAGACGGGCCACCGGCGAGACGTTCGCCTATCCGCGGGACTTCCCCAAGTTCGATCCGGATGAATGGCCGCTCTGGCTGAACGAGCCCTGGCAATTGCCGGCTGCTCCGCAAGTCATCAACGGAGGATTCGAACAGGGCCTCGAAGGTTGGGCCAAGCGATTCGTCTACGAGGAGCAGGAGGATCCGTCCTGGATCCGTCGTGCGACGGACCGGACCGCCCGCTCCGGCTCGAAATCCCTGCACCTGTTCGTTCGCGAGCGGGGCTATCACGCGCGAGGGCAGGACCGGATGCCCCAGACAATCAACCGCCTCAGCCAAGCGGTGGCGCTTCGTCCGGGCGACCGGCCTTTTGTGCATCTGGGCTATCGCCTCGACGGCAGGCACTTCGACGTCGGGAAGGCCTGCGGCGCCTGCCTCTGGATCGAGGGCTTTAGCGGCAGCGAGGCCCGGCTGCACATGGCCTACTGGGCGGGCCGGGCCATCGCGCATCCGGCGGGGCTCTACGGTCGGCTGCCCCCCTTCCTGCACTGGGACATCATCTCGCCGCCGGACCGCTGGCATGACGTGGCCATCAACGTCGGCCGGGATCACGACCGCGGCGTCAAGGGGCCCCGGTTCGATGAACTCCACCTCGACCGCCTCGTGATTACGCTGGGCGTCTGGACGGAAAACGCTGGAAAAGACCAGTCGATTGGTATATACTTCGACGACGTCCGGATCGATTCGCCGCGCGACGCAAGCATGCCCAGCCGCGTGGATGAACGGGCGATCGAAGCCAAGCCGGCCGGAGAGATCTGGAACAAACGCATCGCCCACATCGATGGCGAGCACGTATTCGTGGACAGGTGACAGGCAGGAATCGAAACAGGAGTTGGGAAATGGCGGAACGGTTTGATGTCGTCGTGATCGGGGCAGGACCTGGGGGATTTCGCGCGGCTCGACGCTGCGCCCAGCGTGGGGCTTCCACGGTGTTGGTCGAGAAGGAATTCCCTGGCGGCACATGTCTGAACTGGGGTTGCATCCCCTCCAAGACCCTGCTGGCCTCGGCCCACCTGCTGCATCGGGCTCGCCACGCGGGCGACATGGGCATCGACATCCCCTCCGCGACGCCGAACTGGGCCAAGATCCAGCAGCGGCGCGAGGCCATCATCACCGGCACCCGCAAGGGCATGGTCGGCACGCTCAAGAACCACGGCGTGACCTATATCGAAGGACGAGCCGTCGTCACCGCCCCCGGCCGCGTCAGCGTGCAATCGAACGGGCAGAGCCGCGACCTCGAAGCCGGCAAGATCATTCTCGCCATGGGCTCCGACTCGATCCAGATCCCGACGATTCCCTTCGACGGCCAGGTCGTCATCAGCAGCAAAGAGGCCCTGTCGCTGCCGGAGATTCCCAAGTCCATGGTCATCGTCGGCGGCGGCGTCATCGGCTGCGAGATGGCCTGCGCCTACGCCGCGTTCGGCACGAAGATCACCATCGTCGAGGCCCTCGACAGGCTGCTGCCCATGGAGGACGCCTGGGTCAGCCGGTTGGTCGAGCGGGAGTTCAAGGGCCTGGGCATCGAGGCCATGACCGGCCGCAAGGTGATGGGCGTCGACAAGAGCGTCTCCCCTGCCAGAGTGAGCCTCGACGGCGGGCAGACCGTTGAGGCACAGAAGGTGCTCGTGGCCGTCGGTCGTCGGGCCCGCGTGGACAAGGACGTCGTCGGCGCCCTCGGCCTGGAAATGAACGGCCCGGCGATCAAGGTCAACAAGAAGCTCGAAACCAGCATCCCCGGCGTCTACGCGCTGGGCGACATCGTGGGCACGACCTATCTCGCCCACGGCGCGACCGCGGAGGCGGAAATCGCGGCGGCCAACGCCACCGGCGGCAACGAGGAAATGCTCGACTATTCGATGGTCCCGCGCGTGGTCTTCACGTTCCCCGAGGTGGCCTCGGTGGGCAAGTCCGAGGAGAAGTGCCAGGCCGCGGGCATGGACATCACGATCGGCAAGGGCTTCTACCGCGCCAACGGCCGCTGCCACGCGGAGAACCTCACCAACGGCCAGTTCCACGCGGTCCGCGACAACGCGATGAACGAAATCGTGGGCATCAGCATGGTGGGCGACATGGCGACCGAATTCGTCGCCTTCGCCAGGACGCTGCTGGGCACGTGCGAGCCGATCCGCAACATCACGTTCCCGCACCCGACGATCTCCGAAACGATCGAGGACGCCCTCCACGAAGCCCTCGGCGGACTGCTCTTCGAGCAGTGATAGAACCATCTGGATGACGTCGGATCGGACTCCACTGTCCGCCCGCAGTCGAATCCCTTGCGCCGCGGATCAAAGCTTGGCGATCTGCGCGCGAAGGGAAGGGAGTTCGTTCCGGATAACATCCCAGACTACCTTCGGGAGTATCCCGAAGTACTGATGAATAATCACGTTTCGCATCCCGACGATCTCGCCCCAGGGGACACTGGCATGTCGCTCTGTGAAATCCTCGGGCAGAGCTCGTGCAGCCTCCCCGATGATCTCGATGTTGCGGGCCACGGCGTCTGGGTCTTCCGGTCCGCCAGAAAAGCCGCGTAGTCCATCCCCTCGACATAGGAGGCAATTCTGTCCATTGCATCCAGGATGTCCAGCAGACGCAGTCTCTCAGGTCGGGACATGGACAAGGTCCCTCTCGATCTCTTCTTTCAGTCTCCCCTGGACCGCGTCAGGAGTGAGGAGATCGACTTTGCGGCCCAGAACCGATTCGAGAAACACCTTGAGGCCGATGAATCGTCTGTAGGTGGTTTCCGAAAACTCGACCACCATATCCACGTCGCTGTCAGGACGGAGATCCCCACGCGCCGCGGACCCAAACAGGCTCATTCGCCTGACACCAAGTCGCCGCAGGTGTTCGCGGTGCTCTCCCAGTACCTCGATGATCTGCCGACTCGTCATCGGGCACGGGGCGCGGCCCTCACCAGCGTTGTGCTCTGTTGGAATCATACACCCCAGGATACCGGCAACAACCCCACAAGTCAAGTAGGACATCTGATCCCGCATCCCCCTGCGTTTCGGAGCTTCGTAAGGCAACCTAACGCAAATAGTGCTGCAAGGTGTCGGTGTTTTCGCTATGATGGAGCGATGGAGTCACCGCTGGGAAGATCGCAGATGGAACAAGCCAGGAAAGCCACTCGACTGGCCATCCGCGATTGCGGGCTGGCTGAGTATCGGGCGGTGTTGGCTTTGCAGCAGCAGTTGCAGGAGCAGCGGCGGGCTGGGGGGATCGGCGACACCGTGCTGGTTGTGGAGCATCCGCCGGTGATTACCCTGGGAGCGCACAAGAGCTCCAACAAGCTGCTCGCCTGCCCTGAGGACCTGGCCCGGCGGGGCATCGACCTGGTCGAGATCCGCCGGGGCGGCGGGACCACTGCGCATAATCCGGGACAACTGGTGTTCTATCCGATCCTGAACCTTCAGGAACGGCGGCTCGACATCAACGCCTACGTGCGGACTCTGGAACAGGTCGGGATCGACCTGTTGGCCGGGCTGGGCGTTGCGAGCCACTGCAAGAAGGGCTTCCCCGGCTTATGGGTCGGGCCGCGGAAGATCGCGTCCGTCGGCGTGCGGGTGTCGCGGTTCGTCACCTGCCACGGCATGGCGATCAACATTCAGAACGACCTGAGCATCTTTGGGTGCATGGTCCCGTGCGGCCTGGACGGCGTAGCGATGACGTCCGCCCAGAAGGAGACGGGGCAGACTTACGATATGAACAGGATCAAGGAGCAGTTGGCCGCTCTGCTTCATCGGCATTTGGGGCATGCGGCCTCGCAGAACTGCGGGACGGTGGAATCATGACGGAACGGACGCGGAAACTGCCGCCGTGGCTCAAACGCCCCTGGCCGGCCGGCCACAGCTTTCAACACACCCGCGAGACGGTGGAATCGCTGGGCCTGGAGACCATCTGCACCAACGCCAACTGCCCCAACCGCGGCGAGTGCTGGGGCCGTGGCACCGCGACCGTCCTGATCCTGGGCAACGTCTGCACGCGCAACTGCAAGTTCTGCTCCGTCGCCACAGGCAAGCCGCAGCCGCCCGACCCGACGGAGCCGGCGCGCCTGGCGGACATGGCCAAACGGATGGACATCAAGTATCTGGTCATCACGAGCGTCAACCGGGACGATCTGCCCGACGGCGGCGCAGGCCAGTTCCGCGACTGCATCAACGAAGTTCGGCGGCAGTGCCCTGCCATGCGATTCGAGATCCTCACGCCGGACTTCAGGGGCTGCACGGAACAGGCGCTGGAGATTCTCGCAGACGCCCTGCCGTTCGTGTTCGCGCACAACGTCGAGACCGTGCCCTCGCTCTACCCGGTGGCCCGCTCCGGCGGCGACTATGAGTACTCTCTGACCGTCCTGCAAGAAGCCCGCGACCGGTATGCCGGCGTTTCCACGAAATCCTCCATCATGCTCGGCCTGGGCGAGAGCGACGTACAGGTCGAGCAGGTCCTTCATGATTTGCGCCGGGTCGGCTGCGACCGGCTCACCATCGGCCAGTATCTCAAACCATCGAAAGACTCGCTCGACGTGGTCGAGTACGTCACGCCCGAGAAGTTCGCCTGGTGGAAGGATCGTGCGACACAGATCGGCTTTGCCTGGGTCCTCTCATCTCCGTTTGCCCGCAGTTCCTACCTGGCCGAACAGGAAAACGCCCGATAACCGACACGCATCACGCAGGGCATTTCACGCATCGGGGTTTGCCGTTTGGAGCCCTGCGGATTATTGCGTATGCTTTCCTCGGAGCCTTTGAAGTGCAGCACTACTGACGCATTACCTCATCGTTTGAGGGCAACATGAAACCGGTCAACAGCATCACCCACCATCAGCGGCAGGGCTCCGCACTCGTCCTCTCGCTCATCTTCCTCGCCATGTTCTCGGCGCTGGCCGCGGCCATGGCCGGCATGTCCGGCGCAAACATCCAAATTGCCGAGAGTCACCGCAAGGTGGACAACGCGCGAGCCTGCGCCGAATCCGGACTGGAAGTCATTCGCTTCTGGATGGACAAAGTGGAGATTTCCGGCACCACCGCGCCCGACCAGCGGTTTGCCCAGTTGACGTCGGACCTGCAGAGCAAGCTGACCAACGCAGGGATCACGAATCTCGTCCCGACCGCCACCAGTTCAACCATCGCGATCTCGAACGTGTCGGTCAACTCCGGCCTGGGGCAGAGCTTCTCGGCGCTGCTGACCAAGCTCGACAACGACAACATCCGCGTCGATGTGACCGGCCATTACGGGTCCTTCAATCGAACGATCCGCTCGGCCTACGCCTTCGGCACGCGGGCCAACAACGTATTCGACTTCGGCGTGGCCTCCCGAGGCCCCGTATCCCTCTCGGGCAACGTCGAACTCGAAGGCGTCAACCTCCAGGTTGAGTCCAATGCCTATATCGAAAGCCTCAACACTCTTCTGTCGCTGTCGATCATCGGCAATTCGCACATCGCCGGCAACGTGAAGATCGTCAATCCCCTGGCCATGGTCTATCTCCAGGGCGGCAAAGCAGGCATCGGGGGCGAGACCGGCGAGGCGGCCATGAACCACGTCCAGATCGGCGTAGCGCCCTGCGAATTTCCCGAGATGGACCCGACCCCCTTCATTCCATACGCCACGCGAATCCTCACGGCGGCCGACAGCACCTCCGCTAACGCAACGTATGAGAACCTCAGGATTCCCCAAGGGATGAATCCGAGCTTCTCCGGGAACGTTGTTCTGAAAGGCGTCGTCTTCATCGAATCGCCCAACGTCGTCACCTTCAGCGGTGGCGTCGACATCACAGGAGTCATCGTCACCAATGGAGACCCCACGGACAACTCCGCCACCAACAAGCTCAAGTTCACCGGCAACGTGACAGGGCATCCCATCACGCAACTGCCGCAGGAGTCGAAATTCGCGGGTCTTCACAGCCAGATCGGCACGTTCATTATGGCCCCCGGCTTCCAGGTGGGCTTCGGAGGCAGCTTCAGCACCTTGAGCGGAGCCATCGCAGCCAACGGCATCGAGTTGTGGGGCAACGCCGGCGGCACGATCAACGGATCCATCGTGAACTATTCCGATGCCCCGATGACTCTCCAGGGCAACACGGACCTGTACTTCAACCGCTCGGGCCTCACGGAGGTCCCCGCCGGTTTCGTGCCGCAATTGGTGATGTTCTACAATCCCGCTTCCTATGCGGAGGTGGTCCTCTGATGAAACCTTTCACACACGATACGTCGCGATCCGCAGACACGGACCATTTCGGTTCAACTCCTCACTCGCGGGCAAAGGAGGAAACGCGTATGCAGAAAACATCCTTCAGAACTCTCGCCCTGCTGCTGGAACTGTTCATCGCCGTGGTGTCCATCCAATACCTGGGCACGATCCGGTCCGCCAAGGCAAGCGCCTCCTGGCTTGGAGGCACTTGTGCGACCGGCGCGTCCATCCTGGCGCCGGACGTCAACGACATGATGAAGACCTGATTCTCCCGCAGAGCGTCACAAGCTCCGCGACGGTATCGCCATGCCAAGGCCGGTTTCCCCGCTCGGGGAGCCGGCCTCAACGCCAGGCGCCGACGCCGCCCGCCCACGCCCCTCCTTGGTGCCACTCCTCCTTCGATGTCCTTGCCCCGCCGTCCTTTTCCTCAGGCCCGTGCCCCGTCGCGCACAGATGTTCAGCTCTGCCGTAATTTTCCGGATCGCTTTGCAGATCACGAGTTGTTCTGTACACTTTGCTTGGGAATATTTGAAGTGAGTCAAGCGAAGCAAGCGGGTTTCCGCCGAGAGGAAAAGAGAATGTCATCCCAACACCCAGTCCGCGGCATGCGCCGCGGGGCCGCGCTCATCCTGGCCATGGTCTTCGTCCTCGTGTTTTCGGCCCTGGCCGTCGCACTCGCGTCGTTCTCAGGGTCCAACATCCAGATCGCCTCCGGCCAGCACAAGGTGAACAAGGCGCTTCACGCGGCCCAGTCCGGGCTCGAGTGCGCCAAGTACCTCGTCAAGACGGTGACGACCAGCGCCGGTTGGCCCGCGCCGACCGACAAGAACTTCGTCACGGACGAGCAGGCCGACCTCGTGTGGGCGGCGCTGTGCCAGTACGCCCAGGACACCCGGATCGACGGCAAGACCGTGCCGGAACCGTCCGCCTTCGCCGGGGGCGTGGAACTCCTGATGCCGACCATGGATTTCGGCGACGGCAACGGCCAATTCACTCTGCGACTGTTTCGAAATGACGATGACCCCCGCGTCATCCACATCCAGTCGACCGGCGCCGACGGAGGCGCGGTCCGTCGCGTCGCCATGACGATGAACGTCACCAAGGACCGCCAGGTCCTGGAATACGCGATCGCCACGCAGGGACGCATGTGGCTGACCGGCGACACCACCATCCACGGCAGCATCTACAGCTCGTACGGCCGCAAGTACAATTCCAGCGGAACGTCCTACAGTCTTCTGTCTCAGGCGCCGTTCAACATGACCAGCGACTCCCGAGTGGAAGGCACGATCAACACCGTCCTGAGCCACAGCGATATGGCGTCGCGGTCCTACCAGCTCGAGACGCTCACCGCGTCCAAGAAGGCCAAGTTCACTTTCGGCGCGACCGTCTATGACGAAGGCGGCAACGTCGTCACGGACAGCTACGGCATCGTGGACGACGAAGGCTACATGCTCGATGCCGGCGGCGATCCGGTCTTCGACGCGGAAGGCAAACGGATTCCCGTGGACTTCGCCAACCGCGTCTACAGCACAGCCGACGAGATCCAAGGCTACCACGAGAACATCAACTACGGACAGCCCCGTTCCGCCCAGGTGAACGGCATGCAAATCGGGGATTACGACACTTCCTCGTACAAGAGCGCCATCTCCACGACGGTTCGGGCCGCATCGGCCTCGGTGATCGAAAATGGCGTCCTCGGGACCTCCGGCGTCAGCACGGTCACCGAGTACTTCCCCCACGCCCCGCTGTCCAGCGGCGGCTACACCACCCGCTCGGGCAGCAGCCTGCCCCTGAAACGGCACATCTATGAGAACAAGACGATCCGCGACGTGGTCGTCGCCAAGGGCACCAACGCCCTGTTCAAGAACTGCACGTTCGAGGGCGTGCTGTACGTCGACACCAACTACAGCGGGCCGAGCGTCTCGCTTCCCTCGTCCTACACCAGTTCCACAATCAGCTCGTTCCTGTCCACGAGCAAGAACTACAACAACATCCGCTTCGAGAATTGCACGTTCAACGGCGTCATCGTCACGAACACGCCGCAGGCCCTCAACAGCAACTGGTGGATGGGCAACAACCTGTACTTCACCGGCGAAGCGGCCTTCGAGAACCAGTCTTCGGTTCAGGAGGCGACGATCCTGGCGCCCCACTTCAACGTCAACCTGGGCAACACCAATCCCAACGCCAGCGAGAACAACGTCCTGACCGGCGCCATCGTGGGCGGTATCGTGGACGTTCGCGGCAACGCCCAGATCTACGGAACGATCATCTCGATGGCCGACACGTCGGCCTACAGCAGCGGCTACGTGACCAACATCGGCGTCACCCTCGAAGACGGCGGCTCGGAAACCACCGAAGCCGGCGACGTCGGCGTCATCAGCATCACGCCGGATGAGGATACGATGCTTCCCAGCGGAATCAAGAGCCCGATCATCATCAAGCCGGACCCCAGGACGTATTGCGAAACCATATAGCCTGCCGTTGAAGAAGGTGCCTATCAACAGAACTTCCTATGAGAGGGAGGACAATGAAACGAACACCGATCAGAACACTCGTCTTGCTCGTGGAATTGCTCGCGGTCGTGGCGGCCTACCAGTTCATCGCCTGGAGCCCGCCGGCCACCGCTGCCCTGGTGTGGCTGGGCGACGACGATCCGAACGAGGTCCCCGACCCCAACGCGGTGGACGATCCACAGCCCGAGTGCATCGGGAGCGTCTCGTGGATCCAGCTCGACGACGAGCCTGAGGATCCCAACGCCCCGGAATCCGAGGGCGAACCCCAGCCGGAAAGCGTCTTCCGCCTGCCGGCCGCCTGAGGTTCGCGACAAGGACCCTGGACGCTCTTCCGGAGCGTCCAGGCGGAGGCTCCTTGCGACATTGGCCCCTGCGCCGCTGAAGAGAACGCCCGGGACTCCGGTCTTCACAGAAAGACCGGAGCCCCCTGGCGTTCGGGCGTCGTTTTCCGCATTTCCTCTCCCCAGACCATCATCCTTTTCCCACCCTCTCTTGCCCTTTGACAGATCGAAGCGGATATGCTCTAATCCCGCCAGCCCGGTCAGGTCGCGACCTCGGCGTCCGACGTTCCGCTAAACGCCGGAAAGAGGTTCTGGGGACCACCAGCGCGATGAATCGCGTCGGGACGCCCTTTGTCGTAACTTCAGGAGAAACCCAATGCCCAAACGAACGGACATCAAGAAGGTACTGATCATCGGTTCCGGCCCCATCGTGATCGGCCAGGCCTGCGAATTCGACTACTCGGGCACGCAGGCCTGCAAGGCTCTTCGCAAGCTCGGCTACGAGATCGTGCTGGTCAACTCGAACCCGGCCACCATCATGACCGATCCCGGCATGGCCGACGCCACGTACATCGAGCCGCTGACGGTCAACGCGGTGACGGAGATCATCAAAGTCGAGCGTCCGGACGCCCTGCTGCCGAACCTGGGCGGCCAGACCGGTCTGAACCTGGCGTCGGAACTGGCCGCGGCAGGCGTTCTCGACCAATACGGCGTCCAGGTCATCGGCGTGAAGCTCGACGCCATCAAACGAGGCGAGGACCGCCAGGCCTTCAAGGACACGATGCTGAGACTGGGCATCGACATGCCTCGCAGCGAGATCGCCTACAGCGTCGAGGAGGCCGAGAAGATCGCCGAGAAGCTGGGCTACCCGGTCATCATCCGTCCGGCCTACACGATGGGCGGCACCGGCGGCGGCGCCGTCTTCAACGTCGAAGAGCTGCGGACGATCGCCAGCCGGGGGCTGGATGTCAGCCTGGTCCACCAGATCCTCGTCGAAGAGTCCGTCTTGGGGTGGGAAGAACTGGAGCTGGAGGTCGTTCGAGACTCCAAGGGGCACAAGATCACCGTCTGCTTCATCGAGAACGTTGACCCCATGGGCGTCCACACGGGCGACTCCTATTGCACCGCTCCCATGTTGACCATCGACACCGCCCTCCAGGAACGATTGCAGAAGTACTCGTACGACATCGTCGACGCGATCGGAGTCATCGGCGGCACGAACGTCCAGTTCGCCCACGATCCCGCCACCGACCGGGTCGTCATCATCGAGATCAACCCGCGGACAAGCCGCTCTTCGGCGCTGGCTTCCAAGGCGACCGGCTTCCCGATCGCCTTCGTCTCGGCCCTGCTGGCGGCCGGGCTGACTCTCGACGAAATCCCCTACTGGCGCGACGGGACATTGGACAAATACACCCCCTCCGGCGATTACGTCGTCGTCAAGTTCGCCCGCTGGGCCTTCGAGAAGTTCAAAGGCGTCGAAGACCGCCTGGGCACCCAGATGCGCGCCGTCGGCGAAGTGATGAGCATCGGCAAGAACTACAAGGAGGCGTTCCACAAGGCCATTCGTTCTCTGGAGAACAGCCGCCACGGCCTGGGCTTCGCCAAGAACTTCAACAAGCTGTCCCTCGATCAGTTGATGTCGATGTTGACCTACCCCACCAGCGAGCGGCAGTTCGTCATGTATGAGGCCCTCCGCAAGGGCGCCAGCATCGACGCCATCTACGACAAGACGCGGATCAAGCACTGGTTCATCCAGCAGATGGCGGAACTGGTCGCCCTGGAGGAGCAGATCCTTCAGCACAAGGGCAAGACGCTGCCCGACCAACTCCTGCTGCAGGCCAAGAAGGACGGGTTCGCCGACAAGTACCTCGCCAAACTGCTCGGAGTCCCGGAGGCCCAGATCCGTGGCCAACGGATCAAGCTCGGCGTCACCGAAGCCTGGGACGCGGTCCCGGTCAGCGGCGTCGAGAACGCAGCCTATTACTACTCTACCTACAACGGCCCGGACAAGGTCCCCGTCAGCAACCGTCGCAAGATCATGGTCCTCGGCGGCGGTCCCAACCGCATCGGTCAGGGCATCGAGTTCGACTACTGCTGCGTCCATGCGGCCTTCACGCTCCGCGACGAGGGCTTTGAATCGATCATGGTCAACTGCAACCCCGAGACCGTGTCCACCGACTACGACACGTCGGACAAGCTCTACTTCGAGCCGCTGACCGTCGAGGACGTCCTGAGCATCTACGAAAAGGAAAAGCCCGAAGGGGTGATCGTCCAGTTCGGCGGCCAAACCCCGCTGAATCTCGCGATGGAACTGGCCCAGGCGGGCGTCAAGATCATCGGAACCTCGCCCGAGGCGATCGACCTGGCGGAGGACCGCGACCGGTTCCGCGTCGCGATCCGCAAGATGGGCATTCCTCAACCCGAGTCCGGCATGGCCGGCAGTCCGGAAGAGGCCATCAAGATCGCGGACCAGATCGGCTATCCGCTGATGGTGCGTCCCTCTTTCGTCCTGGGCGGCCGGGCGATGGAAGTCGTCCACGACGAGGAAATGCTCCGCCTCTACGTCGCCAAGGCGGTCGAAGTCTCGCCCGAACGTCCCATCCTGATCGACAAGTTCCTGGAGAACGCCACCGAGACCGAGGCCGACGCCATCGCCGACGGGGTCGACGCCTTCGTCCCGGCGGTCATGGAGCACATCGAGCTGGCGGGCATCCATTCCGGCGACTCGGCCTGCGTCATCCCGCCGGTGAGCATCGCGAAGAAACACCTCGACACGATCCGCGACTACACCCGCCGGATCGCGGTGGAGCTGAACGTCGTCGGCCTGATGAACATCCAATACGCCATCTGCAACGATGTGGTCTACATACTCGAAGCCAACCCGCGGGCGTCGCGAACGGTTCCGCTGGTGTCGAAGGTCTGCAACATCGGCATGGCCCGCTTGGCCGTCCAGTGCATGCTCGGCAAGAGACTCTCCCAACTCAATCTGACGCTAAAGAAGATCCCGCACTTCGGCGTCAAAGAGGCGGTGTTCCCGTTCAACATGTTCCCGGAGGTGGACCCCCTGCTCGGTCCCGAGATGCGATCGACGGGCGAAGTGCTCGGCATGGCGAACTCCTACGGCCTGGCGTTTTTCAAGTCGCAGCAGGCGGCCAAATCGGAGCTGCCCATCGAGGGCACCGTACTGATGACGGTGACGGACGCCGACAAAAAAGACGCCGTCACAGTGGCCAAGGAGTTCCAAAAGCTTGGCTTCCGGATCAAGGCGACGGAAGGCACCTGCAAGGGTCTGGCCGCCGGCGGCGTGCAGGCCGAGCCCATCCTCAAGATGTACGAGGGCCGGCCCAACATCGCCGACGCCATCAAGAACGGCGAGATCCAGCTCGTCATCAACACCCCCGCCGGCAAACTGAGCAAGACCGACGACTCCTACATCCGCAAGACCGCGATCAAGTACAAGGTCTCGTACATCACGACGACCGCAGCGGCCGCCGCCGCGGTCAAGGGGATCGCCGAGACGCGGGCCAGCGGCGCCGCGCCCGTCCGCTCGCTTCAGAGCTACCACGCGGGAATCAAGTAGCGATCCATCGGCAGGCCCAGGCAAACGCGGACGCCATGATCCGCGTTTGCCTGGGCTCCCGTCTCGAAATTCCCGATTCCGGTTTGCCGCGCCCAGGGTCTTGGTGTATCATCGGCTCTCATGGCAAGTTATCTGAACAACCTGTTGCTGTTCGACGATCAGGACTGGTCGAGTGAACCGAGTCCCGACGAGCGGGATGGGATGGAGCCCTACCTGGACGACGACGGGGAGGAATTCGAAGACGAGCTCGACCATATGAAGTTGCCCGAAATCATCGGCATCCTGCCGATTCGCAATACCGTAGTGTATCCCGGAACGGTCACGCATCTGGCCGTGGGACGGGAACGAAGCAAGGCCCTGTTGGCGGACGTCGAACCCAACGATGCGGTCATCGGGTTGCTCACCCAGCGCAATCCCGATACGGACCGCCCCGGATTCGGCGATCTATACTCCGTCGGCACGACCGCGTCGGTCCTCAAGACCATCAAGATGCCCCAGGGCTCCCTCAACATCGTCGTTCACGGGATCGCCCGGTTCCGCATCGTGGAGCGGATCTCGACCGAGCCGTACCTCAAGGCCAAGGTCGAGCTGCTCAAGGTCGAGACGAGGATGACCAAGAAGCTCCAGGCGCTGATGGTCAGCGTCCGGCGCACCGCCAATCGCGTGATTGCCTTGAGCCCGAACGTGCCGGAGGAGGCCTCCGTCCTCCTGGAGAACATCGAGGAGCCCTCGTCGCTCGCGGATTTCCTCGCGGCCAATCTCACGATGGAGATCGCCCAGAAGCAGGATCTCATCGAAGAACTCGACCCGGGCAAACGCCTCGAGAAGATCTCCGTCGCCCTGGCCCACCAGCTCGAAGTGCTCGAACTGAGCCATAAGATCCAGGGTCGAGTCCGAGAGTCCATCGACAAGACCCAGCGGGAGTATTTTCTCCAGGAACAGCTCAAGGCCATCCAGACGGAACTGGGCCAGCAGGACGCCCGGACCGAGGAACTGCGCGAGCTGCGGGAGAACATCGCCAAGGCCAGGATGCCCAAGGTCGTCGAGATGGAGGCGTTGCGGGAACTGGACCGGCTCGGCAAAATCCCGGCGGCCTCGCCCGAATACAGCGTGATCCGGACGTACCTCGACTGGGTCTGCGAGCTGCCCTGGTCCGTGCGGACGGAGGACCTGCTCGATATCCGCCGGGCGGAGAAGGTCCTCAACCACGACCACTACGACCTGGTCAAGATCAAGAAACGAATTCTCGAATTCCTGGCGGTGCGGAAGCTCAACCCCACCGGCAAGAGCCCCATCCTGTGCTTCATCGGCCCTCCCGGCGTGGGCAAGACTTCCCTGGGCAGGTCGATCGCTCGTTCCATGGGACGCAAGTTCGTTCGCGTCTCGCTCGGCGGCATCCGCGACGAGGCCGACATCCGCGGCCACCGTCGCACGTACATCGGCGCCCTGCCCGGACGAATCCTCCAGGAACTGCGCAAGTGCCGCAGCCGCAACCCGGTCTTCATGCTCGACGAGTTGGACAAGATCGGCGCCGATTTCCGCGGCGATCCCGCCAGCGCCCTGCTGGAGGTGCTCGACCCCGAGCAGAACAACTCTTTCACCGACCACTACCTCGACCAGCCGTTCGACCTGTCGAACGTGATGTTCATCGGCACCGCCAATTACGCCGAGCCGATCCCGCCGGCGTTGCAGGACCGCATGGAAGTCATCGAACTGCCCGGCTACACCGCCCAGGACAAACTCAACATCGCCAAGCGGTATCTGGTCCCGCGACAATTGAAAGAGCATGGTCTGCGAAAGAACCAGCTTGTGTTCAAGGACCAGGCCCTGACCACGATCATCGCCAGCTATACCCGCGAAGCGGGCGTTCGAAACCTCGAACGTCTCATCGCGTCGGTGTGTCGGGCGGTGGCCACGGAGATCGCACGCGGCGACAAGAGAAGACGAACGATCGATAAGAAGGATCTCGCCCCGATTTTGGGCCCGATCCAGCATGAATCAGAGCTGGCCCTGCGGACGGGGATTCCCGGTGTCGCGACCGGACTGGCGTACACCCCCGTCGGCGGCGAGCTGCTGTTCATCGAGTCGGCGATGATGCCCGGCAAGGGACATCTGCAATTGACCGGTCAGATCGGCGGCGTGATGAAAGAGAGCGCCCAGGCGGCGTTCTCCGTCGTCAAGGCCAACGCCCGCAGGCTCAGACTCGACGAGAGGCTGTTCAGCCGGTCGGATTACCACATCCACGTGCCCGCAGGCGCGGTGCCCAAAGACGGCCCCAGCGCGGGCGTCGCGATGTTCACATCCCTGGTGAGCCTGCTGCTGCAGAGGCCCACCCGTCCGGAAGTGGCCATGACCGGAGAAATCACGCTTCGCGGCCTCGTGCTGCCCATCGGCGGGCTCAAGGAGAAACTCCTGGCCGCCAAGGAGGCGGGGATCAAGACGGTGATCCTGCCCGCGAGGAACAAGAAGGACATCGCGGACATCCGCCCCGAGACGATCAAAGGCCTGGATTTGCAGTTCGTCGGCAACACCGACGAGGTGATGCGAATCGCCCTGGGCGAGGTGTGACTGTCGCATGCGTCCCATGAGTCCTATGCGTCGCACGGGACCGATAGGATACATGGGACCTATGGGACCGCCGAGCCCGTGATCGCCCGGGTGACTTTCGCCACGTCGACCATCTCCGCAACGTCGTGGACGCGGACGATGGAGGCCCCTGCCCAGACGCACCATGCGACTGCCGCTGCGGTCCCAAACACGCGTTCGGCCGGTTTGTCCCTGCCGGTGAGTTTGCCGATGAATCCTTTGCGGCTGGGACCCACGAGGACGCGGTGGCCGGTGGCGACGAGCCTGTCGAGACTCCGCAACAGCGCCAAGTTGTGTTCCAGCGTCTTGCCGAACCCGATGCCGGGGTCGAGGAAGATCCGCTCTCGCGGAATGCCGAGCCGGACTGCCTTCTCGGCCCTGGCAACGAGGAAGTCACGGACTTCCTGCACCACGTCGCCGTAATGAGGCGCCGCCTGCATCGTGGCGGGCGAACCCTGCATGTGCATCAGGATCACCGGGACCTGCTGCTGCGCCGCCTGTTCCGCCATGCGATCGTCGCCCAGGGCTGTGATGTCGTTGAGGATCGAGGCGCCGGCCCGAAGCGCCGCCCATGCCACCTCGACATCCGTCGTATCGATGCTGATCGGGATATCGATCCGCTCGGCCAAAGCCCCGATCACAGGCACGATTCGACGGATCTGCTCAGCCGGCGGGACGGGCTTCGACCCGGGACGGGTCGATTCGCCGCCCACGTCGATCATCGCTGCACCCTGTGCGACCATCTGCAAGCCACGTTCGACCGCGGTCTTCGGATCGAGGAACAGCCCGCCGTCGCTGAAAGAGTCCGGCGTAACGTTCAGAATCCCCATCAATAGACATCCGCCGGAGAAATCCAGCCGGCCACGCGGCCATTGCACCACAGGATTCATCACGCCGTCCCTTCCACCAGAAAACCGATGCCGCGCAGCTTGCGAGCGAGGCTCTCGCGAGGCTTGTCCAGCACGACCGTCGTGTTCTGGAACTCCCGCCGGACCGGGTACTTCTTCCGCAGCGCGTCGAAAAACCGGCCCCGACTCTCGGGAGGTTGATCCGCGATCTGCCTGGTGTCTCGATCGTCTCGCGAAATGCTGTAGATCCGCTCGGCGATCCGAACCAGCAGTTCGTCGTCGGTCGCGTCGCCCGTCTCGACCTCCAGCCGCGGGATCTCGGGCACCGGGAGAAAGTCCTTTACGTCGAACTTCGGGGTCAGACCGAAGTGCTCGCACAGAGATCGATAGATCATGACCATCCCGGCGACCTTGCCATCGAACGAGTAACCCGCGATGTGGGGCGAGGCAAGATCCACCATGCCGAGCAGTTCCACGTCGATGTTGGGTTCGCCTTCCCAGACGTCCAGCACCACCGCACCCAGTCGGCCCGCTCGAATCGCATCCTTGAGGGCCTGCGTCTCGACCACCGCGCCCCGCGAGGCGTTCACGAAGACCGCCCCCTGCTTCAGACGGGCGAAGAACTCCCTGTCCGCCAGGTGAAACGTCTTGTCGATTCCTTCCCGCGTCAAAGGCGTGTGAATCGTAATGAAGTCGCAGTCATACAACGCCTCCAGCCCGACGTACTGCGGATCTCTCGTCTGTCGCTGCAAAGGCGGGTCGTTTTTCACCACACGCATGCCGAGTCCTTCGCACTTGCGCGCGACGCGTCCTCCCACATTGCCCACGCCGATGACGCCGATCGACTTGCCCTCCAGGGCGATCTTTCTTCGACGGGCGATCTCCAACAGACCTGCAATCACGTATTCCGCGGCCGAATTCGCGTTCGACCCCGGCGCCGAGGCGAAGCCGATACCGCTACGCCGGAGGTACGAGACATCGACATGATCGAAGCCGATCGTCGCGGTGCCGACAAAACGCACTCTGCTGCCGGCCAGCAACGACTCATTCACCACCGTGATGCTGCGCACGAGCAACGCATCGGCATCGGCCACCGCCTCCGGCGTGATGTCGCGCCCGCTCAGGACTCGGACCTCGCCAACCGAAGAAAGACACTCGCGAACGAAGGGGATGTTCGCATCCGCCACGATCCTCATAGCACCTCACAATCCAAAGCCGGCAATTTCGGTCCCACAGTGGGGACATTTCGAGTTCTCGATCCGATTGGCGACGATCTGGTATCCCATGCGTTCGATGACCCTCCCGCCGCAACCGGGACAATGCGTGCTCTCCGATTTCTCGCCGGGCACGTTGCCGAGATAGACGTAGCGCAGACCCGCAGCCTTGCCGATCTCTTCCGCCCGGCGCATGCTCTCCAACGACGTCGCCTTGGACTCGGCGTACCTGTACTGCGGATAGAACCGGCTGATGTGCCAGGGCACGTCGGGTCCGGCCTCGCTCACGAGGAATCCCGCCAGCTTCCGCAACTCCTCATCAGAATCGTTCTGACCCGGCAGCAGCAGTGTCGTGATCTCCATCCAGATTCTCGTGTGCCGGGCGATGTGCGAAATGCAGTCCAAGACTGGCTGGAGCCTGGCCGAACAGAGGTTGCGGTAGTACTCGTCGCTGAAGGCCTTGAGATCGACATTGATGGCGTCCAGCCAGTCGGCGCCGTAGTCGATCGCTTCGCGGGTCATGTAGCCGTTCGAGACGAACACGTTGGCCAGCCCCTGCGACTTGGCGACACTGCCGCACTCCTGGGCCAGTTCCATGAATACGGTCGGTTCGGTGTACGTGTACGCGACGCTCCTGCACCCGGTCCGAACCGCGGCTTCCACGATCTGCTCAGGCGCAATCGGCTCCCCTTCGACGCCTCCAGCCTCCAAGGCCGCCTGGCTGATCTGCCAGTTCTGGCAGAACTCGCAGCGAAAATTGCAGCCGACCGCGGCGATGGAAAAACTCCGACTGCCCGGCAGGAAATGGAACAACGGCTTTTTCTCGATCGGGTCCGGACTGCCCGCGACGACCTTGCCATAATTGAGCGAGTAGAGCTTGCCATCGACGTTCTTCCGTACGGCGCAATGCCCCAGCTTCCCCTCGGCAATCCGGCAATTGAAACCGCACAACCGGCAATGCACCCGCCTGCCTTCGAGAGGCGTCCACAGCACAGCGGGTTTCAGGGCTTCCGTCGGTTCCATCGGTGCGGTCCGGATTCTCATTCTTTTCCGGCAACTACAACAGTCCGTAGCTGCGGGCGATCAGCTTGATCGGATGCGTCGTGCTCGTCGGGGCGATGTGTTCGATCTGCATCTTGCAGGCGGCGCATTCCGTCAGGACGTTCCGGGTTGGAGCTTTCGCCAGAGCCGCCTTGAGGCTTTCGGAAATCTCGGTTGCCAGTTCGTAGTTCTTCTGCTGCATGCCGAACGTACCGGACAGGCCGCAACAACCCGCCTGCAAGTCCGCGACGTCGATCTTGAAGTGCTCCTGCAAGAGCCGCAGCGTTACGGTTTCATCGCCGACCGCACACAGATGGCACGGCAGGTGATAGACGAACTTCTCACCGGCGTCGTGGACCGCGGGTTTGAGCTTGCCCCCGGCGCGCAGGGTTGCCAGATAGTTCATCAACTCCGACGTATGGGCCGCGACGAGGGCTGCGTCCTCGCCTGCGATGTAGTGGCGCATCTCCTCCCTCAGACACAGGGCGGCGCTGGGCTCGGAGCAAACGACCCTGCAGCCGGCGCGGACCGCCTTGGCCAGGTTCTTGACGCTGTAGGCGAGGTCGCGTCGCACCAGGTGTGCATTGCCGTAGACGATCGCCGGCAGCGGAGACGGACGCTGATCGGGCAGGATCACCTCGACCCCGTTGTGCCGCAGAACATCCAGGACCGCGAAGCCCAGCTCATGGTCGTTGAAATTGGCGTAGGTATCGACAAAATAGGCGACTTTGTCGACCGGGTTAATGACCGATCCTTGAGCCGCGAGGTATTTGGCGCCGGCCTTGAGGAACGAACCCCGCGCAAACTGCGGCATGCTCCGCCGTTTGTCAATACCGGTAGCCTTCTCCAGAAGCCACTTGGAGATGGGCAGCTTCATGGCGACATTCGACAAGGGGCTGAACACGCTGCCCATCCAACTGAGATACCGATTGCGGCTCAAGAGAAACTCGGTCCTGCGGAGCCCCTTGCGGCGTACGTACTCGGCGCGGGCCGCTGTCATCAGCATGGAGATGTTGGTCCCGGACGGGCACTGCCGCTCGCACATCTTGCAGTTGACGCACAGATCCAGGAACTTGCGGAATTCGGGCGACTCGAAGTCCTTGTCGCTGAGCTGTCCTGTCGCCCAGTAATGGAGCAGGTTGGCCTTGGCTCGGGAGCTGCCCAACTCCTCGCCCGTGGCGCGAAACACCGGACACATCCGCAGCGACGGTTCCCGGCCCAGGCACAGGCCGCAACCATAGCACTGCTCGAACTCCAGCTCCAGCTCGTTGGCGTGGAAGATCATCTCGGATCGCGCCCGCTCGGGAAGGATGGGACGCTCCCGCCGGAGGCTCTTGAACATGACGTCGGGGTCTTCGTTGAGGATCTTGCCGGGGTTCATCAGGCCCGCGGGGTCGAAGATCGCTTTGACCTTCTTGAGGATATCGTAGTATGCGTCGCCGTACTGCCGCCGGACATAACCGGCGCGGATCAGACCGACGGCGTGCTCGCCGCTGATGGAGCCGCCGAGCGACCAGGCCAGGGTAAAAACCTCCTCGGCGATGGCCTTCATCTTGTCCCGATCCCGCGGATCGCCCAAGTCCAGGTACGGCCGCAGGTGCAGTTCGCCGTCGCCGGCGTGGCCGAAGTAGCATATCGCGATGTCGTGCTTCTTCTGGATCTTCTCCAATCCCGCGATGTAGTCGCCCAGACGGCGGTAATCGACGCTCACGTCTTCCATGAATTCCGCCGGATGCTGTCGCCTGCGTTTTCGGTACAGCAGCGGCCCTGCATCCTTACGCGACTTCCACACGCGGGTCTGGGCCCTGGGATCGGTGATGATCGTCCGGCCGCTTGCTCCTTTCCCCACCGCGGCGTCCGTCGCGTGGATTTTCTCGCGGACTTCATCGGCCGAGGCCCCGACGTGCTCGATCAGCAGAACCGCCGCGGCGCCGGCAGGCAGGATATCCCGGTACTGGGGAAGCTGGTCGATCGCCAGGTTGACCAGCGAGCGATCCATCAGCTCGCAGGCGACGGGGTTGGTGTCCACGATCGTGGGCACGACCTTGGCCATGCTGTCGAAGGAGTCGAACTCCAGTTGGAGCAGGCCCTTGACCGCAGGCAGCGGAACGGTCCTGAGGGTAACGCTCGTAAAGATGGCCAGCGTCCCCTCCGAGCCCACCAGCAGGCGGGCCAGATCGATCTGATCGCCGTGACAGACGCCGGCGATGTGGTAGCCGGTTCGATTTCGCTTCGTCGCAGGCTGGGCTTTGTCGATGACCGCCTGGTTGGCCGTCAGGAGCGACCGGCATTCTCTGGCAACAGATTGCCCCCTGCCGGCGAGCGTCTGTGGATCGACCCCATTGCGGAACTCGACGATCGTTCCATCCGGCAGCACCGCTTCGACGGCTTCCACGTAGGCCGAGGTATGGCCGTACTGGAGGGAGTGAGCACCGGTGGCGTCATTGCCCACGACGCCGCCGAGGGTGGCGCGGTTGGCGCTCGACGGATCGGGCCCGATCTTGCGTCCGGACGAAGCCAGTCGTTTGTTCAGATCGTCGAGCACGACGCCCGGCTGGCATGCGGCCAGTTCGCCGTCGATTCGCGTGATCTGCTTCATGTAACGAGTCATGTCCAGCACGATCCCGCTGCACAGCGATTCTCCCGCGACGCCGCTGCCGGCCCCTCGCGGGGCCACAGGAATTCCCAGATCCCGCGCATAACGTACCACTGCGACGACATCCTGCACGTCCTGCGGCGCCACGACGCACTGCGGAACGATTCGATAGCTGCTCGAATCCGTACTATACGCAACCCGGTGGATGATGTCTGCGAAAACGTCGCCCCGAACGAGTTTCGTCACGTCGGCGGCGATTTGAGATGGTTCTTTCTGCGTCATGGCTCCCAGCGATTGTTACTGAAAATCCCGGGGCAGGAACTGCGACGAGCCGACGGATCCACTCATTCGCAGCACCGCCAGATCGTCCTCGCCGACCTGGCCGTTGATGAACTGCTGAACCACCGGATGGGGGTGATTGCGGATATGGTCGGCGTCCCCGTCGGCGACAATCCTGCCGTTGTGAAGCATGATGATGCGGTCCGCCACTTTGTACGCGCTTTTCATGTCATGCGTTACGACGATGCTCGTCACCCCCAGTTCGCGTTTGAGCTTCAGGACCAGCTCGCTGATGATGTCCGAACGGATCGGGTCCAGTCCGGTGGTGGGCTCGTCGTACAGGATCACTTCGGGGTTCAAAGCGATCGCGCGGGCCAGGGCCGCCCGCTTTCGCTGGCCGCCGGAGAGCCTGGCGGGGAAGTAATTCTGGAATCCGTCCAGGCCGACCATCGCCAGCTTCATCTTGACCACGTCGTCGACCTCCCGCCAGTTGCGGATCTTCACGTGCTGGCGGATCGGGAACATGATGTTCTCCGCGATCGTCATGCTGTCGAAAAGCGCCCCCTCCTGAAAAAGATATCCGAACTGAGTGCGAATCCCGTTCAATTCGCGCTCGCTCAGATCGTCGACCCGACGGCCCTTGAAGTGCACCTGGCCCTCGGTGGGCCTCTGCAAGACGATGAAATGCTTGATCAGAACCGTCTTGCCGCAGCCGCTGGGACCGATGATAACCGTCGTCTTGCCCTTTTCGACGGACAGGCTGACGTTGTCGAGCACCAGCTTGCGGCCGAACCTCTTGGTGAGGTTGCGTACCTCGATGATCGTCTCGGAACGATCGTCCTTGTGATCCTGATCCCTCGTTTTTTCCAAAGCAGGCACTCCCAGACGGCGAACGACTCAGTCCGAGGCGGTCCAGGCCTCAGGTTACGATGCTCTTGATGGGCCAGAAGATCGCATAGATGCTCTTGAAAGTCACGGCCAGCGCAAAATCCAGGGCAAGAATCGAGATGAAACTGGCGACGAAAGCCTCCGTGCACGCCTGCCCGACGCCGTGAGCCCCCTCCCGGCAGTTGAATCCCTTGTAACAACTGATCACGGCGATGGCGCCGCCGAAGAAGAAGGCCTTCACAATCCCGACGGACACGTCCCAGAGGGCCACTGCCGAGGCACTGAACGTCCAATAGGCCCGGCTGTTGATGCCGAACTGCAGGAAGCTCACCAGGGCGCCTCCGACCACGCCCATCATATCGGCGAAAACCGTCAGGATCGGGGTGAGCAGCAGACACGCCAACAGTCGGGGCGCCACGAGATGACGAACCGGATCGGTGCCCATGCTGCGGACCGCATCGATCTGCTCGGTCACATTCATCGTGCCCAGTTCAGCGGTGAGAGCCCCGCCGACGCGTCCGGCCAGCATCACCGCGGCCAGCACCGGCCCCAGCTCCTTGACCACCGAGAGGTTGATCAGCACGCCCAGATGCTCCTCGAGCCCCATGCCGGCAAGCTGGTCGTAGGCTTGAACCGCCAGCGTCATCCCGACGAACGCGCCTGTGATCATGACCACAGGGACGCTGTGCACCCCGATGATGAACATCTGCGTCCTGATCAGAGGAAACGTGGGCTTTCGGGCAAGGCACCGGAGAGAGGTAACCGTAGATCGCCAGGCGAACCGACCGAACCGGCCGGCGTTGACCACATCCTCAATCGCCTTGGCGCCAAGGGCTGCAATCATTGCAGACTTCCTATCCATAACAACGAACGGGTCTTACGCGCAGGCAGGCACAAGCCGCACAGCTTCCTTGCTTTTAGCAGGACGAACGGAGAATGTCAAGATCGCTACTGCGACAGGGGTTCGAAAACCCGGACGGTGTTCTTGCCGGAATGCTTGGCCACGTAGAGGGCCTGATCGGATCGGCTGGTAATATCCTCGGGATTCACCTCTGCGCCATATTCCCCGACCCCGACGCTGATCGACAGCGGAATCTGCTCGTGCTGCCACAACAGGGGCGCGCGCCCCACTGCGTCCACGATGCGCTCGCATACGATCTTGGCGGCTTCAAGGCCGGTGCTGGGCAGAATGATGGCGAATTCATCGCCGCCATAACGGGCGGCCAAATCGATCTGGCGAATGCACTCCTTGATGCGATGGCTGATTTCGACGATCGCCCGGTCGCCTGCGCGGTGGCCGTGGATGTCGTTGATCTTTTTGAGGTTGTCGACGTCCGCCATGATCAGAGAGACCGTTCCCCCGTGCCGGCGGGACCGCCACAGTTCGCGTTCCAGGGCCTCGTAGAAGGTTTTGTGGTTCATCAGGCCGGTCAGACCGTCTGTGGTGGCCTGTCGCTGCATCCTCTCGAAGAGCCGGATGTTGCCGATCGAGGCGCCGACGAGCTGGCCGAACAACTCGATCAGAGCGATGTCCTCCCCGTTAAAATCGTCTACATCGGCCTTGTCGGCCAGATTCAAGACGCCGACGACTCGTTCATGACAGATCAGCGGCACGATCGCGCAGTTGCGGGTGCTGTAATTCTTGGCGTAATTGCGCTGGGATCGCCGGATGACGGGCTTGGTGTGCAGATCGATGTTGCCGGTCAGGATCAGGCCCTTGCTCTTGACGGCCATGACCATCGGGGACGGCGGTTTCTGGTTCAGCGACACAATCTTGTTGATGGGAAATGGATGGTTGTGCCGGATCAGGTGCAGGATGCTGTTGGTCTCGTCCAGGGCGTAAAGAGACGCAAAACGTGAACCGACCACGCTGGGGATCCTGTTGACGCACACCTCGGCAATGCGGTCGATATCGAGGCAGTTGATCTCCCTTGCCAGCGGCGTTACCTGCTCCAGGAGCGAAGTCCCCGGGAGGCGTTCACTCGGATTGTCGTCATTTTTCTTGTTGCGGGTCATGATCGTATCAGGATATCGGTCCGGTAAACTGCGGCTCGGCATCTACGGTTTCAATGATGGTTCTATCGGCGATTCCGACGGGTCGATTCTGAAAAAGTGCGGAGATCGGGGTCCGGCGCCGTCGCCATCGAGCACTGAACTATCCGCAAGTAACGGCACGGAGGGCTCTTACGATTCTTCTTGAGTTGTGGGCATGTCACGCTACCCCTGCGGCGGACCGCAAGCCCCGATAAAGGTCCGGAATTTTTTGCGAAATGAGACGAAAACCAGTTGACACCGGTCGGATCTGCTTTTACATTTTGTAAAATGTAAAATGGCTTTGACTGTTGGAGCTGTACATGGTGGCTTTGTCACTGAGGACACGAAGGTTGGCAGGGATCGCTGACGTTCCAATAGGTTGGATTCTGGCCTGGCATCGAGACTCGTAGCCGGGCCTCGGGAGTGGGAGATCACATGGTGCTTCTGGATCGAGACCTGCGTCACCTCCATTGGCGTTACGGTCCTGAGCGGTCGCGCCCTGAGACTCGGGGCGGGAGTCCTGCCCCTCGGAGGTTTGCCGCAACTTCCGATGTCCCCTGTCGATGCCTCTGGCTTTTTTTGCGTGGTTGACAAATCGATCGATGTCACGGTATGAATGGACTGAGAACGATTGCATGAACTGGCAAGAACACAGTACCGGATTGAGGGTGCCTGCAAAACGTTATCGGATCGGCGAACTCGTTCGTCACAGCCCTTTCTCCCGCCAGACGATTCACAACTACACCGTCATGGGCCTGATCCGCGAGGTGGAATGGACCGATGGCGGACACCGTTTGTACGACGAATCGGTGTTCGAGCAGTTGTCGCGAATCGTGGAACTTAGAAAGACCAAGAGCCTGACGGAAATCCGTCATCTCCTCAGGGAAGAGGAGATCGCCGCCCGCGTGAGACAATTCTCCGGCGGGCCGGCCTCTCAGGCGGCCAACGCCTGACCTGGGCCTGGCGACAGGACCTCTGACCGGCCGGCAGGATGTCCGGCTGAATGCATAACGAACTCGCCCGCTGGGCGATCGATAGAAGACCGAAAGGATCAAGGATGATGCATACGGCTTCGCTTTTCCAAGGTGGTTCGTTCCGACCCACTTTTGTCTCGTCTGCCCCGCCCTGTTTCCATTTGCCGTCGCGACTGCTGATCCGCCGACGCGAGGCCGGGCGTTCTTGCGTCTCGGTCCTGCGATCTCGCCTGTCGTGACAATCTTCTTCACACCCGCCTGAGGGAATGCAAATGGATTTGCTGTCGCTCATTCCGGATAACGTCACCGAAGTTCTCACGGCAATTCTGCGCTTCACCGAACTGCGCCGCCGGATTCTGCATGCGAACATCCACGGCGTGGACGTCCCCGGATTCGTGCCCCAGGACATGCCTGTCCGGGAGTTCGCCGAAGTGCTCAACGACGCTCTGGCCGAGCATCTGCGCAGCCGTCGGCTTCTGTTCCGCGACACCACGAATATCACGTTCGGCCCCAACAGCTCCACGCGGGTCCGACCGGTGATCGACGAAGGCGCTCTTGCCCTGCTCGCGAAAAACCGGGATGAGTACATGGAACTCCAGGTCGGCAAGCTCCTGGAGAACGCGTTGAACCGCAAAGTGGCGATGGAACTGCTGGCCCAGAAGTGCGGCGCGTGCCCCAGCGTTGTGGAGTGGAGTGTGGATATGACGCTCGCCGGCGACAGCCCGGTCGAGAACTCATCGACGCAGTTCGACAAAGCCCAGTGACACGGAGGAGTTCGCGGCGGCGTATGGAGAATCAAGCGCTCAATTTGCAGCAGTTGCCCGGCGTGCGGCGGCCTTCGGCCACGGTGCTGGCGATCACCAGCGGCAAAGGCGGGGTCGGCAAGACCAACATCGCGGCCAACATCGCCGTGTGCCTGGCCAACCAGAATAAGAAGGTGCTCCTGCTGGACGCGGATCTGTCGCTGGGCAACCTCGACTTGGTGATGGACATCCGCAGCAAATACAACATCTCGCATGTGATTAGCGGACATAAGCGGATGGAAGAAATTATTCAGCCCGGCCCCAAAGGATTGCGAGTCATTTGCGGGGCTTCCGGTCTGGACCGCCTGGCGGACATCAGCGAGATCGAGCAGCGTCGTCTGCTCGACCACTTGTCCCTTCTCCAACAGGAAACCGACACGATCCTCATCGACACCGCCGCCGGCATCTCCACCTGCGTCATCGGCTTCTGTCTGGCGGCCGACCACGTACTGGTCGTCACGACGCCGGAAGCGGCCGCCATGGCCGACGCCTACGGCGTCATCAAGGTTCTGGTCCGAAAAAGATACGGCCAGCCCATCAGCCTCGTGGTCAATATGGCCCGCAGCACAGCCGAGGGCAAGCAGGTCTACCAGCGAATGGCGGACGTGACCAAGAAGTTTCTCCAAACGAATCTCTACTTCGCCGGGGTGCTGCTCAAGGATGAGCGGCTGTGCGACGCGGTCCGGGCTCGCAAGCCGGTCGTCCTCGCCTACCCCAAGGCCCCGATCAGCTCGTCTTTCGCCTCGCTGGCGGCGCGAGTCGCCGGCGCCAGGCTGGGCAACACCCTGGACGACAGTTTTTTCCGGAGAGTGATGCGATGGCTCAATTAAAGTCCCGCCGCATCGGATCGATAATGGAATCTAGGAGATTGCGTGCCCGCGTATGGGACGTATTCGCTGGCAAGGATGAATGAACTGTGAACATGGCGACTCGTCACGCCGCCCTTGAATGGAGTGTCAACCGCACCGGAGGCAATCTGTGAAGACCCACGCATCCAAGACCGCCACCTCGCTGAGCATCGAGGAGATTTGGACGCTCTTCCACCAGACGCGAGGCAGTCAGCACCGCAACCTGCTGATGGAGCACTATCGGGACCTGGTTCGCTATGCCGCCGAGCGGCTCCACGCCAAGCTGCCCGACAAGGTCGAACTCGACGACCTCATCAGCGCCGGCACCTTCGGCCTCATGGATGCGATCGACGCCTTCGACCCCGCCCGGGGGGTCAAGTTCGAGACGTACTGCGCTCCGCGAATCAAGGGATCGATCCTCGACGAGCTTCGCAGTATGGACTGGGTCCCCCGCCTGGTCCGAGCCCGCGCGCACCAGCTCGCCAAAGCCACTCATGCGCTCGAAATGCACCTCGGTCGAAAACCCGACGAACAGGAACTCGCGAGCGAGCTGAATATGGACATGGAGGAGTTCATCCGCCTCCAGCGGGACGCCAACGCCGCCAGCCTGGTTTCGCTCAACAACAAGTGCGGTGACGCTGAGGGCGAGAAGGACGTCTATGAAATCGACGTCATCAAAGACCACCGAAGCGAAGACCCCCTGCAGGAAGCCCAGAAACGCGACCTCAAGAGCCTCCTGACCAAGGGGCTCACCCGCGCCGAACGGCTGATTATCGTCCTGTATTACTATGAAGAGATGACGATGAAGGAGATCGGCGCGACGCTGGACCTGTCCGAGTCCCGAGTATCGCAGATGCATTCCTCCATCGTCCAGCGACTCAAAGCCCAGATGAACACTCGCAAGAAGGAATTCGCCGTCGAGTGACGCGGACGCAGGCTCGCAACCGGCGCCTCGTTCAGGTTCGGGATGATATCCGACTGCGGCGAATGATCTCCACGCCGACCGTGCGTGCGAATCGCAGTACGCCGGGCTTCTCGACCGCCACCTTGACACACTTGATCCGCGGGTCCTTGAGGCATTCGTCGGCGATCCGTTGGGCCAGGGCCTCGATCAAACGATACTGCGTGTTCTCGGTCGCATGGAGGATCCGCCTCTTGAGGACGCTGTAATCGACGCTGTCGGCCAAGGCGTCGCTCCGGCCCGCCTTGCGCAGGTCCACCCACAGATCGACCTGCACCACGACGTCCTGCTTCTCCCGACGTTCCCCCTCTTCCACGCCGAGGATGCATCGAACCAACAGGTCGCGGATGAAGATCCGATCGGTTGCCGCCGGCCTCGCGTCGTCAGTCATACATGTGTCCCTTCATGTGGTATCCGCCGTCGATGTAGAGGATCTGGCCCGTGACGAATCGGCTTCGGACCAGAAACAGCATGGCGTCGACGACATCCTCCGGCCCGCCGTAGCGATTCAAAGGATTGGCGTGGGCCAATCGTTGGAGGTAGCTTTCGTCCTCCCCCGCCGGCGGCAGGATCAGCCCTGGCGCGATCCCGTTGACAGCGATCCTCGGCGCCAACTCCAGGGCCATCATTCGCATCAACGTCAGGAGAACGCGTTTGCTGATGTGGTACGACGCGTGCTCCTTGTCGTACACCATCGCTCGCGTGTCGAGCAAATTGACGATATGCCCGGTCCTGCCCTGGCCGGCCATCTCCCGACCCAGCGTCAGCGGCGCCAGCGCGTGGACGCGAAGATTCAACAGAATCGATTCTTCGGTCGCCTCCCAGAGCGTGTCCCGCTCGTAGAACGAAGCGTTGTTGACGAGAATGTCGATCGGACCACCCAAGGCGACCGCGTCGCAGAAGAGTCGCTTCACCTGCCCTTCGTCGGCCAGATCGCCCTGCAAAGGCCACGCGGCCCCTCCATTGCGGCGGATCTGCTCGCACAAAGCAGCGGCCTCGTCCCCTGAGCGATTGTGATGGACCACCACCGCAGCTCCCTGCGCGGCCAGAGCCATCGCCATGGCCTTGCCGATCCGCCGAGCGGCCCCGGTAACCAGGGCGGTCCTTCCTGTCAGCGAAATGTCCGAGTCGTCCATGGATCAGTCCAACGTCATTCCAGACCGGCCAGCCAGTTGGCGGCAAACACGGCCAGATCCCGCGGGTCCACTTCTCCCGACTTGTCGAGATCCACCCCGTCGCAGAACCAATTCGCCTGCCCGCAGGCGTCGCTTCGCCACTGGACCGCAAACCAGGCGAAATCCGTGAAGTCCACTCCGTCCGGGCACCGCAGGTCACCCGCGGGAATCTGCCATTGAAGGATCGGATAGGCGAGGCCTTCGCACAGACTCCAGACAATGTAAAAATCCCAACTCATCGAGAAATAGAGGTCGGCCACCTTCATCTCGGCCGTCGTCTTTCCGGTTCCCCCCATGCTGGTCGTCTGGCCGCTCGCCTGGGTGTCCCAGAAGGACCCGATCACCTCGCCATTGACCCTTCGGGTCCCCACCAGCCCTCCGACGAGTTCCTTCCCGGAGACTTTCCCGACGCTGTAACAAGAATAGATGCGACCCGCGGTCAGCGACCCGATGAGCCCGCCGACGTAGATTCTCCCGACGACCGCCCCACGGGCGTAACAGGAATCCATGATGGTCATCACGTTGGACACACTTCCGACAAGCCCGCCGACGGAATCGTCGCCTGTAACGGCGACGGTCGAATAGCAGCGTTCCACGGTGCCTGAGCCGATCCGCCCGATCAGCCCTCCGACGGACCAGAGGCCGGAGACGCGACCGGTCGACCAGCACGCGCGGACCCTGCCGTCTACCAGACCGATGAGGGCCCCGACTTCCCCGTTGCCCGACGCACGCACGTCCGTCGCGGAGCAACTGTAAACACCGCCACCGCCCAGATAGCCCACGAGCGTCCCGGCCCCCATTGCATCCGCGACAACGCTGGGTCCGACCAAATGGAGGTCGCTGATCTGTCCTGTCACATAGCGGAACAACCCGACGTATTGAGCCTGCATGTCTTTGTACCGAAACCCAAGGACGCTCTTGCCGCCGCCATCGAAGGTCCCATAAAACGGACGGTTCGCGTTGGAGCCCAAGGCGACCCAGCCGCCGATCGGCTGCATGGTTGTCTCGTCATGTTTCGAAAGGTCGATATCGTTGACCAGCTTGAAATGCGAGCCCCAGTCGCCCGGCGTTTGGCCGATCAGAATGAACTGATTCGCGTCCTGAATGAGGAAGGGGTCATTCTCGGTACCGCTACCTCCGCCGTAGGTCGCCGCCGCTGCGACCGACGGAAACCAGGCCGGCAGGATGAACAAGCCACTGAACAGGCACAAACACGACAAACGACTCAAAACCGCGATGCGATTCATCTGTTCCTCCTTCAAAAGAGCCGACCCAATCCCTCCCCGAAACACACCCCCTATCATAGCAAATTCTTCAGTCTCTTGTCGAGATTGTTATAATGGCGAAATGATTGATCGGACAACGGTACCCCAGGAAGGCATCTTTGCCGTCTACAAGGACGAGGGAATGACCTCGCACGATGTGATCGACGTGGTCCGCAGGATCACACGGGAAAAACGTGTGGGCCACGCCGGCACGCTGGATCCCTGCGCCAGAGGCGTCCTGGTCGTCGCAGTGGGCCGGGCTGCGACCAAGACGCTGGGCGAGATCACCGGCTCGGAGAAGGAATACATCACCCGCGTCAAGCTGGGGTGGCGAAGCACCACCGACGACCGTGAAGGCGACAAAGAGGAGGTCCCGTCCTCGCGGATTCCTACTGAGGAACAAGTCCGAGCCGCCCTTGCGGGTTTCGAAGGCGTCATCAGCCAGCGTCCGCCCATCTACTCCGCTCTCAAGATCGGCGGGCGGGCCGCCTACAAACTGGCCCGGGCCCATAAGCAGATCGAATTGTCCGAACGGCAGGTCGAAGCCAAGGCGGTCGAACTGATCCGCTATGAGTGGCCCTGGGTGGACGTCAGACTGGTCACCGGGTCGGGCTTCTACGTGCGGTCATTCGCCCGGGACCTGGGCGAAGCATTGGGCACAGGCGGATACGTGGATCAACTGGAGCGCACCCGCGTGGGCGCATTCACCAAAGAACAGGCTCTGCGAATCTCGGACCTCCGCAGGCGGCCTCCCGACGGAGGACAGAATCGCCCTAATCCTGACGCGGTTCCGTGACCACGAAGCGGATGTTGTCCGTGGTGTTTGGATCGATCAGGAAATTGCCTTCCAACGGGCCGGAAATGATCCGACCGCCGATCTTCACGTTCTCGAACAGCACATTGCTGACGCGGTGGTCTGCATCCCAGCCCTTGATGACGCTCGGACGCCGCATGGGCCCTGTTGCCGAGATGTTGCGGAACACCAGGTTGGAGATCCGCCCCATTCCTTTGCTGGAATCGGCAAACTCGTTCTTGTCGATCGTAATGTAGAACAGCCTCCAGTCGGCGTTTTCGATCCGGATGTCCTCGAAGAGATAATCACTCATGTGGGCGCGTCCCCCATGAATGGCGTCAAATACCGCCTCGTTCTTGTTGTCCCACTGGTGCTCTACACGGATCACGTCGATGTTGGAGACGTGGAAGCCGCTGTTGTCGCTGGGCATGTTCCAACTGATCTGAAAAGGCGCCCCATTTTCCATCTGCCAGATGACGCAGTCTTTCACCGTCATCTCGGATACGTACAGCTTGACCGCGTCGTCGTTGACCTTGAAGAAGCAATCCTCCACCAATCCGCGATATCCTGTGGAGACGCCGTCCGTACTGAAGTACCACCCGATCATCTTTACGTTCCGTACGGTGTGATTGCTGCCGTCCAGCCAGATGTTGTAGTGCGGCGAATTGACCAGCGTGATCCCTTCGATCACGACGTTTTCGACACCTCGAAATCGGATAAGGTGCTCGCTCCCCTGTTCGAAGTTCTCGCCGGAGAGCACGCCCCGGCCGGAGATTCTGACGTTTCGAGCGTTGCGGCTGCGGAGCCGGCCCTTCACGTAGGCGCCGCCCGCCAGATAGACCGTCGTATCGGACGGGATGTCCAGGGTCTCGCCCACATCGTGGACACCCGGTCCGAAGTACATCACGCCGCGATCGCCCTGATGTGGGCCGCCGCCTTCGAGAGGATTGGCGAACACCAGCATCGGATGCGTGGTGTCGTCGTCGAATTCCACGGAGACCTTTCGCGGCCGATCCAGATCGAATGCCACACTGTTGCCGTCGATCCGTGGCTGGATGCGGTAGCTGCTGGGAAGGACCCGGCACGTGGAGAACCCTCCCTTGAGCTTGGTCACTCTCACCGTCGCCGGGCCGGAACACGAGAAGGTTGTCCACGAGGTGGTCTTGCTTCGGTTGCTGCGCCACTGTGCGTTCGCGATGTACACGAAAGATCCTTGGACCTGATCGCCCTGTACGACCTCGACAGCGTATTGGTCGGAGGGCCGTACCCCCTCAGGACCGGGATATGTGATTATCTCCGCTCCGCCAGACCGTGTAACCGCCATCGCCAAACCGAGCACGATCAATACACGCATTCCTACGCTCCCGAAAAGGTCGCCGATTCTCATCAATCTCGGCCGAATTGGTATGTTGCCGGCTGCGACAGGAGGAACGTGCCATCCACTCGTTCCAGGTCCTGCCCGGTCCAGGATTCCTGCAGGGCGACCCTCAGCGGGTCCTGGGCGGCGTCCTTTACTGTGATTTCGATCTGTTTCCCGCTCACCGCCACGTCCATCCGAACGCCGTGATAGAGAAGACCCCGGACCGCGATCCTGGGACAACTCGCGGGCAGCCGGGGGATAATGCTCAGAATACCCGATGGCCGGGCCTCCAAGCCGAGCAGACCATAGACGACGATCGAGGGGACCAGGCTGCTCTCAAAGAACTCGTAGTCGATTCCCAGCCCTCCGGCGGTCCCGCCGCCCTGGAGGGTCGTGCCCCGCTTGCCGCCTTCGTAGTACTTGCGATAGCCGCCCTCCGCGTGGACCTCCTTCTCCCACGCCAGGATCTTCACGAGCCTCTGCCAACAGTCGTCGGGGCCGAGGACCTGCAGTCTCGCCCACAAGTCATAGAAGCTAAAGCCCAGGACCGCCCCGCCGTCCTGGATCTGCCCGCCCCAGGGGATCGATTCCGGCCCATGCCAGCCTTGCCCATACCAGGTGACGTTGCGGACCGTCGTCGCCCGCGGGCCGAAACGCCAGTGATAGATGTCCGCCCCTTGCGAGGTGTCCCCTGTCACGACCCGCTTGCCCCCGATCCAGTCCATGATCGAAGAGGCGTGCCCGTCATCGGCCAGGCCGTACCAGATCGAATCCAGATTGAGGAACGTGTAGCCGTAGTCGTATCGACGGCCCTCTTTGTCGATGCTGGCGAAGAATCGGCCTGTCTCGCGGTTCCAGAAGAGCGAGTTGGCGGTCTTCTTGACCTCTTCTGCATGTCTGCGCAGCCATGAGGGATCTATCCTCAGCGTACCGAGGGGGACGCCCCACCCAGGGTTTTCCGCGATCGCCTGCTCGATCTCGGCCATCGCCATCGTCGCGGCGTAGTACTGACTCGTCGCATACAGGTCGTCCCAACCGAAGGGCATAAGGTCCCAGTAGTTGGTCCCGATGCCGTGACCGCCTCGAATCGTCAGCTTGCCGTCGGCGTCCTTGACGAAACCGGCCAGCCCGTCGTGGCCAGGCCAGGTGTTGCGGATGTGCTTGTGCTCCAGACCACCCATCTCAGTCTGCTGGTAACGAAGGGCCAGGCGCATGCGATTGATCTGGCGCCGCAGGAAGTCCAGGTCTCCGGTCCAGTTGAAGTACCGCGAACTCGCCAGGATGAAGATCGGGTTGTTGATCGTATGCCGCGTGTCGTAGGCGGTGAAGAACGAATCGATCTCGAAATGGCCCTCAGACTGGCCCGGCGCCAGACAGATCCGAATCCGCTCGATTCGCCCGGTCCACTTGGGGTGGCGGTGCATCGCCAGAATGGAGTGGTAGCACTCGCCGGATAGAGGCGTCTTCTCAGGGGCGAAGTAGACCCGCCGATCCGATCCGAACTCGGCGTCGCCCTCGCAGAGCCATTCCACATAGGGCAGCGAGGAACCCTGGGGATTCCCGTCGCGAGTCCATCGCAGTAGCAGATAAGGCGCATTGAATGCGTCGATCGCGTAGCCTTTTGGCGTGACGATCGCAGGCGACGGCCCCTGTGCTTCGAGATGCCAGCGATTCTCTCGAATGCCCAGGGAGCGAACGTTGTGCAGGTCCCAGAGCGAGACCGCCTTCTCTCCGCAGTACTCGTCCCGCTTCCAGTGCCTCAGGGCGTCGCCCGCCCAGCCGGGCACCTTGTCCAGGGGCTGAAAGTGCCAGCCGAAGGTCTTGCCCTTGACGCGGTCGGGATGATTGTCCGACTGGGTCCAGAGCGGAAAGGGCCAGCCGTGGTCGTGGGCGTGGGAGAAGTGCTGGTGGGTCAGGACGTAGCCCTCGTCGTCCATCTGCATGCCCAGGAGCATCGAGCGATGGACCTCCTGGATCGTCTTGTCCGATCCGCGAGGGCGAGCGTTGCCCAGCCAGATGTCGGAGGTCAGCAGATACTCCTGGTTGAAGAGCGTCAGGCCGTTGCCAAGACGATGGTGGAAGTGGTACCACAGGTAATGCGTCAGGAGGTCCGCCTGCTCCGTGTGACCGGCGAATTCAAACCGCGGAAAGTCCGCCGGGACGTGCTTCATTAAGTCGGAGGCGACAGTGCCGCCAGCGGTCTGGGCCGACGCGAGGGCCCCTGCAATCGATAGGACCACCCCCGTCAGCGTCCGAACGCGATGTCCACCTGCAATTCTCATATCCGATCCTCTCGAAAAATCATGTGGAAGGTTCAAGGGCCGATGTCACGCTGGAAGCCAAGGCGGATTTCGGATGCTGCCGGAGGACCCAGAACGTGAGCAATCCCGAAATCAAATAGCCCGCGGGCGCCAGCCGCAGGATGGGTTCTGTCCCCACCCTGTCGGCTACCGCAGCGAGCGCGAGGAAGACGAGCATCGCGATGCCCCAGGTGCCGCCGACGATAAGGGCCATCCGTGAGCCCAGGCTCGCTCCATGGGCCTCCCTCGCCAGCGTGATCGTCAGAATGTAGGCCGACATGGCGGAGAAACCCGCGCCGAACAACAGCCAGTGTGCTGCCGGATGCCTCACGAACACCAGGTAGAGGAACATGAACGGAAACGAGAGGAAGAAAGCCCAGCCGGAACAGGCCAGACCGCCCTTGCGATACGCGATAGCCGCCCATAGAAAAGGACCGACCGCCCCGCCCCACCCGAACAGCGCCGTCGAGAACCCGCTGAGTCTCAGGCTGAAGCCCAGTTCGCCGAGATACGTCGGGTTCAGGAGTTGGACGATGGTCGTGGACACCGCGGCCGGAAGCCCGATCCCCAGCACCTTCCAGAAAGGCAGCGAGTACGGGTTCCTCTCCGAGGCCGTCGAGTGCGCCCGCGGATCGACATGCTCGGTCGAAAGGCGCACCCTCGCCAGGACCAGGACCGCGACACCCGCCACTGGAAGAAGGACCAGCGGACACAGACCCCTCAATCCGTACGAGGAGACCAACTGGGCGGAGATGGCCCCGCCGCTGGCAAAACCGAAGAACCCCGAGGTCATGAAGACCGCAGTGCTCAGCGTCGGCGCGATTCGGTCGAGAGCATGAACCGCCCGAAGCCCCTCGGGGTGGGTAATCGCGATGCCCGAGCCGCTAACCACACCGAAGGCAAAGAGCAGTGCGATCCCCCCAAACGACTTCGGCGCCAGGACGATCAGGCAGATACACGCGGCCAGAACCATCCCGACGTGAAGAAACAGAGGCGACGATTTATCCTCCCGCATCCGACCGGTCAGGATCTGCATACCATTGGAGGCCAGGGACAGCGCCACCATGATGAACCCCGCGGTCGAGAGCGTGATGGCGAACTCCGAGCGGACCACCGGGACGATCGCCGGCAGCATGTTGCTGAACATGTCCACGAGGAAATGGATGCCCGAGAGAACGACCAATTGTGCCCACTGAACCCGTAGGGATAGCCGATTCATACGTACCCTGCTGCACTCCGAACCGCCCGAACCCGGGCGCAAGCGGGACAGCATATCAAATCCGCGAGGAAGTGCAATAGGCGCACACGATCGCAAGAACAGCCGATTACAGTGGGAGACCGTGAACAGCGAAATCAACGCCGGCCTGGGTTGGCTCTATGCTCCGCAACGTAGCGCGCCACGTTGGCCACGGTGTCCACCCAGAGGCCGTTCTCTGCGTCGGCGGCATACTCGCAGAACGCCCTGAGCGTGTCGGCCCGCGTGGTTTGGCGTCCCTTTTCGCCGATTTCGTGGCCGGCCAGCACCAGCCAGGCGCCCTGCTTGGCCGCCGCTTCAACCAGCGTCTTGAGCTGCTCGAACGTCAGACCGTCGAGTTCCACAGCCAGCAGTTGCGCCGGATCGCAGAACGCCGGATCGTTGGCGGTCTCGTCCCGCCAGCCGCGACCGGCTGCGAATCGCTCCGCAACCAGCGGCACATAGCTGCGGACCCGCTTGCCGCGTCCCACGAACTTCTGGCCGCACGGGTAGGCGAACGTCATCGCTTGAACACCGAGCAACTGTCGGATCTCTGCGCTGGCTTGATCCAACTCCTCGGCCATCTGCTTGAGCGTGTAGTCCTCCAGGGCCTTCTGCCGGGACCAGGCGAAGTTCCCGGTGCAGGCGTGCTGCATCGAGTGGTTGCCGATCTCATGGCCCGCAGCCACAGCGGCTTTCCACGCATCGAGCCGCTCCGGCACTCGGGATGGGGAGATGTAGAACGTCGCTCTTACGCCGTATTCGTCGAGAAGCGGGACGCCGACGTCCACCTGGCTGGGCCGTGCATCGTCGAAGCTCAGACTCACCGCGACCCGCTTGCCGTCGGGCCAGGGGAATCGCACGTCGGTCGTCTTGCTCCCGACATACGGATCTCCCGACCTCGCGTCGCCCTTGGCCGTGACAAGCCGCTCCTGCTCTCGGTGAATCCGCCTGGCATACCGGTTTGCCGCCTTCGCCGAACTGAACTTGCCGAGATGCCTTCCCGTTTGCCGGTATTGCTGAACCGCTTCCTCGTCGGACAGGATCCGCCCTTCGTCGCTGACGGTGGGGATCAGGACCTCTTGCCCGTCAATTTCGACAGAGATCGACCGAACCGTGCTGACCGTGCCGTCGGCATTCCGCACCACAGGCCGGTTGGTCAGATCGATGTTGCCCTGCTCGATCATGCCCTCCGGCCAAACGGATCGCGAGACCGCCGATCCACTTGCGTCCCCGACAGGTCTCGAACTGCAGGACAGAAAAAGGCCCAGCAGGCAAGCCAGGACCATCCGTGACATCGCCGCCATAACAACCTCCGAACCATGCGGCCGCGGGAGTCGCGCTCCAGCGTCTCACAAGGCGTAGAGCTCTTCGTTTTCGAGGACCGTGAAACCGACCTGGCGGGCGACCTGGGCCGCCTTGGCCAATTGCGGCTGCTCGACCTCCATACAGCAAATGCCGGTCTTGTGGGGCTGAACGACGAAGCCGTAGGCGTCGCGGATGTTGATGCCCTCGGCGGCCAACGCGGAGGTGAGTTTGTGGAAATTGCCCGGCTCATCCGGAACCGACACCGCCAGCACGTCCTTGAGGGCGCAGGCGCAGCCGACGTCCGCCAGGGCCAGGTAGGCGTCGTTGGGCTTGTCCACGATCAGGCGAAGCAGACCGTAGTCGCCCCGGTCCTGGATCGTGAAGGCGCGGATGTCGATGTGGTTCTTGTTCAGGTTTTCCGAGATCGCCTTGAGTCTGCCCGGCCGATTCTCGACGAAGATCGTCAGTTGTTTCGCCATCGTCAATCGCCTCAGTCCTTCGGCCGTTCATCCACGACGCGTTTGGCCTTCCCCTCGTATACAGGCAACGATCCCGGTTCGTGCAACTCGACGCCGGGACTGATCGTGATCGAGGACCGCAGTTCCTCGACGATCCTGTGCTTGAGCGATTCCAGCTTGGAGACCTCGCCCAGGAACAGCTTCGGGTAGATCTCGACCTTCACGGTCAGCCGATCGAGGGCGCCCTTCTTGTCGACATGGATCTGGTAGTTCGTCGCCACCTCGGGGATCTTCATGATCTTCTCCTCGATCTGCGAGGGGAAGACGTTGACGCCGTTGATGATGAGCATGTCGTCGGTGCGCCCGAGAATGCGGGACAACCGCCGGTGCGTGCGGCCGCAGTCGCAGCCTTGCGGATGCAGGAACGCCAGGTCTCGCGTGCGATATCGCAGGATCGGGGTCGCCCGACGGACCACGTTCGTCAGGACGACCTCGCCCTCTTGCCCATCCGGAAGTGGCTCGCCTGTCTTGGGATCGATGATCTCGACGATGAAGGCGTCTTCCCAGACGTGCATATCCTTCTTGCAGACGCACTCGAAAGCGACGCCGGGACCGTTGAGTTCGCTCAGGCCGTAGGAGTTGTAGGCGTCGATGCGCAGGAGGTCCTGGAGCTTGCGGCGGGTATTCTCCGAGTGGGGCTCGGCGCCGATGAAGGCCTTGCGCAGAGCCAGATCCTTCAACTCGATGCCATCCTCGCCCAGCTTGGAGTGGATATGCAGCAGATAGCTCGGAGTGACATGCACGACGGTGGTCCGGAAGTCCTTCATCACCTGGATCTGCCGCTTCGTGTTGCCGCCCCCGATGGGAATGACGGTCAGGCCCACACGCTCGGCGCCGTAGTGAAGGCCCAGACCGCCCGTGAAGAGCCCGTACGTCATCATGTTCTGGAAAATGTCGCCGGGGCCGGCTCCGGTGGCGACGATGCTCCGCGCCAGCAGGTCCGTCCAGTTGTCGAGGTCCTGCCTGGCATAGTAGATGACGGTCGGAATGCCGGTCGTGCCGCTGGAGGAATGGACCCGCAGGACCTCGTTCATGGGCACGGCCAGATGCCCTTTAGGGAAACTGACCCGCAGATCGTCTTTCGTCGTGAACGGGATGCGGCGCAGGTCGCCGAGACTCTTGATGTCGTCGGACGAGTTGACGCCGACCTGGCTGAGCCGCTTGCGGTAGAGATTGGTCTTGAGGGCCCAGCCGATCGTTTCCTGGAGCCGCTGGAACTGGATCTGCTCGATCCGGCCCCGCTCGGCAGTTTCGATCTCTCTATTCCAAAAGGGGATGTCCATCATCAGAAATCAACAATCCGAAATCGTGAACTCAACTCTCAAAGGCCCTCGATCTCCTTCTCGGTGACCACGTGGATCTTCTGCTTGGCCAGGATCTGCTGGGCGAAGTCAGTGTCCTCGAACCGCATCACGAGCAGGGCCTTGTCGCTGAACTTCTCGACGAACCCATACATGTACTCGATGTTCACGTCGTGCTCGGACAGGATCTTGAGGATGGAGGCCAGGCCGCCGGGCTGGTCCGGAACCTCGATCGCCACGACGTCCGTGAAGTTGGCGACGAACTGGTTCTCGCGGAGCAGTTTGATGGCCGCTTCGGACTTGTCCACGACGACCCGCAGGACGCCGAAGCTCTCCGTCTCCGCGATCGTCAACGCGCGGATGTTCACGCCGTGGCCGCCCAGGAGCGAACACACGTCGTACAGCCTGCCCTTGCGGTTCTCCAGGAACACCGATATCTGTGTGATCTTCATGTGCAGCCCCCTCTACAGAGTTCGCTTGTCCACGATTCGCTTGGCCTTGCCCTCGCTGCGCGCGATGGTCTTGGGCTCCACCAGCGTCACCTTGACGCCGATCGAGAGCACGTTCTCGATTTCCTTGCGGATCTTCTCCCGAATCACGTTGAGATGCTTGATCTCGTCGGAGAAGAACCTCTGTTCGACCTCCACCAGGACCTCGACCTCGTCGAGCTTGTGCGCCTGGCGGTCGACGATGATCTGATAGTGCGGCTGCGTCCCTTCGATCCCGACGAGCACGTGCTCGATCTGGGACGGGAACACGTTGATGCCGCGGACGACGATCATGTCGTCGGTCCGGCCCTTGATCTTGCTGATCCGAGGGCTGGTCCGGCCGCAGCGGCACTTGTCGTATCGGATGCTGACGATGTCCCGCGTTCCATAGCGAATCAGCGGGATTCCTTGCTTCGTCAGCGTCGTGATGACCAGTTCGCCCGATTCGCCCTCCGGCACCTCCTCGCGGGTCTTGGGGTCCAGGATCTCGGGATAGAACACGTCGCTGAAGACGTGCAGGCCGTCCTTGTGATGGCATTCCTGTGCGACGCCGGGGCCGATGATCTCCGACAGGCCGTAGATGTCCGTCGCGAGCATGTTCCATGCGTTCTCGATCTCCCGCCGCATCGACTCGCTCCAGGGCTCGGCGCCGAAGACCCCGATTTTCCAATTGCCCTTGGTGGGATCGATGCCCAGCGTCTTGGCCTCCTCGGCCATGTACAGCACGTAGCTGGGCGTGCAGGCGATGATCCGCGGCTTGAAGTCCTGCATGAGCTTGAGCTGGCGAGCGGTCTGGCCCGACGAGGTCGGGAGAATGCGAAGGCCCATTTCGAGGGCCCCGTAGTGAGAGCCCAGGCCGCCGGTGAATAGGCCGTAACCGTAGGCGATCTGGATCGTGTCGCCCGGGACGGCCCCTGCGCAGCAGAAGGCGCGGGCCATGACATCGCCCCAGAGCTTCACGTCATCTTTCGTGTATCCGACGAGGGTCGGGTTGCCGGTGGTGCCGCTGGAGACGTGGATCTCCGTGATCTGGTCCTGCGGCGCGGAGAACAGGCCGTACGGATAGTTGTCCCGCATGTCCTCTTTGGTGGTGATCGGCAGCCGCTTGATGTCGTCGATGGACTTGATCTGGTCCGGCCTGACCCCGGCGGCGTCGAGCCTTTGCCGGTAGACGGCGCATCCGTTGTAGATGTAGGGAATCAGCTTCCTGAGATAGCCCGATTGCAGCTCCTTGAGATCCTCGCGGGCCGCACACTCGACGTTCTCTTTCCAGATCATGATTGACCCATCTTCCTTCCGTCCAGGAACACTCTCTTGTTCTCTTCGACGCCTTTGTTCTTGAAGACCGTCTCGATGGCCTTCATCCAATGCTCTTCCTTGATCGACAGCTTGGCGGAGAGCACCCCGACCAGACACGTGTTGACGCCCCGCGGATTCGCGACGGCCTGGGCGACCTTGTCGAGGTAGCCGATCAGATCGATGCCGTCCTTCTTCAGAAAGACGCTGAGCCTCGGATGCTCTTCCTGGTAGAAGCAGACCAGGACGTCCGCCCCGCCGGTCGGGACCAGGGGCGAGAAGACCCGCTTGCCGAACCGCACGTGCGACTCCACGGAGCCGCCCCGCTGCGCCATGCCGTGGACCTCGGATTTCTTCACGTGATAGCCCGCGTACAGGGCCGCCCAACTGCACAACTCGGAGGCCGTGAGGACCCCCTGGCCGCCGATTCCGCCGAACGTGACGCTGTAGATCTTGCTGTTGCTGGGCATGCTCAACTCACCTTCTTGATCAGCTTGCACGGATGCCTGGAGATGATCACCGACAGGGCATCCTCATTGATTCGTTTTTCCAGGATCGCCCGGAACTCCTCCAGGTTCTTGGGATCGACCACGTCCACGTTGTCGGCGCCGCAGGCTCGGCACACATCCTCCAGGATCAGCTTCTTCGTGGGCTCGTTGCGGATCGTCAGGCCGGTGGCCGGGTGCTGCTGGCCGCCGGTCATGGCGGTGGTCGAGTTGTCCAGGATGAGGATCACGCCCTTGCACCTGTTGTAGACGGCGTTGATCAGGCCGGTGATGCCGGAGTGGACGAACGTCGAGTCGCCCAGAACGCCCACGATGGGTTTATCCGGCGCGGCCTTGCGCCAGCCCTCGTGGAAAGTGACGCCCGCGCCCATGCACACGCACGAATGCAGCGCCGACATGGGCGGCAGACAGGCCAGCGTGTAGCAGCCGATGTCGCCCGCCACGTAGGCGTCGAGCTTCTTGAGGGCCGCGAACGAAGCCCAGTGCGGACACTCGGGACACAGGCGGGGCTTGCGTTTGACCGACCGCTGCTCGACCTTGACCTTGCCGGCCACGACGTCCGGGATCAGTTCGGGCGTCAATTCCCCGATCCGGAAGGACGGGTCCTTGGCCGCGGCCTTGACGCCCAGGGTCTTGATGTGATCCTCGATGAAAGGGTCCAGCTCTTCGACCACGACGAGCTTCTTGACGCTCTTGGCGAACTGGCGAATCTTCTCGTCGCAGAACGGGTACGTCATCCCGAGCTTGAGGTACGAAGCGTCCGGATAGTTCTCTTTCACGTACTGGTAAGTGACGCCCGAGACGACGAAACCGAGCTTGCCGTCGCCTTTTTCAATCTTGTTCAGGCGGGTCTTTTCCGCGAGCGCCGCGAGCTTGACGAGCCGCTGCTCGACGAAGATGTGCCGCTGGTACGCATGCCCCGGCACCATGACGTACTTGGGGGCATTCCGCTCAAACACCGGCGCATCCGGGACCTTTCGTTCGCCGACCGCGACGTTCTCCTTCGTGTGGGAAATGCGGGTCGTCATCCGCAGCATCACCGGCGTATCGAATCGTTCGCTCATCGCGAACGCCTCTTTCACGAACTCCCGGGCCTCCGCGGGACTGGCAGGCTCGAGCATCGGCATCTTGGAGTACAGGGCCACCCAGCGGGTGTCCTGCTCATTCTGCGAAGAGTGCATGCCGGGGTCGTCGCAGACGACGATGACGAACCCCGCCAGGATGCCGGTGTAGGAGGCGGTCATCAGAGGGTCCATCGCGACGTTGAGTCCCACGTGTTTGCAGGCGAAGAGGCTGCGGGCCCCTGCCGTCGCGGCCCCCAGGGCCACCTCGAAGGCGACCTTCTCGTTCACCGACCACTGCGCGTCGACATCGGGGTATTCCGACAGGACCTCGAGGATTTCGGTCGATGGAGTGCCCGGATAGGCACAGGCGACTTGCAGGCCGGCCTCGTAGGCGCCCTGGGCCAAGGCTTCATTTCCGGAGAGCAACGCTTGATTGAGTGTGTCTTTCTTAGCCATAGTCGTGTGATTATAAGGCGATTCGCCGGTGGATTCAAGGAAAACCCGCCGGCGAATCGCTCGCAATCAACACAATCTCGCACGCGAGACGGTCAGAAGACATACTCGATGTTGAACCGGAACCACCAGGCGTCGTCGTTGGTCGCCTCGTCGTAATAGCTGCCCGGCACAAAGTACTCGCCGAGGAAATGCCCATAGAGCTGGCTGTTGAACTTGAACCTCAGCCAACTGGTGAAAAGGTCGCCGCGGAACTTATCGTCGTCGGAGATGACGTACCGGTTCGAAACCCCCGTTTCATCGGCCCACAAGGCATGATAGTCGAAGGTGAGCGTCCACTGCTTGTTCAGGTCGATCTTGTGCCCGACGTTCAACCGATGGAGATTCGTCATCTCCGCAGGGGTCGTCTCGAACGAGGCCGTGTAGATCAGCATCTCGCTCCATCGCGGCCATTCGCCCCACAGCAGGTCGAACTGTTCGTTGTCGTTCGTATCGGGGTCGTCGCCCGATGCGTATTCGTACGTGACATGGGTGGCGTTCGCGTGGGAATCCTTGAACAGATACTCCAGGGTGGCCATCGCACCATAGGCTTCGAGATCACGCATGTCGCCGACGGTCAGGTCCGGCGTCACCGTGGACTTCTCGCCTGTCTGAATGGCGCCTTCGGCCCGATACCGCCAGTGATCGCGAAGCAGGCCGGAGATCGCGCCGCCGAACGTGAAGATCTCCGCTTTGCGGCTCCACGCATTCGGCATGTTCGTCACGGGTCCGTCGATCACGTTGTCATTCTTGTAGATGAAGAACCCCTCCAGTTGGACCGGCTTGAAGGACGTGTTCGTGACAAACAGGATCATGCCGTGCTCATCCTGCTCGGTCACGGACCGCTCCTGATCGTTGATCGGGTTGAGCCACCGATTGGACTCGGCGGACTGATCGATATAGGCCAGATCGATCTTGTTGCTCGTGTCCATCCAGTCGTATGTGAACCGAACCGCGTCGAAATACAGCGTGCGAGATCCATCCAACGGGGTCCCGTCCATGATGAGCCAGCCGCCCCCCAGAATGATGTCCTGGCGACCGATGGTGGCGGTCAGCGGCATCCCGCCGACGTTCCGCAGGTTGATGTTGAACCAATCGAACAGCGCTTCGTCTGCGTTGAAGTTGACATCCTGCGTTCGCGGCTCATCCCAGGTTCTGAACTCCCACGCCAGACGCGTATTGAGGCTGACGTCTTCCCCCAGGATCCACTTCGTCCACCACCGCAGGCGGTACCGCTGGTACTCGCGCTCATGGTCGATATGGCTGTCGTTCAGGGTCATCCAGTTCTCGCCGTACTCGATCCTGAATCGGGCATCCGCGCCCATGCTCAGCCACGACGTCGGATTGTGCAACGTCTTCATGAGCTCGGGGAAGAACAATTCCTTGTGCTCCGGAGCCGCAGGAGCGCCAGCTCCAGCGCCGGCCCAAGCCGCCGAACCGACAATCACCGTCAACATTGCCCCCACCAGTCCAGCCATCCACACTCGGTGTTTCATTGTTCTCTCCTTAAGCCTCCCAGGATCATTTGATGCCATCGACCGAGACGAGCCCTTGCACAGACCAGCACACGATGCGTTGCGATCTCGGCCTCGCACGCACCTTGGCAACCTTTCAATCGGCTTATTGTGCCGCAAATCAGTAGAGAAATAAAGAATCTTCTCGGACAAACCTGTAAAATTTGTTTAATGAACAGGACTGCTCAGGGGAATGCCCTCACTCACAAAAAGGCCTCGTATTATGAGACGCGACCAGGAGACGGGTTCAGCCTGTCAAATGCTCTTAATAAACGACGAGGGCTGCTCATTACATCAATGACCAAGTCCGGCGGGCCTTGGATGCCCACCGCCCTGTGACTTCAGTCGCCAGAAGAAGGAACTACCTGGCAACAGCAAGAGGAATGCGCGGTGCAGGAAGTGAACCTGCGACATTCCCGTAAATTGGGGCAAATACTGCACTTACAGAGACCCCAGAACGCAAAAAGAACGACAGATTCCCCCGGAACACAGCCGTATGAGTGCGGCAAAAGTGTGGCCCAGAGACCTCCATGCGAAATCCGCATCCTGGCGATACTGACACCTGAGTTGATTCGGTGCAAGGCGTTGCCGGAGGGACTCGATCGGCACCTCCCAAGCAGCGTCAGACGACCCGCCTGGGAACCTGGCAGACGCTCTCGACCTTGCCGGCAGGGTTCGCCGGCAGCAGCTCCCCCCGCAGCTTCAGCTTCGACCCCATCGGCCGGTTCTCGTATTGCCGCAACCAGTGGGCCGACAACGTCGCGGTCTTCCGCGTCGACCGCGACAAGGGCACTCTCACCTTCACCAACCAGTACACCCCCGTCGGCGACCCGTCGATCATCATCTTCCTGGATTTGGCGAAGACGCAGCGTTGAAGTTGAATTGGCCCAAAGAAAGCACGGACGAAGCTCGACGTGCCGACTCATCCCCCAGGATTCGAACCTTGCTCCGGCGGTTCGCGATACCTATAATGGTCATGGCAGCCCATTTAGACGCGGAAGAAATGGACCATGAAACCGAAAGTATACATAGAAACCATCGTCGTCAGGCGATGCAGCAGGCGCGAGGACTCAAAGTCGTTCGATTGCCCCCCAAGAGGATAGAACCCAAGGGCCGACCCAAGACGCTTCAGACGGAACAATCGGACCGACAAGAATAGCCGTCGGAAAGTGGTGTACGATCATAACGATGGCCGTTGGAGAACGGAGCATGAAACCCCAATGAGGCAGAGACGCCGGCTCTTGCAGGGGTGGGTTCTTAACCCACGCGTTCAATCTGTCTCCAGCTTTCTAGTTTGCGCCGGCCTCCTGATGCCGATTCTCGATCCCGACGCGCAGCGATCGCACCCTGTCGACTGCTTCAGACGCTTTCTCGGTCCGCAAGTAGATCATGAGCGTCTCCAGAGTCTCTCGGCGTTCCTCGTCTCCGACCCGAACCTTGTCAAGCTGCATCAGAACCATGTCGACCGCCGGAAGCAGACTGGCGTATGGATTCATGATCTGTACTCCCCCATCCGGAACCCTTCCAAGAACCCTCCACCGACGCTCCTGGGGGATGGGAATACCCAGCCTGCGCACTTCTCTCGATAGTCTGGATTCAAAGACCACATACCGATCACCCGGCTCCAAACGGGGTTTCAACCCTCGCAGATCGCCGCTGTTGATGTCCATATCCAAACCGAGGAAATCCATGGTCGATGGATCCCCGGTGTTTTGCCCATGAGTACTCGTCTCGATGGCAACAAACAAATCGTTGGGGCACTGGGTCGAGGAGGCTGCACGAATGAACTTCCGTTCGAGTTGGCGTCAGAAGGTCCGCCAGACGATTGGCTCTGATCGTCATCAGGGACCCGTGAACACGATGAGCCAACAAGCAACACGGTGATCAGCACAGCAATCAACAGTCTCATGACGTCCTCTTATCCTCGTTCATGGTCCTCACCTTCGGACGAACTGCCGGAAGTTGCGGCTGAAAACCGCCACGATTGCCCCGGAAATCGTCGCAATGTTGTCAAGAAGGGACGGTGTGCACAGCACACCCTACTGCTGCCGCCCTGCCCAACGCCCCTTTTGACACGACACGCGACGACATCACACTCGCTTCAGGACCAAGACAGTCACTTGATCTTCCGCTGCCTTGGTCATGCTTCCACCGCCTGATGCTTCTTGATGTACGCCGGGTCGATGTCCACGCCCGCGCCCGGGCCGGTGGGGACTTGGATCTTGCCGTCCGTCACGGTCAGCGGCGAGGTCTTGCACTCGAACTGCACGTCGGTCTTGAGGCCCTTGAATTCGTGGTGGGGGCAGGCGTTGGGCAGAGCCGAGACGAAGTGCATCATGTACAGGAACCCGAGGCCTCCGCCGGACATGTGCGGCGTGCAAGCCTTGCCGAAGGCCTTCGCCATGCGGGCGACCTTCATCGAGCGGATCATGCCGCCGAAATAATAGAAGTCCGGCTGGACGATCTGAAGGCCGTCGTTGGCGATCAGCCAGCGGAAGCCATGCAGACTGTATTCCTGCTCGCCGCCGGCGATCGGCAGGGTCAGCGCGTCGGCGACCTGCTTCGTCTCCTCGTACCAGTCGAACATCACGGGCTCCTCGAAGAACCCGTAGCGGTGCTCCTCCAGCAGGCGTCCCACGCGGATGGCCTCCTGTACCGAGTAGAAGCCGTTGGCGTCCGCGTACAGAGCCATGTCGTCACCGAAGGTCTTGCGGATCAGGGGGATCATTGTCTCGGTGCGGCCCTTCGGCCCTTCGGCCTTGTGGTCCTTCGTCATGAACATCAGGCCGCCAACCTTGATCTTCAACGCATGGGCGTTGTACTCAGCGACGTCGCGTCGGATCAGCTCCAGGGACTCTTCGACGGACTTCTCGCGGTATTCCGTCGCCTGATAGACCGCGACCTGCGGGTGGTGAATGTCCCCGATCAACTGGCCGATGGACTTGCCTGTGATCCGGCCCAGCATGTCGAGGATCGCGAACTCGACGGTCGCCAGCGGGACCCCGAGGGCCTGGCCGCTCAGACGGAAGTTCAAGCTGTAGATGTACACCTTCTCCACAAGGAGATCCAACTCGCGGGCGTCCTTGCCGATGAAGAACGGCTGCACCTTGTTGACGAAGATCGGGTACAGCGAGTTCAGTTCGCCATGCCCGACCGACATCCCCTCGGCCCCATCCCTGGACCGCACCCGGCACAGGAAATTGCCTCTGTATCGAAGCAGTTCCAGGCTCTCGATGATCACCGGCGTCGTGAACAGCTCGCTCTTGAGAACCGGCCTGGCAAGGACCATATCGAGCACCGCGTACTGCGGACTGAAGGGCTTTGTCCCTCCCGAGGTCTGGGCTTGAGAACAGTTCGAGAACATCGGCACGGCCGCCGCAACGGCGCCGGCGATCCATTGGCGTCGGGTGGTTCGCATGGCATTCCATCCTTATGAGTGAACTTCTGCAAAATGCCCATTGGGCCTATATTCTTCAAGGAGATCTTATTCTTCGATCTCCTTGAAGAATCGGCATGAACCCCTATTTGAAAAGAGGTTAAAATTCGGGAAGGAAAAATCGAGGAACAAGATTTTTCCTTCCCAAAGTAGGCCCAATGGGCATTTTGCAGAAGTCCAGTTATGATACTTCGTGTCAGCGGGTCAGTCTCAGGAGTACTCCGCCGCCCGGCGGCAGAGTCAACTCGGCGTCGGTCCCGAGCGAAATCCACTGCGGGTCGGCCGCGTTGAACAGTTCCATGTCGCGCGGCCCTTTGAACGAAGCGGTCCCGGCGGCCCTGTAGTCCAGATTCACCACGACTGCATGAGTCGGTTTCTCCGCAGTCCCGAAGAATCCCAGCAGGTATCCGCGAGACGAAACGGGCGACTTGGCGGACTCGACGCGGAGGACTGCCTCGGCCGGCAGCGGCTCGCAGCCGGGCTCTTTCATCGCGGTATGGTACACGCCCAGCGACCGCAGCGGCTGGAGTTCCTTCGCGATCGCGACGAACTCGCGGTTGTAGGATTTCACCGCGTGGTAGAGCGGGCCCGGCACGCCGTCCAGGCCGACGAGGCTGCCGTGATGGTTCGGATGCGCGTACACGTAGTAGCTGATGCCCTGTGCCCCGTAGGCGGCTGTGGTGTAGACCAGGTACCGCAGCTCGTTCGGATCCGGAATGCGCATCGCCTCCGGGGCCCAGGTGCAGGCCTGGACAATGTTGAGAAACGGCACACCCGCCTCCTGCGCCGCCTTGCGGATCATCGCGAGGTTCAGGAAGTACTGCTCGCTGTCGCCTTTGAGCCTGAACTGATAGTGGTCGTAGCTGATCAGCGATGGCTTCACCTGCTCGACGTACAGGCGCAGATGCTCGCGATAGGCGGTCACCGTGTCGCCCTGCGTGCCGAGCTGCTGATTGTTCGCGTAGGTGGGGAACAGGTTGATGTAGGCCAGATGGGCCGGGTCGCGTTGTCGCAGGTACGAGACGAGCTTGCCCAGCGCAGGGAATTGCGCAGCGCTGGGTTCATCCACAAGGTGGTAGGCGTACAAGGCCCGGTGCCTGCCGAGCCGGGCGATCAAAGCATCCAGTTGCTCCCGGCGGGCGGGGTCGTCGAGCGACGCAGGTGTCAGCAGACCATTCGTGAGCAGGGCACGCAGACCGTGACGGTGCGCGACGTCGAGTTCCTGCTCGTTGGCGCACCAGACGAGGTTGAAGCCCCCTTCGACCATCTGCTGCGCGACCGCGTCGGTCAGCGCGGGCCCCGCCCAGTAGGTCGCGATCGGCGTACCGACCTGCCAGAAACCGCCGGCCTCCCCTGCCTGTGTCGCCGGGCAAAACACACACAGAGCCAGACAAAGAACGAAAGCCAATCGATCCCAAATCCAGGTGCGAATGCCGTTTCTCATTGCGTCGAACTCCCACATGCGGTCGTTTCACGTCGCCCGGTTCGGCCAGGGCCATCTCACGACGTCCCCATGGTACCGCCTTCCCACACGCCGTCACAAGCCGTAATCCTCGGGGAAGTTCACCCACCGCATGTTCGGACGTTACCGCCAGGACAGTATGGACAGTCTGTACAACGTGGCCATCGTGAACCATAAGCACTAAGCCACGGCCTACGGCTAAAGACCGATCTTTGCAGGCGAACCTTGCGGATCGCCCCGTGCGAAGTTCCGAGTACAGCTACTACACCCGAGATGCCAGAAACGGGCGATGAGCGTCTGCGAAGGGACCGGTCAAGTGCGGGTTCTTCCACGCTTCCGCGGATTCGCCCCCGGCCGAGCGCGACGATCACAGGGCGTAGATATTCCGGCGGCTTTGCTCGATGCTCTCCCACAGTGCGGGGCTCTTGACCGTTTCCTCGACGGTGACGTCGACCGCCCGGCCGAAGACTTCTTCGAGCCCTTCTTTGAGGTCGAAGAACCGGTTGAAGATCTCGCCCCGCTCGTGCGTGAAGCGAACGAGGACATCGACCTCGCTTTCGCTGGGGCAGTTGCCGCACGCGGCTGGCCCGATGAGGTCCAATCGGCTGACCTTGGCGTGACGACAGATTTCCACGATCTTCGGTTTGAGCGGTTCGACATCGAACATACTGCCACCTCCCGTTCGCCCAGACTGCCCATCGATCGGCAACGGACCACCTCAGTCCGCCAGCCACGGCTTGCCCATTCTGAGTCATTATCCCGCGAGGGCCAGAGCAAGTCAACAATCATGCGGGTCCGCATACGGCGGCTGCGGATGCAAATACTGCGGTCGTCCACGTACCGCGTGAAGCTAAGCCCGCGTCGCTCCAACCGGCCATCGAACTCGTCAAGCACGATGTTGCTGAGCAAGGGGACGACGGACACCCGTGAGCCTCGCTATGACTTCACCGCCATCAGGTTGTCAAAGGGACTTACACCCTCAAGCTGTCAAACATGCTCGGCGCACATGAAAAAGCCCCATCCGGCCCACAGACCGGCGGGGCTGTGATTCACTCGATTGTTCACCCCATGGCGTCTTCTACGACGCGACCTGGGCGGCGATTTCCTCGGGGATATCGAAGTTCGCATGGGCGTTCTGCACATCGTCGTGCTCGTCGAAAGCGTCCATGAGCTTGACGATCTTGCGGGCCGCCTCGACCTCCGAGAGGGGAATCGTGTTCTGGGGCACCATGGAGATTTCCGCCGATTGGATCGGGATGTTCTTCGCCTCGATGGCCTTCTTCAGTCCCTCGTAGGCCGTCGGATCACAGGTGATTTCGTACACCTCGCCGGCGTTCTGCATGTCTTCGGCGCCCGCCCCGAGCGCCAACTCCATGAGCTCGTCCTCGCCGATGGCGGAGGTGGCGACCACGATCATGCCCCTCTTGCTGAACATCCAACTCACGCAGCCAGGGGTGCCCATGGAGCCGCCGCCCTTCTCGAAGATTCGCTTAATCTCCGGGCCGGTGCGGTTGCGGTTGTCGGTGAGCACCTCGACGAGGATCGCGACGCCGTTGGGGCCGTACCCTTCGTACTGGATCGACTCGAAGCTCGCTCCCTCGGCGCCGCCGGTGCCCTTCTTGACCGCCTTTTCGATCGTGTCCTTGGGCATGTTGGCGCCCTTGGCCTTGTCGATCGCGTAGCGGAGAGTCAGATTGGAGTCGGGATCGCCGCCGCCGTTTTTCGCGGCCACGATGATCATCCTGGCAATCTTGCTCCAGATCTTGCCTCGCTTGGCGTCCGCGGCGCCTTTCTTATGCTTGATTGTCGCCCAATGTGAGTGACCTGACATTCTATCTCCTTTGCCAGACTCTGACCGGTCAGTTCCCAACCATGAATTCTATAGAGACGCAATTATAACTGCACTATTTCGCTTGTACATAGCGTTTTTTCCCAAATCCATCGCCGTCGCCTGTCCGACGTTCCGTCCGCCGGGACCGGCACAAGCAGGCCCCTTGCGTCGCAAGGCGGACGGAGCTATGATCGACGATGATCCTCGAATCCCCATTGTTTCTGGAAACGACGACATGAAAGCAAGACGCAACATTCGTTCGATGCCTTTTCTCCTGGCAGGCCTGCTGGCCGCGGGAATTGGATGCGCCTCGCGCGGAGAGGCGAACCGGTCCAAGTGGCAGTCCCTTTTCAACGGCCAGGATCTGGCCGGATGGACCGTCAAATGCAAACCCGCGGATCGCGGCAGGGATTTCTGGCGGGTGGAGGACGGATGCATCGTCGCGGATTCCATGGGTCGGGCGGACCACGATTACGTATGGCTCGTCTGCGACCGGGAATTCTCGGACTTTGCCCTGCGCCTGAGCTTCCAGGCCTACCGCGACAGTCCGGGCAACAGCGGCGTACAGATCCGCAGCCGGTACGACGACCAGGCCGGCTGGCTGGACGGTCCTCAAATCGACATCCACCCTCCCGGCCCATGGCGGACGGGCATGATCTGGGACGAGACCCGCAGCGTGAACCGCTGGCTGTTCCCGCCGGTCCTTCCTGGAAAGTGGGTAAACCAGTTGATGGCCAATCCCGACCTCGTGTTCTATTACGAGAACGAGGGTCCGGGCTGGAACTCCCTTGAGATCCAGGCAGTCGGCGCCACGATCAGCGCCACTCTTAACGGGATTCCTGTTACATCTTATGATGGGGCAGGAATCCTCGACGATGCGGTCCACCAGACGCGAGGCGTCGGGATGCGAGGTCACATCGCCCTGCAGATCCACACCGGCGACCAACTGAAGATCCGCTTCAAGGACATCCTGGTGTTGGAGCCGAAACCTTGACAACGAGACTTGTGAGATCCTCCTATGGGCATACTCCGTAAGGAGTATGCCTCTCGATGAGTCTCTGTTCATGCAAGGAGTACTCAACGCCTGTGCCAACCCTGGTGATTTTGTCTTTTTTTTCTTGACGGGCGTTTAGCACTCTTCTAACATGGCCGATATTAGCAGCAACTGTGAGCCAACACGGTTGTGGGTTGTCCCACGTCGCTCGGGTGAAAGTGATGCCCGGCGGATGGGATTGGGAGGTAGGCTCGTCTGAGCTTATCTTGATTGGCGGTTAAGTTGCAGAGACACTTTGAGGTTGTCGAGGCCGAGGTTATAAACGTTGCAGTACCAGCCCTCCTGCCGGCAACTGGCAAAGTGAGTTTCGAGTGAAACGAGATTACCTTTGATGAACCATAGCTTCCCATCGACGGAGGGGTGTTGTTGAGGATACAGTCGGCAAAGCTTCGTTTTCTGGCGAGTCTGCCACCTGCTTTCGATCAGGATGCGAGAGGGTTCGTGCCCCTGCCGAGTTGATTCTGCACCCACGCGGGAAGTCTGTCGCGTTTCACCAGCACCTCTTTGGAGCTTTCCTGCCGGTCCACCTGCTGTTTGCCCACAGTCCGTAACGGTATTTTGACTCTGTGGTGTGGAAAGGTAGGAACATGGACGCCGTTTTAATGCAGATTACCCTTCAGGCCGGCATTGCCACCGTGATCGGCTTCCTGCTCGGCGGCTGCCTGATCGCGGTCATCTACGAGATGGGCCGACGGACTCGCAAGAAGACAAGAGACGAAGATCTTCAAAGGCAGATCGACGGGGCAAAACGAGAAGCAGAGAACATCATCAAGACCGCCCAGATCGAGGCGGCAGCGGAAGCCATCAAGAAGAAGGAGGAGTTCACAGCCGAGGCGAATCGAATCCGTGGCGAATTGAGGGAGAATGAGATGAGGCTCTCCAAGCGCGAGGACGTGCTGGAACGCCAGACCAATCTCCTGCAAGATCAGGAGAAGAGCCTCAAATCGCAGGAACAAGAATGCGAACGTCGGATCCGCAACGTCGACGTCAAGGACAAGCAGCTTACCGTCCTGATCGCCCAGCAGAAGAACCAACTGCTCAAGATCACCGGCATGCAGATCGAAGAGGCCAGGCAGCTCCTCCTCAAACGCCTAGAAGACGAGTGCGAGCACGAGATGTCCTCGCTGATCCAGCGGAAGGTGGAAGAGGCCAAGGAAGTGGCCAACGACAAATGCCGCGAGGTCATCAGCACCGCCATCCAGCGGTACGCCGCCGAGCAGACGTGCGAGGTGACCGTCTCGACGGTCGAAATCCCCAACGACGACATGAAGGGCCGCATTATCGGTCGCGAAGGCCGCAATATCCGAGCCTTCGAGAAGGCCACCGGCGTGGATGTCATCGTGGACGACACCCCGGGAATGGTCGTCGTCAGCGGATTCAACCCTGTGCGCCGCGAGGTCGCCCGGCTCTCCATGGAGCGACTCATCCAGGATGGCCGGATTCACCCGTCGCGGATCGAGGAACTGGTGGCCCAGACCAAGAACGAAGTCAACCACAAGGTCCTCCAGGTCGGCAAAGACGCCGCGGTGGAGACCAACATCCGCGGCTTGCCCAACAAGTTGCTGAGCCTCCTGGGGGCCCTGAGCTTCCGCACCAGCTACGGCCAGAACGTCCTTCGCCACAGCGTGGAAGTGGCGTTCCTGAGCCAGGCGATGGCGGACGAGCTGGGTCTGGACGGGTCGCTGGCCCGCCGGGCCGGCCTGCTCCACGACATCGGCAAGGCCATCGACCACGACGTGGAAGGCAACCACCCCACCATCGGCGCCAACTTCCTCAAACGATTCAACGAATCGCCGGTCGTGCTGAACGTCGTCGCAGGCCACCATGGCGACGTCCCGCCGGACAACCCGTATACACCGCTGGTTGCAGCAGCGGATGCGATGAGCGCATCCCGTCCGGGCGCCCGACGCGAGACGCTCGAACGCTACATCAAACGGCTCGAGAAGCTCGAGGAGATCGCCACCAGTTTCAAGGGTGTCGAAACCGCTTACGCGATTCAGGCTGGCCGCGAAATCCGCGTGATCGTCGACGCCAACCAGATCGACGACGAATGCGCCATGAAGGTCGCCCGCGACATCGCCACGAAGGTCGAGCAGGAGATGACCTATCCCGGCGAGATCCAGGTGACTCTGCTCCGCGAAGTCCGCTGCATCGAATACGCCAAGTAGGACGCGGACGGCGGAAGACGCCTAGAAAAATGAGATTTGGGGTGCTTTGGGTCCTTGCGGTGCGTAGTCATCTGAAGGACCCGAGGATCCAACTCAAAGGCCGGTTATGAAACTGAACATCTTGTGCATAGGCGACATCGTCGGCCGACCGGGCCGGCGTGCTCTGGCGGACAGACTCAAGACCCTCATCGCGGAACGGTCCATCGACTGCGTGATCGCCAACGCGGAAAACGCGGCCGGCGGATCGGGCCTCACGCCGCAGATCTACGAGAAGCTGCTTCGCTACGGCGTGAACATCGTCACCCTGGGCGACCACGCCTTCCGCAAACGCGACATCATCGAGACGCTGGAGCGATCCGACAACGTCGCCCGCCCCGCCAATTTCTCCGAGCAGGCCGCCGGGAGGGGCACAGCGATCTACAAGACCGCCAAGGGCCCTACGGTCGGCGTGGTCAATCTGATCGGACGGCTGTTCATGAAGCCCGCGGACTGCCCCTATGCGGCCGCCGACAAGCTGATCCCCCGGCTTCGCCAGCAGGCGGAGATCATCGTCGTCGAGATGCACGCGGAGGCGACCAGCGAGAAGGTCGCCATGGGCTACCACGTCGACGGCCGAACCTCCTGCTGTTTCGGGACGCACACGCACATCGCCACCGCCGACGAACGGATACTCCCCAAAGGGACCGCCTACATCAGCGACGTCGGGATGACCGGCGCCCACGACTCGGTCCTGGGACGAAGGAAAGAAAGCGTCCTCAAGTCGTTCCGCACGCAGATGCCGGTTCCGTTCGAGATCGCCACGGACGATGTCCGCATCAACGCGGCCCTGATCCTGGTGGAGAGCAGCACCGGAAAGGCGGAGAAGATTGAGCGGATTCGCGTGGATGTCGATACCACGGACGGCGCCGGCTATGACAGCGATGACGGTCGGCCGGAGTACTTCAACGCGTTCTAGACCGTCTCAAGATTGAAGTGTCAAGTTTCGAACAGAGCCAAGAGGTCTTTCGCCGCTTCACACTTGAGACTACCCTCTGACGTACGGATTGGTCCGCTTCTCGCGTCCGATCGTCGTCCGCATTCCGTGGCCGGGGTAGACGACTGTCGCGTCCGGGAGCGTGAACAGCTTGGTTCGGATGCTGGCGAGCAACTGATTCTCGTCGCCGCCGGGAAAATCCGACCGACCGACTCCGCCGGCGAACAGGGCATCTCCCGCAAACACTGCCCCGTCTTTGGCTTCATAGAGGCAGATCCCGCCGGGAGTATGGCCGGGCGTGTGAAGCACTTTGAGCCTGACGCCGGCCAGATCGATCGTGTCGCCGTCCTCCAACAGGACGTCCGCAGGCCCGGTCGTGAAATGCCCGCCGACGAACAGCGACAGGTTTCCCTGCGCATCCCCCAGCATGGACGCGTCCTGCCTGTGGATGTACACCCGCATCTGGGGAAAGAGACGCCGCACCTCCGCCAGACCGACGATGTGGTCCGCGTGGCCATGCGTCAGAATGGTCGCGACCGGGTTCAGATGCTGCCCCTGGAGCAACTCGATCAAAGGATCGGGTTGCGCCCCTGGATCGATGACCAGACAATCCGTCGCGGCTTCGTCCGCGCGGACGACATAACAGTTCGTCTCAAGATCACCCAGAGCGCGTCGGTCTATCTTCAAGCGAACTCCTCACTCATTTGGTCTGATTCGGTTCAGCCGCCTGCGGGGTCGTCGGAGCATCCAGAGACAGAGCCGGCACGACGGGCGAAGCCGACTCCTCTTTGGCCTCGACAGGCTTGTCCTTGGATTCAAGCAGATCCGCTTGGGGCATCAGAAGATGCTTGGATTTCCATTCCGGAATCTCGTAGACCCAGTTCTTGTGCCGCAGCGTGAAACGCTGCGCGGCTTCCTGGGCCATGAGAATCGCCTCTTTCTTCTTCAACTCCTCGGGCGAATCCTGTTTCGAGGGGTCGATCGCCACCTTGGCTGCGCTGGTGTACACCGCCCTCGCCTTCAAATAGGTCTTGTCGCCCTTCCTGGCCAGTTCCAGCGTGTATTCGGTCGAGTCGTCCATGCGGGCCACATACTTGTGGTCGAAGGTCAGCCCCTCCATCCGAGCGGGGGTGTTGACGTCGTCGAAACGCAGCCCCTGCAGAGCGGTGAACACGCTCTTGGCGTCGGTCTCCTTGAGCATCTTTTCGGCCGGCACGCCGTCCATGAGGACGCCGTCGCCGCCGCTCTTCTCGGCCCGCAACACGTACGACCCCTGGGGCGTGGTGACCGTGACTGTATTGACGTCCTCTCGCTTGACCGAAGCGATTTCCTGATTGACGTAATCCAGGGCCCTCGTGCGAATCCACGGCGAATCGTTCGTCAGATACACGTCATGGCTCGACGCCTCGCGAACGTATGTGCCCTGATCCTCGCGGGTCTTGCCGATGACGATGCCGGCCAGGAGGGAACCGTCGGCCTTGAAGAACTTGATGAACCCCTTGGCCTTCTCTTCCGCGACCTCCAACTCCTCATGGTTGGCCACGTCGCTCGTATAGCGATCCACGGTCTTGATGTCCAGGGCTTTGGTGATCAGATCGTTGATCTGCTTGGCGTCCGCGGGATAGTTGATGTCCGCAACGACGAACTGCCCGCCCTGCCGGCGGATCTTGACCTGCTCTGTGCCCTGGCCCACGCGGAGACTGTCGATCATGGCCGTGTCGAGCCCTTGGATCAGGTAAGCCGGACCGGAGAGCCTCCCCCGGTTGCCGACGGATGTGCGCGCCGTAAGTACCGCCAGAAAAACCATTGCCGCCGCGACGACGGCCAAGATGCCAAGTTTCTGGTTGCTCATGTGCAAATCCCTTAAGTCGATTTACAATTTACTACTTACGATTGCCTGTCGCCGCCGAACGGATAACGACAAAAGTCCTGGCAGTCTATCAATCGTAAATCCCAAATAGTAAATAGTAGATAGTAGATTTCTACGCGTCGCTCGCGTGGCTGATGTAATGCCGCCTTCGGACGCTTCGCCAGATTCCCAGAACCGCCGCGACGACCAGGATCACGCTGGGCACCGCCGCGATGTTGACCATCTTGAACTGGTTGCCGAGTTGATCGGTCTGGACCCGGCTCTTCTCTTTGATGGCCCGCAGGCGCTTCTGCGCGTCGCGAATCTTCATCTCCAACTCGCGCTTGGTCTTGACGATGTCACTGCCCAGGATCTTCTGTTCGTCCTCGCCCTTGGCGGAGGAAACCAGCTCCTGCAGCTTCTGGTTGAAGCCGTCGATCTGGGCGTTGACCAGGGCCACCTCGTCGGCACTGGCCCGCTCGGCCTCCCGCTCGATCTCGTCCACCACGGTGAACGGCCGCTTGAAGTTGCCGCGGGAGCGGATTGCGATCAGGTCGCCCGAGCCGCCGAGCTCTTCGACCGTATTCATCAGAAGCGCGCCGTTGTCGCCCACGACCATCTTGCCGAAGATCGAACTGGCGTAGGCCAACTGGTCGCTGATGAAATCCACGTCGGAGAAGACGACCACGGCGCAGTCGGCCGTCGCTTCGGTCAGACCTGTGACGCGTTTCTGGATCTTCCGGGATTCGTTCGGATCGTTGGGATCGGCGGGGGCATCGGTTTCGACCTCGATGCCCTCCGGGAAGCTGCTTTGGAACCGACCGGTGACAAGATACCCCATGGCGACGGGCCGGTCGCCGTCGACAAAGCTCGCCATCATCTTGGCCGGATCGGGGAACATCAGCTCGAATGAGCTGCCCACCTTCCAGGCGTTGCCGCTCTTGGTGGTCGTCACGAGGGGCGTTCGCCGGAGCGCAGGCTTATTCGGATCGTTCGCTGGGGCGTCAATTTCATTCAGTACGCCTGCGAACAACATGCGGACTTCGTTCAGTTCGGTCGTGATCGGATTGTCCCGATTGAAGCAATCGCGATTGAGCGCGAGATAGCCGATGATCTTCTCGGCTCTCGCGTTGCGGCTGACCGCGGCCTCCATGGCCAGCGACCGGTCGCCCGCGAAGGTGTTGGCGGGCATCTCCAGGCCCCAGGTTTTCATCAACCGGTCCAGGCTGGAGTTCTGACTCTGAACGGACATCTGCATCGGGTTTCGCTGCGGACGGTCCGCGATGCAGTGCGGGTCCACGCAGACGATGGTCCGGCCGCCTTTGAGGACGAACTGGTCGATCGCGAACTGCGTCTGTTCGGACAGATCCTTCGGGTGTACGACGATCAGGACGTCCACATCCTTGACCTCGTTGACGTCCGTCGGGACCGTGGTCACCTCGTGCTTGTTCCGGAGCTGCTCGACGAACGTCCACGGCGGCTGGAGCTGCTGGCCCTGCATCTGCATCATCCGGGCCATGTAGTCGCTGGCGTCCTGCCCCATCACCGGCAGCGAGCTCAAGACTCCGATCCTCTTTTTCTGCTTGGTGATCGCGGTGTCGATCAGGTAGCTGATGTCGTACTCGACGAAATTGTGCCGATCAGGCGAGAAGAAGGGAATCACCTTGTCGACGCCGAACTGCGTCTGAATGGCCAGGCCGAAGAAAAAGTTCTCATTCTCGGTGATCGGGAACCGCTGGAGCCCCAGACGCATGGCCTGCTCCTCGTCGTCGGAGAACGGACGCGGATCGATCACCTCGAGCTTGACCTTGCCGCCGGAGTGCGCCACGTACTCGTCCAGAAGCGACTTGACGAATTCGAAGTAGTTCGTGAAGTACTGGATCTGATCGGGGGCCTTCATGGCCGCCTTGCGGGCGAAGTACAATCTCGCGGTGATCGGCTGGTTGAGCCGGGCGAGAATGGCCTTGGTCCCGTCGGACAGGCTGTAGAGTCTCTGTTCGGTGACGTCCACCTTCACGCGGCTCCCGATGTTCTGACAGATGCTGATGCCGCTGAACGCGATGATCAGGATCAGAACGGCACCCAGTATGGCTCGAAGTGTGCGGTTCATCAACTGGCCTTCCTTTCATCCAAAACGACCGTGCAGGCCGCGACCCAGCCCGCGATCAACAAGACAAAGTATGCGATGTCGTTGAATCGCACGACGCCCCGTTGCAGGGAGGCGAAATGCTCCTGAAGGCTCATGGTCCCGATGGCCGAGACGAGCCCCGCGGGCAGGAACGTCGAGAGGTAATTCAGCATCGAGGGCAGGCCGGCCACCACGAGCACCAGGCAGGCGACGACCGACAGCACGAACGCAATGACCTGGTTCTTCGTCACGGCCGAGAACAGGCAGCCGACGGCCAGGAACGAACCCGCCATCAGGAAGCTGGCCAGATACCCCGTCGCGATCAGGCCCCCGTCGGGATTTCCCAGGTAGAAGACCGTGAGCACCATGGGAAACGTGAGCGCCAAGGCGATGCCCAGGAATACCCAGGCGGCCAGGAACTTGCCCAGGACCGCCTGCGTGATCGTGATGGGAAGAGTGAACAGCAGCTCGACCGACCCCACCTTGCGTTCCTCCGCCCACAGCCGCATTGCGGTCGCCGGGACCATGAAGATCATCAGCCAGGGAAGATTCACGAAGAACGTTCGCATGTCCGCCTGACGCAATTCGAAGAACTTTTCCCGATTGAACGTCAGGAACCCGGCCGCGATCAGAAAGATGACCAGGAACACGTAGGCCAAAGGCGTCGCAAAGTAGCTTTTCAGCTCCCTCTTGAATACCGCCCAGAAGCTATTCATAGGTACTCCCGTAGAAATTTACAATTTGGCATTTACTATTTGCGATTGGGTCCGCCTCCGGACGTCGCAGAAATAGCAAATCGTAAATAGCAGATAGCAAATCCTAAGCGCTTTTCTTCATCTTCGTGACTTTGCGGAAGATCTCTTCGAGACCGACCTTGTGCTGCTCCTTGAGCTGCTTGGGGGTCGAGTCCACGAGGACCTTGCCTTTGGCGACGATGATCGTCCGCGAGCAGATGGCCTCCACCTCTTCGAGAATGTGGGTGGAGATGATGATGCACTTGTCCTTGCCCATGCTCGTGATGAGCTGGCGGACATCGTGTTTCTGATTGGGGTCGAGACCGTCGGTCGGCTCGTCGAGGATAAGCACCTGAGGATCGTGAATCAGGGCCTGCGCCAGGCCGACGCGGCGTTTGTAGCCTTTTGAGAGCGTTTCGATCGTCTGGTGATAGACCGAATCGATCGAACACATCGGCACCACGCGATCGAGGGCCTTCTTGCGCTCGGCGCCCTTGATTTGGCGAACGTCGCAGATAAACTTGAGGAAGCCCCCCACCGTCATTTCGCCGTAGGCCGGGGAGTTCTCGGCCAGGTAGCCCAGCGACCGCCGGACCCCGAGGGGATCCTTGAGGATATCGTGCCCACACACGCTGGCGGTGCCCCCGTCCGGGCGGATATAGCACGTGATCATTCGCATGGCGGTGGTCTTGCCGGCCCCGTTGGGGCCCAGGAGACCAAGCACCTGGCCCTTCTCCACGCCAAATGAAATGCCGTCAACAGCAACTACCGGCCCGAAGCTGCGCCGCAGTTCTTTGACTTCGATCATATCCATCTCCAAACCATCTACGACTTACTCTTGACTCTTTACTATTGGGCTCAAACGCAATCCCCGATCACACGGCCCTGGCGTCGACTTTCAATCGAAAACCGTAAACAGTACATCCCACTGGGGCAAACCATACCAATGTACGGATTGCCGTTCGGCAGTCAAGACCCACGGCCCGATTATTTTGGCCTCCCCAGGAAGCGTCGGCCCCAGGCGGGGAACCATCCCGGCGATTAACCCGTTAGTACGATCCAGGGTTCGCAGATGTTTGGGTTTGGGCCTCGCGGCCTGTCGAAAAATGCCAGGATGGAGTCTGCGGAGTCGCCAACGCGGGCCTGCGGGGCCCCATATCACAAGGGACTTCGTTCTCGGACAGACCGATAACTATCGCTTGGGCCGCTGCTGTACGTTTCAATACCTCGCCTGGAATCGGCCGATCAAGGACTCGATTTGGCAGATGTGTCGCGCTTGCGACCGCTCGCGCTACACCAACTCGACTTTATCCCATTTCGTATGCACGGGGTTGGCCTTGACCAGATGGATCTCCTGCTCCTGGAATTGGCGGACGATTTCGAGGTTGATCCGCGTCCGCGTCTGAAGGTTGGATGCTTCGGGCTTGATCCAGTACAGAAGCATGATATCCCGCGAGTACTCGGTGATCGCGAAAAACCCGGTCACGACCTTCTCCTGGGTATCCGGGTCGGACTGGGCGATGGTCTTGAGCAGATCCATGGCCCGTTGAATCTGCTCGCTGCTCATATCGGGCGTCAGACGGTACACCGCGAAGACCTGGCGGCCGTTCTCGGTGTCCACATTAACCACGTCGGATCTCGCCACGAGTTGATTGGGGATCGTGACGATCCGGCCTTCATAGCGGGTTCGGATCCTCGTGCTCCGCAGCCCGATGGCGGTGACGACGCCGTCGTAGCCCTGCACCTGAATTCGGTCGCCGACGCGGAACGGCTTGTCGAGAAAGATGGCTACGCTGCCGAAGAAATTGCCCACGGAGTCCTGGACCGCCAGAGCGAACGCCAACCCTCCGACCCCCAGTCCGGCCAGAATCGTGAGAACATCATATCCGGCGTTGTCGAGCGCGGTGATCAGGGCGATCATCCAGATCGCAACCTTCACCCCCTTGCTGATGATCGGGATCAGGTGATCGTCGAGGTCGCTTTCGGTCTTCCTGGCGAGCGGGATGAGGTACTCTCTCACCGCGGCGTCGAATATGCGCGTCACCAGCCATGCCACATCGAGGATGACCAAAGCCCAGGCGATCTTGTCGATGGCGGTACTGGCCTCCTCCGGCAGAGTCAGCGTCTGCAGACCGTACCAGATGCCAGCGATGACGACCGCAAAGACAATCGGCTCCTCCAGCAAATCGATGAGAATGTCATCGACCTTGGTTCGCGTCTTCGCGGCGGCCCGCTTGATCGTCCTCCCGATCAGCCAATACAAAACCCTCGCCAGGACCACCGACACGATGACGATTACTGCCGCGGTGATCCAAGACCCGATCGTATTGCCGTAAAAGGTCTTGCTGAACATGATCTTCCTAGCGGCGTTCGTCGACGCCGAAAGTGCCGACGAACGCCCTGGCGTCTGGTTACTTGCCGCCTTTTGTCGGAGAACTCTCCGGGAGAGGCGACCGCAAAAGCACGCGGATCTCCGGACGGCGGAGCGATTCGTCCAGTTCCTTCAACTGCTTCTCGATCTCCGCCAGCGTGGCTGCGTAGTACAACTCCGTGTGGAAGAAGAACATCGCGGTATCGGCGTCCACCACATGGATCTGCCCTTTCTTGAGCTCGGGCATGAGCAGCACCTTGCCGACGCTGAAATTCCTCAGACGCATTTCCTCGATGCCGCCATTGAGAACCGCGATCCTCTTGAGCACCAGCGCCCGACGCAAGCGGACGAGGTCCGAGTCGTTCTGAATAAGGATCGTATGGCGCTGTTGGCCGTTCGGCAAAGGCTGGTTCAACTCCCAGAGCAGCTTGGTCCAGACCTCGCGGTTCGGACAGTCCACCATGCGGACTTCCGGAATCGGTTCGCTGCCCATGTGGCCCGCCGCCAGGGAGTCGCGGTCATAGCTGTACGTGATCGCCAGAGCCCGATCGCCGAAGTCCGTCACACCGTTTTCCGTGTGGTCCGCGAGAAGTGATTCGAGGAACTTGACGCTATAGCCGCCGACCTGCTGGCTCTCAAAGTAGATGATGTGGGGTCTACCGATCTTGCTTGCGACGTCGAGTCGCTTGATGACCTCGTAGATCATGCGGGACACCAGGATCGGCTCGCCCGGCACGTTGTCGCGAACGAAGGAACGGAACGGTTCGACCTCGCCCAGGCGGAAGTTCCTCTGGGCCACATGCCGGGCCAACGACCGGTAGATCGCGATGCGCCGGTTCTCCAGAAGGAACGTCAGATCGAACACGTCTTCGCTGCGAATCCGATAAGAGTCTCGGAAGAGAGCGTTGCCAAAACTGTCGAACAAATCTTCATCTTTCGGCAGCGCTCGCAGGACCTCTCGTCTTTCGGGAAGGACATGCGGCGTCAGAACGATGATTACCTCGCGTTTCAGTCGCTGCACTCGCTCGGCGCGGAACAGCATGCCGACCACCGGGATGTCGCCCAGCAGGGGCACCTTGTCACGAACCGTGGTGTTCTCCCGTGCGACGAGACCTCCGATAATCAGCGGCGTGTTGTTGGGAATGCGGCCGTAAGTCTGCACCCGTCGCGTGGAGATGGTGGGAGCGGAGGCCAGCACGACGTCGCCATTGGCCGACCTCAACTCGAGGTCCTTGCCGACGACTCGCGCCGAGACAATGGTATCGATGAGCATGCTGACTTCCGCCCCCGATTCGGCGATTCGGGGTCGGATATTCAGCAGAATCCCGGTGGGAAGGTACTCGAACGCGAAGGCAACTTTGTTGGAGTAAGTGGCCTGCCCTTCAAAACTGCTGGCGATCGGAATGTCCTCTCCGACGCGGATCGTCGACTGTCGATTGTCCAGCGTCAGAACACTGGGACGGGAGAGGATCTCGGCCTTGCCGTTGCGGACCAAAGCGCGGATCGTCGCCGCCCAGTCCCAATTGAACTGCGATCCTTCGAAGATCTCGTTGAGCAGGGATGTGTCCGGCGTGGAGATACTGAGAGTGTCGGACGGAGATCCGGCGTTGAAGGACCCGGCATTGACGAACAAGGGCGACTTGTGCAATTCCCACTCGACTCCCAGATCCTTGAGCCCCTCCTCGCTGATCTCCAGCACCATCGCTTCGATGAAGATCTGCCGAGCCGGACGATCGATGTAAGCGTCGAGAATCCGACGGACTTCGCTGAATTGCTCGGGATACGCCGGATGAAACAGGACCATGATCTGCGTCATGGGCGAGGCGATGGCGTTGTCCATCAGTTCCGAAGCGCCGCCGGGCGCCATGGAGAGCTTGCCCTTGCTGCTGACTTCCTTGGAACCGACCAGACCGGTGTATTCCTTTTTCGGGTCTTCGATGTTCACCACGTACGGAAGTTTGGCGAAATCGATCTTCGGCGGCACTTCCGCCGGCGTGTTCAGAGTGGCCACGCCAAAGCCTTTGAGCATGTTGATCGCGCCGGCCGCGTCAATGTAGCTCAGTTGAATGAGCCGGGTTTCGAGGTCCCGGACGGTCAACTCCGCGCGTGTTTCATTGAGCGACGTGATGATCTGGGCGACCTTCGGCTCGACCTGCGCCAGATCCGGATTGGCGGACAGGGCCCCGTTCTCTCCCACGATCACTCCCATCGCCCAGAATTGGGGCGGTTGCGAGACGAAACAGCAATATCCGAACCGCAGAACCTGCGTGCCATTCTCGCCGGACCGCACGAGAGCCGTGTCGCCCAGAAGGCCGGTCGGAGTGACCGGCAGCGCATCGGCAATCGCAGAGGGAGCCGCCCCATATCCGAGCGAGGACTGAAATCCAAGAACCACCTGCGCAACAACTTCGTTCAGTTCAATCCGACTGAGCTTGGGCAGGACCACCGTCTTGGTTGACTCGGGCGGAACGATCCCCCGCGTCGTCATGCCGACGGCTTCCGCAATGCCGACGCTCGGAGGGATCGCGTCCTGAGGCGCAGGGTCGCTCTGATTCGGTTCGTTCTTCTCGGTTTCGTTGCCCCCCGGTATCGCCGGGGTGGCGGGGAGTTCCAGGGCGTCCACCGCAGCGGCCAATTCCTTCATCCTGGCAACATCGTTGGGCTCGACGATGACGCCCTGGCTGACCTTGGGCTGTTCGAGCACCACCGCACTCTCGCTTTCGGTCTGCGACGTACAGCCGGTCAACAGAACCAGACCCGCCCAGAGATACAGCGCAATCCCCCGGAGACCGCCCAGGAGAAAACTGCCACGATTCCAAGGATATACGCATGCGCCCAAGGTGTGCGGAACCTCTATCAACATGTGCGTCTCCATGTGCTTCCTTGATGTGTCATCGCGAAGCGTTCTCAGTTTCCTCAATCACAACAGAGCCACCAATGGCGTTCTTTCGACTGCCGGCCGCTTGAATGCGGGCGTCCAGCTACCGGTCGGGACGTAACGACAGCAATCGGGACTGCACCGTCTATACCGACGAACGTCACGGGCATTCTATTGCTGAAACCCATATCCCAGCAAGAGAGAAGTATATCCCAGCGGGCAGGACCACGCAACCGTATGCGTCAGGCCTCTCCGGAGGGCACTCCCGAATACGCCGCGGCCAAACTCCTGCAACAACGCCTCTCGGGACGCCCGCCACGGGGGATCAGGGCTCATCGAGGCAGCCCTTCAGATCCGGAGCTGAAAAGGCGATGGCGATCAGCGCGTCTCCCGGCTCGATTCGGAATTCTCCGTCATCCATCCCCAGGCTTCCCTTTCGGGGATTCATGATGACCTGGTCCTTCCTGCGGATACCCAACAGAATGACGGGATTCGTGCGATCCCTTCTGGCGTACAGAATCTGCCCACACTCCGCAAAGGTCTTGCCGATGAACGTCTCCGGATAGGACTCCTGGGGGATGATGTAGATCTCGTTGCCCTCGAACGAATACGTGAGCAGGTCCTTGTACACCACCGAGAGCTGCTTGTTCACGGCACAGTGCGCCAGGATTCCCACGCCGATTTCCGCCGTGCAGATCGTCTCGTCGGCCCCGGCGTCCTTGAGATGCTGGCTGTTGTCGGAATTCACGACCTCCGCGATGATGTGGGGTCTCCTCTTCTTGCACTCGCTGAGCAACGCCAGGATGATCATGGCGGACTTGGCGTCCGGGTCGGGGCTCTCATCGTCGGACAGCACGATGATCGTATCGGCCAGACTGACCCGGGCGCTCTTGAGGGTGCCGTGCCGGATGGGGTCCTCGTTAATGCAGTACACTCTGTGAAACGCCGGCAGCCTCTGCAACCCTTTTTCGTCCAACAGCTTCTTGGTGACGATGACGATATCGGTGTTCGGCTTGCCCTCGGGGTGCCTCAGCTCCGTGACCACCCTCTTTCCACGTTCATTCCAGTTGCAGATGACAATATGGTCCACGACATCTTTCGGCATTCTATTCTCCTCCCGTTGCAGGAAGGCGGCCGCAAACCGTCCGGCTACGGCGCCAAAGAAGAACACGCTCAAAACGAAAATGAGAACGGAGATCACTCGTCCGGGCCAGGTGATCGGATAGCGATCCTCAAACCCGCTGAACAGATAGACGGTGATCGACCAGAACGATTCCGGAATGCTCTCGAACGACCGGTTGTTGTATCGCTCGCAGAAGAACATGGCAAGCGTTCCAATCACATAAAGACAGACGAAGACCCCCACGAGCCGGACATGGACGTGTTTCTGGGTGAACCGCCTGATGGCGGATCGATAGCGTATGACATAAACGAGCAACACGACACAGCCGGACGCCCAGAGAATCGCCGGCAGATAGTCCTTCAACGTTCTCTTGAGAAGACCCTTTTCGAGAAAATAGGCCGCCGATTCCGGATGAATGGGGATGATCGGAGCCATTCGATGGTCCAGTATCCCGTAGAGGGCTTCATTCAGCGAAAACCGATACCCGCTGAGATCGGCGCCCTCGACGCCGTGTTCGAATCGCACGGTCTTCTCCCGCTCGAAAACCAGCCTGGTGAGGGTCTTGACGAAATCCGGCGGGAGCTTTCGGCCCTGCGTCTTGGTTTCTTCGAGGTACCTGCGCGCGATCAAAATGGCGCGCACGCCCACAGTCTTGACCACCTCTTCCTGCAGGCTGTACGTCTGCGCGGGAATCTCGGTGTACACGAAGTAGGGGAACGCCCGCATGAGGCGATTCGCCAGCCCCTCGCCGATGGGAATGAACGTGACATGATCCTGGAGGGAAATGCCATCGATCTTCTCGGTCAGCAGAGGCGTCGGAATCCCCGCCGTGACGCAGGCCGCGTCCAGCGAATTGGACAGCAGCAGATTGCGAGCCTCGGAAAAACTGCACCGGATATCCGTCAGATCCTCCGCTTCCCAGCCGTCCAGCGAAAAGACCACGGTCGCGCTGTTGCTGGTGTTCTCCGGCGGAGAACCCGTGCGAATCCTTCTGCCCTTCAACTGGTCAAGATGCTCGATTCCGCTCTTGCGGTTCGCGATGATTTGAACCATCTCGGTGTACAGGGAGGCGATCGCAAGGGCTTTGCTCGAGGGCAGGCTGAACATCTCCCGGCCCCGGCTGAAGTAATAGACCGCGTCGTTCTGCGCAAGTGCCAGGTCCACCTGCCCTTTGTCGATCAGACGCAGGTTCTCCAGGGCGCCGGAGGTCTGAACCACTTCGATGCGGACTTCGTTCGGGTAGGCGTCCTCGATGACTTTCTTGATCCCGCAGCCGATCGGATAATAGACGCCCGTCCTGCTGCCCGTGGCCAGACGCAACGTGATCGGCTCGGCGGCCATGCCGACAAAGGCATCCGCCAGCACAACAAGTGCCGTCACGGCCATTCGACAAGAGAACGTCCTGAGAATCCCTGGCTCCAACAGAGTGTGTATCCTTATAACTGTCTGCGGCAGCCCGTGTGCCTCACGCGTTAATCTCCTGTCGACCGGATCACGAACATCCCCAGTCAACCAACCAACGATGCGTACCGCAGTATGGCCGCTGATCCTGCTCCTGTCAATCCCTGTAGCGCAAGCCAATCGAAAGGAATCGATCCCGAAGCGCGGGCAGATTCCCACCGCTCTGCGCTTCTGCCGGGGTCTGCCGTCCTTCCGGTGCAGACTCCCTGGGGAGATTCGTCCTCACGAAGGACTTGCGATGTCCACGTTGCCGGAGGCCGGGCCGGAAGCGGACAGACGCATCCTCGCCCGCGTGCCGATGTGGACTGTCACCTGACCGGCCATGCCCAGGACGATGACTCCCACCGCGAACCAATAGGGCGCGTAGAGACCCACATGTTCGCACAGATACCCGCCGGCGGCCGAGCCGACGGTCAGGCCCAGAGAGATCACGATCTCGTGAATGGCCATCCGTCCCGACCGCTTCGTGCTGCCTGAGGCGCCGTAATAGAGGTGGGAGCAGTAGGCGAAGCCGTACGCGACACCCAGCAGAATCGATGAGGTGAACAGAACACTCAAGTGTCGGCCGTAGATCGTCATCAGGAGGGTCACAAGCAGGACACCCTGGCCGACCACCAGCAGGCTCGGCTTGAAATGCCACCGGGCCCAGCCCCCCGCCGCCACCAAGGCCAGAAAGTTGCACAAGGCATAGATCGTCAGATACAAGCCGAACTGAGACTCCGTGTACCCCAGGCCTCGGAAAATCAAGGCGAACTGCGACCGGATCACGGCATAGGATGCGCACACGCAGAACAGGGCGATGCGTGAGATCCATCGACAGTCCGCCAACAGCCTGGGATCGTATAGCGTTTCCTTCACGCCCACTGCGGGCGACGCCCCCGGGGTCTTGAGAATCGAACCATCCCGCCCGAAGGCGAGGATCACGAGCGACAGGGCCACCGCAACCACCGCCCCCGCCAGCGGCAACACCGGATTGACCTCGAAGAGCCAGCCGCCGATAACCGGACCGATCATGCCTCCGCTGGACCAGGCCCCGTTGTACCAGCCGAACCGTCGATTCAGTTGCACCCCCTCATAGTCCGAGGATACCCAGCTCATCAGAAACGGCCAATAGCAGGCCATCGTCGCCCCGCTGGCGGCGCCGGCTGCAATGAGGGTCCAAATGAAAACCCAACTGTCCACCCCGGCGTGGCGCTGCGCCCAAAGGACGACCAGGCTCATCGTCCCAGTTGCGCAAAACGCCACGAAGCCGGCCGAGAGCGTGGCCCGTTTGACGTGAAGATGAGCAAGATGCGAACCCGTGACCAGCAGCGCGATCATGTAGGCGAGGTTGTTGATCGCAGGCGCATAGCCCACGTGGGCGTGGGTGCCGCCGATGGCGCAGAGGATGAACGGCATGGCCGCCCAGGCCATGCTCAGGCAGACAGCCATCAGAAACGCCGCACCGTACTGCGGCCAGGCGTCCCACCTGCCCGGCCGGAGCAATACCGCCTGAGGCCCCCCCTCGGGGTCTTCAAGCGGCATTCCGTTGCGTTCTTGCGACATCCTGGCATTGCTCCAAAAGGATGAATTCTACCATCCTTGCGGCAATCCGCAAGAGGTGCAACATCCGGATGAACGCACGACCACAGTCCTGCTGGACCGACTGCATCACCACCATGTTCTCGGATTCACCCGCGCGAACCGCCGCTTCCGCAGGTCGGTGAAAAGAGCGAGTCCGTTCCAACAAGACATCGGGCAACCGACCGAAGAACCCCCGTACCGGTCCGGGCGGCGCGTCGCTAATCCCGCAGCACCCGGCCTGGGACGCCCGCGCCCCCTGGGGCGGGCTTGACCACGGGAGTGGGACCGGTCGTCGGCAGGCCGAGCGAAACGTCGCTGGGTCTGCGGAAGACACGAGCGAGCCGCTGGCCCGTGACGCGAGGCGGTTCGACGACCAGCTCGGCGGTGTTGTAATTCTGGAGGCACGAATCGTAGAATATCGGATCTTTCTGGGGCAGCACGATCGGCCGATGGGTCCTGCCCTCCGCGTCGACATAGCAGATGAACAGCCGCGTGAAGAAGCCGTTCTGCGCCTTGCTGCTGTAGACGAGCCACCGGCTGTTGCTCGACCAGGTCTGCCAGGATTCGCTCCTGCTGCTGTTGAACTCCAGACGTCGGTAAGGGAACGGGGCCGAGGCCGACGCCTGGAGGTCCATAAGAAAAATGTCGCTGCTTTCCTGCCAGGTCGGGAAGTAGCCGTAGTCGCACATGCAGAACGAGAGCCATCTGCCGTCGGGACTGCACCGCAGCATGGCGATGCTCTTGCCCGTATCCTTGGACGAAAGGACGGTCTGGGGTTCGCCCCAGGCGTCGGCGTTGGGATCATAGGCGATCCGCATCAGGTCGTAGCGGACCTGGTCGTACTGAACCGGAGGATACTCCGCGTCGTCGGTCCACAGCTTGGGGGCGCTGCAATAGTAGAGGTGGCGGCCGTCGCCGGACCAGGCAGGCCAGTTCTCCAGCCGCTCCTTCTGGGCGAGTTGGGGCACGGTGACGATCGACCGCGTATCGGCCTTGTAGAAGGCCAGGAGGGAATCGAGGTCGATGGTGTCGCGGGCCTCATTACGGCTGGCGTGATAGAACATCGGCAGGTTGTTGATCGAGAAAGCCGCCAACCGGCCGCTGGGATGCCAGGAGGTGTAGCCGAGCTTCTTGTCGATGCGGTGCACGGAATCGCCTTCGACAAGGAGGGTCGCCACGCCGTACTGCGGAGAACGAAGGCCGATCAGCATCCGGTCGGTGCGGTTCTGCGCGAAGGAATGACAGTTCAGGCAGGCCCTTCCGCAATCGGTGCAGCTCAAAACCTCCGATTCCTTGAAGCCCGTCAGATCGCGGCAGTAGATCCCGATAGGGGTCCTCACGTGCATGTGCCCCATGTGCATCTTGCGATACACGAGGTAGCGGTCGATATCCTCGCTCGCAATCCGGCAGGTCACCGGGCTGGGCCGGACCCACTGGCCCGATGCGTCTTTGATGAAGATCTCGATGCAAAGGTCGCCTCCCCGGTTTCCAGCCAGAAGGTCGCGCCAGGGGCCTTTCGGAATCAGGACGACGGGACCTCGGCCTGAAACCTCGATGGGGTCGCCCTGCCTGGAGGAGATTCGGGCCGCATAGGCGGTCCCCTGCTCGCGGATCTCGAAATTCAGCGGGGCAATGTTGGGCGGGATGACCGCGTCGTCACAGTCGGGGAAGATCCTCACGGGGCGATCCACCGTCACGAAGCGATCGACGCGTTCGGTCCTCCCGGACGCCCATGCGATCACCCCCCCGATGGCCAAGAGCAACACCACCGGGAGCAGAAACTTGATGATCCTCCGTCTGGGCATTATCGCACTCCCGAATCGCTGAAGAAGAAATGGTAATAGAAGGTGTCTCCAAAGCCCCCTCTGAGGGACCTGCGTGCGGCAGCCATGTCCTGCCCAAAGGGCTGACGGGCCTTCGCGAAGGACGCAAACCGATCCCTGGACTCCTGGCTGACGGATCGGACGTCCGGATTCAGCCCCCCTGCGTTGAGGGCCTTGGCCAGCAGAAGAGCCTCCTCGTAGTGCCTCGGAATCCTCGATTCGACGCCGCTGTGGTAGGTGTCGAAGAGCTGGACAAAACCCGCGAGATTCTTCGTCAGCAAGAGCCAGGCCATGCCGTATTCATAGGCCATGCGGTTTCGGGGATTCTCTATCAACAACTGACGGAGGAAATCCGTCTGCCGGACGAAGTCCTGTCGGAGTCGGATCGCGCGGAGGCGTTGGATCTCCTCGTCCTCCCAGACGTTCGGATCGCGCTGCAATCGCGCGAAGTCTTCTCGGGCCTGACGCCCCCAGAACGGGACCTTGCTCAGGGCGCTGAGATAGACGCGGGCGGTCTCGACGTCGCCTTTGACCAGATAGACCCGCGCCAGACGCTGGAGCAACAGGGGCTTCTCCCCGCACACCTCCATCGAAATGGTCAGGGCGTTCTCGGCCTCGTTGATCAGCCCGAGTTCCATGCAGGTGTCGACCTTCTGCCACAGGGCCTCTTTTCCCGTCAGCAGGAGCGCCTTGGGGTCCTGGTAATAGCAGAACATCTCGTCGCCGAGCCGGCCGGTGTGATACAAGGCGCGATTCACGGCGTGACAGATCAAATAGTGAGGGGGAGAGCGTCTGGCCGTATCCAGAACCTGCGACCACATGCCTTGCCTGGAGTAAAAATCCACCTCGAACAGAGCCCTGAGACTGGGATCGTGATGGAACCGCAGGACGGCTGTGGCCGCGCCCGCCAGGAGGATCGTCTCGATCGCCCACCTGAACACCCAGGACTTGGCCCCGTTCGGTGGGGGAGGCGATTTCCTGGAGTTTCGGCCGGCCTGGATCGGCTTGGCCTTGCCGAAGGACATCCGGCGTCCGACGGTCAAACGCCAGAGCCCCACGACTCCCACCGTCACAGGCAGAAAGAGATAGAGGACGCCGATCGCTTTGAGCATCAGCTTGGGAGGCTCACTCACACGGGTTCCCAGGTGGATCGGCAGCATCAGGACATAGGCATCCAGGACCGGGAGTCCCCAGGCCACTACCCCAACGAGACAGGGAACGACGACCGCCCACGCTCCATACCCCAGGCCTTCGCGACACCTGCGATCTTTGATAATCCGGGCCCCTCCACACAGAAAGGCGAAAAGAAGGTGCGCGGCTCCTATCGCTGCGTAGAGGGCAATCGACAGGATCAGAAAGCAGAGAGTCCGACGGACCGCGTTACTGGATGAGAACCTCAGGAAGAGACAGGCCGAGATTGCTGCAACGGTGAAGGCCACAGTCATCGTGAAGTGAAAGACGTATTGGGAGTACACGGCCGCCAGAACCAGAGGCCCGGCAAACCGGAGAATGCGCAACCGCGAGGCTCCGATCTCCTTGAGATAGGCGTCCGTCCCCATACCGATCAACCACCCCTGGCACGTCACGACTGCCGCTCCAGCCCAGGAGTGGTAGAAGGACTGGGCCAGAAGCGCGGAGACATATTCGATCATCCCCCCAGGACAGGCCAGTAGTCCCTTGAAGAACGCCCAATCCACATAGAAAGTCGGAAAGTTGTCGATCAGGCCGCCGCCGTTGTACAACAGACGCAGATCGACTTCGATGGCCAGGTACAGGTAGAACAAGAAATAGAATGCCGCCGCGGGAAGTCCTTGCAGGATAGTCCAGACCGGGCCCGTTCTCGTCAGCGTGTTCCCCTTGAGCGAATGTGCGGTCCTCACCGGTCGATTTTCCTCAACACAACCCAGATCGACAGAACAATCCGGCCAAGGTGGATCATAAGCGATACGACCAGTCGCGTCAACGCGCCCCCGCTCTTGCAGCGATTCCGCAGGGATGAGCGTAAGGGGTTGCGCCCGCAGAGTTTGGCTCGGGGTTCCCAAACTGCTGCTTTCGCAGGAATGACGGGGCCACGAACCCAGAGTGGATCGTCCGGCCCTCGGTCCTTGGGATTTGTCTGACAGTTCAACATTCGGATTTCGGATTTTTCCGCCCGATGCCTGTTACCTTTTCCCCGTTCTGCGCCTCTACGATGTAGAGAGCGCTCTCGGAAACAGGGCCGTCCGCGGCTGGAAGGCCGATGAAAACAAGGATCGAGGAAAGGTCAGGTGCGATATGAGAGCGATGGCACGACTGTGGCGGTGGTGGCGGGCGTTGTGGGAGTTGGATTTCTCCGCGACGATGGAGGTCGATTCGCACCTGTGGGACAACAAAAGCGAGATGCGCCGACGCCTGGCCGGCCAGAACGGCTGACTTGGATCATTCCTGACGCGCATTACTCCCGCAGCACCTCATTTGCCCAGGTGGATCGACTGGATGTCTGTCGCGGGAATCGAGACGATCTTGAGACGCCCCGAGTTGGGGTACGGCGCGTGGACCTCGACTGCCTCCCTGGACACTGCGTGAATCTGACCTTTATAGATCGTCGTACCGCCCAGGATTCGCACCATGCCCAAAGGCGGCGGCGCATCCGGCGGGCCTGCCCTCTGCGGCGTGCGGGCCACCACCACGCACGAACGACCCACCTGCTCGGCCTTCAATGACGTCTTCGGGACCGCCTGCATTCCTCTGGCGAGAATCGCCAGGACCGCCTGGACCTCTTCGGCAGGCGTTTCCGCGACGGACGCGGCATTCGCCCGTTGCCTGCGTTTGCAGCCGGTCGCGGTCGCAAGCACCGCTGCAACCATCATTCGGATCGCCTCGCGTCGGTTCGTCATCGTCAGCCTCCCGAATCCGTATGCACGCCGGTGTACCAGGAGACCGGGACGTCCTCGCCGGTGGTTTCCTTGTTGCCGCTGACGTGGCCGTCGAGCCAGCAGAGGTTGGAAAGGCCTGTGTGGCGGAAACACTCCTTCACCGTGTCGTGGTCGCGCCAGTAGGTGTCGACGAAGCCCTCGCCGCCCTGGCTGCGCGGACGCCACTGGCGGAGGTTGACGCCGACGCCGGGACCGATGCACAGCATGTCGGAGCTGGCGCCGTCGAGCTTCTGCTCGATGTGGTCCTGGAAGACGATCACCTCGTCCAGCGACTCGGTTCTCAGTATGCCCGCGACCGTTCATATCATACTAGAGAATGGTTCATTTGTCATGAGGGACGCAAGGATCTTTCCCGCGTGAGCCGAGTTATCGGACAGACCCTGCGACCCAAGGGCATCCGAATCGCCGGCGAAGAACGGACTCCCTCGGCCATTGCTGGAGTATCGGGGCGTTTTGGCCGATCAAAGGCAGGGGCGTCGCGCGACAACGACGTCGGGACTGCGTGTGGGTGCGGCCTGGACAGGATTCGGAGGCTCTTGGAGAGTGTATGGTAACGACGGTATCGCTTGAGGAAATCATGTTGGACAGCGCCAAGGAGGTGTTCGCCAGCATGGTTTGCATGGCCCTGGAGAAGACGACGGAACCCGCCACGACGCCGGATGAGCAGGCGTTCCTGGCGACCATCACCTTCACCGGCGATCTCGAAGGGTGTTTCGGAATCGCCTGCAACTCAGACTGCGTGCGGGCCGTCACCGCAGGCATGCTGTGCATGGAGCCCGACGCGCAGCCGAGCGAGGCGGAAACCATCGACGCCCTCGGCGAAATCGCCAACATGATCATGGGCGGCGTCAAGACCCGCGTCCAACACGAAGTCACAAACATCGAGATCTCGATCCCCTCGGTGATCTGCGGTCGCCAGTTGCAGAGCCGAATGGGCGAAACCCTGTCGCGAATCGTCGTGCCCGCCACCGTCGCAGACCAATACCGCGTAGAGCTGTCGCTGCTGCACCGCAACCGGGGCACGTGAACGAAGCGATCGGACGAGAGGAGAATCGACCCCGACGCCGGCGCCCGACCGCTGACCGCAAGGGTCCGAGAAATTTACGTGCCGGCGCCGCCCTTCGACGGTAGAATGATCCTCTCGACATGAACAGAAACGTAACCATGGAGGTCCGATGTCGCGGGTAAGAGGGACTGCGCGGAGCGGGGACTCGCCGCCGCGATGGTCGTATCGAAGCGTACGCAGACGCACGCGGGAAATCCTGGCCTTTTCGAAGGCCGACGACCCCATAGGCAGAGCGTGCGACACGTTCATCGTGGTCCTGATCCTGCTGAACATCGTGGCGATGATCGTCGAGTCGGTCGAGAGCGTCCATTCTCTCCTGCCGAACGGATTCAAGGTCTTCGAGTTGTTCTCCGTCGCAGTCTTCACCGTGGAGTACGTGCTGCGATTGTGGTCCTGCGTGGAGGCCCCCCAGTACGCCAGCGGCGTCCTGCGACGCGCGCGTTTCGCGGTGAGTCCCCTGGCGATCGTCGATGCGCTGGCGGTGCTGCCCTTCTATCTGCCGTTTCTCAGCGTGGATCTGCGGGTCCTGCGAATGTTCCGGATGTTCCGTCTCATGCGTCTCATGCGGATCGCCAAGCTGGCCCGCTATTCCGAGTCGCTTCAGATGCTCCTGCGGGTCGTCAAGTCCCGCAAGGAGCAGCTTCTCGGCGCGGTGTCCATCCTCGTGATCCTCCTGATCGTGGCGGCTTCGCTGATGTACTATGCCGAGCACGAGGCGCAGCCGGAGGTGTTTTCGAGCATTCCGGCTTCCATGTGGTGGGCCGCGGTGACGCTCACCACCGTCGGGTATGGCGACGCCTATCCGGTCACCCCGATCGGCAAGATCATGGCCTCCGCCAGCGCGATGTTCGGGATCGGCATGTTCGCCTTGCCCACCGCCATCCTCGGCGCAGCGTTCCTGGAAGACCTGGAGCGTCAGAAGAAGACCCCGCGGTGCCCGCACTGCGGAAAGGAGATCGCAGGCTAGATGAGACCGATCGGCACACTCCCAGACGAGGCAATGGCCATTCGGTTCGGCGACTTCCTCACCGCTCGGGGCATCGACAACCAGGTCGATCCCGCCTCGCAGGGTGATTGGGAGGTCTGGATTCTCGACGATGAGAACGTCGAGCAGTCGAAATCCCTGTTCGAGGAGTTCCGCCGCAATCCTCTCAATCCGCTCTTCTTGGCGGAGACCCGCGTCGGCGTTTCGCGCCGGAACCGGGATGAGACGACCGCGGCCCCCGGACGGGCACGTGTGGTGGACGCCCGGACGATGATCTTCTATAGTCCCCCGGTCCCCCTGGGGCCCTTGTCCATCGTCCTGATCGCCATCAGCATCGCGGTGACGCTTGTGGTGGAGTTCGGAAAGAACGACAGTCTCCAGCAGATCCTGTCCATCAGTCGCTTTGCGCCGAGGATCGGGCACCATGTCCAATGGGAGCGAATCCTGCTGGAGGTCCGACGAGGCGAAATCTGGCGGCTGTTCACCCCGATGTTCCTGCACTTCGACTTTCTCCACATCTTCTTCAACATGCTCTGGCTGCGGGACCTGGGCAGCATGATCGAAGCCCGCAAGACCTCCCGGTTCCTGCTGCTGCTGACGCTGGTCTTGGCGGGCACCTCGAACGTGGGTCAGTATCTGGTCAGGGGACCGAATTTCGGAGGCATGTCCGGCGTCGTCTACGGCCTGCTGGGCTACATCTGGATGCAAGGCAAATTCAATCCCGCCTCCAAGCTGTCGCTGGCGCCGCAGACCGTTACGTTCATGATCGTATGGTTCTTCGTGTGTCTGGCGGGTCTGGTGGGTCCCATCGCCAACACCGCCCACGGAGTCGGACTGGTCGTCGGGGTGGCATGGGGATTCCTGGAAGCTCGTCTTAGGACCGCGCCGCGCCGAATGTGAGAGGTCGCCGACTACCGCGAGGCAATGGGCTGGCCGGTCTCGCCGGGGCCGACGGGAGTCGGGTCGAAATCACGCGGGCCATAAGTCGTCACGCGCATTCGTTCGCCCACTTTCTTGTAGTGAAGCAGGGCGCTTTCCTTGTCCTTGAAATCCCTGTCGGCGAAGAGGATGGCGGTCATGCCGACCAGGATGACGTCGCCGTCCTGGAGAGCGACCTCGTCCTCGATCCTGCGGTTGTTGACGTACACCCCGTTGCGGCTCTTCATGTCGTAGGCGAAGTAACGGTTCGCGGTCTGGTCGAACCGAATCTGCAGGTGCTTGCGAGAGACCATGTTGTCCAGGATCTGGATGGGCAGGGCCTCATCCCGACCGACGACGTTCGTCCGACGACCCAGCGGGTAGTAGCTGCCCTCCTGCTTGCCGTTTGTCACGATTAAAGAAGCCATGACTCAAATCCCCTTGCGACCCATTTGCACCGACTCAATCCCTGCGTGTCATTTTAGGCTACCGATGCCCCGCGGTCAAGCCCTGCTCCACGATTCCACGTTAGGGCTCCTCGGGCGGCATCGCATACCAAACGACGCCTTCGTAGGCCCAAACCTCGGGCGGATGCTTGGCCAAGCTCCCTCTCTCCGATTCGTCCATCGTGTAGAAATGCGCGGACATGGCTGCAGACCAGAACCGATGGACGGGTTTGGCGTCGAGGGAATGCCTTTGTGAGGAATACGCATACCAGGCGAGGCCCCTGTAGTCCCAGGTCTCCGGATACGCCATGACTGAGTCCCGCTCGGCCTCGTTGATCGTATAGAGCTCGCTGCCTGTGGTCTTCGAGACGAATCGGAACACCGGCACCGCATCCCGCGGCTGCGAGCCCTCCGGATAGACGCAGAAGGCGACACATTCCCGAGCCCAGGATTCTCCCCTGCGTCCCAGAAGATCCGCCTCTGCCTCCAGACTCATCGTATAAGCGTGGAGGTCCCGCGTTCGCGAATAGAGTCTGTAGACGGGCCCAGCCACGTCAACTCGCCATCGCCCCCCATCGGCGACGGGCCACCGATCACCGGAGAACTCGATCCGGTACTCGCCCTCCGAGACCTCGCCATGAATCGAGCCCCAGACACGCAGTCTGTAGGACGACGAGGAGTTGTCGGGAGTCCGAAGGGCCTGGCCTTCGCAACGAAACTCGAATGCGTCGCCCGACCGCGAATACTCGCACGAGGGACGCCACGTGACGACCTGCCCATCCGGCGTGTTCAGTTCCCACACGCTGTCCGTCCAGCGGTCCTCGCGCAGGACCCAGGAGACGATCCGCCCGGAACCGCCGGACGCATCGCTCGTGAATCTGCGGTTGCGAATGCCGCGGACTTGATACCCCGAGAGGGCGACGTCGCGGAAGGAGCCGTTCTCAGGCGACGCCCCGAGCCGATACACGCCGCCATCGGAGAAAGAGACGATCCTCTGCAGCGGCAACGCGGAAACCAGTTCATCCAGGTCGTACAAACGCGAGTGAGAAAGGCCCCCAAACCAAACCAGGGTTTCTCCGTCGCGCGACAAAATCTGCTGCAGATACTCCGCGAGATCCCACGTTCGATGCGGCGACCTCTGCGAGTCGACGCCCGTCAGAGCGTAGAGAGCGTCCGGCGCGTTGCTGCGGACGGCGCCCCGCAAAGGATGGGCTTCAAGCCAACGAGTCAGCGGAGACTCCTGCCATTCGATCCGGCTGTACCCCCCAGCGCCACGCTGCATCTGGCAGGCGAGCATCGTGTACGTCCGATGCAGCGGGTGGATCAGCCAGAGTCCGCAGGACAGGACCATCGCAGAGGCGATCGCCGGAGCACCGAAACGACGTCGTCGCAGCGTGTCGGCCAGCAAGTCAATGCCTGCGAACGCCAGCCATGGACCGATCATCGCCAGAGGGGCGAGATACCGGTCGTTCATGGTTTCGTCCAGAACCCCGACCTGATGGGTGTACAGGATCAAGGGCAAGTAGATCAAGGCCACGAGCGCCGCGGTCAATACGCAGAATCGAGCGTCCTCCCGACCCGGACCAAACCTGGCGTGCAGAATCCCAATCGCCCCGGCCACCAGGACAATCGCCGCGACGACGATCGCTCCTCGCATCGGCAGAGAGACCCCCTCCGGCACGAACCACTTCGTGGCGGTGTCCGCGGCCGTGACGAGATTCTCTGTGAGCGTATAGATGGAAGGCTGTCGGTCATGGCCTGTGAGCATGGAGGTCAACCGGTAGTTTCGCGCCATCCAGAGCGCCAAAGGGACCGACGCGATCCCGACGAACCACGCCAGGCGCCGGAGACGCCGACCCAAGCCGGCGTTCGATTGGGGCCACAGAATCACAACCATCCCGACACCGATCAGTGTAACACCGGTGTACCGCTGCAACGAGCACAAGGCCGCCAAGACGGCTGCTGTCAACAGCGACGTCATGCGTTGCGTCCGCCGATATGCGGACATCGCGGGCACGAACCAGGCGATCAGAAGCACAAAGACCGGCTCGGTCCAGGCCATCGCTGCAAGACTCAACAGGGGAAACGACAACACAATCGAACAAACGCCCACAAGAGCCAGCGGCTTGGACGTCAGACATCGTCGAAAGAACAAACCGGATGCAAAGACAATTCCCCCCATCGCGACGGCGTTCAATACCCTGGCCCCCTTCGCAGGATCAAGGCCCGTCAATCCCAGGGCCGCCAGGAGCGTCGGAAACAGCGGGGGCCACGAGGTGTAGGGACTGTCGCACAAGGTCCGGTACCCCCTGCCGGCCAGCAGATTCCTCGCCGCGCAGAGATAGCCCGCGGAATCGGGCGAAACGCCCACGCCGCAGCGGGAGGTCGCCAGCAGGACCAGGACCGTGCCAGCAAGACTCAAGGCAATCAACGCCCTGTAGGAGAGGCGTCCTGCGTCTGGCTTGAACCCGTGGCTCGATTCCGATGAAAACGCGTCGCTCATGCCTTCCCTTCCTTCCGCCCTCCTGCGCGTGACGACACCGACCTCATGCGCCCCCCGCGCGGCCCAGACTCCGCATGGAACGGCTGCACCGCACCGTCTGGCGGAACGACCGGATCGACGCTTTCCACAGCCCCCCTGGAACGAGGGACACGCGTCCGCTGCGACGCGGGCGAGAAGGCACAGGCACGCTCGCCATTTGCGCGTGCAGCCGGCATAGCCCCCCCGAAACGACCAGATTCGGCGCGAACGTGTCCGCAGGGACGTGATCGAGGATGCGTCCCAGCACGGAGGCTCGCATGAGCCGGTAAGGGGTGTTCACATCGCGGACTCCCCTCCCGAAGAGCAAGAAGACGGTCAGACGCGAAACGAGCGTGATGATTTTGCGTTGAAGCGTCTGGCGTCGGTCCAGACGGCACCCGAACACCGCATCGGCCTGCCGACGGACCTCCCACAACCGTCCGAAACACTCGGCGGATACCTCGTCGTCGCTGTCGCACTGAAAGACCCACTCGGCCAGCGACACGGCGCGGCGGTAGCCTTCGAGAATCGTCGGACCATGTCCTCGATTGGCCTGATGGAACACGCGAATCCGCTCATCGCGTGCGAAGTCCTCCAGAATCTCGCCGGTGCGGTCGGTTGAACCGTCGTTGAGGACCAGGATGACGAAGTCGATGCCGGACTCGTCCAACACATGCCGCCACGACGACAGAACCTCTCTGATGCAGCTTTGCTCGTTGTAGACAGGCATCACGACCGCAAGCTCGCATTTCACGGGCCCCGTCCGGATCGGATCCATCATTTCCAAGCTCTCACTGCCTTTCGCAGGGCATTCACAGCCGGCCCCGCATCCGACGCCCGAGGCCTGCGTTCGACGACTCCCCTTCCGACGACATCATGGTAGCGCGTCAGCCCTCGCCAGTCAAGCATCGTTCGAGCGGCCCCCTTCCGAGTGCATCTTATAGGACCTGACTGCCGTCCCCAGATGTCGGCCTGAGCCTGTGAAACAGCCTCCACACGACTGAGAACGTCGATCTTCAGACGGACCGAGAACAGACTGTGGAGAAACAGCACCCAATTAGCCGAAAAAGCAAATACGATAGGTGGCGCGGTTTTGTGCCAGGTGCGTCGTAGCCTGTCTGTCTCAAAGAACTGGCACTGGCGTCCGTGGGAGTTGTGATCGCGATGATTCTGAAGAACTTGTTCGTCTATCCGAAGTTGCCCGAGAACCTTAGCAAACTGCATCAGCTCGCGTGCAACCTGTGGTGCACGTGGAATCACGAGGCGATCCGGCTGTTCTACCGCATTGACCCGCAGCTTTTCCGCGCGGTGAACCACAACCCCATCCAGTTCCTCGTCAGCCTGCCGAAGGACCGAATCCGCCAGTTGGCCCACGACCGCGGCTTCCTGTTCCAGCTCGACGAGGTCTGGCAGCAGTTCCAGCAGTACATGCAGTACAACGAGCGGTTCAAGACCTCGTACGAGGCGACCCTCGAGGAGAAAGACATCGTCGCCTACTTCGCCATGGAGTTCGGGCTCCACGAGTGCATCCCGATCTACGGCGGCGGCCTGGGCGTCCTGTCGGGCGATTTCCTCAAAGCGGCCTCCGACATGAATCTTCCGGTGGTCGGCGTGGGCCTTGTCTACAAGTACGGCTACTTCACCCAGCGCATCACCGCCGGCGGCGAGCAGCACGAACAGTCCGCCGAGTTCGACAACCACCTGATTCCGATGCACGAATTGCGCGGTCCCGAGGGCGATCCCGCGTACATCGAGATGCAGATCCTCGACCAGAATGTCCGAATCAAGCTCTGGGAAATCAGCGTCGGCAAGACCCGGCTCGTTCTCCTGGACACCGACCTCGAGGAGAATCCGCCGCACGTCAGAGACATCACGAATGAGCTTTATGTCGCCGACCGGACCAAGCGGCTCCAACAGGAGTTGGTCCTGGGCATCGGCGGCGTGCGGGCCCTGGAACGGCTCGGCATCGAGCCCAAGATCTACCATATGAACGAGGGCCATTCGACGTTCCTGGTCCTGGCCAGGCTCCAGCGGCTCATGCTCCGCGAAAAGCTCAGCTTCATGGAAGCCAAGGCGGTCATCCGGGCCTCCACGGTGTTCACGACCCATACGCCGGTGATCGCCGGGAACGAGGGCTTCGACGCAGGCATGGTCCGCGAGTATATCGAGCGCGAAGTTCAGCCCTTGGGCGTGTCCTACGACGACCTGGCCGTCCACGGTTTCATCAACAACGACACGAAAACCTTCTGGCTGCCGGCTTTGGCGATGCGGTTTGCCCGGCACCTCAACGCCGTGTCGCTGATGCACCGCGACGTCTCCCGACGGATGTGGGCGGGGCTGTTCCCCGACCTGCCCGAGAGCGAGATGCCGATCGACTACGTCACCAACGGCGTGCATCATTCCTGGCTCAGCGAGCCCTTCATCGACCTGTTCAAACGGCACGTCGGTCCCGACTACGTCCACAGCACATGCGATCCGAAGACCTGGGATCGGATCCTGTCCGCTCAGGACGACGAGGTCTGGCAGGCCCACCACCGGAACAAGCAAAGCCTGATCACCTACATCCGCAAGAAGCTGGCAGACGATCTGGCGTCGCGGGGCTACATCGAGTCCAAGGTCCTCAAGCTGACGCGTGCCTTGAACCCCGAGTTCCTGACGATCGTCTACGCAAGACGGTTCGCCCGGTACAAGCGAGCCACGCTCATCCTGCGCGACAAGGACCGGCTGGCCAAGATCCTGACCAATTCGACCAAGCCCGTCCAGCTCATCTTCGCAGGAAAGGCGCACCCCGCCGACTCGCTGGGCAAGAACATGATCCGAGAGATCATCGATTTCGCGAAGAGTTACCAGCTCGAAGACCGCGTGGTCTTCGTGGAGAACTACGATATGAACGTCTCCCGTCACCTGGCCTGGGGAGCCGACGTGTGGCTCAACAACCCGGTGAAGGAGAACGAGGCCAGCGGCACCTCCGGCATGAAGGCCGCCATCAACGGCGTTCTGAACCTCAGCGTCCTGGATGGCTGGTGGCCCGAGGGCTACAACGGCCGCAACGGCTGGGCCATCACCGGCGCCGAATACAGCAACCAGTACGAGATGCAGGAGGCCGCGGAGGCCGAGCAGATCTACGATCTGATCGAATCCGAGATCAGCGAACTGTACTACGACCGCAACGAGGCCGGCGTGCCCACCCGCTGGGTCGAAATGATGAAGCAGTCCGTTTGCTCGGTCTGCTGCCACTTCAATATGAACCGCGTGCTGGCGGAGTACACGGACAAATTCTACGCCCCGTCGAAGGCCTTGACGGAGGACCTGGTCCGCAACAACCACGAATCCCTCAAGCAGGCCCTGCACAACGCCCACGAAATCAACCGGCTCTGGAACAACATCCACATTGGCCGCCTGACCACCAGCGTGGACAAGAAGGAAGTGGTCGCCGAGGGCGAGCACGTGGAGGTCGCCTGCGAGGTCGATCTGAATGGGGCCCCTGCCGACCTGTTCCAGGTCGAGCTGTTCTATATGCTCCGCGACACGAATGAGCACCGAATCATCCCGATGAAACCCCGCACTCCGTCGGGAAGCCGGACCCTGTTCGACTGCGGATTCGAAATCGCAGGCCGGGGTCTGCTGAGCATCAATGCCCGGATCAAGCCCTCGTCGCCCATTCTCCAGGATCTCTATCCCCACTGGGTCAAATGGGCGTCGTAAGAAATCCTTGACCTATCGAGGGCGCCGACCGGTCCGACGCGGTGGAGGTTCCACCGAAACCGGTCGGCGTCCCCTTTCACCCTCCCCGATCCTCACGCACGCCGCAAACCGGCGGATTTTCCCGCACCATGCGGTTCCAGCATCGCCGTAACACTTGCTTTAACAAGCACTTAAGACACGCCCTTACGGTTTTTTCGGAACAAAATGCTTGATCCCCCTTGACGTGTTAAACATTCGTTTTAAACTAACGTATCAAACGTTCGTTTGAGAAGTGGACTTCGACGAGATCCAGGGAGTCTGTGGAGAAGCACATGAGTAGCAGGGTCGCAAAGACCGAGATACGTCCAGCCGGAAAGTGGAGATCCGGACGGTTCTGGGTGAAACTGGCCATCGTAGTCGCCGCGATCATCGCGTTGTTCTTCCTGTGGCGGATGCAGCCGCCCAGGAAGCAAGTGGCCGCCACGCCGCCCCCTCCGGTCAACGTGACGGTTCTGCCGGTGACGCCGGAACCGAAGCTGGCCGACACCTTCGAACTACCTGCGGTCATCGAACCCAATCAGGTCGTCGCGGTCGCAGCGGAGGTGGCTGGGCGGATCGAGTGGATCGGGCCTCGCAAGGGCTCGTCCGTGCAGGCGGGGGACCTCCTGATGCGGCTTAACACCGATCTCTTGCAGGCCGAATTCGAGAGATCGCAGGCCCAGGCGAAGAACGCGCAAACCGAATTCGAACGTCAGCAGGGTCTGGTCAGAGGCGGCGCGGCTCCGAGCCGCGAACTCGATCAGGCGGCCACGCAGTTGGCTGTTTCCCAGGCGGACCTTCAGGAGGTTAGGGCTCGCCTGCAGCGCACGCAGATTCACGCTCCCGCCGGCGGGATCCTCAACAACCTGCCCGTGGAGCAGGGAGAGTACGTCCAGGCAGGCGCCCCTGTGGCCCAGATCGTCCAGACGGACATCGTCAAAGTGGCCGTCCACGTCCCCGAGCGGGACGTTGCGTTCTTCTCTCAAGACGAGAGCGTGGAGATCCTCGCCGCGGTCAAGGGGTGCCAGCAGTCGTTCCACGGTGCAATCACTTTCATCAGCAGCGTGGCCGATGACCGGACCCGCTCCACAAGGATGGAGATCAAGTTGCCCAATCCGGATGGTGTGCTTCGCAGCGGACAAATCGTCCGGGCCCGCCTCACCCGCCGGATCATGGAGAACGCCGTCTTGATCCCGCTGCTCGCTGTGATTCCCATGGAAGACGGATACGCAGTCTACATCGTCAACGAGTCGAAAGCCCAACGCCGGATGGTCCAGCCCGGCATCATCCGAGGCGACCGCGTCCAGGTCGTTCAAGGTCTCGAACCCGGCGATCAACTGATCGTCGCAGGCCACCGGTTCGTCGCTCCAGGGCAGACCGTCAACGTCGTGTCTCCTGCGTCAAAAGAGGGCAAGTAGGCTTATGCTTCTCACCGATCTCTCTATCCGAAATCGCACCACAGTCGCCGTGCTGGGGGTGATCATCGTCATCCTCGGCGTCGGCAGTTATCGCTCGCTGCCGCGAGAGGCGTTTCCCGACATCCCCATCCCCTACATCATGATCACGACGATCTACGAGGGCGTTTCGCCGGAGGACGTGGAGACCGCGGTCACGATGAAGATCGAGAAGGAGCTGACCGGCATCCGCGGCGTCAAAGAAGTGGTCTCCAGCAGCGCCGAGGGCATGTCCCTGATCAGCGTGGAGTTCACGCCGGACGTGCCTACGGACGTCGCACTCCAGCGGGTGCGGGACCGCGTGGACATCGCCCGCGGGGAGTTGCCCCAGGAGATCGAGGAACCGGTGATCACGGAGATCAACATCGCGGAGTTCCCGATCATGCAGGTCAGCATCTCCGGCGACGTCTCTCCCTTCCAGCTCAAGGAAATCGCCGACGACCTGGAAGACGCAATCGAAGCGGTCCCCGGCGTGCTGAAGGTGGACGTCGAAGGGGCCCTCGAACGCGAGATCCGCCTCGAGATGGACCCCGACCGGGTCGCCCAGTACAACCTGACGATCCCCGAGATCCTGGCGTTGATCCCGTCGGAGAACGTCAATATCTCCGCCGGCGGCGTCGAAACGCCCGGGACCAAGTTCAACGTCCGCATCCCGGCGGAATTCGTTTCGCCCGAGGAGGTCGATCACCTGCTCCTGGCCGTGCGGGACGGCAAGCCCATCTACCTGGCTGATGTCGCCACCGTGCGCGACACCTTCAAGGACCGCACAAGCTACTCCCGTCTCAACGGAGAGGAGAACGTGACGCTGCTCGTGCGCAAGCGCATCGGCGCCAACGTCGTCCAGGTATCCGACGCGGTGAAGGCCGTTATCGAAGGGGCCCGCAACCTGGTGCCTGGAGGCGTGACGTTCGAGGTGATCAGCGACACGTCGAAGTACATCCGCAACACCGTCTCCGACCTGGAGAACAACATCGCCGCGGCCTTGATCCTCGTCACCGCCGTCCTCGTGCTCTTCATGGGCTGGCGACCCAGCACGATCGTGGCTCTGATCATTCCCCTGAGCATGCTCATCACCTTCTTCCTCATCCAGTTCCTCGGCTACACGCTGAACATGATCGTGCTGTTCAGCCTGATCCTGCTGCTCGGCATGCTGGTGGACAACGCGATCGTGATCGTGGAGAACATCTACCGCCACATGCAGCTCGGCTACAGCCGGATCGAAGCGGCGCGCCTGGGAGCCCGAGAGGTGGCCTGGCCCGTCATCACGTCGACCTTCACGACCGCCTGTGCGTTCATCCCTATGATGCAATGGCCTGGAATCATGGGCGATTTCATGAAGTACCTGCCGATCACCCTGACGATCGGCCTGATCGCCTCGCTGTTCGTGGCCTTGGTCTTCAACCCGGTGATCTCCTCGATCTGGGCCGGACGGGCCCCACGAAAACGAGACCATGAGAACGGGTTCATGCGAGGATACCGTCGGTTCCAGCGTCTGGGTCTGGAGAATCCCGGCATGGCGCTGTTCCTGGCCTTCTGCCTGCTGATCGCCATGGGCATCCTCTATGGCAAGTTCGGCAAAGGCGTCGAGTTCTTCCCTGAGGGCGATCCCGAACGGGCGTTCATCAGCATTCGCGCCCCGCAAGGCGCGAACATCCACGAGACCGACCGCATCGCCCGTCTCATCGAAGAACGGATCAAACCCTACGAGCCCTGGTTCGAGAACGTCATCACCAACGTGGGCTCGGCCGGCAGCGGCATGGACCTCATGGCCAGCGCGGGCGGACCGCATCTGGGCAATATCACCATGGTCTTCTACGATTTCGTGGAACGAACCCGGCCCTCCAACGAGATCATCGCCGAGGTCCGCCAGGCGATAGCAGACATTCCCGGCGTGGAAATCAAGGTCGAGCGAGAGCAGGATGGCCCCCCCACTGGAGCGCCGGTCACCGTCCGCATCGTCGGCGAAGATTTCAAGACGCTGGGCCGGCTCAGCGACCAGGCCATGCGAATGATCGCGGACGTCCCGAATCTCGTAAACCTGCGAAGCGACCTGGAAGCCACGCGGCCCGAATTGGCCTTTACGGTGGATCGCCGAGTGGCGACGCTCCTGGGCGTCAACACCGTCATCGTGGGCAACTTCCTGAAGATGGCCATCTTCGGGACCAAGGTGGGGACGTACAGGCAGTACAACGACGAGTATGACATCACGGTGCGTCTGCCGTTGAAGGACCGCGTCAACATCGACGACCTCTACCGACTCCAGATCCCCAACGCCACCGGCGAAGCGGTGCCGTTGAGCTCTCTCGGTCGGTTCGAGTACAGAGGCGGGTTCGGCACGATCAACCGCGTCGATCAGAAACGCGTCGTCACGCTGACCGCCGACACCGAAGGCCGTCTTAGTTCGGATGTCCTGGCCGATGTCCAACGGCGATTGCAGCCGTTGGGCGAGACCCGTCTGTTGCCCAAGGACATCCTGGACTGGGAGGCTCTGCGTCGCGTCCTGATCGAGGCGCGCAACGGATCGGGCCCGGGCGTCCTTCAGAGGGTTTGGCTGACGCTGCCCAGAAGGTCCGCGGCTTCGCTGGACGGCGCTCTGGCGGCTGAAGCTTCCGACGAAAACGCAAGAGCGCAGATCCTTGACTCGCTCAACCAGGCGCTCGCCAAACGCGGCCTCTACCGGGCCGAGGACCTCCAGGGCAAGAATCTCCTCTCGCCGGCCTCGGAACTCGTCAAGCTGGATTGGGAAAACCTCAGCGGTGCAGAGATTCAATTCCTCAATCGCCAGACGCTGGTCGCGGCGATCCCGGACGTCGCGACGCCCTCCGTCCGCCTCGACCTGCCGGCGGAATACCAGATCCGCTATGCCGGGGAGAAAGAGGAGCAGGACGAGTCGCAAGCCTTCCTGGCACGCGCATTTGGGATCGCGGTTCTGCTGATCACCCTGGTCCTGGTCATCCAGTTCAACTCGCTGCTGGTGCCGATCATCATCATGACGACGGTAATCCTCTCGTTGATTGGCGCCCTGTTCGGATTGCTCATCGTCGGACTGCCCTTCGGCATCATCATGACCGGCATCGGCGTCATCAGCCTGGCGGGTGTCGTCGTGAACAACGCCATCGTGCTGCTCGACTATACGCGGCAGTTGCAGGCGCGGGGCATGGACTTGGTCGAAGCCGCCGCGGAGGCCGCCGCGACCCGGCTTCGCCCGGTAATGCTGACGGCCGCGACGACGATCATCGGCCTGATCCCCATGGCGGTCGGCGTCTCCTACGACTTCCACACCTTCTCCTGGGCGTTCAAGAGCGAATCGACCCAATGGTGGCAGAACATGGCGGTGGTCGTCATGTTCGGCCTGGGCTTCGCGACGATCCTGACGCTCGTGGTCGTGCCTTCGCTGTACGTGATGCTCACCAAGGCCTCTCGGTGGGTGTGGGCCACACTGGGCGTCGATCAGCACGAGGAAAGCCCGCTCGCGGTCCAGGCCCCGGAAGGAAGGTGACGGGATGGACGCACTGAAAGGCAAACGGGGGTTCATCTGCGACATGGACGGCGTGATCTATCACGGATCGCGTCTGCTGGAGGGATCGAAGGGATTCGTCGACTGGCTGAAATCCGAGGGCAAGCAGTTCCTGTTCCTGACCAACAACTCCGCCCGCTCGCCCAGGGAACTGCACCAGAAGCTCCAGCACATGGGCATCGAAGTCGGCGAAGAGCACTTCATCACCTCGGGCATGGCGACCGCCCATTTCATCGCGTCGCAATACCCCGGCGGGCGGGTCTTCGCCATCGGCGACTCCGGCCTGTACCAGGCCCTCTATGAAGCGGGTCTGTCGATCGATGAGAGTCAGCCGGACTATGTCGTTGTCGGCGAGACCCGCAGCTACAGCTACGAGAAGATCGAGACCGCGATCCTCCTGGTGCTGGCCGGGGCCAAGTTGATCGGGACCAACCCGGACCTGACCGGGCCCACCGAGCGCGGCATCGGGCCCGCGTGCCGGGCGTTGATCGCCCCGATCGAAATGGCCACCGGCCGCCAGGCCTACTTCATCGGCAAGCCCAACCCGCTGATCATGCGTCACGCCAGGGAAATGCTGGGGTGTGAGCGAAATGAGACGGTCATCATCGGCGACCGCATGGACACCGATATCATCGCCGGCATCGAGTCGGGCATCGACACCGTGCTGGTCCTGAGCGGCATCACCAAGGAGACCGATCTGGACCGCTATCCATACAAACCGCACTATATCCTCAAGGATGTCAGCGAAATCGCTGCGTAGCATTCTCGCGTTCCACAAATCCCGCTTTTCCCGCGAAGTCTCGCCGTGTACAATCCGCCGTCATGGATGGATATAATGTCGTGAGCTTTGCCGGGATCTTCGTTCTCCTCGGGTTCGCGTGGGTCCTGTCTGCGGATCGCCGGAACATGAACTGGCGGGTGATCGGATGGGGAATCGCCCTTCAGTTGCTGGTGGCGATCTTCATCTTCGTCGTCCCGACCGGCGCCCGCGTGTTTCGCGTGGTCAACGACGTCGTCGTCAGGATCCTCGAATCGGCCGGCAAGGGGGCCTACTTCGTCTTCGGCCGCCTGGCCCTGGGCCCTGGACAGGTCAGCGAAACCGGCGAGGAATCGATCGGATTCATCCTCGCCTTCCAGGCGTTCCCGACCATTATCTTCTTCTCGGCGTTGCTCGCCATTCTATATTACCTCGGGATCATGCCGCGGCTGATCAAGCTGTTTGCCAGGGTCTTCACCCGTCTGATGCGAATCTCCGGCGCCGAGTCCCTGACGACCGCCAGCAACATCTTCGTCGGCGTGGAGTCGAATCTCACGATCAAGCCGTACCTGGCGAGGCTGACGGCCTCCGAATTGTGCACCGTCCTGACCGCGGGCATGGCCACCGTCGCGTCCAACGTGCTGGCCCTCTATGTCCTGACGCTTCAGAAGCAGTTTCCGACCATCGCGGGACACTTGGTCTCCGCATCGCTGCTCTCGGCGCCGGCGGCCGTGATCATGTCGAAGATCCTCGTGCCCGAGTCCGGCTCTCCGGAAACGCTCGGCCTGCGAATCGAGCCCTACTATGAGCGGGACAGCAGCCTCTTCGAAGCGATCATCAACGGGTCCAACGCCGGGGTCCGCATGATCGCAGGGATCGTCGCCCTCCTGGTCGCAGTGCTCGGCCTGGTGGCTTTGGTCGATCTGGGCCTATCGAGCTTCGCCGCCCTGCTCGGCGCGGAGGGCCACTGGTCCCTCGGCGGCCTCTTCGGATATGTCTTTTACCCTGTGACGCTGGTCCTCGGGGTGCCTCTCGACGACGCAAACCTCGTGTCGCAGATCGTGGGCGAGCGATTGATCGTGACGGAGGTCGCCGCCTACGGCCACCTCGGCGAAGCCATGCAGCAGGGACTTCTCGTGCATCCGCGGTCGGCCGTGATCGCGGCCTACGCGCTGTGCGGATTCGCCCACATCGCCTCGATGGCGATCTTCGTCGGCAGCATCTGCGCCCTGGCGCCGCAGTGCACCAAGACCATCGGCCCGGTCGCCGTGCGGGCGTTGATCGCCGCGAACCTGGCCTGCCTGATGACCGCTTGCGTCGCCGGGACGTTCTTCACCGAAGGTTCCATTCTCCTGGGGGGGGCCTGATGTTCATCCGCCATCTGAGTGATTGTGAAGAGTTCATCGCAGGAGACCGCTCGCTCCTTCGAGAACTGCTCCACCCGGACAAGGCGGACCTGGCGATTCACTACAGCCTGGCGCACGCAATCGTCAAGCCCGGCCGGACGACGACGCCCCATCGGCTCCGAACCGCCGAGGTCTACTACGTGCTCCAGGGGCACGGCCGGATGCACATTGACGCGGAAACCGCCGACGCGCGTCCCGGCTGCGCGATCTACATCCCCCCTCACGCCATCCAGTTCATCGAGAACCCCGGCGACGGCGATCTGGTCTTTCTGTGCCTTGTGGACCCCGCGTGGAGAGGGGCCGATGAGGAGATCCTGGAGCCAGCGTGTGCGAACGAACCCCGCATCGCGGTGGACATCGTGCTGTTGCCCGAGGACGCCATGACCGACGCGGCAATCGAGATCAACAAACGCCTGGTCGAGGAGCAGTCGTCCGAGATCGCGCTGAACCGGACGGACTGCCTGCCACACATCTCGCTGGCGATGGGCTGCATCGAACCGCGGGACATCGGCGCCATCCGAGAGGTCTTGGAGCGGCTGGCGAACGAAAGCCCGATCGAGCGACTGACCGCCACGGGGCTCGAGATGCCGACGAACTCGCGAGGCCAGGCGACATGCCTGCTGGCCATCGCCAGATGCAGGGAGATCCAGACGCTGCACACGCGAGTGCTCACCGAGATGAAACGGTTCTTCAGCCATGACGTGGAAGGAGCCCGGTTCTACGACGAGGTGGTGTCGGAGAGCACTCTGGACTGGGTCCGGAACTTCCCCCAGAAGGCAGGCAACGAGCGGTTCAGTCCGCACATCACACTGGGCTACGGACAGACCACGCCCGGTCCTTCTTTTTCGCTGGATTTCACCGTTTCCCGCCTGGCCCTGTGCCAACTGGGAAATCACGCCACCTGCCGCAAGGTTCTGGCGACCGTAGACATGCGGTAGCTGCCGATCAATGATCTCGCATCAATGGGCGATGACGCTGGAGACTCGGAAGACCGGCAGCAGCAGCGCGATGGCGATTGTGCCGATGATCGCGCCCAGGATGGTGATCATCAGCGGCTCGATGAGCGTCATCACGTTCTTGATCGAGGTCTCCAGCTTCTTCTGATAAAAGATGGACACCTTGTCGCAGACCTCGCCGAGCCGACCGCTCTTCTCCCCGGCGCGGAGCATCTGAATGATGCCAGGGGCGATCAGGTCCGAGCCTTCCGCGATCAGAATCGACTCGGATAGTTGGTAGCCGTCCTGGATCCTCTCGTCCACCTGTCCCCACAGACGCTTGAAGTGGTAGTTGTCTACGACCCCCTGGATTACGCGGATGGCGTCGAGCAAGCGAACGCCGGTGTTGACCATGGTAGCCAGAATCCGCATGCTCCGCGTGACGACCATGTCGACGTACATCGTGCCGATCACCGGCGTGTGGATCTTGACGGCGTCCAGGACCCGCCGTCCGCTCGGAGTCCGGATCCAGTACCACAGGGCCGCGCCGACGAAGATCACCGTCGTCAGGATGCCGGTCATGAGTTCGAAGTTGCCCAGAATCTTGCTGACGCCGACGAGCACCTGCGTGAGCTTGGGCAGTTCGGCCCCGCGCGAGGCGTAAATCCGCATGAACCGCGGCAGGACGAAGAACATCAGCGTGCCCGTGGCGGCGATGGCCATGAGGACCATGATGACCGGGTAGGTCAGCGCGCTTTTGACCTGCTTGCGAGTGTCCGTTTCGAAATTCAGATAGCCCGTCAGAACGGTCAGCATCTCGACCATCCGGCCCGAAGCCTCCGATGCCCTGACCATGCTGATGAACATGGTGCTGAACGTGTTCGGGTAGCAGGCCAGCGCCTTGGAGAACATGTCGCCGCTCTTGACTCGTTCCGAGAGGTCCAGGATCACAGCCTTGAACCGAGGGTCGGCCGCCTGCTCGGCAATCGCGTCCAGTGCGTCGCTCAGAATGACGCCGCTGTCGAGCATGACAGCCAACTGCGTCGCGAAGAGGATCAGGTCGCCGGGCTTGGCGCGGACCCGATGCAGCCGTCCCGAGGGGGATGCGCCGACGGGCTCCCGAGAGCGAGAGGCCCCTCGCGCGACGCCCGGTTCCTCCGTTGCCGAGGAATCGGCCCGCGATTGCTGCATCTGAGACAACAGTGTGCTCATGGGTCCTGGATTCCTGTTCTAGGCGCCGGCATTGTCGTTGACGGTCGTCCGAAGGATCTCCTCGACGGAGACGATGCCGGCCTTCACTTTCTCGATCCCGTCGTGGTACAGCGGCAACATGCCCTTCTCCAGGGCCTTGGCTCGGAGCTTCTTGGTGTTGATGCGTTCGTTGATCATCTCGGCGATCTCGTCATCGGGGACGAACAGCTCGTGAATCGCGATCCGTCCGGCAAATCCCGTGTTGCGGCATTTTTTGCACCCGACGCCGCGACAGAACTTCGCCACGTCGCCGCCCTGCGCGTCGATCATCCTGCGGATGCTGGCCGGCGGGTCGTACTCCGTCTTGCAGTTCGAGCAGATGCGCCGGACCAGTCGCTGGGCAATCACGCCGCGCAACGAAGCGGCCAACAGGTAGGGCGCCACCCCCAGATCCAGAAGCCGCGTCACCGCGCCGGGGGCGTCGTTGGTGTGCAACGTGGACAACACCAGGTGCCCGGTCAGCGCGGCCTGCACGGCGATGCTGGCGGTCGCGTCGTCGCGGATTTCGCCGACCATGACGATGTCCGGGTCCTGTCTCAACAAGCTCCGCAGCGCGGTCGAGAATGCGAATCCCACCGACGTATTGACCTGGAACTGGTTGATTCCCGAGATGTTGCACTCGACCGGGTCCTCGACCGTGCAGATATTGACCTCGTCGTTGTTGAGCTCCGACAGGGCTGCGTAAAGGGTGGTGTTCTTGCCTGAGCCGGTGGGCCCGGTGACCAGGACGACCCCATTGGGCGCCTGGATCACCTCGCGGAACCGCAGCAGATTGTCGTAGGTGAAGCCCAGCGACTCGAGGTTATAGAGAATCTTCTGCGGGTCGATGACGCGGATCACGACTTTCTCGCCAAAGTTGCCCGGCATGACCGACACGCGAAGGTCGATCGGCCGGCCCTCGACGAGAACATGGATGCCGCCGTCCTGGGGGAGTCTCCGCTGGGCGATGTCCAGCTCGGCCATGATTTTGACGCGGGAGACGACCGCGGGATGCATCTGATAGGGCGGTCGGAGCTTCTCATAGAGCTTGCCGTCCACACGATAGCGGACCCGCAGCTTCTTATCGTCCGGCTCGATGTGGATGTCGCTGGCGTTCTCCCGGACCGCATTGTACAGCAGATAATTGACCAGCTTGACGACGGGCGACTGCCCCGCCACCTCTTCCAGGTTGCTGATGTCCTGGGTGATGTTCTCGATGAGCGAGAATTCCTCAAGCCCCTGGTCGTCGATGATGTCGTCGATGACGAAAACGTTGGCTGCCGGCAGATAGCTCTGCAGGGTCGCCTTGATGTCCTTGCTGGTGGAGCAGACGACCTGCACGCGACAACCGCTGATCCGCTCGATCTCGTCGATGAGAAAGACGTTGGTCGGCTCGCTGACGGCCACCGTCAGGACGTCGTGCACCTTGAACAAGGGCAGCACGATATGCGCTTCGAGGAACTCGCGAGGCAGGATCTCGACCGCTTTGGGGTCGCAGAGCTTGGGGCTCATCTGCGCGTAGGGAACGCCATACGCCTCCGCCAGGGCCGCTGCGATCTGGTTGTCGGTGCAGTAGCCCATCTCGACGAGCAGTTCGCCCAGGAGCTTGCGGTGCCCCTTCTCCCGCTGTTCGACGAGGGCCCTCTCGATCTGCTCTTGAGAGACCACCCCCCGGGCCAGCAGGAGCTGGCCAAGCTGGGTCTTGTTCTCGAGCAGAATCTGAACCATGCCTTACCTCGATACGTCATAGATCAAGTCTGATTGTCGATTGCAGGAAGCCCGGTCTACACGCCTCTCCAATCCAACATCAACAATCACACTTCATCACGCGAAGCTCTTGACGGCCTGCGACAACTCCGCATGGCAGTCGAACTCGTCCTGAAGCCGGGTGATCTCGAGGATCTTGCTGCAATTCTCGTCGAGTCCGGCCAGCCGCAACTGGATCTTGTTCTGACGGCAGTAATCGCGTACCCACAGCAGCAGTTCAAGCCCCTGACTGTCCACGAAACTCACATTGCTCATGTCCAGGACGATCCCCGCCCTCTGGTTGCCGGCGATCTCCGTGACGGCGCCTCGCAGCGGTTCGGTGAGTTCTCCGTCCACCTCGCCCCGCAGGTCGATCACGGTCACTTCGTTGTAGTCCTGCCACTGGATTCTCATCGGAGCAACGTCCCCACGGCATCGGTCCCATAGTCCGCGAAATGGGCGCTGTCATAACTCTCCGGCCCCCCCTCCTGGATCACGTCCCATAAATGGGTGATGTCGCTGTCGAGGAACAGCCGGCCGATCTTCTCATCGAACTGCGTGCCGAGCCCTTTGCGGATCTCCTCCATCGCGTGTTCGACGCTCATCGCGTCGCGGTACGTTCGCCGCGACGTCATGGCGTCGAAGCTGTCCGCCAATTGGACGATCTTGCCGGTCAGGGGAATCTCGTCGCCGGAAAGGCCGTCGGGGTACCCCTGGCCGTCCACCCGCTCGTGGTGGCACAGGATGCCGGGAACGATGTCGCGCATCTGCTTGATCCCGCGGAGAATGCCTGCCCCGATCGAGGGGTGCCGCTGAATGCAGTTCCGCTCTTCCGGCGTGAGCTTGCCGTTCTTGCGCAACACGGCCTCATCGATCCCGATCTTGCCGATGTCGTGCAGCAGACCCGCCAGATAGATCTTGTGGATTTGCTCCTCCTCCAACGGTTCGCGTTCGGCCAGCCTCTCCGCGAGCCACCGGGAGATCAGCGCCACGCGTTCGGAATGGCCGCGGGTGTACTGGTCCTTGGCGTCGATGCTGTTGGTAAGCGCCTTGAGAGACCCGACGAACAGCTCCTTGAGATCGTTGAAGAGCCGCCCGTTCTCGATGAAGACCGCACAGCCGCTGGCGACCGAGGTGAACAGTTTCACGTCGGTGCTGTCGAAATCGGCCTTGTCGATCCGGTTGATGGCGACCATCAGGCCGATGATCGAGACGCCCCCTTTGGTCCGACGGGACGACCCGGCTTCCGGTTTTTCCTTGGCGCACAACGGCACTGCGATGAGATTCCGCACGCTCGCCGGCCATTCGTACCGGAAAGGCGAATCCACCTCGCTGTCCAGGAGAGCCTCATGTCCCTGATGCACCTCGCTGGAAAGCCGGCTGTGCAGCGCCATCGCCATGTGGTCGTCGATGTCGATCAGGCCCGAGCCGGCCGCTACGACGAACCGTCGATCGCCCTCGACGCGTCGCTCCAGAAGAACGGCGATTCCCTCCACCAGGATGATGTCCGTCAGGCTGTCGCACGCCAACTGCAGGAAGTTCGTGTCGGACTCTGTCACCCGCATGTTGGTGCTGATCTTGTGGAGCAGGACCAGTTCCTCGTATACGCGGGCGAGTTCGACGCCGACGGTTTCGACTTGCTCCTCGGTCCGCAGAGTGGTCTGCTGGTTCTGGGCGATCAGCCGAAGCATCTCGCTGAAATGGTCGATGTGGCACGCCGGACCGGCGGATGCGTCGCACGGGCTTCCCAGGTCGAGGATCGCCACGCCGAGAGGATGGCGGTACCCTCCGATCACCAGGGGCATCAACAGCGGCGACGCCACGAGCAGATGCCCCTCGGAAAACTGCCAGACCGGGATCTCGACGCCGTCGTACCGCTGCTGCTCGATGCGGTCCAGAACGCACCGGCCCGCCTCGATCAGTTGCTCGGGCCGACTCTCGAAATGGCCGCCGCTCACCAGGACGGGCACTCGCCCATCGGACGTCACGACGGCGAAGTTGACGCCGAAGCGGACGATCCGCTCCCCGAATTTCTCCAGCTCCCGCCGGCGCGCCGGCGCCAGAGTCGAAGTCATCGTGTTCGGCATGACCGTTTCCACAAATCCACCTATCCCTGAGGGCATCCCTTACGTCCGTTCCCGAGCGCGCTAGCTCTGGGCCACGAGTTCCTTCTGGTACAGGAGATCCTGGATGGTCTTGAGGAGTTCTTTGGGACTGAACGGCTTGCTCAGGCAAGCGGACACGCCGAGCTGCTGCTGCATCTCCTCGGTGATGGCGAAGCTGCGCGCTGTCAACAGAATCACGGGCGTGCTCTTCGTGCGATCGTCGCCTCGCATCTTCTCGATCAGTTCGATGCCCGTCATGAGCGGCATCTGATAGTCCGTCACCACGATGTCGGGGTTCTCGTGGCATGCCAGCTCGTAGGCCTCCGCGCCGTTGCTGGCGGTGATCACTTCATAGCCGTTGTTGCGAAGCTTGATCGCGACCACGTGAATGATATGGAGTTCGTCGTCTGCAACGAGCACCTTATTGGCCATTGTTCGATCCTCAGAATGGTTCATGATCGGTGTTCACTCCTCCGTGACGGGCAATCGGCGGATCCCTCTATACGAGAGCGGCCTGCCGGGCGGTGGCCAGCGGCAGCTCGAAACCGAACGTGCTGCCGACGCCGACCGTGCTGGTGACGAACACCCGGCCGCCATGTACCTTTTCGACTATTTGCTTGACCAGGTTTAGCCCCAGCCCGGTCCCTTTCGCCTGTTTGTTGTTGGCGGCGACGCGGTAGAACTTGTCGAACACGCGGTCGACTTCGTTCTCGGGAATGCCCACGCCGGTATCTGCCACCGTGACGCGCACCAGCCCGGCGGCCTCGTTCACCTCCGTGCCGATCGTCACGCGGCCCCCGGCCGGCGTGTACTTGACCGCATTGCTCAGCAGGTTGATGATCACCTGCGAGATCATATCCTTGTCGACCTGCACCTGGTCGTACACGATCGCGCGCCCCGCGGTCACGGCGATGTTCTTCTCTTCCGCGTAGTTGCGGATCATCTGCATCTGTTCTTCAATCAGAATCGTCAGGCTCGCGGGCTCCTTGTGGACCTTGATCAGACCCGACTCGATGCGAGAGACGTTCAAGATGTCCTCGATCAGACGACTGAGCCGCTGGGCCTGGCTCTGAATCACCGCATAGAACTCCTTGCGGGTCTCCTCGTCGTCCGCTTCGCCGTCGGCCAGCATTTCCGAGTAGGCCATGATCGAGGCCAGCGGCGTCTTGAGTTCATGCGATACATGGCTGACGAAATCGTTCTTCATCTGGGAGACTTCCTTCTCCCGCGTGACGTCGTGCAGCACGGCCACGACGCCGGAAACCTTGTCGTCCGTCTGGACGCACGAGACGATCGTCTCATAGGTGTGCAGACGGTCGCCCTGCGGAATCTCAAGTTCCCGTCGGGTGGCCTCGGTTCGGTTCCGGCGGCACTGCAACAGCAGTTCCAGAAACTCGACGTGGGTCCGCCCGATCGCTTCGGCCAGAGGCCTGCGGCGGATGTTCTCGGCGTCGAATCCGAAGATCTGAGCGGCCGGAGGGTTGGCCATCAGGAGCCGGTCCGATCCGTCGATCACGATGACGGCGTCGCGAAGACTGTAGAGAATCGCCTCCGTGTGTCGCCGTTCCCGCTCCGAGAGCTGGGATCGGATCTCGAGGTCCTTCAACTCGGTCTGGAATCGACGGGTCGCCTCGGCGCCTTCCGCCACGCGTTCGTCGATGGCCTGCATCAGCCCTCGGAAAGCCGGCGGCGGATCACGGTCGCTGTCCGAAGAGGGACCCGACCGCAACCGTGCCGCCATGGACGTGACCGCCCCGGCCATCCGGGCATAGCCGACGCCGAGGAAGATCACGCCCACAGCCCCTGCACAGTAGACCACGAGGCGCAACAGAGCCGATCGCCATTCCGACGAGGCGCCGGCGTCCTGCAGCTCCATGACGGCCGCAGTTATCAGCGAAGCGACCGCCACCGTGGTGGCGGTCGAGATTGTGCTTCGTTGGCCTCTCACCGCAACTCCTCCGAAACCAGGGGACGACGGAAATCCCGTCGTCCCTTCCACCGGGCAAGACTCAATGTCGAGACCAAGGCCCGGGCTGCTGCTCCTCAATCTTCTGGCCCGCGATGCTGTCGAGCCGGCGGAACTGTTCCGGATCGGTTTCCGCGATGATCCGCTCCCGAAGGCGCAGCGCCTCCAGATAGGTCGGCCGAATCATGAGGGCCAGTTTCAGGTTGAAGACCGCCTTTTCGATGTCGCCCTCAAGATAATTCTTGGCGGCTCTGGCGTAGGCGTCCTCGGCCCACTTGGCGGAATCGACGCCCTGAAGGCTGTCAATGGCGCCCGCACGTTTGCGACGGATGTCCTCAGCCCGTTCCTCGCCACGGGTTTCGCCGGGCTGATCGATGATGTGAGGCGTCAGGATGACGATGACCTCTTCCCGACCCACGGTGTCCGTCTGGCCTCGGAACAGGCCGCCCACCAAAGGCAGATTGCCCAGCAGCGGAACCTGCGACCGGCTCTTGGTCACGTTGTCGCGGAACAAGCCGCCGATGACCACCGTTTCGCCGTCCTTCACGACGACGTTCGTCTTCAATTCGGTCGAGGTTTCATCGGGGATGTTGTTGGCCTTGAGCGTACCGTCGCTGTCCTTGGGATAGATGTCCATACGAATGTAGCCGTCGTTGCCGATGTACGGCCGGAACGCCAGACGGGTACCGGTCTCCAGGAACTCCACCGACTGGGTCGTCGAGGTCTGGGTCTGGGTCGTCTGGGCCTGATAACCGATCTTGCGGCCGATGTAGACGATGCCTTCCTGCTTGTTCACCGCCAGGATCTTCGGATTGGCCAGCACGGTGGTGTCCGTGATGGTTTCCAGCGCCGTGATGATGGCCTGCACGTTGTCGGCCGAGAAGCCGACGGTCAGACCACGGCCGCCGGGCGTGGCGCCGAAGCCGGAAGTCTGGGCCTTGGTGCCGTAGCCGTTGATCGTGACGGGGAACCCGTTGATCGGCGTGCCGGTGAGCAGGTTCCAGTCGATTCCGAACTGGTTCTCTTCGGTCAACCGGGCGGACATGATGGTGGCCTCGATGAGGACCTGCTGAGGCCGGGTGTCCACTTCCCGAATGATCCCTTCGGCCCGCTGGATATTCTCAGGATAGTCGTAAACGACGATCATGTCATGGTTGGCCGGATTGTTGCCGCCGGCGGAACCGCCGAGACTGCCTTCGCCGCCGGAGATGCTCTTCTCAGCGGCCGAAGTCGCCTGGACCTTTGCGGAGGCCGAGCCGCTCAGGACCGGCGTGATCAGCTTCACCGCTTCGTCCGCGGTGAGGTAGTACAGCGTGATGACTCTGAAGACCATGCGTTCCGGGTCCTCCCTCATCTTCTTGTACTGCTCGGCCGTGTACACGCGAACAAAGTCGCCGACTTGCTCGTACTTGAAGCCGAATCCAAGGATGGCGTCCATCGCTTCCTCGAACGTCACGTCGTACAGCCGACTGACTGTCAGCGGGCCGTCGACCCCGGCCGTCGGCACGATGTTCTTCTTGCACAGAGCTGCCAGCAGACGCAGACCGTCGCGGATGTTGCTGTCCTTCTGGAAGGCGATGAACGTGATCTTGGTGCCGGTGGGGTCCACCTGGCCCACGTTCGGATCGACCGTCAGGGCGTTGACCGAGACAGCAGATTCAGCGCCTGCCGCGACGGCTCCGCCGGCGTCCGCCAGTCCGAAGAACAGACTCAAAGACAAAACGACCCATAACCATCGCGTTCTCGAAAATAGGTGTGTTTGACTCATGTGTGTGTCCTGGAACATAAGGTTACTCCTGTTAATTCATTCGCCAATTCCCAAGGGTCTTGGCTCCCGCATCGTTCGAAAACTCGTTCATCTACTTACGTACGTCCGCAACCGGCGCCAACTTGAGCGCCAGTTGTATACCTTTGCATTCCACAAGCACTGCGTTGTCACTGATCTGCAACACTTCGAATTCGAGACAGGCGGAGCCGTGCTCCACGGTCAGCGTGTCCCCGACCCCCAGTAATCGGTCGTTCAGGAAGGCCTGGGGATTCTCGCTCCACAAGGACACCGCCCCCAATCTCAACGTCTGTGCGACCTGTCGAACCACTTCTTGATCACGATTCGGAGAAACGACGGGTACTTCTGCATCAGTGCCTGTGCTCGGGCCCGTGGCGGATTGCCGCGCCGGCGCCCATTCCTGCATACTGAAAAAATCTCTGCCGATGGAATCGTTGCGTCCGAGAACCCGAGGCAGTTCCACCATCCGGGCCTTGCCCCCAGACCTCTTCTCCGTCGCGGCGGCCGCCTCACCAGCAGCCGGCGCGGCGGCGACCGAACCGGGCTTGTGCCCGACCAGAACGCGAATCCACATCACGGCCATGACGACCATCAGCGCCGTGGCCAAGACGGTCTTCTTTCCATCCATCAGGAGGTCCGCGATCCGACCGCCCGGGCCGACCCCATGCTCGCGCTTATGCGCCATGGCTCGCCCCTCCTGCTGCATCCGCCCGTCCGGTGTTTTCCGTCCGAGCGGGCTTCAACTGATAGAAAATATAGGCGTCGGTCTGCATCGTCAGTTGCCCGCTGAAAGCGGGATCGTTCTCGATTTTCACGGTTTCGATCCGAACCAGCCGATCCATTGCCTGGAGCCCGCGGAAGAACTCGAACAGGTTCGCCAGCGTTCCCTGGCAGCTCATGCGAATGGGAATGCAGCCCACTTCTCCCGCCTGCGTCTCCTGGCCCGGCAGAACCACCTGATCGGTCAACTGCTGGTTGGCCATCAAGGTCGCCACCCGTTGAAGGAACGCGCCCAGCGCGTTGTCCGACGGCACAGAAGCCTCGAACTGCTCGACCAACCGTTGCGTGTCCCGCAACTTCGCCTTCAGGCCGGCCAATTCCTCGCCCTGTTGGCGGGCCATGCTGATCGTGAGGCTCTGGTCGGCCTTTGCCTGTTTCAGCGACGCCAGCCGCTGCTGCAAGGGAAGATAGGCGCACAGGATGAAATCGCAGACGAAAAGCCCTGCGATCACGCACACCCACACCTGTGGCCTGCGATGCGACGGTCCGAAACGGGTCGCGTTCATCGTCCGTCTCCCTCTTCATAGTTGGCCAGGGCGCACGTGATCTCGAACGCGGTCACGTCCATCGTTCGCGAGCCGTCCGTGCGCGGGGCCGCTCCCTTGGTCGAGACCGCATTGGCCGGGCCAATCTGCACCTTGCTCCGACCGTAGAATGACGGGCGAACCTGACGAAAATACGCTGACTGGTCCAACCGAGACACCAGATCCGCAACATCCTTCGATTGTGCGGCGACCCCGGCCAAGACCACCCGCAATGTCGATTCGCCCAGCGGCGCCGCGCGACGCGAATCGTCCGCGGCGAATGCCCGCACCGAGGGGCCCTGGACCGGACGCACGTCATTCGGCGACGAAACCGGTTCGCCGACCAATTCCACCTTGCTGAGCATCACGGATTCATCCACAATATGGCTGATCTCCGCGAGGATCGGCGCGATGTCGATCCGCGTGTCGATGCGTCGAACCAGATCGGCTTTGGCCTTGATCTGATTCAGTTCGCGCGTGACCAGATTGAATTCATGAACCGTCGCCTCGGCTCGCACCCGCTGCTCCTCCTGGTGCGACACCTCCGCAGCCAAGGTGGTGGCCCTGTGCAAAGCGGTCAAATTGAAGGTCATCATCATGAGAAACACCGCAACCAGAGCGATGTACTGCTTTCGCACCTGCGAGTGGCGTCTCTTGCGATCCTTGTACCAGTCCGGAAGGAAATCGAGCTCTTTCACAGCGGCTCCCCTTCCAGCACAGGCTCGGGACGTTCGGCCGGCGCGGAGTTTGAAATCCCGGCGTCCCATCCCTTCAGACTCAATCCCACCGCAAGAGCCAGATCCGCATGTTCGTTGCCGCAATTGCCGTCGAGGGCTGCGTGGTTCAGATCGAACCCTCGCAAGGGCTCGGCGATCTCAACCTCGACCGACAGATGACGCCGCAAGGCGTCGCGGAGAACCAGTTCGTAGGCGCCCCCGCCCGCGACGATCGCCCGTTCCACCCGTTTGCCCCGGAACGTGACGGTGTAGTACCGCAGGCACAAAGAGACCTCGCCCGCCAGTTGCTCGGCCATCACGTTCAATGCGTCCACCACAGGTCGACGCGTGGCCGCATCAACCGGCTCGTCCCGCTGCAGTCGCACGCGAAGCGACTCCGCGTCCGCAGGGGAGATCCCCAGCGACGAGGCCACTTCCTGCGTGAACAGCTCGATCCCCACCGGAATCTGTTTGACGAAGCAGATTTCGCCGCTGCGTCCAAAGACCACCGTGGTAAATCGATGTCCCACGTCGATGAAGATGATCGTCCGCTCGCGGTCCTCCTGGCGACGCATCGTCCGCTCGAACGAGCGGAACAAAGCGCACGGCGGCGCGTCGATGCCGACCGGCGTCAGACCGGCCTCTTCCAGAATCCGTATGTGAGTTGAAATCGTCTCACTGTCGGCCGCAAAGAGAATGTACTCATCCTTCACGACATCGCTCTGACGAACGCTGCCGGCATGGATATGGTTGATCGTGTCTTTCGCGGGGTCCAGATTGAACCGCTCGGCCGCCTCTTTCCGCAGGATCTTGTCGGCCTGCATTTTCTCGGCCTCCGACAGCCGAACCGATGTAATCCGAAGCGTATCGATCGGAAGCGCGGACACCACCTGCCGGCCTCGGAACGGGTTGTCCGACAGCAGACGGCAAATGCCCCCAATCACGGCCCGTTCCCATTGGGGGCCATCGGGAGCCACATCGGTGTCCAAAGCGACCCGTTGGGCCGCCAGTACCCGGATGCGATCCTCACCCACCGCCAGTTGGACCATCTTCAGGCACTTGTGCCCGATGTCCAGGCCGATCGGCTGGATCTTCTGATTGCCGGTTATACGCATCCACGCCTGCATAGCACGTCTCAATTCGAGATGGAAACAAACCCTGTGACGGGCTCCACCGTGACGGTGCGGGTTACCCCGCCCGCCTGGAGCGTGACGACGCCGCTGGCCAGACCGCCCGCCGCGCCGTTGTAAGGGCTCCCCAGGTAGTCGAAACTCACCGTCTGGCTCCCGTCGAAATCGGCCCTGAAGATGTTCACCTGACCGAGCCGCTTGTCCGTCGAGAAACTGACGATGTAATCAAATCCTTTCTTCACCGGATGCTTGATCACGTTTCCGTTGGCATCCACAATCCGATAGGTCTCAGCGCCGTCATCAAACACCACGCTGTGACGCTGCCCGGTGCCGATCGCCAGGCTCTTGGCGTACTCCAAATCGGCTGCCACCATGTTGACCGCAGAACGAAGCTGAAGACTCCCGGCCGAAGACGCCATGGGCACCGCGATCGCCGCAGCGACCGCCAGGATCACCAAGACGATCATCAACTCGATCAGCGTGAACCCATCGGCAACCTGTTGTCCCGGCCCTTTGGATCGATTGATCTTCATTTCTCTGTTTCCGTGCATATTGATCCTGCCTCTACAGCCCTTTCGACCTATTTGCACCGTGTCTTAATACAAACATACGAATTCATTCCCCCGGCCGCCAACGTCCGACAACTGCGGACGTACTGCGTCCGACAATCAGGGCTGAACTGGGACCGGGAAGATGGAATTACCGGAGCGGATGGGTCGGGTCGCGAATTGGGGACAACTGGATCCCTACATCGAGGATCTCGCGACACTGCGGATGAAGGCGTCCGCGGCGGGGCTCCAGAATACCGCAGGATTGGCCAGACCACCGGGATAAGCGACAATGGAGGCTCGGACAGGTTCGGCCAGGATGGTTACTGATGAGCCCGGCCCGTTGAACCGCCAATGACCGATAATGTTCACAAGAGATTGCCCGGTCCTGATCTGAGCGATCTCCGCGGCAGTCCACACGCAGTCGTAGATGCGTACGTCATCGATCGCTCCTGCGTAGAGGGTAGTCGCCGACACGATCCCCTGCGCGCCGAGCTTCAGATGACCGTTCCCAGTCCCCAGAGCGTAGGCCCACGCATCGGAAGCGCGCTGCACGCCGTCGAGGTAGGAGGTCATCGTGGTCCCGTCCCAGACAATAGCGACATGATGCCAGACACCGGCGATCTCGTCGAGAGAGATTCCCGTGGGCCACGCGTTGCCGGCGTCGTTGAGATGCCGCACGACCAGTTGCTTGGAGGCCCCTGCGTCGAACTGGAGCGACCAATGGGTCAGGCTGCCGTCCGGGCTGCACCGGACCACGAGGCCCGCGTTGTCGTTCTGCGACGAGGCGGCCTTCATCCACAACGACAGCGTGTACTGGCTTCCAAGCTGGAGCGTGGTCGAGCTGTCGGAAGTCTGCGCGTAATCTCCGACGCCGTCGGCGCTGCTGAGATCCATCGCCCGGTCCAGGGCGCCGGCTACCCATTGAGGATTTCCAACGATCTGAATCTGGTTTCCGTATCCGGAGGCGTCGGTCGCGGTCTCGCGGATGGTCCCGCCCAGACACAGGCCTCCGACGAACTTGACGCCCGACGCATTGGAGCGAAGTCGCAGATTGCCGCCCACGACCGCCAGCCCCTCGACCGTCAAGTTGTTGGCGTCCTCCAGCACCAGATTGCCGCCCACATACAGCGCAGGGAGGTTCTTGCCGGACGCGATCCGACTCGCGCTGCCTGTCACCGTCAGATCGCCTGTCACAAGCAGCATTCCCTGCACCGTGACGCCGCCGCCGAGCGACAGGTTCCCGACGCGCCGCCAGATCCGAGTGCCGACCGGGCTCGTGTTCAGGGTATCGCTCGCCAGATCTGTGCGCGTCGTGGGAGGTTTGATGTAGGTGCTTGTCACAGGGGGCCAGGCTAGCGACGCGTCCCCATAGGTCCGCGTCCGACCGACGCAGGCGCCGGTCAGTTGCGTGGCGAAGACGTCGCCATCCAGCGATGCGGTCGCGGCCTGATTGATGACGTTTCCCTGCGTGCGCATGTCGCCGTGGAGGACCCAGTTCTGCCGGAACGTGGTGTCGGTCAGGGTCCATAGGGCAATGGCGGGATCCAGCCGAACCACCGCGGACAAGCCGACGCGGCCCACTTTGCGCCCGTTTCTCAGACGGAAGGCCTCGCATGTGACATTGTAGCGGCAGTAATCGGTCGAATCGGAACTGTCGAGCGCGATACCGACGTCGTAGTAGTCGGGACTCGCGCTGAGCAACTGCAGGTTCGTTCCGCCCGCCCAATAAGGAGTCGTGGCGTCCTGTGGACGCAAGAGCAGACCTCTCGCGTGCTCCAGAGCCGACTCCGCCAGATGGTTCATCTGGACCCCCATGAGCATATTCTCGCCGCTGGCCAGCTCGATGTCCGCACGGCTGATGAATCCCGCCGCGATCATCGTAATCGCCAGAACGATGATCAGGACCATCAGCAGGGCCACGCCCCGCGTGCGATGGAGGCTCGATGATGGATGGATGATTGGGCCCATGCTTCGCCTGAGACGCTCCTTCCGTCGCTAATCGTCATCGCTCGTCACGATCTCATTGGACGGACTGAGCAGATAATCGGCCCGCCCTCGAACCGCGACCACGTTTTCATATCGCTGGTACGCGCCGTTCTCGACATACCCGAACGTAACAGCGAGCAATCGCGTCCTCGGCGGCGAAACGCCGAAGAAATCGAATTGCACATTGTTGCAGTCGGAGATCAAGGGCGTGTACTTGAGACTGTACAGGTTCCGCAGTTGATTCTTGGTCAGGGGCTGAGCCAACTGGGACAGGGTGTACTCGGGATTGCTGGCTGCCGAGAACTGGCACAGCCGCAACATGTCGCAGGTCGAGCCTCGTTCGATGTAGATCAGCTCGTTGAGGTTGATCCGGCCGTTGTTGTTGTAGTCGGCCCGCCACAGGACCAGATCGTTGTCCGGCGCGGCGCAAATCAGCTTGCAGTTCCTGACGAGTTCGGAAAGATGCACAGTGGTATGGCGGATTCTCGCCTGGATCAGGGCGCTGTCGCCGCCGGCTGTGCCGGCCCGGCTCATCGCAAACGCCAGGGTCGCCACCGCCGACAAGATGATGCTCGTCACCATCAAGCCGACCAGCAGTTCGACGAGCGTGAACGCCCTGCTGTTTCCTCTTCGTATTGCCTGCATACGCAGCTCTCCATACGCCGTATCGGGAATCCTACGTTCTAACGGCCGATCAGGCGAGCAAGGGTCGCCATCAGACGGCCCCGGTCGTAGACGCGTACGAAGACCAAAGTGAAGCCCGAATCGGAAGAAAGGCCTGTCTGCGGATAGACGCCGACGTTGGCGACGCAGGTCACGTCGCGACGGAATCCCGCATACAAGGGATCGGAGAAGACGACGCCCGCGTGGTCTTTGACCTGCCCCTGGGTCTCCGCATATCCATTCCACCGGCTCACAATCTGGTCGAACGGCGTGGCGACGATCTGGTTCATCAGGTCGCCGGCCAGACGGCCCCCCACGGTACGGCGGCTCCCCTCGACCTGGGCCGCGGCCCCGCTCGAAAACGGCAACAATACGCCGGCAGCCGCCATGCCCAGGATCACCAGGGCCATGACGGCTTCCGGAAGCGTGAACCCCGATCGCGTCTGGACGCGATCAATACGCATAATAGGCGGTCCCACTGGTGTCTGTGCCCGTGTTGCCCGGCCGGATCTCACCCGTCGCGGGTTTGTAGATCCAGCCGCAACTGTCGTCGGCCACCGCCGGGAAATCCGCATCGTCCGCCAAGACGGTGACCGTGCCCAGCTTGTTGAACGGATTCACCGGGATGTTCGACAGATAGGGCCCAAAAGGAAATCCGACCGTTCCCCGGGCCGCGGTCTGCCCGTCGGCACTGCTCGACATTGTCGCCTGGGCGAGGAATGCCTCCCAGGTCGGAGCCGCGGATCGATTGCCTCCTGGATACCCCGGCGGCACCTCACGATGGTGGCTCGTGTACACGGGAATGAACCTGCGAAGCAAGCTCAGATCCATGGATAACGTCGTTTCCCTCGCCGATGTCGCGCTATTGCCCACGGCGGGAATGACGATTGCGGCCATGACGCCCAGCAAGACGACGACAATCAGGATCTCCACCAGGGTGAAGCCCTTCGCACGTCTCATGGTTGCCCTTTTCATGCTCTTGTCTCCCTGCCTCAGCAGTTCGCATCGTAGAGAAAAGGCTGACCGGCTTGAGGATCACTCTCGCGCGGTCAGCCTTCACATGCTTCATAGGTTGGCTGTCAAGCCGTGGGGATTAGAACGCCGCGTGGGCTGCCGTGTCGCCGGCATAGATCTCGCCGGTCGCTTCGACATAGTCCCAACCGTTGGCGCCGGCACCCGCCGCAGCCTGGTTCGCTACTGCGCCAATCGTTGCCAGATTGCTGAACGGGTTCTCAGGAACGCGCTCCAGGTACGGGCCGTAGCAGTAGGTCGCATCGCGAACTTTCGAGCCGGCGCCGTCGATGTTACCATTGATGTCGGTGCAGAAGGTCATTCGCGTCGTGAAGTTCGCAGCAGTCGGCACCGTGTCGTTGTGCTGCACCTTGTACAGCTCGATCTGAGACCTCAGGGTCTGCAAGTTGCTGCACAGACTGTTGGTCTTGGCCTCGGTGCTGGCCTGGGTGAACTGCGGAATGACGATCGCGGCCAGAATGCCCAGAATGACCACGACGATCAGAATTTCGACCAGCGTAAATCCACGTTTAGCTTGCATTCGTTTTCCTCCTCAGTGTGAGATAGATAAGTGAAACGCCTCGTAAGAAAGAAGGCTACGTTGCCTTACTACTGTGAAGCTATCGGCAGAACCGATCAGCCACTTAATTGACTCGATTTCTTTGGGTCGCAAATCCTCCTGCAGTGAAACCGCAAACAACCGACACAACCATGACCAATACTTCCATGCTGATGTTGAAGACGAATTTGAGAGCCTTAAGGGTACGGTCCAGGATTGGGCCCGGCCGCGTTATCTGCGGCTCCCACTCAGTCCAAGCAAAACATAGGAAATGCAGGGCGAGGATGCAAAACGAGGAATAGAAAAAAATCCAAAATTCGAATATCGAAATCCGAAACAAGCACAAATGACCAAATCGCGAAACTCAAAACGAGCCTCCGGCCTGCGACAGCATTTCGGTGATTTGGATTTTGAGCCTTTGGATTTGTTTCGGATTTCGATATTCGAATTTCGGATTTGCGTCCCGGGATGTATTAGGGGACCCCCAGGTGCTCAGACATGTTGCGAATGTGGATGATCCGGGTCTTCTGGCCCGCGTGGGCCAGATCGATCCGAATGGGGCCCATATCGTGGATCACCGGCTCGATCTTATCCGCCCATTCGATCAGGACCACGGATTGCGGATAGCAGAAGTCATCGAACCCCAGCATCTCGAACTCTGCAAGAGACTCGATGCGGTAGGCGTCGATGTGATAGATGTCGAAGCGACCGCTGTATTGGTTGACAATAACGAATGTAGGGCTTGTGACGTTTTCGCGGTCTATGGCACCCGCCCCCGAGGCGATGCCTTTGATCAGGTGCGTCTTGCCGCTGCCCAGGGTGCCGCAGATCGCGAAGACCTCCCCGCCCTTGAGTCGGCTGCCGATCCGCCGGCCCAGGTCCATCGTTTCTTCTGCACAGTGCGTCGTGATCGTCGTCTCCATCATCGGATCCCCAATTGGGGCGGATAATAGTAGCCTGTCGTCTGCGAGGCAACGCCCATCCGATAGAGATGATCCTGAAGAAGGCATGGCCGACGTTCCAGCGAGGGAATCGTCGTCGAGTAGATCCGCAGTTCGCCTTTGACGCAGGTGATGACCTCTTCCCGGTGGTCGCCAAGGCAGTCGAGCACCGCGATCACGCGGCCCTCAATGGGCTGAATCGCAGGGCCGGCCCAATCCTGGATGGCTTTCCCGAAGATCACTTCCTTTTGCGGGTCGCCGTCCCACCACAGGGGCCGGGGCGTCAGGGGCAGATCTTCCCGAAACTCGATCAGTTTGCCCGAGGCGCTGTAGAGCCATCGGCTCTTGTTGTCCCGTTCGCCCGCAAAGACTTCCATTCCGGGATGCTCCGCGAGAACGTCGGCGGCCATACCCTGGCCGTGGAGGTGGGCCGTGGGCTCCTTGTGCGTCCAAAGCTTGCGGCCTGTCGCGGCGTCGACCACGCACATCCCGTCGGTCTTCTGCCGCACCTCGAATCCATAGAAGATCTCCAGGCCGGGATTGGCCGGATCGATGTCGGCAACGTAGCAGATATCGGGATGGCCCATCTCCAGCGTCCAAAGCCCCTTGCCGCTCTCGTCAAGGACGGCGGCCCCGATCACGATCTCGTCGCGTCCGTCGTTGTCCACGTCGGCGGCGATCAGGCCGTGGGAGCCCTGCCCCGCGTACTTGCGTTTTTCCTGCGTCGATTCCCAATCCCAGAGGCTCTGGAAATCCTTGTCCAAGGCCCGTGTCTTGATCAGGTTATATGTGCCTCGCTGCATGATCAGCGACGGGGTCTTGCCGTCGAGGTACGCCACGGTCAGGAAGTTCCGACAGTAATAGTTGTAGTCGGGATACCCCTCCCGGCCGAGCCACGCGGTCCTGGCGACGACACGCCCCGTCTGGCCGTCGAGCTTGACGAGATACTCGGGCCCCGTCTGAACGAGCCCCTTTTCATCGCGAGGATCGCCCTCTCCCGCTTTGCAGTAGACCTCTGCCTTGCCGTCGCCGTCGACGTCGTAGACCACCCAGGGCGAGTACCAGATGCCCGCCTCGATGGACCAGCCCATGTCGTGCCGCCAGAGCATCGTGCCGTCGAGGCGATAGGCCTCGATCTTGTACGTGGTGGTGCTGGGCTTCCAATACCCCGGCTGTTGATATGGGTCCGTGTTGAAATTCGGCTGCTTGATGACGAACTCGAGAGCGCCGTCGCCGTCGAGATCGCCGACGCCGACCTGCTGGAAGTCGTAGTCGCCGTCCAGAGGAATGCGAAGATATGGCTTCGAACACACAGGGGCCGAGGCGACAGGTTTGCCCGTCGGCCTGCCGTCTTCACACAGAAACAGTTCATACACGCACTCGTCCGACGCGGCGGCACGATCGACGAAATGAGTCTGCGGACTCCCTTGTTGATGGAGCACGACTCGCGATGCGTCGGCCGCATTCGAGGTTCTACGCGCCACGGCAAACATGATGCCTTCCGGATCGTCCTTGAGCAATCTCCAACTCAGGAACACTGCACCATCGGGGGTCCGAAGGGCTACGAGCCCTCGATCCAGCTTCTCCCGGGCCGATACGCCGGAGACTTCAACCAGCATCAACAGCGAGATCACGGCAATCGCTTGCGTCTTCATCATCTCGGTCTCCAATAGCCAGCCACCAAAGTTAACCCGTCAAATGCTCGTAGCCCCCCGGCTCCAAGTCGACCACGCGCCCATCCGGCATGCGGATCTTCATTCCTGGACTGTCCGTGACACGTCCTACCGCAGTAAGGCGAAGCGGGTCGCGCCATTGCGAACGAAGCCTTTCCCACTGATCGACCGCCAGCGTGAACAGCAGCTCGAAATCCTCGCCCTCGTTCAGCGCAGCCGCCAGCGGGTCGGCCTGTGCGTTCGCGTCTTCGGAGATCGGCACGGCCGTCGCTTCGACCACCGCGCCGACGCCGCTCTGATCACAGATTCGATTGAGGTCCGTGCTCAGGCCGTCGCTGATGTCCATCATGGCATGGAGATCGGCGATTCGAGCCATTTCAAGGGCCTCGCGGACCCGCGGCTCGAAGTCCAGGTGCTTTCGCAGCCCGGAACCGCCCAAAAGACCGGTCACGCAGATCACGTCGCCCGCTTGGGCCCCGCTGCGACGAACGGGAGGCTTGTCCCCCGGTTTGCTGAGCATCGAAACGCACACGACCAGACGACCCGCGTCGTTCCAGGAGGTGATGTCCCCTCCGACCAGGGGACAATCGTACTTGTCCGCCGCGGAGAGGATCCCCGCGTGCAGTTCTTTCATCTCGGATTCGGTGAACCCGCGAGGCAAGCCGACCGCCACAACCGCTCCGATCGGGATCGTCGCCATCGCGGCGCAATCGCTTAGACTGGCCGCCATCGATTTATATGCGATTCGTTTGAGGCCGGCCTTTTTCACTTCGAAGTGCGTTCCGTCCAGCAGCATGTCCGTCGTGATCAGGACGGAGCTATCGCGACCCAGTGCGATCTGGGCCATGTCGTCGCCGATGCCAATGGGGACCTCGACACGCGAGAGCTCTCGCTGTCGGCGAAACCAGCCGGTGATGTCATCTTCTCTGGGACTCATAGGACGCCAGATGCTTCTTCCAGAATGCGATCTGCTGACGGACCTGCTCGGGGCCCGCGGCGCCCGCGGAGACGTACCGCCTCACCACGTTGCCCGCGCCGAGGTGCTCGTACACGTCATCGCCAATCACAGGCGACCGGTCCTGGAACTCTTCCAGCGAAAGCTGGGACAGCGAACGGCCCTCCTTCTCGCACCGCGCGACCAGCGACCCGACGACGCCATGGGCCTTGCGGAAGGGAACGCCCTTTCGCACGAGATATTCGGCCAACGCAGTCGCGTCGAGGAAACCCGCGTCCAGGCCCGCTGCGATCTCCTTCGTGCGGAACGTCGTGTGCGAGACGACCGCCGCCGCAATCTCCAGCGACTTGCCGATGCAATCGGCCGCCGAGAAGACGTGGAGCTTGTCCTCCTGGAGGTCGCGGTTGTAGCCGGAGGGCTGGGCCTTGAGAATCGTTAACATGGCCATCAGGGCGCCATAGATCGTGCCGGTCTTGCCCCGCATGAGCTCCAGGACATCGGGATTTCGTTTCTGCGGCATCATGCTCGACGACGTGCAGAAGGCGTCGTCGATGCGGACAAAGCCGAATTCGCTCGATGAGAAGATGATCCAGTCCTCGGCCAGGCGGGACAGATGCGCCGCGATCAAGGCGCAGTCGAAGATGAACTCGGCGCAGAAATCCCGGTCGCTGACCGCGTCGATGCTGTTGCGGACGATGTCGGTGAACCCAAGGGCCGAGGCGGTTGCCGCCCGGTCGATGGGCAACGTCGAGCCTGCGATTGCGCCGCCGCCGAGCGGGGAGAGGTTCAACAGATCGCGGCAGTTGCCCAGCCGGACCACGTCGCGTTCGAGTTGCTGGACGAAGCTCAGCAGGTAGGCGCCGATGACGATGGGCTGGGCCCGCTGCATATGCGTGTACGCCGGCATCAGGTCGTCCACATGCTTGCCCGCCAAAGCGACCAGCGCGCTTTGCAGGCGGGCGATGCCCTCTTGCCGCGTGCCGATCTGGTCCCGCATCCAGAGGCGGATGTCGGTCGCGACCTGATCGTTGCGGCTGCGCGCCGTGTGCAGTTTCTCGCCCGGCTCGCCGATCCGCTTGATCAAAGCCCCTTCGACGGCCATGTGAATGTCCTCAGCGGCCTTGTCAAACTCGAACCGACCCGCCTCGATGTCGTCGCGAATCCCCGTCAGCCCTTGCTCGATGGCGACGAACTCCGCCTGCGTGAGGAAGCCCTGTGCCGCCAGCATGGCCGCGTGGGCGATCGACCCCAGGACATCGTATTTGTACAAACGCTGGTCGTAGGACAGGGACTCCACGTAGTCCACGGTCAGTTCATCGGGCTTGCTGGACAAACGCTTTTCCCAGCTTCTCTGCGTATCGGCCATGATTGTCGTTCTCACGCTTTCTGCGCCGCGCCCCCGCGGATGCGTGCGGCCATCGCTCGGCCCAGGGCTCGGCATTGTTCAAGCTGCTCGGATGTCGCGCAGAACCTGGCGTCCACGATCGGCTCGATCAGCTCCAGTTTGTTGTCCTCGACGAGTTGCTTCATTCCTTTGACCGCCCCGCCGCTCCAGCCGAAGCTGCTGAATAGGCCCGCCACGCGGTTGGCGACCCGCTTCTCGCGAAGCAGATCCAGCACGTTGTTCATCAGCGGGAACACGCCGGCGTCATAGGTCGGGCACCCCAGGATGAGGCCCTGATACCGCCAGACATCGCGGATGATATACGATACGTGGCTGGTCGAAACATTGTGCGCCCGGATCGTCTTGATCCCGCCTTCGGTGACGCCCCGCTCGACCGCCTCGGCCATCCGCTCTGTGGCGCCGTACATCGATCCGAACGCGACGACGACGCCGGGTTCCGTCTCCTGGCGGCTCCAGCGATCGTACAGGCGGATGATGTGGCCCGGGTCCGTCCGCCAGATCGGGCCGTGTGTCGCGGCCACGATGCGAAGGGGTACTCCGGCGCCGCCGAGCTTCTGGATCGCCTTCTGAACCATGGGTGAGTACTTGCCGACGATGTTCGAGAAATACCGCAAAATCTCGTCCTCGAAGTAGTGGATGTCCACCTCGTCGTCGAAGATCCCGCCTTCGAGCGAACCGAACCCGCCGAACGCGTCGCCGGAGAAGAGAATGCCGTCGGACATTTCGTAGGTCATCATGGTCTCGGGCCAGTGGACCATGGGCGTGAAGAAGAACTTCAGCTTGCGGCGGCCCAGGGAAAGCTCCTCGCCGTCGGCGACGATGCGGGTGTCTTGGACGCCGTAGAGCTCGTTGACGAACTCGGCAGTCTTCTTGTTGCCGAGAATCTGGATGCCCGGAAAGATCTTCTTCACCAGCGGAATCGCGCCGGAATGATCGGGTTCGAGGTGATTGACGACCAGGTAGTCGATCTGCCGGTCGGGCCCCAGCACGTGACGGAGCTTCTTGAGATATCCATTGGCCGACAGGTCTTTGACCGTATCGATCAGGACCGTCTTCTCGTCCAGGATGAGATACGAGTTGTAGGAGACGCCGCGGGGAATCGGCCAGATCCCCTCGAACAGGGACGTGCGCCGGTCGTTGACGCCGACCCAGTAGACATCCTTGACGATGGGTATTCCGTATTGCACCGTCTACCTCCCCTTTCCCATGGATTTCATTGGACCTCTTGCATGAGGCAAAAGCACCGAAGCCCCCGTGCTTGTGCGATTTCCATTCGATCCGGCCGGGGCGCGCACGCCGCGCCTGCCGCTTGGGTACGATAGTCCAAAGCCTCCCAGGCGTCAACCAAAACTGGGAATGTGACAGTCGTGAGGAGCATGCCGCTTGCATTCCGTCCGGCCCCCTCGTATCCTTGCGAGACAGAAGGCGATGGCCGGCCCTGTGGTCGCGTCATCCGATCCGAACCCGCCGCTTGTTGGACACAGAAGACATGAGTTCACTATTGGTCACGAATTGCCGATTGCATGATGTGCCGGCCGAAGCCCCTTTGCGATCCATCCTCATACGCGACGGCGCGATTGAGCGGATCGGCGATGCCGCTCCTTCGCCCCTGGCCGACCGGGTCCTCGATGCCGGCGGCTGCGTTGTGGCGCCCGGTTTCATCGAAGTCCACATCCAGGGGGCCGGCGGCGCAGACGTCCTTGACGCGACGCCGGAGGCGCTTCAGACGATCTCGCAAACCTGCGCCCGTTTCGGAGTGACGGGCTTCCTGGCCACGACGGTCTACAAGCGCGGGCAGAGAAACGCCCATCTGCGTCTGGCCGCGGAATGCACAGGCCGAGACCTGGGCGGCGCACAGCTTCTCGGCACGCACTTGGAAGGCCCGTTCATCTCGCCGCACAAACGGGGCATGATTCAGCCGGACTGCTTGGGTGATGCGTCGGCCGTCATCCTCGACGACATCTACGCCCTGCTCGGCGACACCCTCAAGATGATGACCGTAGCCCCCGAACTACCCGGCAGCGAGGCCATCATCCGAACGCTGATGGCCAACGGAACGGTCGCTTCATTCGGGCACTCCAAAGCTACATACGAAGAAGCCCTTTGGGCCTTCGACGTCGGCATCGCCCACGCGACTCATCTGTTCAATGCGATGCCCTCGCTGCACCATCGCGATCCGAGTCCTCTGGCGGCGATCTTCGAGCGGCCCTCGGTCACCTGCCAGGTGATCACCGACGGGGTTCACATTCATCCCGCGGTCCTGCGGCTCGCTTACAAGGCCCTCGGCCCCGAGCGGTTCGTGACCATCACCGACGGCATCCAGGCCCTGGGCCTGCCCGACGGTCGCTACGTCTACAACAACGTGGAATACGAATGCCGCAACGGCACTCCGCGATACAAGGACGGGACCCTGATCGGGACCGCGGTCCCACTGAACGACCTGCTGACCCGCCTGATGCGATTCACCGGGTGTCCGCTCTCGGAGGCGATCCGGACGGTGACCGAGAACCCCGCCCGCGTGCTGGGGTTGGACAAACGCAAGGGGCGCATCCGGCAGGGCTACGACGCAGACCTGGTCGTCCTGGAGAACGATCTGTCCGTGAACACGACCCTTATCGGGGGCAGGATCGTCTACCAACGCCCCATCGGGAAGTGAACTCAGGTCGGTCGCGTGACTTCTCCCAGGACTGTGATCGTGCGATCAATGTCGGCGGCGGTAATGCCGTAGTGCGTAACCGCGCGAATGCGTTTGGGACCGACGCTGAGCATTCGAACGCCTCGATCGCTCAACCGCTTGATCAGCGAATCTGCGTCCAGGCCCCCCTCAACCACGTCGAAGTAAACGATGTCCGTATGGACCTTCGCCAGATCGATGGCTAGGCCCTCGATTCTCGCGATCCCCTCGGCCAGGCGTTTGGCGTTGTCGTGGTCTTCCTGGAGCCTGTCCACCATTGTCTCCAGAGCCACGATGCCCGCGGCGGCCAAGACGCCCGCCTGCCTCATGCCGCCGCCCAGAACCTTGCGAACGCGACGCGCCTCCGCGATAAACGCCTGGGATCCACAGATCACCGAGCCCACCGGCGCGGCCAATCCCTTGGACAAGCAGATGCTCAACGAATCGACGGACGCCGCCAGTTCCTTCACATCCACGCCCAGCGCGACGGCTGCGTTGAAGAGCCTCGCCCCGTCGAGGTGAACGCCCAGGCCATGACGACAGGCCAGTGCTGCGACAGCCGTCATGTATTGCGGCGTCAGCGGCACCCCGTTGCATCGGTTATGCGTGTTCTCCAGGCAGATCAGCCTGGTGCGGGGGAAGTGGACGTTGTCGGGGCGGATGGCAGCCTCGACGTCCTCAAGGCACAGCGTGCCGTTTGGCTGGTTGGGGATCGTGTGAGGATGGACCCCGCCAAGGGCTGCGATGCCGCCACCCTCGTAAACGAACGTGTGCGATTGGTCGCCCAGAATCACTTCCTCGCCCCGGCGACAGTGCGTCAGGATCGACGCCAGGTTCCCCATCGTCCCGCTGGCGACCAACAGGGCCGCCTCCTTCCCGACCCGCTCGGCGGCCATTCGTTCGAGCCGGTTGACAGTGGGGTCGTCGCCAAAGACGTCATCCCCCAGTTCGGCGCGGGCCATTGCCTCACGCATCTCGTCGGAGGGCAGGGTGACCGTATCGCTGCGTAGATCCACTACTTGCATCATGTCGCACTTTCGTTCACGGACTCGTTCGGCAGGCCGTTCAACTCAGCCACGAGAGAGGATAGCCCGAAGCTGCGCCATCGTCAATACAGACCGATGAAGGCATGGTTTTCGCCCGTTTTCCGATTGGCTGAACGACAGGACGTGGTATGATGACGTGTATCATGTTCGTAGCGCTGTATATAGCAGGTGGCTCTTTGTTCCTTGCTTCGGTGGCCGCGCATATTTACGTTCGCGTCCGCTTGCGGCCTGGCGACGCCGACCTCGATGACTATTACCACGAGTTCGAGGATCAGCACCCGGACTATGCCCGATACACGCGATGGCTGCAGATCACCCTCAGCGCCGCAGCCCTGGGGCTTCTCCTGATGTTCGTGCCGGTGGTGTTGTAGAGATCTCGCGCGCGAGCCCCGCCTGGAAACACGAAAAGCCGACGGACGATGCCGACCGCCGGCTTCATGCTTTTTCGTTGCCTCGTGGCACCGGTTCGGGATTACTCGAAAGCGATGCCCAAACCGATGCTTGCGTTGTCCAGGGTGTTGCGTCGATCGACACGAACGATCCGTCCCCGCTTGATCCGGGCGTACTGCCCTTTCTCCTGGGCAAGCGTGTCGGTCCTCGGGAAGTTCAGCTCGACCACGCTGCCCTCGCGGGCCGGCGTGCTGAGCGGAACGGTGATCAAGGCCCCCGTCTTGCTGATGTTGGCGCTGCGGCCGTTGAAGAATCGATCAGATCGGAAGAGCGTCGTGTAGGGAAAGAGTGTAGATCTCGGTGGT
>CALEZT010000189.1 GCA_937927975.1 uncultured Phycisphaerales bacterium
TGCGTAGCGAGACCGTCACGCTGCCCACGGCGGGACGGTATTACGTTGTTGCCTACGTCCCGTCTGGGCAAACGGGCAAGCTGTGGCTCTCGATGGGCAAGCAGGAGGTGTTCGGCGCCGCCGATCTCGCTCAGTTCGGGGCATGGAAGAAAGCAATCCGCAGATTCCATGAGGTTGATGAGAATGGCGGAGGGTTGCGAATCCCGATCCTCAATGTGATCGGTAATCTGCTAAGAGGCGTGGCGGGCCCGGCCTCACGTGGCCCGGCGCCCGACCCCGGCGAATCGGCCGTCGCGATTCGCGACGGCATCAGGATCCACACGGTCGAGACACCGTACCAGAACGGAAGGCAAGAAATCCACGTTCTTCCGCCGGATAGCTACCGCAAGGACAAGCGCTATCGCGTGCTGTACGTGTTGCCTGTCGAGAAGGGCTTTGAGCAGCGGTACGGCTATGGCCTGGGCGTCCTCAAGGAGATGAACGCCCACAACAAGCATGATATGATCATAGTCGAAATGGGTTTCGAGAAGGAGCCGTGGTACGGAGATCATGTCACAGATCCGAATACGCGGCAGGCAAGCTATCTGAAGGAATTCGTCGTGCCTTTCATCGAGAGACACTACTCGACCAGGGGGCAGTCGGAAGGAAGACTTCTACTGGGATTCAGCAAGAGCGGCTGGGGCGCCTTCAGTCTGATTCTGACGTATCCTGAGTTCTTCGGGTACGCCGCTTCCTGGGATGCGCCGATGTTCTTCGATCGGTTCCACTACCGCATGGAGGCTGTCTACGGCACCGTCGAACAACTGAACGCCTATCGTCCTGACCTGCTCGTCTCCCGGCAGAAGAAGCACTTCCAGGAAACGACGCGTCTGGTCCTGACTGGTGAACGGGACTGGGGCAAGTCGACTCCGGCTCCGACTGGGGGCAGCCATACCGTGGAAATGCATACACTGCTGATGCGAGAGGGCGTGAAGCACGTCTATGATGACAGCCTGAATACCCCCCATCGATGGAGCAAATCCTGGATGGCCCCCACGCTGGAGGCCCTGATGGCTCTGACAGAAGTTGAGAAACGTGAATAGGATCCTGCATGTGGCGGACATCGTGCGGCGAACGAACATTGGATGGAGCAGAGGCGAGGGTCTTCGCCGAGGCATTGCTCTGTCTGCTGGACGAAGCGTTCCTGGACCGGTTGGAGGACTATCCCTCAGGCGTAAACTGCTTCGATGACTTGACCTACGGGCAGAAGGTCGCGGTCCTGGTGACCGTTGGCAAAGGACTGCTCTGCCGAGACACCCCCGTAGTGGAACTGACCGCCGCGCTGGAGGGGGGCATCGCCGCTATCTTTGAGAAGCTTCGAGAAATTGTCATGCTGGAAATCGATGAGCCTGAACTGGGCACGCCTTCCCGCAACCTGGTGGTCGCCGCCCGGCAGGCTATGGAGGGGGAGGAGATCCCCGGTCCCATGTGTCAGGATCGTCACGAGTGGGACTTTCAAATCCAGGAACTGGCCGATGCGATCCTCTGGGACGCCGACTACGAAGACGGCTCTCTGTACCTGGACCGGCCCCCGGAAGAAGCACGGGCGTTACGCGCGCTGACCCGGGTCTCAGAGGACTATTACCTCTTCGTTCCTGACGACCTGAACGATGCGGTCGCGGAAAGACAGCTTGCAGATCTCAGGAGCCTGGCCACGCCAATCGCGGATGGCACGGCGCAGGATGTAGGGTAACAGGCTGCCTTCTCACTCGGTGGCCCCTGGGGACGGGGGCTCACGTGTACGATTCCGATCAAACAGAATCGGACCGCCGGAAAGGTTCGCACAAGCAAAGAGTGTGTGGACTTTACGCGTCAAGTCGATCGGTATGGGATATCGGTTTGTTTATTGTGTTTGATAGAACGTACCTCTGGCTACATCGATCGTTCGCGCTTGGTTCCGGCTATTCGACACAGGGCCTCTTTATAAACTTTTCCCACCACTTTCAAGTGAAGACACACTTGCAGGGCATCAGGTATCCAAAATCCAGCTGACGCGTAAACCCCACACATACTCTCTTGGCCCGGGTACGTTTCGTGATGCGGCCGCTGATCGCCGGCTCACCGAAAGGTTTTTAACGTGGCGCATCCACCCTGGAAGTAATATGAACCGTGAGAATACTCGGCCAGCAGAACCCGTGGAGGGGACAGAGAGCCCGCCCTCCAATGGAAGGCCTCTACACAATCCCGGGTCTTCCGTGGAACGCGCCAATCCCTTCCTCTGGGTTAGTTGGCTCTCCAAGATCATGGCGGGTGAAAAGCAGTGCGAATGGGCATCCTGGTTTCGTTCCCACTACATCTGGGAGAAGGTGCCCAGCGGCCTGGATCTGGCCAAGTGGACCGCAGGCCACACGCAACTGCTTCATGCCCGCAGAGCAGCCCTCGAAGCAGACGGATTTACTGTATACGCCGAAGACCAGAACTCCTTCAAGCTCATGGGCGAGACGGGAATTGAGGTGTCGGGCAAACCGGACATCGTGGCCATCCGGGGAACCGAGGCCTACGTGGAGGACTGCAAGACCGGGACCCCCCGCCATTCCGATCACTTCCAGGTCCTGGTGTACATGCTGGCGCTGCCCCATGTGGACGGGCCCTGCAAAGGGCGCAAGCTCGATGGGCGTCTCATCTACGCCAGTACAATCGTGGATATCCCCTCCTCCAAGATCGATGCCGATCTCAGGGAGCTGTTCCGAAAGACGGTCTTAGCGATTGGCGGACCAGAACCTGCCCGCAAAGTCGCCAGTTGGGGCGAATGCCGGTACTGCGATATCTCACAAACAGACTGCCCTGAAAGGATTGATGCCGAGACGCGGGTCACAGGCAACCACGGTCTCTTCTGACTGGGCGCGGTCAATCAGCATCGCCCGGCAGGATGCTTCTCCTTTGCAGAATCCCATCCCCGTCACGCCGACACACCGCATAACGTACCTTCTCCCGCCCGATGGTTCGCCTGCGATCTTGCCTTGAGTACACACAGCGCATACTATATCGTGAATGACGCGGACAGGGACAATACCGGCAGGGATGCATGCAAAATCTGAAAATGCTGTCAACGACCGGACGGCCGCCGGTTGTCGGCTGCCATGGTCGGGGAGGTCATTATGCGGTACAGTCTGCACCGAAACAGATCATGCCGGGGGCTCGCTTCGATGAAGATCCTCATCGCGATCACCTTGGCTATGTCATCGCTCAACCTTGGCTCGGCGTCCGAGGGCCGTATACGCATCATCAAGACAGACGAGGGCTACCAGTTCTTCGAGGCAGAGGCGCCCGTCCTGTTCTATCGTACTGCCCCGAAGGCAACCGACGAAGGTGGCTTCTCCAGGGCCAGTTACTGCCACCCCATCTACGGGCTTGACGGCCAGGTTCTGACGGAGGACTTCCCCAAGGATCATCTCCACCATCGCGGTATATTCTGGGCCTGGCACCAGGTGTACGTGGGCGACAAGGCCATGGGCGATATGTGGGCATGTGAGGACTTCATGTGGAATGTCCGCACGGTACAGATCCTTCCGCCTGAGCAAGACGCGGCAGCCCTCAAGGCCAGTGTGTATTGGAAATCCTCACGGTGGAAGAACGGGCTGGAACCCTTCGCCAAGGAGGCCGTCACGATCCGGGTCCACCAAGTCGCAGACAATACCCGTCTGATCGATTTCGACATAGAAATCCTGGCGCTCGAAGAAGGTCTTCGCATCGGCGGCTCCAATGATGTGAAGGGATACGGCGGCTTCTCCACGCGCATCCTGCTGCCTGCAGACCTCCAGATGACCGACCGCAACGGGCCGGTCACCCCGCAGAACACAGCGGTCACAGCCGGCGACTGGATGAACTTCTCCGGCACGTTTGGCAACGCAGTGTCCAACTTGGCGATCCTGGTCCACCCCTCCCATCCCGGCCCCCCTCGCCAATGGATCTTGCGAGCATCGGGGAGCGCCCAGAATGTGGCATACCCAGGACGCGAGCCAATCCCTATCTCCACCACAATGCCCCTCGTTCTCAGATACCGGCTCGTCCTCCACAAGAACGCCGACCTGGATCATCTGTACAGCCAATACAGCCAGATGAACGCCGAAGACATCCAGTAGGAGCTCGGCTGGAGCACACGACCGACAGATTACAGAAAGCTCGGTGCAGGAGCCTGCATCACGACCCCACGCCCGCACGCAGACACCGGGTCTTCCTCTCTCCGACACCCCGCTGCCGGAACCTACAGAACCTATCCATCCTCTCTCTGAGGACACCCTCAATCTGGCCGACAACCCTCGCCGGCCAGTCTCCCCGCAGGGATTCCTCAGTCAGGAACACCCCCTCGATGCCGGTCTCCCGGTAGACCTGCATCTTGTGTTCCGCCCGCTCCCTGTATCCCGGATCGTCATTCATACCAAAGTACTCGATAATCATGCCATACTCAGGCAGGTAGAAATCAGGATACCAGATCCGGGTCCTCTTCCGGTCCACGACCGCCAACGGATGCTCGTACCTGAACGCGATACCCTCGCGGTCAAGCAGCCTGGCTATCTGAACCTCCGCCTTGCTCCTATAGGCAGGCGTCTCATCCACCTCTTTCTGATAGCCTCTCTCTTTCATACCCACACCAAGGGGATAAACCTTTTAAACCTTACGGTCTCACGCCCCTTCCCGCCGTCCAGGCGCACACAACAGACACCATACCTGTCTCCACCAAAACCAAGTCATAGACTTGCCACCATACCAAGCCCCTCCGGCTCAACACACGACCACTCAAGTCACCTATCTCCAACACCCACAAACCACCACGCAGCACAAGCTCAACCGCCGCGCCAACCACACCGAACGCAGTTCCCAAACACCTCACACTCAGCCTTCCAGAAGCCCTGAACACATTCAGGTTCCCTATTCACGTTCCCCTTTCATTGGCGTGGAACATGATTCAGAGCCCCGTTCGTAAGTATCGCTTTTGAAACAGGTTAGATCGTGTTCAAGGCTGGAACATGATTCAGGCCCCTCGTGAGGTGCTTTTCCGGGGTCCCAAACTGGCCCAGACCGCCTTGGCCGACTCAGAAACCCGCCCATTGGCGGCCACTCAACCGAACCGCGTCGCCCAGATAGCATCCAGGATACCTGGGTCGAACGTCAACTGTATCCGGTTGGTGTAGGTCCGGTTGACCTTGGTGGACAGCAGTACGATCAGCCCGAGGCTCTGCAAGTAAGACAGGGTGGAGTAGAAAGCCACATACGAAAGCGGCTCCTCATGGAACTGGGTACTGACCCTCTGGTAGGCTTCGTATACCCCTTTGGCCAGACCCTCCGGGCAGCCCGTGACGGCCTTGAGGATCAAGAGGTTCTTGTCGTTGAGGTCCTTAACCACATCGAACATGATGTCCCGCCGGGCCTTCTCAAAGTGCTCCCGCAGCGAAACGTCCGGCTCCAGGGCGGACAGGTACAGGGTCTTGATGGCGACCCGGACATCGGAGTTGGTGTTCTTGACTGTCATGGCGGCGATCTGGGCGATGGCCTGCTCGGGGACCGACTCCAAGCCGACCTTGGCCCGCTCGGTGAGAATCCCTTCGATCTCGCTGGCACTATAGCTGCCGAAATGGATGATCTCCGGCTGGAGGGTGCTCTGGGTGCTCTCATCCAAGAGGCTCAGGAACTTGGGGTTGTTGCTGAGCAGCAGGGCCATGTGGTTCCTGGGCGAGCGGCTGATCAGGTAGAGAATATCCTTGTGCCGGTCCTTGTCGCTGATCAGATCGACCTCATCCAGCACGAAAACGATCCGGCCTTGCCGGGAGCCCTCGAACTTCTGCCACAGTTCATCTAAGCTGCAGCCCCGGGGCCGCAGGCCCAGTAAGGAGGCCAGGATCTTGAAGCTGGTATTGTGCTGGCGACAATTGGCATAGGCGAACGCAGGCTGGCCCTGGTCGGACATGACCTTCATCAGATACCGTGCAAAAACGCTCTTACCCGATCCCCGGGATCCCAGGATCAGCACGTTGTTGGCGATCCCGGTCTGCTGGTAGCGGAGCAGGGCATCGATCACCGGCTTGACCTCTTCCCGCATGAGGGGCTTCTCGGGAACGTAGTTGAAGTCGAAAACCTCGAAGTTGTGGATCCGGCTGGTGCCGGCATCGAAGTGCCTCTTTCTGTCTGCCAGGTATTGCTCGATATCCATGGGACGTGTAAACCTCACCGCACGCATAAAGCGCCGGGGGTTTATAAACCTGCCGATGCCAGGGACACCAAAGTCCCCAAGAACGGCCCCATCGCCTGGCGTTATGAGATATTCGGTGAGACGAATGACGGTCCTGTTCTGTTTCCAGCCTGGGCAACGAGCCAGAGAGGGGGCGCCGGCGGCGCGATCCTGAGGCGGATTGCGAGCTGCGGGGCGTGCCCCATGGGGCGCAATCCTCACTCTTCCGCCATGGGCGGGCATTTCGTAGAAGTATTGACCGGCGGCCTCTGGAGAGAGCCGGGTATGTGGCTTTCAGGCTTCTTCCTGGGGCTCGGGACGTTCCTGCGCGTATTCAATGACAGGCTCGGCCTTCTTGGCTTCCGGTTCCACTCCTGACTGGTCTCGCTCGCACGTCGACACTGGGCGCTCGGTTGGCTGGCCTACCTTGAGGTACTTCTCGACCCGCAGGTCGGCCTTGAGCGCAAAGAGGTTGCGGCTCTGGTTGCCAATCGTGCAGTCAAACAGGTCCGCCTTCTGGCGGATCTGGTTCACCTGGTTCTTGATCGTATAGGCGGATTTGTTCAGGACCCTTGCCACGTCCGCATAGGACATCCGCCGTCCCTTGTTCTGGAAGAAAACGGCCAGGACACGCTTCTGCTGCTCCGTGAACTGCTCGATATCAAACTGCTGGGCCGGGCTCGCATAGGCCGGTTGCGTGAAAAGGAAACGGTCGTTGTCCGCAGCGCGTCGGACAGCCTGGCGGGTTGGCACGGGTTGCCCGGCCGGGATGGCGACCTTCTGTTCCAGGGTCTGGAGCCTCTGCCCATGTTCCTGCAGGCGTGCCTCGTGGGCAGTGAGCTGGTCGTCATGTCTCTTGATTGTGATGTCGATTGTGCCGATCCGGCCGAGCAATTGATCGATGTCGGTCCGCATGCCGGTAAGGGCCTCATTGGTCGCAGGAGCCGGGACTGGGCTGGCTTGCTCCTTGGCGACCCTTCTCCTGAGTAGATCGAGCCATCCCATGGTCAATACCCCAGGCACCTCTGGTGCAGGTCCAGTTGGCGGGCCTCCTGTTCGAGCTTGGCCAGCTTCCTTTGAAGGGTTTCACGCAGCGGCGCAGGAATGGAGGCGCCGTGCTCGTGAAGAATGCCGTGGATCTGGAAGGCGGTGGATAAGAAGTGAGAGTATTTGTCCCTCAGGTCGGTGGGGGTCGGATCGTAGATCTGAAACGAAGGCGGCTGGTCCGGCCGGGCTTCTGACTGTTTCAACTGGCCCCAAGCCAGGAGGTCCTTCATGCGCCGCAGGCTTTCATCCAAGCTCCTCAGGCCGGCATGCAGGTCTATGTCTTCCATCCAAAGTGAAGGTCAACAGCCTTTATAAGCTTTCCGCTCACCAGCCATTGAGATTGCCTGCCTGCCACGGGTACAGTATCCTTCTCGTCTGGGCATGCACGGGGTGCATGCCCAGTGGTTGTTCGGTGGGCAAGGCCCACGCGTATGCCCACACAAATGGTGTTGCCAAAGTCGCAGTTGGGGCACGAATATGGCAGACAAGCAGTTCCCGAATCTCACCCGCCGACAGGCCGGACTTCTGGTCAAGAGAGTGAACAAGGCACTCGGTCTGGAAGTCGTTGCCATGCTATCGGAGTCAGGACTGAATCCAAACCACCTGGTTCGGTTCTTATCCATGGCTTCCCTGTGCCGCTGCCGCAGGCAGGAAATGGGGTTGAGTCTGAAGGAGGCTTCCCAGCAACTGAAAATCCCCCAGTATCGGCTCAGAGCGATCGAGGCCGGCATGCTCCCGCAGATTGCGATGGCATCCCTCCATAGCTACGTTCAATTCCTGGGCCTGGCAGACCAGTTCGCGCATTGGCAGCGGGACAATACGGATGTCTATGATGAGATCGCGGGCGGATCCAGGTAGTCACAGTTCCGGCGTGCCAGCGGTTGCCTGCTGCATGTGCCGTTCCCGGTGGATTCAGTAGTACATATCGTCACGGTTGTCCAGGTCATCCCAATCGAGTGCGTCGGGGTCATAGTCATCATCTGGCTCTTCCTCGTGGGACTCGTGGAGATGGTCCAGAATTCGGTTGACCACCCTGCGAATGGCGCGGGTGTTCTCGCAGATTTCCTCCAGGGTTTGGATCGCCTTTTCGTTTTCAGATGGGTTTTCTTTTGGTGTCATTTTGAAATGATAACGCGGAAGGAGATCGGAAGAGCGTCGTGTAGGGAAAGAGTGTAGATCTCGGTGGT
>CALEZT010000190.1 GCA_937927975.1 uncultured Phycisphaerales bacterium
CCTGCTCTGGTATCGCCGTCTCCATCGCCTGAGCCTTTTGAGATAGTTACTAAGGGCAAAGATGAACGCGAGGATTGACGCCCAGGCCATTGATGACCTGCTTCAAAGCCTGAGCTGCCCGCCGAAGGATCTTGTTGAGTCTCTGGCCTTGCTCAAGGGAGCACTGCCCTTTGTGGAACGGGCGGATTCACCCGAAGGCGAAGATCGCTGTGTCGCCGGCTTGGCACAGCGTCTGCGTTGGGGCGGCTTTGAGCAGCGAATCCGCAGCATAATTCGCGAGTTGTGCCATTACCCCGCAGCGACCCGGCGGCAGATCATCGACGCCGCCGCGTCGAGGGCGGCCGAGATCGTACAGAAGGCAAAGCAGCTTGAGCAGGCACAGGCGGAACTTGCGGCGGCAATCGGAGGCCTGGACGACAGGACGAAGGCCCTCCTGCACGTGATAATCGAGTTGCAGCACCTCGACAGCCACCTCGACACGGATTTCGTGAACGTCTGGCGGCCACACGCACAGAATGCCCCAGTGGATGTTCTTCGGTCAGATCCAGTTTTTGCAGGACTGATGCAGGCGTACGATCTGGCCGTGGACGTGAATAAAGCAGTGGACCCTTGGTGATTCTCCCGGGCCGGTGCACCGCAGGCCGGCCCCTTGTATACAAACCGACCCCTTTGTGTACAGCAGTGGAGGGCAGAAGCGATGAAACAGCAAGCCATCGGCTACGTCCGTGTGTCCACGACCGATCATGCCATCCACGGCGTGAGCCTCGATGCCCAGCGGGAGAAGATCCGGGCATGGGCGGACCTCAACGGCTACGAACTGGCGGCCGTCTACGTCGATGAGGGAATCAGCGGCGGCAAGATGAGCAACCGGCCTGCCCTACAAAACGCCATCGCGGAGACTTGCCGTCAAGGCGGGGCCCTGGTGGTCTACAGCTTGTCCCGGCTGGCCCGATCGACCAAGGACGCCCTGGACATCAGCGAGCGGCTGCGGAAGGCCCATGCGGACCTCGTGAGCCTGTCCGAGAAGATCGACACGACCAGCGCCGCCGGGAAGATGGTTTTCCGGCTGCTGGCGGTCCTGGCCGAATTCGAGCGGGACCTTGTGAGCGAGCGGACGACAACAGCCATGCAACACCTGAAGGCCGCGGGCCGGCGGATCAGTCACCGGCTGCCCTACGGCTTCGACCTGGACGCCGACGGCAAGCACCTCGTGTCCAATGTTCAGGAACAGGCCGCCATCGGCCTGATGCGCCGATGGCAGGCCGAGGGACTGAGCCTGCGGGCCATCGCGAACCGGCTGAACGAGCGGGGAATCCGCACAAAGGACGGCAAGCGGTTCTCGCACGTCCAGGTGCACCGGATCGTCACACGGGCCGAAGGACAGGCCCAGGCGTCGCGACAGGCCGGATAGGGAGTCCTTTGGCACCGGGGCCGGGAAAACCGATAGGGGGCCCCGGGGACCGGCGGATGCCTTTTTTCGTACGGAGGGAGCGGGGCAAGGATGGGCCCCTGAAACTCAGATTCAGCCCATTTTTCCCAGACCGGACAATTGGAGTCCTCTTTTTTCCCCTCCCCAAAAGTTCCCCCAGAATTTTCGGATTTCTCGTCTTGACCGGTCGTGTTCTTTTTCGGTAGGATGAGGGACGTGAAAAATGCGAAAACCAGATCAGTCAGCCATCATCCGGGCGGGCGCGGTTCATCCGCAGGGTATCGCATACCTTCACAACCCGCCCATGATTCTCTCCCTGCTCCACCTATGAAGAAGCGACAATCCGCCAAGCGTTTCAGTGTGGCCTGCGACCTGCCAAACGAGATTACCAATGCCGAGTTGGAGACCGCGGCGATCGGACACGACAGATTGTCCCGTCTCTGGGAATCCCCGCAGCCCGAGGGGAATGTCTCGGCGTCCGACCTGATCCAACGGACCAGGCAGAAGATCCAGGATTGGCTGGGCGCAGAGAGGCCGTCTCCGGAATGTACCTGCTTCATGCACCGCCGGAGTATCCGGCTGATCGCTCCCGCCATACGGGAGATTGCTGAGCACCTGCGTCTCGCCCGCATGGACGGGATGGCCGACACGCTCGAAGCCCGGTTTCGTGGGTTGGACCGCCGCGTTACCTATGTGTCGCCCCACACGCATGGCGATGACAACCATGCCGATCATATGCCCCGCATGGATTTCGCTGTCGTGAACGAAGCCGACAAGCTGATGCAGACGTTGAAACGAATCTCCGAATCCGATGCGTTCCAGGCAGAACAGAAGCCCGAGACGCCCCTGACCTTGGGCGAATTCATGGAAGAACACTGCGTGCCTCTTTCGACGAATCTCCGTGAGAGCCGGATCACCTCATTGCAGGGCTTGGCCCAGAAGGGACAGGTCGAGATGAAGCATGTCAATCCCTGGCGAAGGGGCCAAAGCAAGAGGTATCTGCCGTCTTATCTGAAGAGCCAATGGGGGGCCTACGCGGAGAAGTGTACTGGCCTTCCCTCACTAAAAGCATCGACTGACTGCCTGTAAGTGCCTGAAAAAGTGCCGCAAGTGGCACAAGTGCCCACATCTGTTTCGCCTTGCGATTTGGCACCTTGTATCATGCCCCCACTATCCGTAATGTAGATCATTATGGATAGCCAAATGTCACAATTGGTTGACGCAAGAACGCTCGGCGGTATGCTCGGCGTTCGTCACAAACTCATCCTCACATGGGCCAGGCGCGGCACGATTCCATCGCTTCGAATTTCGGATCGCACGATTCGATTCGAGCCTGGGGACGTACTCCAAACACTTCGTGGCCGTACCGCCCCAACAACTCAAGGAGCTTTCAAATGACGACATGCGCGCAAGCCGGCCCTGGCAGGGGCACGGCGACGGGGGAAAGCGATCGATGGTCACAATCCTACCACCAACCGCAGCCGATGTCAAGACCGAAATCCGAATCCGAGACGAGTTCGGCCCTGGGAGCCCTGATGATCTACCTTCTTGGCAGCGATCTGCCGACAGAGGAACGGCGATTGGGCTGGGCGCTCGCGAAAAAATGGACCGGACAACTGGTCGACGCCAAACATAACCTTCTCGTGGGAGCGGCATGATGGCACGGATGAAGGATGCTGAACGCCTGTCTGAGCAGCCTGTCTGCATCTTCTGCAGGGGCCGGTCCGCGGACGCTGTCTGGATCGGCAAACAGACCGTTGGGGTATGTCAGCCGTGCGCGATCGACATCCTGCCCAAGCTCATCGGGGACGCCGTCTGCAACCGTGTGAACGCCGACCGCGAGGGCCTTCAGGACGTAGCCGAACGCCATTGGACGGCGGCCAAAGGCAACTTCTTCGAGTCGATATTCCGCAACGCCTGCCGGATTCTGGATGAGTGGCAGCAGGGCCACGCGGGGAGGCTGAACTGATGGGCAATGGCGCAATCCGCAAAGGTTTCATTTTGAAGGCCCGCAAGATCGAGGACAGCGACATCGCCCATGCCTCGCCCTGCACGCGGGAACTGTGGGACCTGATCCTCCGCAAGGCCAATTTCCGTGACCAGAGGTGCGGGCGCACGGTCATCAGGAGGGGCCAATGGCTGACCACGTACGAGGAGATCCAGGAGCTCCTGCACTGGCGAATCGGCTACCGAAAGCTCGTGTACACACACCATCAGATCAATCGCGCCATGAAGGCGCTGCGAAGACACACAATGATAGCCACAGCGAAGGCCACACGCGGGCTATTCGTAAGTGTCTTGAATTATGACTTTTACCAGACGCAAGGGAACTACGAAGGCCACAACGACGGCCACAACGAAGGCCGCTATAAGGCCACACCACAACGAAGGAATGGAAGGAATGTAAAGAAAGCAGCGGGCGATTTCGCGTCTCCGACGGCCGCCCAGGTCGACGAATACGCGGACAGCATCGGCTATCACCGTCCCAACCTCGGTCGCGATTTCGTGCAGAAGTACGAGGGAGCAGGATGGTCGATCAACGGCGAACCGATGCGAGACTGGAGGCTCGTGGTCCAGGGGTGGCAGAAGGCTGACGAGCAGAAGGCCAAGGCCGCCAGCCATCAAGAGCGAGAACCTCAGCCCGGGGACCCTGACTGGTATCCGAGTGATGAGCAAGTCCGCGCGGCATTGGCGCAAGATGAGACGCTGGAGGCCCAGGTATGCTGAACCGAGCGAGCAAAAGCGACCTGCTGAGCGAACTGAAAACCGCCGGCGCCACGATCAAGGCCGATGGCCGGGAGATCATCTGCCCCTTCCACGAGGACAAGAGCCCCTCGGGCAGTGTTTACGAGAAAGACGGCATCTTTCGGTTCAAGTGCCATGCCGCCTCCTGCGGGTTCTGCGGTGACGTGTTCGATGTGGTCGCCAAGGCCACAGGCAAGAGCGTCGACGACGTGCTCAAGGAGCATGGGGACAAGCAGCCCCCGCGTAAGGCACAGGCCCAGGCTCAAACCAAAGAGCCCGAGCCCACGAAGGTCTACGCAGACATGGCGACTATCAAGGCCATGCTCAAGCCCGAGAGTATCGAGGCCGAGTACACGTACACCAACCCTTCGACGCACGCGGCCGACCTGGTCGTGATCCGGTATCGGGACACCAACGGCAAGAAGCGTTTCTGGCAGGTGAGCCCGGTGCAAGGTGGTTGGATTCTCAAGAGGCCCCCGGGCAGGCTCCCCCTGTACAACCGCATCCAGGTTGCCGAGGCCAAGACGGTCGTCGTCGTCGAGGGCGAGAAATGCGTCCATGCCCTGCGACGGTGCGGTCATGGGGGCACCACAAGCCCGATGGGGGCCGGTAAAGCCTCCTATGCCGATTGGACGCCCCTGGCGGGCAAGACCGTCATCCTGTGGCCGGACAACGACGAGGGCGGTCGTAAGCACATGCAGGAGGTCGCGTCGATCCTGGAGCGACTGGATCCCATCACCATGGCCATGCCCGTCCGCAACCCTTGGGACGATGCCAAGATGATCATGGACGAAGGCAAGCACGCGGCAGAGGCGCACGGCTGTTCGATTGTGTTCGTCACCCACATGCGGAAAGGCGCTCAGGCCGGGGATACCGACAGCCTGGCGGGCGGCGCAGCCTACGAGAGATTCGCCGACACAATCATCCAGCTACAGCGGCATGACAGCCACGAATCCACCATCCTGAAGGCATGCGGCCGGGTACAGGAAGAACACAATCAGACCATCTTCATCGAGAAGGCCCGGGCCCCCGGCACTGGATTCCGCCTGGCCTACCACATGGACCCGAACAGTCTGACGCTGGACGAACTCGGCGTCATCGTGAAGAAAAAGTAAGCACCAGTCTTGAAAAAAGGAGTTTTCATGCAGGTAATGGCAGAGACACATCCGAAATGGCAGCAATTCACCAACGGCCTGAGCAACGCGATCCGCGCCCACGGCTGTGACCACACGCACGAGCACACCCGGGCGCTGCTGGAGGTCCTGGGGTTCGCGGACGACGAGATCGAAGCGTCCGTGACCGGCTTCACCGAGGCGGGCGGATTCTGCGATTGCGAGATCTTGACGAATCTCGCCTCGCCTCCGTCCGAACCGGCGAACACCGAGCCGGAGAGACCGTGCACGCTGGATCTCGGCAGCCTCTGGGTTGCCGAATACTCGCCACAACAGGGCTGCCTCAACATGATGACGGCCCGCGAGGTGGTAGAGAACAACCTGCGGCAGATCATGGGCGGCTGGGCGAACGGCTACATCCCCTTCGCGATCTGCAAGAGCGCCGAAGAGGCCAGCCGCGCGTGTGACGTACTGACCGAGGCCATGCTGAAACGCGGCGGCAAGTCGGATCACTTGGGGCGGATCTTCATGCCCGAGGCCGCGGCGACCGCCGGCGGGGCTCAAGGATAAGGACGCGACGATGAAGGCCTCCAGCACAACCGAAATCCCGGTCCTGCTTGTCGGAAGCGAAGATGCCGCGAAAGCCTGTGGCATTGGCCGAACGAGTTTCCTGCTGGCCGACAAGACCGGCGAGATTGGTCCTCGATCCGTGAAGATTGGCGGACGGCGCCTGTGGTCGCTCGATGAGCTGCGGGCGTGGACGCTTGCGGGTTGCCCTTCGAGGCAGCGTTGGGTAGAATTGTGGAAGGGCCACAAGCCCGGCAGCTTTTCTGGAGACGATGAATGAGAACGTTCCGACCATCCTACACGGTTCCCAGGCCCACGGGTGCCAAAGTGCTCGATCGCGCGGACGGCAAGTGGGTGCGATTCAAGAATTCCAGGGGACAGGAGGTCGAAGGAAGGTTATCCAAGAGTGGCAAGCGGGTGAAGTTGGAAGTCAAGGTCTGGCATTGCCAGTTCCGCGATCACAACGATATCGAGCGGATCCTGAAGGTAGACCCCGACGAGAACGCTACCCGGCGGGTTGCCAGCACGATCCAGGACCTTCTGAGTGCCAAGACGGGCGGGTTGGGTATCGGTCCCGATCTTCGGCGACGGCTTGAAGGCCTGCCGGTCCGCATTCGCAGGAGCCTTGCTGAGTGGGGCCTGCTCGACGAAAAGGCCGGTATGGCGACGAAGCCCCTGGCCGAGCTTATCGACCTATACGGGGAGAGCCTGGAGGCCCGGGAGAAGACGGAGAGTTACGCCAAGTCCACGCGAAGGGATGCCAAGAATCTGTGCAAGGCCTGCGGGTTCGCCTTCTACAGCGAAATCGACGCCGCAAAGGCCGAGACGTACTTGAAGGGCCGCCGGGACGACGGTATGTCTTATCGTCGGTCCAATTCGATCCTGATGGCCCTGAAGATGTTCTGCCGGTGGATGACGAAACAGCGGTACGTCAGCGAGAACCCCGTCGCCCATCTGGCGATGTTGAACGTCAAGGAAGATCCTCGTGTAGTCCGAAGGGCCCTGGCGGTCGACGACTTCAAACGGCTCCTGGCGGCCACGCTGAAGGCCCCGGCGCGGCACAACCTGACCGGCTACGAGCGGTATCTCGTCTATCGGCTGGCGGCCGAGACGGGCCTTCGTCGCAAGGAGTTGATGAAGTTGAAGGTGGGGGCCTTCCATTGGGATACGTTGACGATCGAGCTTGAGTCCAGAGGGACGAAGAACCGCAAAGGCGGGGTCCTGCCGATTCGCCCCGATCTGGCGGCAGAGTTGCAGGGGCACTTCGCGGGCAAGCTCTCCACGACCAAGGCGTTCAAGATTCCGGATGACACGGCCGCCATGATCCAGGACGACTTGGACGAGACGGTGGAGAAGGACGCGTCCGGAAACGTAATTCGTGGAGCCATACCGTACGCCGACGAAGCCGACAGACGGTTTGACTTCCATGCCTTGCGGGGGCAGTTCGGGACAATGCTGGCGAATGCCGGGGTTCACCCGAAGAAGGCTCAGGAGTTGATGCGGCACAGCGACGTGAACCTCACGATGAACCTGTACTCGCACGTTCTGCGGGGCCAGGACGCTGAGGCCGTGGCATCCCTGCCGGACCTGAGCGTGGCGCAACCGCAGACGGCCCGCAAAACAGGGACGGACGATCAGGAAGTGACGACGGAAATCTTGCGGAATTCTTGCGTTTCGGTCGGGTCCGGTCGGACGAATCCGAACGAATCCGTACAGCTTGTCGCATCACAGGGCCATTTTCTCGCAGCAATCCAAGGCCAATCGGCGATTTCTAATCCGTCGGTCGGGGGTTCGAATCCCTCCGGGCGCGTTTCCCACTATCGAACGGACCCATGATGACAGAAGCGGTCAAGAGGTGTCTAAACAGCCGGAAAATCAAGGACTTACGGCAGGTGGCGCGCTTGTGGGCAACGGACGGGAAGGGGGGCTCTTGGGTCAGAAGCGGACAGGAGTAACACTCAAGGTGTACCAAGTTC
>CALEZT010000191.1 GCA_937927975.1 uncultured Phycisphaerales bacterium
AGATCGTATTCGGTGACTGGAGTTCAGACGTGTGCTCTTCCGATCTTGAATCTCCGCACGGGGCCGTGGCCCGCATCGTCCCGCGTGAGATTCCCGGACGCGAAGGTTGGGTTGCCTGTCAGGAAGCGTTATCTTGAATTGGAAAGACGCGACATCCATAAAAGTCCTGATTGTGGTCGCAGTCTCCTCGTGGGCGGTGCCTGGAGCCGATGCATCGGGCGCACCGCGGGATCGCTTCGCCGGCGCCGACACTCTGGCTTTGTTGCCCGGCATGGATTTCAGGCTCGAAATGGCCGATGAGGAACTCTCTTCGAAGCCGCCGTGGTGGTCCGTAAGTGACTGGTCGCGACAGAAGAAGGTGATCGCCCTGAATGCAGTGACCGTGGGGACCATCGCGGCAATTGGTTTCGCCGGCTGGGATTACGGCAGTCACTCGTTCCGCACCGCCAATGAGGGGTGGTTCGATCCGGACACGTCCTATGGCGGCGCCGACAAACTCGGGCACGTCTTCACCTGCTATGCCCTGGCGAGCCTCTACAATCGAATCTACAAGGATTGGGGGTATTGCGACAATGACGCCATCGTGATCGGGGCAGCCAGCAGTTGGCTGACGATGTCTGTGATCGAGATCGGCGACGGTTTCAGCAAGAGCGAGGGATACTGTTGGCAGGATGAGGTCATGAACACCGTAGGTGTGGGCATGGCCTATCTGCGTCATCGGTTTCCCGCCGTCCGGGAGAGGGTCGATTTCCGGTGGGAGTGGTTCCCCTCTCCGGCTGCCCGCAGCGGGGAGCGTTTCGACATCCTTACCGACTATTCCGGCCAGAAGTACCTGCTCGCCTTCAAGCTGGACGGCTGGCTCAGAACCGGCAATCCCGTCATGAAGGCCCTGGAGGTGCAGGTGGGCTACTACACGCGGGGCTACGTCTCCGGCGACCACGACGATTTCGATGGCCAGCATCGCTATGGCTACGTCGGCATCGGGTTGAACATGACCTATCTACTGGAGAGACTCACCGGCCATCGTGCATGGGGAGTCTTCGACTACTATCAAATGCCTTATACCTATCTTCCGACAAAATGGGAATACGAGTGAAACTATCGTCATTGCTTGTCGGGGTGTTCCTGCTCCTGTACGTTCTGCCCCTGGGAGTACGACCCCTGGTGATCCCCGACGAAACCCGCTACGCCGAGATCCCCAGGGAGATGCTCGCCTCGGGGGACTGGCTCGTTCCGCATCTCAACGGATTGAGGTATTTCGAGAAACCGCCTCTGGGTTACTGGCTGAACGCCGTGTCGATAGGACTGTTCGGGGAGAACGCGTTTGCCATACGATTGCCGTCCGCGATTGCGGCCGGCCTGACGGCGCTGCTGTTGTTCCTCTGGGCCCGCAGATGGACGGGCGAGAATGCGGCGCCGTTGCTCGCCACGGCCGTCTTTCTGCTGTCCTTTGAGGTTATGGCCGTTGGGGTGTTCTGTGTCCTGGACAGCGTGCTGTCGTTGTTTATGACGGCCACCATCGTCGCCTCGGACCTCGCGTGCGAACAGCGGACGCGCCGAACTCGCATGATCCTGCTCGTTCTCGCGGGCGTGGCCTGCGGCATGGCCTTTCTGACGAAGGGATTCCTGGCTTTGGTGGTGCCTGTCGTGGTGATCGTGCCCTTTGCGTTCTGGCAGGGCCGGCTCAAGACCTGTCTGCGGATGGCGTGGGTGCCCTTGATGGCCGCCTTCCTTGTTATGCTTCCCTGGAGCATTCTGGTTCACTGGCGAGAACCGGACTTCTGGCGGTACTTCTTCTGGGTCGAACACATCGAGCGGTTCACATCGCCGCGTGGAGGACAGCATCCGGAGCCTTTCTGGTTCTATGTCCCGTTCCTCATCGGCGGGGCCATGCCCTGGACGCCGCTTGTCGGTCCGATCGTTCAGGGTCTCAGACGCGCGGATTGGAGCGCACCGATGGTGCGCCTCGCCATCTGCTGGCTGGCGTTTCCGTTTCTGCTGTTTTCGGCTTCGAGCGGCAAACTCGGCACCTATATCCTCCCTTGTTTTCCCCCTCTGGCGTTTCTGATCGCGATTGGGGTGCTGGCCTGTCTAAGGACGAGCGACACCAAGGGTCTTGTCACCGGCGCCTGGGTGCTCATGGTAGGAGCCGGTCTTCTTCTCCTCGCTCTGGTCGTGGCCTTGTTCGCTGTACCGGGCATGTGTGATAAAGTGACGCTGTGGAAGTGGATGATCGCGGCGGCCGGTCTGCTTCTCTGGATTGTGTTCTGCCGCGCCGCCGTCGCACAACGGGATGTTCGCGCGAAGGTTGCGTTCTACTGTGCGGGACCGGTCTTGTTCATGTTCAGTTGGCATTTCGTCTTTGCGGCGGCACTACAGCCGAGAAAGGCGCCCGGCGAGTTTCTGCTAAGTCATGCATCCGGCATCTCCAGCAATAGTACCTTCATCGCGGAGAACGGTTTTGTCGGGGCTGTCTGCTGGTTCACTAAACGCAGCGATGTCCTTGTCACATGCCCCACAGGGGAATTTGCCTATGGCCTGGGCTATAACGATTCGCAGGGACGCGTGCTTGACATCGGACAGATCAGGAACCTGATCGCGAGACAAAAGGGAAAAGAACCTGTCATTCTCGTTGTCAGACCCAGGTGTTACGCCCAGTACAAGGACCAGTTCCCGGAGCCTTGCCGGGAAGAAATGCGAGGAGGCCTTGTGTGGGCGGAGTACTCGTCGCCGGCGAGTCTGCCCAATCCGGAATAGGTGAATCCTGCCGGCGCTGCACCGGATGTTCGCCAAGCCGAAACAGGGGGGGCGACGACAGTGCAAACCAGGATAGTCGCATGGCGGCTTTGGTTCAGTTGCGTGGGGCAGACTGTCAGTCGGAGGCCAAAGAGACACTCATGGGGACATCAATGACCGCGTTCTGTCGACTGACAAGCGTCAATGCTCCCTGGGAATGTCGCGATTCTGCATCACATCGCCAGAATGTGAACCCACAATATCTCCGAAGCCACCGCGCGAATCATGTCTCCGATATGTCTCCACGCGCGCTTACTTCCGTGAAAACCGATATGCGTGTATCCTCTGTCAAGCACAAAAAAACACGGTTTTCGCAATTTATCGGGCCCGGAAACGGACGGGTTGTCCGATGCACCCTCGCCGATTCAGATTGGGACTGTGCTCAGGTTCGCTGATCTGGT
>CALEZT010000192.1 GCA_937927975.1 uncultured Phycisphaerales bacterium
ACAAGCACGATACAGCCGCCGAGCAGGCTCGCCTTCTTCATGGTGCTCTCCTCAAGGGATGTTGTAACGATTCTTGTGATCCTTCATTTCTCTGCTTGGTGGTCGCCAGCCGCCACTTCCAGCATCACCGGACCGAGCAGGCCGGAAGTCGAATCGCCGCGGTAGCGAGTCGGAATGGTGGCGTAGTGATTGGCCAATGTGTTGAACACGAGCACCTCGATGCGGTTTGCGCCGGGTCGGACCTGTCCGGTGAGGTCCACGCGCCATGGCGGAGCGACACGGATGCCGGCGAGTTGTCCATTCACATGGACTTCGGCCGTGGCAGCCGCCCTGCCGAGATCCAGCGCAATCGCACTGCGTGCCTGTTCGGACGTCAGCGTCACACTCTTGCGATACCACGCGCCGCCGGAGTAGCACTCCAGAGCGCCGGCTTTCGACCAGTCGCCAAGCGTCGTGACGCCACGGACACATTCCAGGCGAATCGGTTCAGGGAATACCGCCGCCCCGCTGACGCCGACTTCCGGCGCCACACGCAGAGCGACAACGGCCGCACGCGGGAGCGACGAAGACAGTTCAAAACGGCCGCCATCGGCGGTCTGCATCGGCCGGCCGTCGGCCCAGGCCTCAACCTCGCCTCGGGCAGTCACCTTCATGCCACGGAAACCCGGGGGCGCGGTGAACCGAAACCACTCGACGGGCCGAGCGCCGGCGTGCACATCGAAACGAATCACCGCCGGGTCATCATACCATGTCATCGCCAGCGGGGTACGTTGCGATGTCGTCACACCGGAATCATCCCGCTTCACTACGAAGTAGCCGCGACCGGCATGGTCGTAGTGCACCAGAAGCGGATTGCTCCCCGCACGCAGTGAGACCGTGTGGTTCAGATCCTCGATCCGCGCGCCGTTCAGGAAGACCGCGTTCGGGGTCAGAATCTCCGAGGCGTGCGGCTTCTCGCCTGCACGACGGACGCTCGCCACCATGCGCGCCTGCGTGTCTTCGGTAACGGTGACGCTGGTCCAGAGATAGTAGTGGTTGCCCTCGGCCTCCGGCTCATACTGGATCTCGTTGAGCGCGTTGCCGCGCCGGCCCAGGCAGAGGAAATGGTCGCTCAAGTTCTCCTTCAAGCCGTGCCAGCCCTGATGGCCGGGGTCGCCTTCGAGCCCCTGTCGCCAGGAGAAGCTGTAGGGTCGCCAGCGATACGGCTTGCCGGCGACAGTGACGGGCTCCTGCGGATCCATCCGGGCGAGTTGGGCCAGCTCGGCCGCCGGCGCCTCGGCCGGCAACGGGCCCAACAGCCAGAACTGCGGGCCGAAGTCATAGGTAACCCGCTCCCATCCGCTGTCGTCGAAGCTCGCGGCGTGCCATGCGGACGTGTCGTCGCTCTCAACGGCGTGGCGGAATATCCGCGCCTCGGGACCGATGATACTGTCGGTGACGGGAAGGCGGAAATCGCCGTAGCGATTGTCCATCGTCGGCTGCAATTCGAATTCCCACTCGCCGTCGAGCGGCAGACGCAAGCAGGGCGCTTCGGTGGATGGAACCTCGGCGAGAATGGGTGTGCCGGGACTGAAGACAATGACTTGGGCCTCATAGTCTTCCAGCGGCATCTCCACCTTCGTCCCGGTCGCCGTCTCACCGAGCACGCGGAGCGGTCGGGTTTCCCCGGTCCATGGGTCCCACAACTCGGGTCGGCCTTTGGCCCGGAATTCCACGATGGAATTCTTCGGCGCGTCCATAACCATGTAGACGTGCCGCGGTCCAATCCGACGGTGAAGCGAACGCATCGGCTTCTGCGACCGCACATCGGGCGTGAACGCTTGCAGAATCACCGGCGGCACATCGGCCGGTTGCGCGAGCCGATTCTTCTCGACAAAAGCCCCGGCCACGAGGGCATCGAGAGTCCCGTCCTCTCGCCCGGCGCGGTCGCTGGCAAACGGCAGCTTGCCAACGCTCAAGACCAATCCGCCGGCTCGGGTGAGGGCGTCCGCCTTCTCCAGCGACGACCAGCGTGCCGCCTCCATGGCTGGAAATACAAGCACGCGATACGACGAGTCCGTCACTTCCAGCCGTCCGTCGCGAACCGTCGCGCGGGCCAGCGATCCTGCGTCCACGAACTCGAAGTTGACGCCGGCGGCCATCAACGCCCGTGCTGTATCGAACGCGACCTGCGTGGCCTTTGGGCCATCGAGTCCGGCCTCGTACGGCGCGACCGGATAGACGACGGCCACGTCGCAGACGAACGTCCCCTGGCTCAGCAGATACGAGAGCCGGTCGAAATACCTCAGGAACACGTCCATATGCCGCCAGTACGGCATGCGGAAGTGATAGCACGGCGGGGCCCACTCCCAGAAGGAGCCGTGCGTGGTGTAGTAGAGTCCGTGCAGGTTCAGCAGCGTGCAGCCGTAGAGGAAATTCTCGCGTGTGGCGAACATCAGCCGTTCCGGCGTCGCCCCCCACCCGAGGCTGTGATACCCTTCCAGCCAGACGCGCGGCCGCCGATACAAACTGGCGATGGAGGACGACACCTTGCCCTTGATCAGGTCCGCCCGACCGCCGGGTGTATCGTGGCCCGGCGCGGTGTACCAGCGCGTGACGCGGAAGTAGTCGCCGAACTCGTCGGGTTGCAGGCCGCGCCCGCCGGAGTCGCAGCCAAAGATCAGCCCCCGCGAAGCATGCCAGCGATAAATCGGCTGGAAGTACCGTTCCTCCATCAGCGCCATGCGTACATCGGCGTAGTCCATCCGCACCTTCGGCGTCACCGGGCCCAGATCATCCCAGAGAGCCGGAAGAACCGCGGCAAGATCGTATCCCTTGCGGTTGCGGAACTCCGTCGCGAAGTCGCTGTTCCAGACGTGTGTGCCCGCGCCGACGTGCAGTTCGTCATTGAAAAAGTAGTTCAGACCTTCGTGCGATCGGGTCGGCGTCGCGTCCTGGAAACGCTGGTAGAAATCGCGAACGACAATCTCGCCGACGCCCGCCAACAACGGATTGAGGGTGTTCGGCTGGCGCTCGGCGACGAAGACGCAGACCTCCCACTCGCCCGGCGTCGGAGGGGTCCATACGACGCGCCCGTCGCGCAGGAACGGCATCAGGTCCACGCCGTCCGGCTGAAGTCGGTTCCCCTCCACACGGTACGCCCCCACGGCGACCGCATTCTCCGGCGGCGCGAGATCAACGGTCCGACCGCCCTGCAGTCGCCGGCGCGACGCCGGATAGAGTCGCAGCGCGTTGAGCTCGGATTTCGAGTAGAAGAGGCCCCGGAAGAGGTTGGGGGCGCCGGTCCAATCGAGCGTGTAGGTGCTCAGCCCGATCCCCATTCCGCGCCGGCGGCACTCGTCGGCAATGCGGCCCCACACGCGCCACCAGGCGTCGCTAAAGATCGGCGGCTCGGCCGCATACGTGGGCCAGCCCGGCGAGTCCTCGTGCGCGTAGTTCACCTGCACCCCGCTGATGCCCTTCTCGTGCAACTGTTCAAGCTGCCAAGTCAGTCGGTCCACGTCCAACGGATCGCCGGTCCACCACCAAAACGGCACCTGACCATAGCCCGGCGGGGGATCCAGAAAGCCAGGCAGCGCATCGAGATCCGCATCACGGCTGGGATACCCGCAGGCCTGCGACGGAAACGCAACGGCACCGACCGGATCCTCGGCCGCGCAGACGCTCGTCAAACCGGCCCCCACCGCCAGAAGCAGGCCAAGAATGCGCCGGGTTGTGGTTTTGAAGCCTGCTGAACCCGAAGGTAGATGATTCATGTCTTGTCTCCAACGTGGTCGAGACCGATCCGTCCGGGGAAAATCAGCACGGCGCAGTCACGGCGACATCGCAGAAGCGATAACCGGACGGATCAACCTGGACCCGATCGGGTTCACAGTGATTCAGCGCCGCCAGGACTCTTCTTCTGGGTGTCATGAGGCCATTATAGGGGGCGCCTCGGTCATTTACAATCAACCCTTCTCATTTGCTCTCGACCCGACGGCCGCAGGCCGTCACCAACTCCCAATGGGCCTTCAGGAACTCCTGGAAGCGCCTCGGTCCTGTTCACACCGGAGACCGTGCTCGACTGGTATCGCGAACTCATCGCCCAGAAGTATGACGGGAGCGAGAACTGCAAGAACCCAGGCCGGCCGAGGCTTTCGCAGGAGATCACCGATCTCGCGATCCGATTCAAGCAGGAGAATCGGTATTGGGGCTACACCTGAATCCGGGATTACGTCGTGCACCTCCGACATAAGATCGGCGAAACCACGATCAAGAATATCCTCCTGGAGAACGGCTACCAGCCCGAGCCGGACCTGACCCGCAAGACGACCTGGAAAGAGTTCATCAAGAGCCACCGGAACGATTTGGCCGCGTGGGACTTCTTCTGGGTTGAACTATTGGTCTTGGGCAAGCTCGTCCGCTGCATGCTGTTCTTTGCCATAGACGTAGCCACCCGCAAAGTGGAGATCCTCGGCCTGCATGCCCAGCTAACCGGCCCCTGGATGGAGCCGGTGGAATTGCCTCCACGCAGTCACAATTTGAATTCCCACGCGGAACGCTTCGTGCGGTCCATCAAAGAGGAGTGTCTCGATCACCTGATCCTCTTCTCCGAGGAGCAACTCCAGTACGTCCTGACTGAGTACCTCAAGTACTATCATCACGAGAGGATTCACCTTCCGCTCTTACCCCCATCTCTCGTCCCGGCTTCAGAGATAACAGGCCAAAACCAATGGGCTTACGGCCCGACGAATCTGCGTACCGTACGACACACAGAACCGGGGCCCGCTCCTGATGGAGACGGGCCCCGCTGGTTTGCATGGATGAACCGATTCCGGACTTACTGGATCGGACGGCCGAAACCGATGTCGTCGATGTAGACCGTGCCGACGCCGCCCTTGACCGGAGCGGCCTTGTTGCCCACGCCGATCATCAGCGACTTGACCGCGTTCATCTTCACTCCGGCGGCGGTGAATTCGCTCAGCGGAATTCGCCACTGCTGCCAGGCCAGGAACGCCGTCGCGGCGGCGCTGGGATGCTGAACCACCTTGACCTTGCCGGCGTTGTCCTTGACCGACAGGTAGAGCCCTTCGGCCGAGTTGCCCGAGGGCTGGGCGACGCCGATTTCCGCCACCTGCCAGGAGCCGGTCACGTTGCCGGTCATGGCGACGTTGGAGAACTCCGCGCCGGTGGCCACCGCTGCGTCATGGCTGCACAGCGCCAGGCCGATCAGGACGGGACCCGTCATCGGGATCGTCTGCGCGGTGCCCAACTGCGTCCAGGTCTTGCCGTCGGGGGAGATGAATCCCGAGAAGGCGTTGCCCTTGCGTTCGAGCTTCACC
>CALEZT010000193.1 GCA_937927975.1 uncultured Phycisphaerales bacterium
CAGCAGCATCACGATGGGACCGGTGAAAGTGACCCACCAATAGGGCGATCCGAACCCCAGGCACACGTACGTAAACCAGTGAATCCATTCGAAAAAGTAGTTTGGATGCCTGCTGTATCGCCACAGCCCGACCCGGCAGGTCTTACCCCGGCTGGCGGGGTCGGCGCGAAATCGGGCCAACTGCCGGTCCGCGAGAGTTTCACCCCCGACGGCAACGAGCCAGACTGCAATCGCCAGGCAATCCGCCAAACCCAGAGTGCTCGCGCGGTAGACGACCGGGAGAAACGGGATGGAGAACATGGCGGCCCAGATTGCCTGGATCTGGAAGAAGACGAAAAAGAACGTCGGGGCCCTGTCGCCCCAGTTCTGTCGCAGCATCCGATACCGGCCGTCTTCCGGTTTGCCCCAAACCCGGTTCACAAGCAGGTATCCCGCCAGCCGCAGACTCCAGCCGCCCGCGAGAAACGCTAGGAGAAGACGTCTTTCCGGGGCGCCCGAGGCCCCGGCAGCATAGAAGACCGCCAGTACACCGACACCCGCTGCCCAGACGAAATCCACGACGCCGGCGTTTCTTGTCCGTCGCTGGACAAGATAGAACAGGAGCATCACAAAGGCCATTCCGGCCCAGCCAATCAGGATCAATTGCCAAGGTCTCATGGATTCCGCGGACACACGCCCATTGAACCATCACTCGAAATCGTGCAGCGGCCTGTTACTCCTATAGTGTAGTGGGGAATCTCGGGGCGGGTTCATGCGAAATCTGCGGAATCGAAGATTCCAAGGCAAGCAGGCGGTGAACGCGGTGATCGTCCCAAATGCGCAAACTCCCGGTCACTCCGGTCGTATTACAGCGTTAGAGTGTCCGACTTACGGGCGGTTCCAGAGCTGTAATTGGAGTTCTCAGGAGTAGCCATGGTATTGAACTGCAAACGGTCAGTCGCGTGCATAGGCGTGTTGTTGTCGATGAACCTGTGGTCCTGTGCGTCCTCTGATGGGAGTACTGGTGTGGGAATTGAAAGATCGAAGTACTCGGTCCTGGAGAAGGAAGGCCGGCTTGAACTGCGGCAATATGAGCCGTGCATTGTCGCCGAGACCGCGGTGGAATCCGATTTCGCGGAGGCCGGCAACACCGCCTTTGGACGACTCTACAAGTATATCTCCGGCCAGAATCGGACGAGAGAGTCCATTGCGATGACGGCGCCGGTCAATCAGGAAAGCCGCTCGGAGAAGATCGCGATGACGGCTCCTGTCGGCCAGGAACGATCCGGCGACAAGTGGGTCGTCAGTTTCCTGATGCCGTCCGAGTACACGATGGAGACGCTGCCCGAGCCGCTGGACCCGACGGTGACGATCAGAGAAATCCCCGCCCGCAAAATGGCGGCGCTGAGGTATTCCGGAACGTGGAGCCAGAAGCGGTACGAGGAACACCTCGCCCGTCTTCGGCAATTCATCGAACAGCGGGACTGGAAGGCGATCGGCGAACCGATTTTTGCGCGTTATGATCCCCCGTTCCAGTTGCCCTTCTTTCGTCGTAATGAGGTCTTGATTCCAGTTGAATAGCCTGCCCGACCGGGCATACCATCGATCATTCAGGTGGGAGATCATTCGGGGACATTCCATGATGACTCATTATGCCAAGCTGTATCTGGTGACGCTGTTGGCCTTTCTCGTCATCGACGGGATTTGGCTGGGTCTGATCGCGCGAGGGTTCTACGGCAGGTATCTGGGGTATCTGCTCAAGCCGAATCCCAACTGGCCGGCGGCGTTGCTGTTCTATCTGTTGTTTGTCGGCGGCGTTGTGCTCTTCGTGGTAGCCCCTGCCTCACAGCACGGATCGTGGAAGAGAGTGCTCGTGCATGGTGCGGTCTTTGGACTGGTGACCTATGCCACGTATGACTTGACAAACCTGGCCACGATCAAGGACTGGCCTTTCATCGTTACGGTTGTGGATCTCGCCTGGGGCATGAGCGTAAGCGCGATCGTCAGCCTGGTTGGCTTCTCCGTAGGTCGCCTCTTCCTGTGAGCATCCCTGGGGATTCGTTCACTCCTTGCACACGCCAGACCACCCTGGTAGCATGGGGGCTGCATGAGCACGCAGGACCGTAGACCTTGCTCGGTCTTTGATACTTGGCGCTCGAATGGGGAAGATCTATGAATTGTGTGCGATTCTGCCTGGTCGTGACGGTTGCATGGATTGTGGTTTGGGGACTGCCGACGCCTTCGGATGGCGCAACCGAAGCGGGCGGCGATCACCCCTGGTATCGTCGATCGCTGGTCGGGATGGAGGTGGGACCCACAGGGGCTCAGTTCGGTCACAGCGACCCGAATGACACCCGCTATTGTGCTCGGTTTGACGGGCGTGAGATTGTGCGTCGTTGCGTGTCCGCTCACTGTGATTACCTCGTCATCTGGGCACGCGATGGGGACTATGCCTACTATGACTCCAAGTTGCTGCCGAAGGCCCCCGGCCTTGGCGAGCGAGATCCATTGCGAGAGACTGTGCAGGAAGCAGCCAAGCACAAACTCCCGGTCATCGCCTACTGCGTGGTGCAACAAGGCGGACACTACCTGCGCGAGCATCCGGAGTTCGAAATGCGCGACCCCGCGGGCAATCGGATCGGGCGGTTCTGCTACAACTCCGGCTACCTCGATGTGATGAAACAAATCGTGGCCGAGCAGCTTGCCTACGGCATCGCGGGCTTTCACATCGATATGATGGACCAGGGTTTCGGGCCTCCCTATGGCTGTTGGTGCGAGCATTGCAGCAAGGCGTTCGAGGCCAGGTACGGCCATGCCATGCCGACAGGCGTCACATGGGACGACAAGTGGGACCACATGCTTGAGTTCCGCTACGCGACAAGTGCTCGGTTCGAGCGGGCGTTATACGACCACATCCAGTCGCTCAACCCAAAGGCGACGGTTGACTACAACTATCACGGCAATCCCCCGTTCTCGTGGGAAGTGGGCCAGCGGCCGGTGCAGCATGCCGGCAACGGTGATTTCATCACAGGCGAGACGGGCGTCTGGGGTTTCAGCGCCCTGACGGTCGGGCTCAACGCGGAGTTCTATCGGGCCGCGACGCCGGGGCTGCCCGTGCAGGTGGCGATCCAGCGCGGGGTCCGAATGTACCATGACCAGACGACGCGTCCGCTTCACGATATCCGCTGGGAACTCCTGACGCTGCTGGCTCACGGCGCCTTCGTGACGATGGTGGATAAGACTGGGTTCGATGGCTGGCTCGATTCCGTGGCCTACGACCGGATCGGGGTGGCGTTCAAAGAAGCACGCGCCAAGCGAGGGCATTTCGGCCAGACTCCCGTCGCCGAGGTGGGGATCTATTTCAGCAGCCGGACTCGGGATTGGCTTGGACGCGAACAGGCGGCAGATTGCTTCCAGAGCTTCCAGGGCGCCCATAAGGCCATGGTCTATGAGCACATTCCCTGGGGGATTGTGCTGGACGAGAATGCGACGCTCGAACAGCTGCGGCAATTCCCGGTGCTGCTGCTTCCGCAGGCCGCCATCCTCTCCGAACGCGAGGTCGTCCTGCTGCGGGACTATGTGCAGGAAGGCGGCAACCTGATCCTGACCGGCTGGTCCGGCATGCTGGGCTGGCGGGGCGAGCCGCGCGAGGAATCGGCCCTGAAGGAACTCGCGGGCGTCCACGTGGTCCGGCGGCTTGAGTCGTTGGACAACTGGGTGAGATTCCCTGACCATTCTGAGGGTCCGACCTCCCTCTTGGGACGGGGCATTCCCGGGGCCTGGCCATTCCTTGTCAAAGGGCCCGCCGCGGTTCTGGGGGCGACGTCGGCCCGACCGGTGGGTGAACTGCTGGAGCCATTCCGCACCACACGCCAGCGTGAGGGCAAGGAAGGCACGGACTGGCCCATGAGTGCTGACTCGCCGGTCGGTCCGGCTCTTCTATTGAATGAAGTCGGCAAAGGCAAGGTGCTCACCTTCGCCTGCTCGCCCGACTATGCCACGGCCAGCGAGCATCACATCGTGGAGGCGCGGCGCCTCCTGGCCAACGCGGTTCGATTCCTCAATCCCAATCCTCGGATTCGTATCACGGCTCCGACCACGGTCGAAGCGGTTGTCACCGACGATCCGGCCAAGCGGAAACTCCGCATCCACCTACTGGCATACAACGCGTCGCCTCAGACGACCCCGCCCAAGGATCGGCCCTACATCCTGCCCGGCCTCATCGAAGATGCACCCATATACCGGGCGACCATTGAGTTCGCCGAGCCGATCAAACGGGCCACGGCCTTCAACAGACCTACCGACCTCAAGCGACGAGGGCGGCGCCTAGAGGCGACTATCAACGACATCCATGATGTGCTGATTGTGAGTTACTGAGAGCGTGGAGTTCATGCGACACCCTACGTGCCAGGACTTCCGACGAACCATGGTCACCGGACAGCCCATGTGAGGTCGCTGGTGGGATCGGCAACTTCTTCCCTGTTTGGAGTAGGCGCAGGCCCCGTCAAAGTCGGAACCGAAGCCAAACAGGCGGCGGCGAACGTCGCCGGCGTCCCTGCGGTTGGGATTGCCTGTTGGCATGCGCTTGGCTATAATCGTACGCGTTGGCTGGTGGTCCAGAAGCTGTCTTGCTGACGTGAACCCTCTGCTTGACGGGAATTGCCAGGTATGGTTTGGTGTCCTCAACATTGTCGCCACGTCGAGTCTGCAGAATTCAGGTCCCAATATGGGAGTGTTCGTCGTTTCTTCTGGCTGACATGCGTGTTGTTCTTCGGGTCCTTTCCGGCGCCGGCAGGTCCGCTTGCCGGTCCCTCCGTCGTACAGGCGACACCGCCCGAATCCCCAGAATCACGTTTGGGATATCCGGTGATTGTGACTCAGCTTTCCACAGAGCCAATCCGACCGGAGAAACCGAGATTGGGGGAACTCGTGCCTCCTGTGGATGGCGGCGCAGGGACTCGGCTCCTGATGATCCAGGAGGATGGAGCCACGAAGATCCTGAGCGAAGGTCTCTACAGCGCACTTGATCCGGTCGTCTCATTCGACGGAACTCGTCTGCTGTTTGCCGGCAAGAGGGCTCCGACGGATTCCTGGGACATCCACGAACTGACGCTCGACAGCCTTTCGGTGCGTCGGATCACGCGGGGCCTGGGCGACTGCCGCAGTCCGGGCTATCAGGGGTCGCTCTACACGCTCAAACCGGTGGGAGTGCCGTCCGAGCCGGAATACCATCTGACCTTCGTAGCGGGCATCGGCACGAGGAACGAGTCGAGCGATTCGGCTGCGACCAGCCTGTTCTCCTGCAAGTTCGATGGAACCGCCGTGCGCCAGTTGACGTTCAATCTCTCCAGCGATCTGGAACCGTACATCCTGCCGGACGGACGGCTGGTCTTCGCCGGTTGGCACCGGTCGCGCCTGGATCACGGATCGGACGGGATCGTCGGACTCTTCAGCATCAATATCGACGGCTCCGACTACGCCGGCTTTACGACCGGGCAAGGCAAACGGATCCAGCGGATGCCGTGCGCGACAGCGGGGGGGCTGGTCGTGTTCGTGGAAGCCGATCTGGCTCTCTGGGACGGCGCCGGAAGCCTGGCCTCGGTGACGCTGCGGCGGCCGAGGCGTTCGTACCGAGCCCTGACGGGCGCCGATCAGGGGCTTTTCCATTCGCCGTCTCCCTTGCCCGACGGCCGTCTGCTGGTCTCCCGTCGCTCCGGCGACGGCTCCGATACCCACGGGGTCTACGTCTTCGATCCCGAGCAGGGACGGATCGAGTCGTTCTTCGACGATCCGAAGTGGCACGACATTCAGGCCAAGGCGGTCTATGCCCGGCCCGAGCCCGATGGACGGGCCACCGCGGTCCCGGAAGAGGCGGGGGCCTCGGCGCGGATCGCCAGATTCTACTGCCTGAACGTATACACGACGGACTTGGACCCGTCATGGCTTTTGCCCGGCTCGGTGAAGCAGCTTCGCGTCCTGGAGGGGGTTGGGCCGCCGGGGGGCTCGCAGAATCCGCCGGCCGGGATTGCGATCTTGGCGCAGAGACGGATTCTGGGAGAGGTTCCCATCCGAGCCGACGGCTCGTTCAACATCGAAATCCCCGCCAACACACCGATCGAATTGCAGGTCCTCGACTCGGACGGCATGGCCCTGCGAAGTTGTGGGTGGGTCTGGGCCAAGGATTACGCGCGACAGGGGTGCATCGGCTGCCACGAAGACCCCGAGTTGACGCCGGAGAATCTTATGGTCGAGGCGCTCCAGCACCCGTCGGTGTTGTTGACCCCCGCGCCGGCCGAGCGAAGGACCGTGGATTTCCGCCGGGATGTTATGCCCATCGTCGCGGCCAAGTGCGCCGACTGCCACACCGGGATCGGAACCCCACTGCAACTGACCAAGGAACTTTCGCCGGCGACGGCAACCGACGGTCCGGCCCATTTCAATCGCGCGTACGAGAGCCTCCTGGCATCGGGCAAGTACGTCCAACCCGGCCAGGCGCGGACCAGTTCCCTGATCTGGCGTCTCTACGGTCGAAACACCTCCAAGCCCTGGGATGAGGCAAGGCCTGTGAAGCCGCCCCCTCGCATGCCGCCGAAGGGAGCGCCGGCCCTGACGGAGCAGGAGAAACGCACGTTTGTGGAGTGGATCGATCTGGGAGCGCTCTGGGACGGCCTTCCTTCCGTCGCAGCGTCCGTCTCGGAAGACGGCAGGGAAGGAGCGTCGAAGTGAGTGTATCCCGGCTGATCTCGATATCCATTCTGTTGCCGCTCCTGGCTGCCGCAGCGGTCGGTCAGGACCTGCCGACGTTTTCCGACGTCACGGAGAAAGCCGGGATTCGCGCCAAGCACAGCTTCGGCGATTTCGACCTGAGCAACATCGTGGAAGGCACCGGGTCCGGCGCGATGTTCTTCGACTACGACGGAGACGGCTGGCTGGACATCTATCTCCCCAACGGCTGCTGGCACAAGGACGTCAGCGACAATCGGGGCCGCAGTCTCCGGGGCAAGCTCCGCAACACCCTCTATCGCAACAACGCAGACGGGACCTTCACCGACGTGACAGAGCGGGCGGGGGTGGGCGATCAGGGTTTTGGCTATGGCTGCTCGGCTGCGGATTTCGACGGCGACGGGGACCTCGATCTCTACGTCTGCAACTATGGTCCCAATGTGCTCTATCGCAACAACGGCGACGGGACCTTCACCGACATCTCGAAAGCGTCAGGTCTGGCCGATTCGCGGTGGAGCCTTGCTGCGCCCTGGTTCGATTACGACGGCGACGGCGACCTCGACGTCTACGTCGCAAACTACCTCGAATACGACAGCGGCAGATTCCGCTCGTTCTATGCCGCCGCGGGGTATCCGGGGCCGCTGAGCTACAGCGGTCAGCCCGATGCCTTGTACCGCAACAACGGCGACGGGACGTTCACCGACGTAACGAAGGAGGCCGGGCTCTTCCAGCCCAACGGCCGGGCGATGAGCGTCACGGTGGCCGATCTGAACAATGACGGCTTCCCCGACCTCTACGTCTGCAACGACGCCATGGAAAACTACTATTTCCGCAATTGCGGCGACGGGACGTTCGCGAACGAGGGGCTCGAAATGGGCCTGGCCTTCGGCGAGGGCGGACAAGGCGTCTCCTCCATGGGCCCGGCGGTGGGCGACGTGGACCGCGACGGCTGGCTGGACATCTTCGTGCCCGACATGGGGTATGGCTGCCTGCTGATGAACCGAAGGGAGTTCTTCGAGGACCGCACGGCCGCGACGAACTTGGCGGTGGTCTGCGGGCAGTACACCGGATGGGGCGGCATCCTGTTCGACTACGACAGCGACGGGTATCTCGACGTCTTCGTCGCCAACGGGGATGCCCACCATGAATACTCCCAAGAGGACGTGCTCCTGCGCAACGACGGGACGGGCAAGTTCGTCGATGTGGCGACCCGGTCCGGCCCGTACTTCCGCCAGAAATACGTTGGACGCGGGGCCACGTTCGGCGACTACGACAACGACGGCGATCTCGATCTGCTCGTGGTCAACCTCAACGACATGCCCCGCCTGCTCCGGAACGACGGGGGCAACAGAAATCGCTGGCTGATGGTCGATGTCCGCCTGACGGGCGGCAAGAGCCATGCGGTCGGGGCCCGGGTGACGGTGACGACGGGCTCGCTCGTCCAGATCCAGGACGCAGTTCCGGTGCGTGGCTACCTCTCGCAGACCGACCCTCGCTGTCATTTCGGTTTGGGACAAGCCGCCCGGGCCGACAGGGTTGAGATCCGCTGGCCCGATAGAAGCGTCACGGTTCTGGAGGATGTCAAAGCCAATCAGGTGCTGAAGGTGGTGCAGCCATCCAAGTTGAAGGAGCCATGAGAGTTGTCACGCAGCGTTCTGGCTATCGTAGCGATCGGTCTTCTGGCCGGACTGGTGTTCGGAGCCTATGAGACGGCGCGCAGGCAACCCGTCTACGTCGGGGTGCGTGCCTGCGCCGCTTGCCACGACGGGGCCGGCATGGGCTATCAGTGCAGTCTCTGGCAGCAGTCCAAGCACGCGCGGGCCTATGCAGTCCTGGCCCGGCCGGAGGCCAAGGCCATTGCGGAACTGAGCGGGATTCCCCAGGAACCGCAGAGCAGCCCGATGTGTCTGGGATGTCATGCGACAGGTGCCCATGCGGAGGATTGGGAGAAGGACGAGACGTTCCGCGTCGAGGACGGGGTCCAATGCGAGCATTGCCATGGTCCCGGAAGCGAGTACATGACGGAGTCGGTCATGCGCGACCGGGAACGAGCCATGGCCGCCGGCCTGATCATGCCCGCCGCGCGGGACTGTATGATTTGCCACGAGGTCAAGGGATCGCATGTGGCCTTGCACGATCGAACCGAGTTCGATGTCCTTGACGGGCTCAAGAAGATCGCCCATCCGACGCCGGGCAAGTCGAGACTCCCGCAGCCCCGGAGGTTGCCGCAGGGGGGATCGCAGAGCGATCTGGCGGCCCACGTCGGCATCTTCGCCTGCGCGGAATGCCACAAGGGACCGGACAAGGGCTACCAGTTCAGCAAGTGGCGGATGAGCGCCCACCAGCGGGCCTTCGCGGTCCTGGCGACGGAGAAGGCCTACCAGATCGCGAAGGAGCAGGGCATTCAGGGGCCCCCGTCGAGGAGCGAATCCTGCCTGAAATGCCACGCAACGACCCACTGCGATCCGGCTGGAGGGCAGGAAGACACGTATTCGATCTATGAGGGGGTCGGGTGCGAAGCCTGTCACGGGGCCGGCAGTCGGCACGCCGAGCAGGCCCGCAGGGCCAATCCGCAGACGCCCGGGCTGAAGGACGTCACGAAGCAGACATGCCTGGGCTGCCACGAAAATGCACATGGCAAGCCGTTCGACTATGAACAATCGCTCGCCAGGATTGCCCATCCGACCAAGATCGCCCAGACGGCGGAGAAGCCCCGCTATAAGACGCCGTTGAACCTGGCGCTCTCGCCGGACGGAAGCGAGCTGTACGTTGCCTGCGAGGCTTCGCACACCGTGATCGTGGTGGACCTCGCGCGCCGGCAGAAGGTGGCCGAGATCGCGGTGGGCGGGCATCCGACCGACGTGGCCTTTACGCCCGACGGCCGGCGGGCCTATGTGAGCAATCGCCTCGACGACACCGTGTCGATCGTCGACGTGGCCGAACGCAAGCGGATCGGGACCATCCCGGTCGGCGACGAACCTCACGGCGTATTGACCGACCGGGCGGGCAAAGTCCTTTACGTGCTCAACACCTCGTCGGACAGCATCTCGGTCATCGATCTGGCGACGCACCAGGAAATCAAGCGGCTGGCCGCCAGCCGGGGTCCCTGGTCGCTGTCGTTGTCCCCCGACGGCTCGCAGGTCTATATCACAAACACTCTGTCCCGTTTCGTCCCGTTCCGCTCTCCCTCGGTGTCGGAGGTGACCATCCTCGACACGCGACGCAATATGATCGAGGATCGGCGCAGCATCCCGGGAGCCAACCTCCTGCAGGGCGTGGCCTGGCACCCGAGCGGCGAGTTCGCCCTGATTACGCTCAACCGAACGAAGAACCTCGTTCCGATGACCCGCCTGCTCCAGGGGTGGACCATCACCAACGGGCTGGGCATCCTCTGGAACGATGGTCGCGTCGATCAGATCCTGCTGGATGACCCGCACCTGGCGTTTCCCGATCCGACGGACGTGGCGGTCACGCCGGACGGGCGATGGGCCCTTGTGACCAGTTCCGGATCGAATCGCCTGGGCGTCGTGGACGTTCGGAAGATGATCGCCATGCTGGAGGCCGCCTCGGTCCACGACCGCGAGCATGTGTTCCCCAACCATCTGGGCAAATCGACCGAGTTCGTGGTCCGGCACATCCCTCTGGAACACAGCCCGCGAGGTCTTCTTATCACGCCGGACGGCAAGACCGCCTTCGTCGCCAATGCACTGGACGATTCCCTGACAGCCATCGACCTGGACCGCTGGGAGCCGGTCGCGCGCATCGACCTGGGCGGCCCGAAGGAGATCACGACGGTGCGCCTGGGCGAGCGGATCTTCCACAGCGCCGACAACACGTTCCAGCGGCAGTTCTCGTGCCATACGTGCCATCCCGACGGGCACATCGACGGTCTGACCTACGACATCGAGCCCGATGGAATCGGGTTCAACCCGGTCGACAACCGCACGCTGCGCGGCATCCTCGACACGGCCCCCTTCAAGTGGGAGGGGACCAATCCCAGCCTGCAAAGACAGTGCGGGCCGCGTCTGGCGGTGTTCTTCACGCGGATCCAGCCGTTTACGCCGGAACAGCTCACAGCTCTGGACACCTACATCTGCACGATCCCGCGGCCGCCGAACCGTTATCGCCCCCTGGGCGCCCCACTGACCGACGCCCAGCGACGGGGCAAGGCGATGTTCGAGCGGACCCGGACCAACGACGGCCGCGTGATCCCGAAGGAGGATCGCTGCATCACGTGCCACAGCCCGCCCCTGTACACGGATCGGCAGCGTCACGACGTGGGCACGAAGATGCAGTATGACCGCGAGTCCGAGTTCGACGTGCCTCATCTGAACAATATCTACGACTCGGCGCCCTATCTGCACAACGGGATCGCCGCGACGCTGGAGGAGATCTGGACGGTGTACAACCCCGACGATCGGCACGGGGTTACGAACGACATGACCAAGGATCAGCTCAACGATTTGATCGAATATCTGAAGACGTTATGAGAAGTTGGAAGTTTGAAGTGTCAAGTTTGAAGTCAGAGAGAGCGGGTCTTCTCGCTTCACACTTCAGACTTCCCACTTCAAACTCCGAAGAGGTGCGTATGGCCCATATGATGTGTCTGCTGATGTGTCTGCTGCCCGTGGCGTCGGACGCCGCGGTGGCCCCTGCGCGTTTGCCCTATGTCTACACCGACTGGCGGCATTTCACTGTCGAGAACGGTCTGCCGAACGACCACATCTTCGCGGTCCAGGCCGACGGGCCCAAGGTGTGGGTGGGCACGGAGAACGGCCTGGCGCGGATCGACAAGGCGGCCGGCAAGGTGGAGAAGGTCTGGCTGGAGAAGGATGGTCTGCCCTGGCGGGCGGTGACCGCCCTGGAGGTCTGCCCGAAGACGGGCGATCTGTGGATCGGGCTGTTCGGGGGCGGCCTGGCGCGCCTCAGCGGCGGGCGCTTCGACCACTGGCACCAGCTCAACAGCGGCCTGGTCAACGACGTCGTGTATGGCGTTGCGATCGAGAATAATCATGTGTGGGCCGCCACCACGGCGGGCGCCAGCCGGTACAACACCGTCACGGGCGAGTGGACCACCTACACCGAGAAGAACTCCCCCATGGAGGAGATCTGGAATTACGGTGTCGCCTACGACGGCAAAGAGAAGGTCTATCTCGCCGTCTGGGGCAGCGGCTGTCTCGAATTCGATATCCGCAAGGAGAACTGGAAGGTCTACCTCGACCCGGACGGCGAGATGGAGATCGATCTCTACCGCGACGACGGCATCATCCACGTCATCGTGACGGGCGTCAGTCCCGTCGACGACGTTCTGTGGCTGTCGACCTACTTCGGCACGTGCCGCTACGACGGCCGGCACTGGCGTGGCTTCTATGCCCACGAGACGGGCTTGCCCAGCGACTTCACCAACAACGTCAGGGCCCGCAGCGCAAACGAGTGCTATTTCGCCACCGACAAGGGGCTCGGCGTCGTGGCAGATTTCCCCCGCGAGAGCGTGGTCACCTACACCCGCGATCCCAATACGCTCCGCGGCAAGGCCCAGGTTTTCCAGGCGGGCAAGCTCCTGAGCACGGTGGACATGGAGAGGGGCACGCCGCACAACTTCACGATTGCCCTCGACGTGGACGGCAATGACATCTGGGTGGGCACCGGGAAAGGTCTGGGCTGGGGGATCGGCAACGGTTACTATCCCGGCGTCCGCGAGAACCCCGCCTGGCTCGCCCGCAAGAGGCAGTGAGGCCCACGGCAAGACACGACACGTTCGGGCGTGTGAGGAGAATGGATATGAAGCAGCTTGTGATTGCACTGTGTGCCGCATCGGCGCTTGTGATGATCTCCTGTGCCGGGCCGAGCCGGACGGAGCCGAAGGCTGAAGACGTGCAGCCGGCCATCTTCGAGGTGCCGCCCGAGACCGCCGAAGTACTCGCCAAGATCGACGCGGCCAACGCCTACCAGGTGCCCGATTTTGGACTGCGCGTGGATGAGAAATACGCGAACACCTCGCAGGACCTGGAGCCCTTCCGGCACGTGGAGCCGCACAAGAGGCATTTCCTCGTCCAGATGGAATACACCGGCGCCGGTCGAACGATCCCGGAACCGCAGGACATCAACACCGTCAAGATCGGCTTCATCGGTCCGATCACGTCCACCGTTTCGGTCGCCACCGGCGGCAAGAGCCACGCGGAGGCCCTCGGGATCAAGATGCTCCAGGGCAGCCAACTGGCCATCGAGCAGGCCAATGCGCGGGGTGGATACGTCAAGAGGGGCATCCCATTCGAGCTGGTCGTCAGCAACGACAACGGCCTGTGGGGTTCGTCCGGCAACGAGATCATCAAGCTGGCCTACAAGGACCAGGTCTGGGCCATCCTGGGCACGATCGACGGCGCCAACAGCCATATCGCCATTCGTGTGGGTCTCAAGGCCGAGATCCCCATGATGAACACCGGTGACACGGACCCAACCTTCATCGAGACCAACATCCCCTGGGTCATGCGTTGCATCGGCGACGACCGCCAGCAGAGCTACCTGCTGGCCGATTACCTGTACCGCAAGCTGGACCTGAAGCGCGTGGGGATCATCCGCGCGAGCAACCGGTATGGCCGGTTCGGCGTGCGAGAGATCAACGACAGCAGCCGACGGCTGGGGCGACCCATCGTCCAGGAGATGGCCTACAGCCTCGGGATCGAGGATTTCTCTCTCCAACTGGAGCGGCTGCGCCAGGCCAATGTCCAGGCCATCGTGCACTGGGGCGACGCGCGGGAGGGGGCCCTGATCCTCAACCAGATGCGCCGCATGGGCATGGAGCATCCGTACTTCGCCTGCGATCGCTGCATCTCCGACGAGTTCGTCGAACTGGCGGGGGCCAATGCCGAGGGCGTGATCTGCACCTCCGCCTGGGACCCGACGCGCACCGATCCGCCGTATATGGCGTTCCGCGCCGGCTTCCACGAGCGCTTCGGCGAGGAGGCGGAGACTTTCGCCGCCCACGCCTACGACGGGATGAACATGCTGATCTGGGCGATTCAGGTCGCGGGCCTGAACCGGGCCAGGATTCGCGACGTGCTGGCGCATCGCACCACCCCCTGGAAGGGCGTGACCGGCGATATCGTCCTCAGCGCCGCCCTGGACGACGTGGGAGACGTGTATCTGGCCCGGCGCGAAGGCGGACGCTGGTACTACCACTCGCGTGAGGAACTGGACATCCCCAGGCAGGATGCTCCGCCGCGAGACCGGGTGGCCAGTCCATCCGCGAGCCTGAACGCCAGTCAACGGGATCTCAGGTAGGCGCCCGATGCTGAACACGCGCGATCCGATCTCGACAGTGCTGGTTGTCTGCCTGATTGCGGCAGGTGCGGGGCTCCTCGTGACGAATGAATGTCCGAGTCGGACGGCGGCCGCGTCGGAGGCCATGAGCTTCAATGCGGTTCTCATCGGGTATTTCGGTCCCTCCGATCCGCTGCACCCAGAAGCCGCAGACATGTGGCGGGCCGCGTCGCTGGCCGTCGAGCAGGCCAACGAGGCCGGCGGATATGAGGGAATCCCGTTTCAGTTGGTCCCGGCGTGGTCGGAGAGCCCGTGGGCCGCGGGAGTCACGGATGTCGTTCGGCTGGCGTTCGTACACAAGGTCTGGGCGCTGGTGGGCGGGGTGGACGGCCCTTCGACGCACCTGGCGGAGCAGGTCATAGCCAAGGCCCGGCTGGCCCTGGTGAACCCTGTGGCGACCGACAAGACGGTGAACCTGGCGCCCATCCCTTGGGTATTCTCCTGCGCGCCGCCGGACGATGTGCAGGCCAGAGTGCTGGCCCGGGCCATCGCGGCCGACGCCCGGACTCGGCCCTTTGTGATCGTCTCGGCCACCGATCACGATTCCCATCTTTTCACTGTCGAACTGATCAAGGCGCTCGCGACCTGTAAACTGACGCCGGCCTACCATTTCCAGTTTGCCCCTCGGGAGCGGACACATCGGGAGGTGATGGAGCAGGCGGAACGTTCGGATCCCAACGCCGTTGTCCTCATCGCACAGGCCGACGCCGGCGCGCAATGCCTTCGCCATCTGCGGGACGGAGGCTGCAAAGCCACCGTGTTTGCCGGCCCCTGGATGGGGTCTCGGGCGTTCCTGGAACGGGCCGGCAAGGCGGCCGAGGGCGTCGTCTTCCCGAACCTCCTGGCTTCGTCGGCGACCTGGTCGTCGTTTGAGCAGACATTCACCAAGCGTTCTGAAAGATCCCCCGACTACCTGGCGGCCCATGCCTACGATGCGACCGCAATCACCATCGCGGCGATCCGCCGGGGTGGCCTGGATCGCGCCGGGATTATTGCCGCTCTCAAGGAGATGGTCCCCTGGCAGGGCGTCAGCGGGGAGATCCGCTGGAACTCGTTCGGGGCCAATTCCCGGCCGGTTTCCGCCGGCATTGTGCGGGACGGACGCATTCTGCCGTTCGACCCGCCGGAGCCTCGCTGAAGGTCCGTGCCGGTTCAGTGGATGATGCGGGTATTGAACGCCCTCTGGTACTCCTGGCGCTTCTCATCCTGCGGGTAGGCCTCGTCGGGCCCGTACGGATAGCCGCTCATGCCGTGGAAGGGCAGGGGCTCGACGGTTTCCGGGAAGGCCGTGTACAGGTCCATGTCTTTGCAGTAGCTGTCGGTCTTGAGAAGGAAGGACCGGTCGTACCCGAGGGCCGGAGGCTCCAGGCGGGCGGCCGCGAAACAGAGCGTCACCTCCTCGCCCGGTCCCATGATCACGTAGCAGTCGTCGGGCTCATGGAGCAACGTCGTCACGTCGCCATAGCGCGTGTAGGCCCCTCGCATGTTCTTCCAGGGCACCGCGCGGTCCACCTGGCTGTAGTCGTACAGGTCGGGTTGCCCGCCGTCGGGCGAGTACTCCCGCGGATAGCCGAGAAACCGCAGTTCCGCACTTTCGACAGAGATCGTCTGGATCTTCAGAGGAGCATGCGTCAGAACGGGCGCGACGAAGATCTGGTCCCAGTACAACTCCATGTTGGTCGCGATGCGAACACGCCGGTCGGTGGGAAGCAGCTTGCCGGCGACATCGAGGGTCATCGTGTGCCGGATTCCTGCGGGGTATCCCACCTCGTGGAACAGCTCCACCCACTGTCCCTCGCGCTGGACGTAGAGGCTCGGGGCGCGCAGCCGAACCCCCGCCTGGTGGGCGGCGAAGTTCGTCGAGGAGTAGGCGTAGTGCACCCAGCCGTGCAGAAACAGAACGAGCCGGGCCTCGGCATCCAATTCCGACAGATGCGGTCCGAAGTCCAGGTCGATGAAGTGTTCCTGGGCGTAGCCCACGAAACGCAGGTCGATCTGTGTGGGACCGGCGTAGACGCGGTCCACCGTGCGGAGGGCGTTCGTGACATCTGCACCCCGATGGTCCAGGGCCTGGACAGGGTAGATGGCGTCCTCGATGCAGAAGATCTCGAAGTTGGCCGGCGGAGCATTCACCGCCATCATCTCGTTGGGATAGATCCGCGTGCCTTTGGGGTGATCGACCGCCAGGAGCTTGGCCTCGTCCAGATAGACGATCTCTTCGATGGGCTCGACCACGTGCAGGACGTACTGGTTGCCTCTGGGCTGAAGGTTCGGCACCGGGACATACTCCGTTGGATCGGGCTGGGGATACACCCCCGGCGCTGCGAGATACCCGAGCCCGCCCATGCCGCCGAAGTCCGAGACGAACTCGACATGGCTGCCGTTCCACGCGAACAGGTGCGGACAGGAGGAGACCTTCCGCTGGGTCTCGACGATCTTCACGACCTGATCGGCCGGCAGTTCCAGCTCCGCCTGCATGACCGCGTCCGGCCAGGTGATGCGAAGCCAGTCCACCGTGGCGTGCGGACCCAGACCCGCATGGACGCGCAGCGGGCCGGAGGCGACGGGCCCTGAGGGAACGCCGACCACGTGCTGCTGGGAAATCAGGCCGGTCCGGACGTCGACGCGGGCCCCAATGGCCGAGTTGTTCGAACGGGACTTGCCGTCCTGTTCCCGCGTGCCCTGAAGGTCGATCGCAATCCAGTGCCCGCCTTTCGTGACGTTCTCGATCAGGAAGGGCTCCGATCCCGCGGGCGCCAGGAAGATGTCGCAGCGGCCGTTGCCGGTGAAGTCCGCTGCGATGCAACTGGCGTACCCTTCGAAACTCACCGCTGCCGCCAAATTCCCGGGATCGATCTCCGCTGCGTCCGTGAAGCGGTCCCGCGGCCGCTCGTTGATGAACAGAGCGGGACCCCGTTTCCCGTCGGGGCGGGTGCGATCGGCTACGAGGATGTCGAGGTCGCCGTCGTTGTCGATGTCGACGAACTGCCCGCCGGAGGCCCCCATGCGTCCAACGCGTTGCGTGAAATCCTCGCGGCGCACGAAGCGGAAATCGCCCGTATTCACATACAGGTGGATCGCGTCCCGGGTGAAGATCAGCAGGTCCCGATCGCCGTCCCCATCCGGATCGCCCGACGTTGCGCTCAATACATGTTTCCCATCGGACAGTCCCGTCCGATCCGCCGGGAGCAGGTGGTGCTGCCAGACCCGGTCGTTGATCCACGCGATCGGGGGGCCATCCTGGGGAAAGACGATCAGATCGATATCGCGGTCCCCGTCAAAGTCGTCGCACACGACGGAGGCGACGGCCGCATCCGCGAATGCCAGGCCCAGCTTCTCGCTGAGATCGGTGAACGAGTCGTCCCGATTGTTGTTGTAGAGTGCACCGGCCATGGCCTTGGCCGGTTTGCCCGCAGGGACCGAACCCTCGGCCAGATGGTACGCGAGCACGTCGAGGTCGCCGTCGCTGTCGATGTCGAGCAGCCGCGAGACGTGCGTGGCGACCTCTGGCAGGGAGATGCCGCTCAAGTCAACCGATGTGAATCGCCCGGTGCCGTCGTTGACGAAATACAGGTCGCGGGCCGTGCGGCCGAGCCAAAGGTCGAGATCGCCGTCGTTGTCCACGTCCCCCAGCGAAGGGCAGATGCCTTGCGTGGCAAGCACTTCGCTTCTTGTGAACGCACCGGTCCCGTCGTTGATCCAGACAGTCGTGACGCCGTCGGCGCCGAGGCCGGTCAGGCACAGGTCGAGATCTCCGTCGCCGTCGAGGTCGCCGGCCGCGACCCCCGGCACGTTCACAGCGACCCCCGCGCTGGTCCATGCAGCCGAACGATCTGGCAGCCGCTTCAGTTCGGGGGACAGAAGGACTCGCCGACCCGCGGGCTCGGGCGGATGCAAAGGCAGGCTGTCGGCTCCGAGGGCCATATAGTATTTCCCCGAGGTCCCGTAGGTGTTCGCGACTGCGAATGTGCCCCCTGTCAACTCCGCGTCCCGTAGTTTCCGGAAGCGGGCGAAGAGGGCCTGGGCCTCGTCCCTCTGGCCGCCGCGCTGATAGAGCATGGCCAGGCGATAGATCGCGGAGATGAAGCCCGGGTCCAGACCGATCACGTGTCGGAGCAACTCCACGGCAGGCTCCCTCTGCTCCAGGGCGATCAACGTCTCCGCGTACTTATAGGCCACGTACGGGTCTTTCTGATCGGCCTGATGGACGGCCCGGAAGCACCCCATCGCCCGGACGTTGTCGCCGCGGTGTTGATGGATGAGTCCCAGGCAGAATTGCGAGGCAAGGTGCGCCGGGTCCTCCTGCAGGATCGATTGGAAGAACTCCTTCGATCGGGTCAGACTCTCCACGGCCCCGGCCTCTTCCTGCATGTTCAGCAGGGCCAGTCCCCAGTTGAATCGTGCGGCGGTCCAGGACGGCGCGGTCTTGACCACCTGTTCGAAGACCTCTGCCGCCTCGGCATACTGGTACTGCTCCAAGAGGGCGGCGCCCCGATTGAACTGCGCGAGGGTTTCGAACGTGGTCGAGATTTCGGCAGCGGTCGTGTCCGGGGGCCGTGCCGGCGTGCACGCGGTCGAAACGAGAAGTGCCGTCAGGCACACCGCTGCTAGCCTCCGGCCACACTCGTGAGTCATCCGATGCCATGATCTTGCCATGGGGTCCTTCCAGTCAGAAGAGTATGACGAAATCGTTGTGCCCATCCTTCTCAGTGGATCGGCGGAGCCGGCGCCGATTGTCCCTCCAGCAGCACGATCCGGCGGTCCACCGGGATCTCGCGATACACGTCGGTCTTGCCGCCGATCCAGGAAACCTCGATCCGGTCCACTTTGTCGCGGGCTCCCAGCCCGAAGTACAGGCGGTTGCCATAGTGGCTCTGATAGCCCCGGCCGCTGTGCACTTCGTCCAGGAGCACGAGGTCGCCCGCGTACACACGGACCTGGGCTCCGACGCCGTCCCGGTTGGTTCGCGTGCCTCTCAGATGCACCTGCAACCAATGCCCCTGTTTCGGGGTATCATTCCTCAGGACCGTGGGTTTCTCCCGCGAGTTGAGGATCACGATGTCCACGTCGCCGTCGTTGTCCAGATCGTCGAAGGCGGCGCCGCGACTGCTCAAGACGATCTTGAGCCCGTCGCCGCTGCGATCGGAGACATCGATGAAGCGGCCCCGGCCGTCGTTGACGTAGAGCTTGTTGGGCTGGTGGTAGGTCGTTCGTTTGTCGTAGGCCTCGACGTTGGGCTGCAGGTGCCCGCAGGCGACGAACAGGTCGCGGTCGCCGTCACTGTCGAAATCCACCAGTCCCGTGCCCCACGTCACATAGGACACCGTTCCGCTTCCGGCGCCCGTCTGGGTGGTGACGTCCTGGAACTGGCCCCCGCCCAGGTTGCGATAGAGCGTGGCCAACTGGCCCTGGTAGGAAGTGACGTACAGATCGAACAGGCCGTCGTTGTCGTAGTCGCCCAGTTCGGTGCCCATGCTCCCCTGCGCTTCGCCGTTGTCGTCGAAGGCGATGCCCGCGAGCAGGCCGATCTCCTCGAAACGCCCCCGGCCGTCGTTGAGGAACAGGAAATTGCCGCTCATGTCGTTGGCCACGATGATGTCGGTGTCTCCGTCATTGTCGATATCGCCGCAGATGGTCCCCATGCCGGCCCCGAGGTGGGCGGCGATGCCCGATTCCCGGCTCACATCGGTGAACGTGCCGTCGCCATGGTTGCGGTACAGTACGTCCGAGGTATTGCGATAGACGCTCGCCGCGGGCCCCAGGTAGGCGCGATGCCCTCCTCGCGTCGTGCCCTGATTTCCTTCCGCCAGGCATTCGACGTAGTTGGAGACATAGAGATCCAGATGGCCGTCGCCGTCGATGTCCAGGAAATTGGCGCCCGCTCCCATCTTCGATCCGTTGGCCACGCCCGCGCGGGCGGTCACATCGGTGAATGTGCCGTCGCCGTTGTTGCGGTAGAGCACGTTGGGTCCGTGATTGTTGAGGTAGATGTCCAGGTCGCCGTCGTTGTCGTAGTCGGCCACCGCCACGCCCAGGCCGAATCCGGTATCGCCCACGCCCGCCTGCGACGTCACGTCGGTGAACCGCCAATTGCCGTCGTTGCGATAGAGGGCATTGCATGGCGGCGGCTGGATCGCCGTTCCGTCGTGGTAGGCGCCGTTGACGAAGTAAATGTCGATGTCGCCGTCGTTGTCGTAGTCGAACAGCGCCAGACCCGCGGTGACCGTTTCGATGAGGTGATACTTCCCCGAGAAGCCGTTCTCATGCTTGAACGTGATGCCCGTCTGACCGGTGATGTCAGTGAACAGCAGCGACGAGGCGTTGAGCCGTGCCGGCACGCCGAAGAGAAGGAACAGGGCGACGAGGGGCCGGGCCATCAACCTATTTCCTCGAGCGAACTTGCGCATGGAAGTCCTTGTACTGGGGGTTGTTCGGGTCCAGGGCAATCGCGTACTCGATGGCCTTGGCCGCGCCGTCCAGATTGCCGTTGGCGGCGCAGGCCCTGCCCAGGATGAAGAGATGGGCGGCGCTGGGGTCGAGGGCAACCGCGCGCTGCGCGAGCAACTGGGAGGCGGGCAAATTTGTACGAGTGTGCAGATAGAAGCGAGCCAACTCAGCATGGACCAGGGCATTCTCCTGAAAGCGTCCCACCGCCTCCTTCAGAAGACTCTCCGCCCGGTCGGGCCGCTTCATCCCATGGTTGAGTGCGGCGATGTTGATGTAGAACAACGGGTTGTTCGGATCCAGTTCGCGAGCCTTCTCGAAGCCCGCCAAGGCCTCTGGGAATCGATTGTGTTGATAGTGATAGCTCGCCAGCATCTCCCAGTTCCGGGCATCGTTCGGATCCATCTGGACGGCGCGCTCCAGGAGTTGCCGACGGATGGCATCCTGCCCTGGGGAGCCGTACAGGCGGTACGCCTGGCGGTAGAAACCGGCCGCCCGCAGACGCGCGAACGGCGTCTCGTCCAGCGCGATCCGCTCACTCTCGGCTTCCTGAGCCTTCTTGCGGCGCAGGAACTCCCGCATGCACGCCTCCGCCTTCTCCGATTGCCTCAGGCGAGCGTAGGTTTTCCCCAAACCATAGTAGGCATTGAGATAGTCCGACTGCAGCTCCAGTGCCTTGTCGTAGCACACCCTGGCCTGCTCGAACGCCTCCTGCTTGAAGTGAATCTGACCGAGCAGGAAGTGGTTCCTCGCGGCTCCCGGGGTCAGCGTGCATTCGGTCTCAAGAAGTGCAACCGTGCCTTCGAGATGACCCTGCAACACAAGGGCGTTGGCCAGATGCCACCGCAGGTTCGCAGCTCGCGGGTCGGCCTCGATGCCTTGACGCCAGTAGGCGATCGCCTCCTCAAGCCGATCCTGTCCCTGAGCCATCAGACCCAGCTCTTCATACGCCTGAGGCTTAGCTGGATCGATCCGCAGGGCCTGTCTCCAGTGTTCCTCCGCCTGCGGGATGTTCCCATGGCCCTGGTGCACGGAGGCCAGCAGACACAGCGACTCGACGCGATCTGGATAGTCCGAGGCGACGGCTTCCACCAGCGTCAGTTCCTCGGCCTTGATGTCCAGCACGTCGTCCGCGGGCCGATCCGAGAGCGAGGCAAGGAAGGATTGAATACGCAGTTGGACCGGTGGCGTCAAGATCTGCGATGGGATCGGTTGCAGGTCCCTTCCGAACGGGGCCAACCTCAATCCCACCATCACAACTACTGCGACTCCAACGATCCCCATTCCCGCCAGGACCCATCGATATACCCTGAATGAACGTCGACTGGACGACCCTTGGGTTCTGGTCTGCCCTGCTTTCTTCGGCGCAGCCTTCATGGTTTCCCGTCCCAGAATCACGATCTGTTTCCGCTCCTTCACGGTCAACGAGCCATCCAACCGTGTGCAGTCCGGGGCGGTACATACTGGACCAGGACTGTATTCTACGCTCAAAGCCCTCCAAGGTCGAGATCTCGTCAAACTCGGAAGGAGCACAGTGTCTCACGGGACTGCTGCCCTCGGCCGGCCCTGCTCGAAGGCTTCCCGCGGGCAGGGGCCAAACTCGGCGAAGGTCGGTATCACCCGACTGCCGCGCCGAAAAGACTGAGGTTCTCGCAACGATGCCAAGATCGCCAAGGCAAAAGGGTATCGGATGTCCTCCTCCCTGGCCGATCGCAATTCGTCGATAGTCGATGCTCAGACTTTCATGCCTGAGATCGTTGTCTCGAAGGCGAGGTTGCCGTTTACGAGGCCCTGGACGTCGCAGACGTAGCGTCTGCCTCTGCGGGCCTCGATGACGTGGCCCAGCATGTGCAGGCGGCACCCCGGCTCGATGGCGGCGCGGAACTTCGTCCGGTCGATCCCGCCGAAACCGACGAACCCCTCTTCCTGGTAGACTTCCTTGACGAACCAGCTCAGCAACTGGGCGGCGGACTCGATCTGGATCACGCCGGGCATGAGCGGCCGTTCGGGGATGTGCCCGCGGACCCAGAACTCCTTGTCCGTCACGTCTTTGTAGCCCAGGACGCAGGCCTTGTCCTTGTCGTACCATAGGATGCCGTCGAGCTGCTGCATCTCATATCGCTGCGGGTTCACCCGGCAGATGGCGTCCCGGTCGAACAGGGGTTTGGCGTTCAGGTCGATCTGATTCAAATCAAACAAGAGAGCAGGGGGCATAACACCACCTCAGAACAGACACTCCACAACAGCATTCAGTTGCCGCTTGGAATGCACGGACATCATGTACGCATCTCGCGGGTTGCCCGCCGTCAGCGTCGCTGTCGGCGGGCGGGCGATCCGTCGCAAAAATCAACGGTGCCGGTCGGATCAGTCGGTGGACCGGATCTCCAGGACGCGATTGCGAACGACCTGAGCCGCCTGCTTGATCGTCTGCATTTGCTTGCGGACGCGGGTCCCCGCGGCCTTGTTGCCGCCCTCGGCCTTATTGATATCCGACTCAATCTCGGCCACCATTCTCTTCAGATCTTCATATTCCTGCATTGAGTAATCCTCCAATCCTTGGACAAAGATTGCGGAAAATGTAGTCCCGTCGGGGGTGCCTGTCAAAAGAAAACCGCATTGGCACGAAAAAAAACGGGGTTTCCTCGGGACGATCCCCAGGATTGCAGCATGCGTGAAAACCAAGGGGCCTCCTGTCGCCAGGAGGCCCCATCGATATCCAGCCTGAGAGCGAACGGTCTCTAGCTGTTGATGATCTTGTCGGCTTCTTCCTTGTAGGCGTCCATGATGTAGGTGATTCCGGAGACCTTGGCGGCTTCCGGGGTCAGGGCCATCACGTCATCCCGGCTGATCGTGGAGAGCTTGAAGTTGCGGCTGCCGGCCATGAGCTGCTGGAGACCGACCTTCATTTTGTCGGCATAGGTGTACAGGCCGACGGCGCCCAGCGGGAGCTTCTTGGCGGTGTCCTTGCCGTACTTGGCCACGAGGTCCTCGTAGCAGACGAAGATCTCTTCGACCGTGGTGCCGAACTGGCTGACGGTCCTGGGCAGGGCGTCGGCGCCTTCCTGGAGCCACAGGCCGATGTTCTTGCCGACCATGCCGGGGATCATCAAGGCCCGGCCCATGCAGACCGCCTTGGTGTACGGCGCGCCCATGGCCAGGACCTTGAAGACGTGGTCTTCGGAGCTGAATCCGCCTGCGATGGCGATGTCCGGGACGAACTTGCCTCGTGCGGCCAGCTTCTGGCACAGGTCGTACGTCATCGACTGGAGGTAGAAGGTCGGGACTCCCCACTCCTCCATCATGCGCCAGGGGCTCATGCCGGTGCCGCCCGGAGCGCCGTCGATGGTCAGCAGGTCGAGCCTGGCGTCCGAGGCCCACTTGATCGCCATGGCCAGCTCGCGCATCGGATAGGCGCCGGTCTTGAGCGTGACACGCTTGGCGCCGAGGCTTCGGACCCGCTCGACTTCCTTCATGAAACCGTCCTGGTCGATGAAGCCCAGACGCGAATGCCGCTCGAAGTGCTTGAGGGCGCCGTCCTTGAACGCGGCCTGGTTGGCCGGGTTCGACGGGTCGGGAGTGACCAGGTAGCCTCTCCTCTGGAGTTCGAGGGCCCGTTCGAGGGAGTCGACCTGGATCTCGCCGCCGATGCACTTGGCGCCCTGGCCCCACTTGAGCTCGACGCACTCGACGCCGAGCTGGCCGACGACATACTCGGCCACGCCCAGGCGGGTGTCCTCGACGTTCATCTGAACGATCATGTCGCCGTAGCCTTCATGGTAGCGCTTGTACTGCTCGACGCGCTGGGCCATGTTCGGGGCCTTCTTCACCTTGCCCCTGGCATCGAGTTCCAGGGCCGGGTCGATGCCGCAGACGTTCTCGCCGCAGACGATGGTGACGCCGGCGATCGCGGCGCCGACCGCAAAGTGCTCCCAGTTTTTGCGGGCGATCTCGGTCGAACCCAGAGCGCCGGTGAAGATGGGCAGCTTCATCCTGACCTTGGTCTTGGCGCCGTATTGGGTCTCGGTGTTCACCATGGGAAACAGCGTGTTGTCCGAGTGGCCGATCTGCCCCTCGGGCAGACCCTTGGCGCCCAGGGCGTATCCGGCGATGTTCAGGTGCGAGTAGTCGATGGGGTAGTTCTTGTCCCCGCCTGCGGTCAAGGTTCCGAAGGGACCCGGGTAAATGACCTCCCGGCCGCGGAACGTGGCCTTGAACGTCTCGCAGTTGCCTTTGCACCCGTCGATGCAGCGCGTGCACAAACCCGATACGGGCGACACGCTTCGGGAGCGGTTCGATGTCTGTGTGGCTTCGTTTGCGTTGGGCTGTTGCAGATTCATTGCGCGACTCCTTAAAACTGTATGGACTTGTAAAACATTAGCGGAATTAATATGATGGCTGACGATCACTAATAAGAGAAGCCGGATATGGTGATACATCGAATTAGGAACGTTAATAATGCACTTGGAAACGCTGAAGCTGTTCTGTGACCTGGCGGACTCCCACAGCTTCTCCAAAACTGCGGAAAAGCACCTCCTGAGCCAGTCGGCGGTCTCGCAGCAGTTGGCCCAGTTGGAGTTGACGTACAAGTGCCAATTCATCACGCGCAGGAAACGCCCGATTGAACTGACCGCGGCGGGCCAGGTGTTCTACCGGGCGGCGCGCGACATCATCGAGCGGCACGACCAGCTCAAGAGCGAGCTGCACAGCCTGGAAACCGGCGTCGACATCCGGATCAATGTCGCCGCGATCTTCAGCATCGGGATGCACAGCCTGCACGAATACATCAAGAAGTTCATGCTCCGCTACCCGAACGTCAACGTGCACATCGAGTACTTCAGCGCCGAGCGGATCTATGAATTGGTTCTCAACGGCGAGGTCGACATCGGTATCGTCGCCATCCCGAAGAAGGACAAGCGCCTGGACGTCTACGAGTTCGAGGACGAACTGCTGGTCCTGGCGTGCAGCCCCAAGCACCCGTTGGCCAACGAGAGAGAGGCCGACATCCACAAGCTGCAATTCGAACGGTTCATCGCCTTCGAGAAGGAGGTCCCCACCCGTGCCTGGATCGACGGAATCTTGTCTCGATACAGTACGGTGGTGCGTCCGGTGATGGAATTCGACAACATCGAAACCATCAAGAGGGCGGTCGAGATCAACGCCGGCGTGAGCATCCTGCCCCAGGGGACCATCCTCCAGGAGGTCGCCAGCGGAACGTTGCGCGCCATCCCTTTCTCCAACGAACGATTCGTCCGTCCCACCGGGATCCTCGTCCGAAAGGGCCGCGCCATGCGACAGACCGCGCGGTATCTCCTGGATCTGCTCCGCGAGCGAGCGGAGTGAGGCTTCGCACGTCCTCGGCGGGAGGGTTCAATCCAGGCAGTCGCAGGCCTGCTCGTGCGACCGATAATGCGCAGGGGCAGTGTCCGAGGCTTGACAAAACCCGGCTGACCGGTCAACGTAGTAGTAGAGGAAAAGAGAAATTCAAGGTAGTGTTGGATCTTTTCGGAAGTCTGGATGGAATGGGCCGATCCTGGCATGTCGATCAAAGCTGTGATATTTGACTTGGATGGAACGATCACCGAACCGTATTTCGACTTTGATGCGATCCGCGAGGAAATCGGGATCGACCGCCACGGAGGGCCGATCCTGGAGGCCATGGAGAAAATGACTCCTCAGCAGCGTCAGCGGGCCGAAGCCATCCTGCACTTCCACGAAGAGAAGGCGGTGGCCGCGTCTTCGCTCAATCCCGGGGCCCGCGAGACGCTCGAAGGCCTGCGTCGGCGGGGCATTCCCATCGGTATCCTGACCCGCAACAGAAAATCCAACGTCCACGCGGTCGCAGAAAGGCACAATTTGTGTTTCGACGCCGTCGTGGGACGGGAAGACGGGCCGGTGAAACCTGATGCCTTCGGGGTATTGCACCTGTGCGACCGGTTCGACGTCCAGCCCAAGGAGACGATGCTGGTGGGCGACTATCTCTTCGATCTGCTGTGCGCCAGAGCGGCCGGGGCCATCGGGGTGCTGATCGCCAACCACGATCGGGCCGCCGAATTCTCGCATCACGCAGATTTTACCGTCCAGACCCTCCATGAATTGCTCCCGATTGTCGATAATCACAATGGTACAGGAGAATCACTTGCATAAACCCGGAGTATTCATGGTCAGGGCCGTCGTCGTCGCATGTGTCTTAAGCCTTTGGGCCGGAACAGCTTACACGCAGATCGCCGACCCGAACACCGCCGCTTCGGCGACCGTGACAAACGAACCCAATCAGGTCGATCAGGCTATCAAGAGCCTCCAGGACAAGGCGGAGGAACTGAAATCCTACCAGGCTCGCGTACATTACGTCACCCGCCAGCCGCTGCTCGACTCGACCGCTCTTCGCAAGGGCGTCCTGTACTATGCCAAGTCCAACAACCGCTCGAATCTTCGGATCGATTTTCTCACCCTCCAACAGGACGACGAGCCGGAGCATCGATATGTCGAGCAGTTCCTGTTCGACGGAGTCTGGCTGATCATCGTCAACCACCAGACCAAACGGGTGGAGCGTCGCCAGATGACCGAACCCAACGAGCCGGTCGACGCGTTTAGCCTGGCCAGTCGGCATATGCCGGTCCTGGGCTTCGCGAAGATGGACGACCTGCGGAAGCAGTTCGACGTGGCGATCGTCCCCGACCCCGAGGACTCGGCCGTGCAACATCTGAGCCTGACCGTCCGGCCGGATTCCCTCTACAAAGACGATTACACTCAAGTCGATTTCTGGCTTGACCGCAAGATCGGCCTGCCTGCGCAGATTCACGCCGTCACGACCGAAGAAGATGTCCACGAGATCCAGCTTGTCGAACCGCAGGTGAACAAAGGCGTCGATGCCAAGATATTCCAGATCGACGTCCCCAAGGGGTTCGCCGTCGAGGTCGTCGGGCTGGAGAAGAGACGTTCGCAGAATCCGCAGTGACACGAGGCCTATCCGATGACAGTGGCTCAGCAACCGAGGCGCGCAACGATGAATGCAGGTCTTGTCAACGAACAGGATTTTCACAAGCTGGTCGAAAGACGGGCGGACATGCTCCTGGCCCTGTCGGATTACCTCGCAGGGAGCGATGATCCGCAGGAGGTCTTGACCCGTCCCATGCTGGGCGAATTCCTGTCGCAGTCGATGCAGATCGAGGAATTGCTGGACAACTACGACGCCGGGAAGAACTGCAAGTGGTGCCGCATCCGATCCCTGACGGCGACGGTCAAGCTGTTCTCCGACGCCAGCTACGAGCTGATGCACATCCAGCACCGCGCGTCCAGTTACCGGCTGATGCCTGTGGAGCGGGATTTTGCCGCCGCGACGGAGGAAGCCCTGGCGTTCACCAGCGAGATCCTCGGCCAGATCTCCAGGGCCATGATCGACCAGGCTCGCCAGCGGGAGCTGAGGGTCCCCCATAATGCCGCGATCGCCGAGACGTTCGAGGAATGCCAGCTTCCGGGACGTCTGGCCCACAACTGCGGCGCCCGACATCTCGACACCGTGGCCGAGACGGTTACCCTGTTGACCACCGCGTTCCTGAACCTGGCCTCCGAAAGCGAAGACGTCCGCGCCGCCAGCCGGGCCCGACCCGAGGAATACGCCGCCCGCGCCGCGGCGGCCCTCAGCGAAGAGCGGCTTCGCAGCCTCGAGTTCCAGTTCCACAACCTTCAGTCCCAATACGACACCTACGTCTCCGGCACGCAGGTCGAGAATCAGGACACCGATCTGCCCGTCCTGCGGGGCCACGCCAGCGTGGTCTTCCATCTGCTTCGCACCGCCACCCTGTTCGCCCATTACTACGAGCGGCACCTCAACCGACGACACTGCACCAACCCTTCCTCCGGCGGCCCGCTGGTCGATCCCGACGCCTTGCTGTCGGTCCTGATGAACTACTCGGTCACGTTCATCGACCTCTACATCGGGCGCGCGGTGAGCCTCTGCCAGAACATGCTCAAGCGGTATGCCGAGGTGGGACGGATTCAGGTGCCCATCCCCACGTATCGCGGGTTCCACGTCCGTCCTTCGACCCTGATCTCCAAGATCGTCCTGCACTACGGCAGCAAGGTCCAGATGCTCCTGGGGGACGAGGTGTACGACGCCGGATCGTCGCTGGATTTGTTCCGCGCCAACGAGAAGATCAACGCCCAGAAGAGGCGATGGCTCAAACAGGAGATCGCCAGGCTGAACCTGGTCCCCACCCAGGAGGAAGGACAGGACCCCATTGCGGTTGTTCGCTCGGTGGTGCTGGCCCTGGCCGAGCGGGGCTTGTTGATCATGTATGAACAGCCGCTCAAGCTGCCGGAAGGCATCTGTGGAAGCGAAGGGACTCTGTTCGAGAAAGTCACCAGTGAGGCCGGCCGACTGCTGGCCATGGGGCAAATCGACATCGGCATCGAGATGAGCGCCGAGTTCGTGGGCGACAAGCGGGTCTTGGCGGATATCCAAGTCCTGGCGGAAAACGGCTACGGCGAAGACAGCTTCGGCAACAACATCCCGCTGCCCAAGAAACTCTCGTATCTAAGACGATGACCCGGCGCTTCGGCCGGAAGGAAAGACCATGCCAAAAGGGATTGTGGTATACTACTCGCGGAGCGGCAACACACAGGAGATGGCGGAGGAAATCGCCCTCGCGATGAACGGTGCGGGATTGGTCACCGAGTGCAAACCCGTGGACAAGGTGCGTGGGGACGACCTGCCGGAGTATGACGCGATCGTGATCGGGTCGCCCTGTTATTATGGGCAGATGGCCGGTCCGATCAAACAACTCATCGACGATCTCGTCGGCCGCCACGGCCAGCTCAACGGCAAGATCGGCGGCGCCTTCGCCAGTTCCGCCAACGTCGGCGGCGGCAGCGAAACCACGATCACAGGCATCCTCCAGGCGATGCTCATCGCCGGTATGGTCATCCAAGGCGATCCCCAGGGCTCCCACTACGGTCCCCTCTCGATCGGCAAACCCGATGACCGAGTCAAGCAGCAATGCCGGCGTCGAGGGGAGCGAATCGCGGCTTTGACTCTGAAGTTCACGGCGTAGCGCGCCTCGCACACCCTCCAAGTCAGGTCGAGACAAGCGCCCGACAGGCAACCGGTCGCAGTTTCCTCGTCGGATCCACCCCGCCTTTGGAGGATTTCCGTGACCGTGGAGATGGACGCGACTTTCAGCGCCTGGCTGGGAGTCGACACCTTCGTCCTGGGCGTTCCTGACGGCCGCCGTCTGTCTGCGAACAAGGCAGTGTCCTTCTCTTCTCGTGAGGGGCCTTGTTTTTTTGCCGCCGACGAGAGTTTTGGGGGCGTGTATTTCACTTGTCGATCAACCTCTCAGTCGATATGATAATCCCCAAACTACTGGGCGGGTCGAAACGAGCGTCCATCGCGCAGCCCTCCCAGGAGTGGCTTGCCCATGGCAGTGGGCGGGCTATAATCGGCTCTATTGAGTTGTTGCGAGGAAGTCATTTGGCGTCGAAAGTCTATTTCATCAAAGCTTCGATCGGCGAAGGCGAGCGGGTGATTTCGGAGAAGGCCCGTGCCTTGTTCCGAGCCGGCGGGTTCGAGAGGTGCTTCCGGAAGAACGACTTCACCGCGGTGAAGGTTCACGTGGGCGAGGACAAGAACACCACGTACATCAAGGCCCCGTGCCTGAAGGGCCTGGTCGAGGAACTGATCCGCCTCGAAACCAAACCCTTCATCACCGACACCAGCACGCTGTACACCGGCCGGCGTCACAACGCCATCGACCATGCGATCCTGGCGGCCGAGCGGGGCTTCGGCGTCGAGGGGCTCGGGGTCCCGTTCATCGCCCCGGACGGGCTCTTCGGGACCGCAGAGACCGCAGTGCCGATCGAAGGGGAACTGGACCGGGAGGTCTCCATCGCAGCCGACATCGTTCGCTGCCAATCGATTCTCTCGGTCGCCCACTTCACCGGTCACTGCGCCGCCTGCGCCGGCGCGACGCTCAAGACCCTGGGCATGGGATGCGCCAGCCGCAAGGGCAAAATGCGGCAGCATTCGGCCCTGAAACCACAGGTCAAGAACGGACGATGCGTCCGCTGCGGCGAATGCCACCGACACTGTCCCGCCGACGCGATTTCGCTTGACGAGATTCAGGCCCATATCGACCAGGACAAGTGCATCGGTTGCGCCGAATGCGTGGCGGTATGCCGGTTCGATGCGATCGAATACGACTGGAATCAGGAGAGTTCGATCCTGCAAAAGAGCGTGGCGGAGCACGCGCTGGGGGCGCTCAAAGGCAAGGAAGGGCGGGCGGTGTTCTACAATTTTCTGATGTCTGTGACGAAGGATTGTGATTGCTTTGATCGACCCCATATGCCTACAATAGTCCCGGATATCGGGATACTCGCGTCGACGGATCCGGTGGCGGTGGATCAGGCGGCGATCGACAGGGTCGAGACTCGGGGCGGAAAGAAACTGCCCCAGCTTATCGGAAACAACAGGTTGGACTGGCGGCACCAGATCGAGCACGCGGTCAAGATCGGTCTGGGCCTCGCAGAGTACGAACTGATCGAAGTGGGCCAATGACGGTTTCGCAAAAGGTGGGAGTGCTATGTCTCTTGGGCAAATCATCAGAAACAAGCGTGAGCAGTTGAACCTGACGTTGGACGAGGTCAGCAATCGGGTGGGGTTCTCCAAGCCGTACCTGTCCACGATCGAAACGGGCAAAGTCAAGAATCCGCCCAGCGACGAATTGCTGACGAGGCTGGAGAAGGTGCTCAAGTTCGAGACCGGGCTGCTTCTGCACATCGCCCACCTGGAGCGGATGCCTTCCGACGTGCGCGGCGTCTACGAGTCTCGTGAAGCGGAGAACATCAGGCTCCGCCAGATCCTCCGCAAACTCACCGAGAAACGAAGCCAGAGCAGCGAGGTCAAAGAGTTGCTGGCGCAGATGGGCGGGGACTCGAAGGACGGCAAATCGGCGATGTCCGCAGGCCGGCTCGTCCCGATCATCAACAAGGTGGCGGCCGGCTATCCGACGGATTTCAACGATCTGGACTATCCCGTGGGCATTGCCGACGACTACGTCCGGTGCCCCGATCTGCACGATCCCAACGCCTTTGCGGTGCGCGTCGTGGGCGATTCGATGGAGCCTCGATTCCAGGAGGGCGACATCGTGATCTTCTCCCCGGCCCTGGACGTCCGCAACGGCGACGACTGCTTCGTGCGGTTCACGATGCCCCATGAGACGACGTTCAAACGCGTATTCTTCGAGCGGGACAACAAGGTTCGTCTCCAGCCGAGGAACGAACGGTATTCCCCGACGATCATCGAGGGCAACCGCGTCGACGGCATCTACCGCGCCGTCGTCCGTTACGAGCGGCTCTGAGAGGACAAAGAAACGGCGCCACCGGATACGGATTGGGATTGATTCGTGCGCGGGTCTTGTCTTCCTGAACGCAGCGCAGCGAAATGAGGGATCTGGCCCGCGAGCGAGAGAAACCTCTCGTCCTGTGCCCAGGTCCTTCGGTTGCGCCTCAGGACGACAGATCTCTGCCGCGCACGTATTGTTCTTGATGCGTATGAGACTGTCTGTCTATTCAATGATCAGCCAGGTCATGCCACGCGCCGGAATGCGGAGCGGGACGGTCGCGTCGTAGTGACGGTCCAGCTCGTATCGCATGGCCTGGCCCTGCTGCTCTCGGATACGTGCGACATCCGTCAACCCTGTGTAGTAGAGAGGCAGCCTCAGATTCCGCGTCACTTCATGGTCGCACGGATTGTGGATCACGGCCAGGCCGCGGGTCTTGAGATTGGGGTTCACGTGCAGGAGGCAGTCGATGTCGCGCCCATCGGGCCGGCGGACGTGGATCACGTCCGAGTCCAGGATCGCCCGGTGCGACTTGTAGAAATCGACCCATTTCTTGACGACCGCTTTGGTCGCATCGGTGTCGTAGAGCCGGGGGCCGCGATAGCAGGCCTGGACGCCCGACGTGAAGTTTTGGGCCAGGTGCGCCTCGTAGGCGTCGAGGTGCTCCGAGAGCGGTTCCAGCGTCGCGGCGGCTCCGCCTCCATGGTATTCCGTCAGCGGGACGAACATCCAGCCCATGCTCGGGGCCTTCGACCACGTGCCGTCGTAGATGTTCTGTCGGCCCAGGACGATCTGCCGTTCGCGAGGCAGGGACCAATTGACCTCGCGATACCCCATGGCGCTCTTGTTCGAGCCGTTCAGGAAGTACCAGTCGGGGACGTTCAGATAGACGCCTCGTCCCCGACACCAGTGATAGAAGTCCGCGATCGTCCTCCACTGGGTCCACTGGGAGTCCTCCAGCCCGCTGTGGCCGGGATGGCGGGTCGAGGCGCAGACGTCGCCGGGATAGGAGCCGTCGTGCTCGATGAGGTCGATGCCGGTATGCTCGACGAACGTCCGAAGCCGCCGGAAGTACTCGCGTCCCCATTGGCTGCCCAGGCAGGGGGAATTGTCGAAGATCGCGCCGCCGGTGGCGCCGGTCTTCGGGTTGATCACGTCGTGCTCGTCGCTGATCCGTCGGCTGGCCAGGAGCGAGTAACCGCCCAGTTCGACCCCCTTGCTGTGGGCGTAATCGACCAGTTCCTTGATCTGGTCCATGTACTTCGGATCGGTGTTCTCCATGTTGAAACCGCTGCCGAAGGTCATGATGACCATCTCGAATCCGACCTCGGCGCATTGATCGACCGCCAGGCGGACGGCCGCGGGGGCCGCGTGACGGACGTGCATGAGGATCGGGTTCTCGGTGGCCCAGGGAGCGAGCGTCCGGTACATCCGCCGCAGGGCCAGGCCCTTGCGTTCGCGGTCCGTGCTGTCGTGGACGAGTTCGAACGTGCGGAACGACTGGAAGGTCTGTCCCGGCTCGATCCGGACATTGGGTCCCAGAGGCGGTCGGCTTTCGAGCAGTACCGGCGTCTTGCGGAGATAGTTGACCTGCGTCGCGTGTTGCGGATCGGGAACCCAGTACGTGGTCTCGTTGGCGGTGCTCGGCGAATCCCCTCCGAAGGAGTAATCGCTCTCGATGTGGAGGTTCGGATACTCCCATCGCGGGGGTTGCTCCACGAGGGACTCGTATTCGACAGCCGCCAGGATCTCGCTGATGAAACGGTTGAGCCGAACCGCTTCGGAGCCTTCGTTGCGGATCTCCAGCCACTTCGCGAGCAAGGGAATTCCCTGGTACATCTCGTAACAGACCGTCGCGGTGACGCGGGGGAGGCGATCCGCCGGCGGGCGGAATCGCAGTCTCAGGGAAACGCCTTTGGGCGGCCATGGCAGGTCGTCGCTGTACCGCTTTCGATTCCATGCGAAGCGGGCCTGGGGTTCGCCCACCTCGTAGTCGACGAAGGCGAATGCATTGGGGTCTGCGGTGAACGAATCGATCCATTCGGGCCGGAGATATGCGTATTCGATCTGGCCGGCCAACCCGCCGACATCGAACCTCTGTCCATCGAGTTCGACGGAGGCTTCGGGTTTGACGCCTCGCAAGACGGACTCGCCTGTCATGAGGTTGTCGTAGGCGACCGTCGCTGCGTTGGGACGCAGACGGAAAGTCCGGCGGATCAGACCGTTGCTCAGGACCAGTTCCTTCCCATCGCTGCTGGCGACGGCCGTCGCCGGCGTCTGGATCGGCGTCACCAGCCAATCGGGCGTCCTGACCTCGACGGCCACGGCGCTTGCTACCAAGAGTCCCATCCACGTCACGGCCAGAAGCGGCATTCTCACCAGCATACGGTTCTCCTCAAGCATTCGGAGTTCTCGACGCCATTTCGAGCGTTATACCGCCTTCTGGCCGGCCACCGCAAGGACCAAGGCGTAGACCCTGGCGGCTCCGGCCTCTTTGAGCGTCTTGGCGCATTCGTTCAGCGTCGCTCCGCTGGTCTTGATGTCGTCCACGAGGCAGACGCTCCGTCCGGCGAACTCGTGCCGGTCTCGGACCACGAACGCGCCGGCCACGTTCCTGGCTCTGGCGGCGGGCGTGGCGGCCTGTGGCTGGGCGCGGGTGCGTCGGACGCGGACAAGGTCCGTGTTCAGCCTCGCACGTGGATGGTGGATTCGTTTGGCGATCAGATGGGCCTGGTTGTAGCCTCGCTGGACCCGGCGGCTCCAGTGCAGAGGGACCGGGACGAACAGATCGATCTTCTCGCCAAACCCGCTGCCCTCCAGAGCCGCCTCGGCCAGCGGCGCCAGGACGGTCGCCAACTCGCCGTGATCGTGCTTGAAGGCCAGGACGATTCGCTGGAGGGCTTCCATGTACACGCCTGCCCTGGCGATCCCGTCGAAGTGGATTGTCTCAGCCCGGCACGCGCCGCAGACGCCGCTCACGAGACCGTATCGGCTCGCGTCCCGTCCGCAGCGGGGGCAATAGTCGCCCGCGGTGCAGGTCAGAAGCTCATTCCAACACGCGCTGCACAGGCTCCCATCCGAGTCGGCGATTTCCGCGTGGCACACATCGCATCGGCCGGGCCACAGGAGTTGGCTGAATCCACTCCACAACAGAAGGGCCGCGCGCTTCGCCCAGCCCGCCAGAGAATGGAATCTCGATGCTTCCATCTCAATATTATATCCGCCGCGCCGGGAAATGCGTCAGGCAATTCGTCGCGAATCCTCATCGCAGATCGAAGGGCGTATTGTCTGCGGGTTCGAACCAGCCGAGCCGCAGGGATGCGGCGCCGACCCCGTAGGCGTTGGTCACGTCGAGTTGAGCCATCGGCTGGGACCCGACGTGACCATCGACCCAGCCGACGTTGGCGACGCCTGCATGGCGGAAATGGATGGAGGGCGACATACGGAACTCCGTCATGACCTGACCGCCGAGGACCGCGAAAGGAGGTTCGACAAAAGAGTACTCGATGAGCGACTGGCCGTTATTGGCCATCGCGGTGTCTGCGAACATGAGCGTCTGCGCAGGGCTGGCCACCTCGTTGACGCGGGTTGTCCGCGCGTAGACCTGCTGGGCGACCTGCGCCAGGCTGAGGCCGGCGTCCCACAGGCGGCTGCCCAGATACGCCATGTTGTAGCCGTACCCGCCGCAACCCTGCTCGAAGTTCGCGTTCCAGTCGCTGCTTCGGACGAAGTTGACATGAATCGGACACTCCTTGACGCGGCCGTCGGCCAGATAGCCCGCCAGCGGTCCCTTCGAAGCGTCGAAGGGCTCGGTGAGAGAGGCCCGCACGCCGTGCCAGCGATGTCGTCCGGCCCCGTCCAGCATGTCCTTGGCCCCCGGCACGTAGAAGCCATCGTGTTCGCCGGCGTAGCCGATCCCCGCCAGGACGAGTTGGCGGAGGTTGGATCGACACACCAGACCATGCGCCTGCGACCGTGCCGCCGCCAGAGCGGGCATCAGCAGGGCCAGCAGCAGGGCGATCGTGGAGATCACCACGAGCAGTTCCACCAGAGTGAACGCGCGGTGGTCGTGTCGCCTGCCATCGGCCCTCGTATTCGATTGTCTCAGATCCATCGTGAATCCTCATTCATCCCCAAAACGCATCCGCCATTTCTCGACGGCACGCCATTGCGACGCGAAGACCGCGAAGTCCCGGCCGCTGACGAGGAAGTCCGACGGTTGCGCCAGATCGCATCGGTTGTTCCAGTGCGCCTGGCCAAATTGAGATTGCCAGGCGTCGGCCAGCAGCACCAGATCGAAGTAGTCCACGATTCCGTCGAGATTGATGTCCGCGGCGTACTGCTGTTCGTGGAGAACGCCGACCGCCTCCAGATCGAAGCCGCCGGAACCCCAGGTCGGCCACTGGTCGTAGATGGGGTGGTTCTCCGCATAATTGCGCCAGGAGGGCCCCGTGTTCGGCTCGATCCGCTGGATGGCGTCATCGAGATAGCTTCCGTCTCCCGGGACATCCACGATGCGTACGTATCGAATGGCCGCCAGATCGATCTTTCCTGCGAGCACGTCCGGATGATCGGCGAGGTCCGCCAGGTCGAAAGGGGTCCCTGTGCAGAGGCCGTAGCCGTTCGGGTGCTTGCCTGCGAGATTGTGGATGTGGCTCGGGTCGATGGTGCCGTAGGCGCCGGTCCGGGACGGGGTGAGCGACACCGCGGGAAACCTCGCGAAATCCACGCCATTGGAGGAGACTTCGACGTAGGCCAGCTCGGCCAGCAAGTGGCCCTGGATGGAACCCTGTCCGGTCGTGAACTGCGAGATCATGCCGTTCTCGAAGACGACGAAATCGTAGCCGTTCACGTCGCGAATCACGTCGTTCTCAGCCGCTTTGGTCGGATCGCCGAAAGCCAACGTGATGGACCCAGGCTGGACGCCCTGCAGGATCTCCAGTTGCGTCAGTTCACCCAGACTGACGACGTCGGCGTTGTTTCCCGTGGCGGGTCCGAGGGCCTTTGTCGGGTCGTTCCAGTTGCCCGACCAGGTCTGGTCCGAGGGGACGTATTCGACGACCTCCGTCGCCCATCCGCGGAAGATCGGATTGATCGTGGCCTCAGACGCGGTCGGACTGCTGTGCCGCCAGGTGTTGGGATCGAAATAGCCATTGATCCCGGGTTGCGCATATGGCCCAGGCACAACGGCGTACGCAGTCGCGAGCCACAAGAATACGCCTGCTGTCAGTTGTCCAGGCATGGGCCGTCTCCAGTCTGTGACTCGGGGGGCTGCTCGTCCCGGCCGACTCCGCTGACGATCGTGTCCAGGCAGAAATAGGCGGGGGTGTTCATGCCGAAGTTGCCATTGTCGCTGGAACTCAGGGTGAAGCGCAGCGACTGGACTTCGCCCAGCGAAGCCAGATCGACGAAGGCCCAGGAATCCAGGATGTAGTCGCGGGTGTTGTCCTCGAAGCGGAAGTCGGCCAGGTAGAACTCGACCTGACCCGTGGGAGCATCATGAGGATCGATTCCGGTGATGGTGAGCTTGAACCAGTCGGGGTCGTCGCCGGTGGGACCGCCGAACTTCTTGGCGAAGGGGCTGCCGTCCCGCATCTCATAGAACGCATAGCAGTTGTTGGCGACATACAGGCCTGCGAACACCTGCGGTCGGTCGAAGGTCAGTGTGGGCACGATCTGCCAACCGACGAACGCGACGGCGTAGTTCGATGTGCCGCCCTGGCCGCAGCCTGGGATCGCATTGTACTGGGCAGGGTACCCGATGGCGTTGGCGTCGGTGCGATTGGAGCAGGCGAACCCTTCCCAGTACTCCCATTCTGCGTCGTAGAGATTGTCGAGAATGGTCTGGCCGCTGGCGAATCCGCCGGAGCCGTCGGCGCCGTTCCATAAGGATTCCGGGGCCAGCGTCACATCCTCGAAGGCCGCCAGGACGTGCTGCGTCAGGATCGTGTCCAGGCAGAAGTAGGCGGGGGTGTTCATGCCGAAGTCGCCGTTGTCGCTGGAGCTCAGGGTGAACTGAAGCGACTGGACGTCGCCCAGCGAGACCAGATCGACAAAGGCCCAGGAATCCAGGATGTAGTCGCTCCGGCTGTCCTCGAAGCGGAAGTCGGCAAGGTAGAACTCGACCTCGCCTGTGGGCTGGTCGTTGGGATCGAGGCCGGTGATGGCGAGCTTGAACCAGTCGGGATCGTCGCCTGTGGGGCCCCCGAACTTCTTGGTGAAGGGGCTGCCGTCCCGCATTTCGTAGAATGCGTAACAGTTGTTGGCGACATACAGGCCGGTGACGACCTGGGGTTTGTGGAAGGTCGCCGTCGGGATCGTCTGCCAACCGACGAAGGCAATCGCATAGTTCGAGGAGCCTCCCTGGCCGGAGCCGGCGACCGCGTTGTACTGGGCAGGATACCCGATGGCGTTGGCGTCGGTGCAATTGGAGTAGGCGAATCCCTCCCAATAATTCCATTCGAGATCGTAGAAGTTGTTGAAGAGGGCCGGGCCGCTGGCGAATTCGCCTGAGCCCTGTTGGCCGTTCCAGTAGGATTCGGGGGCCAGCGTCAGGTCATCGAATGTGCCGACAGCGGCGCTCGTCGCTGCGACGATCGTGAAGACCGCGATGCAGACAAGCGTGGCCAGACAAAGGGCAGGGGGACGGGGGGATGGAGAACTCATTTTCAACCTCCTTCGTGGGGCGACTCGTGGCCAATCACGGCACACCAGACACCCCGGCAGCGGCCCAGATCGCGAGACCTTCTGCCGGACAACAAAAAAAACCGTCGTTCCCGCGCGAGGAACGACGGCTGTCGTCGGCAATCTTGCGAACCGGGCCCGGAGGCTCGATCCGAATCACACATGCGTCCCACGTCGCGAGAACACAACATCTTGTGCACTCAACCGCAGGCAGGTCTTCTGACTCGCGTCTTACCTCGAGGCTCCTTCCCATTCGCAGGGTGCGAACAGTGGATCGGCCTTCTGAAATTTCAGATCTCAGATTTGAGATCTCAGAAAGCCGGTGCCTCGGGGATTTCCGACGAACCGTCGGAACAGACGCTTACAGCGGCGCGACCGTCGCGGAGTTTCACCGCGTTCCCGTTTCGAGTATTTCAAAGCTCAGGGGCTCTGAAACCTGCAGCCGAAGTATGCACTTCCGAAAGAACGGAGGATACGCTAGCTTGCGACTTGCCGTTCGTCAAGAGGAAAATTCTCTTGCCTCAGGGAAACCGCAGGGACGCTGGAGGGGAAAAAGACGTGTTCCAGGCAGGTCGCAAGGCCCGCCTGGAACACGTGCATGCAGAGAAGGTCAGGAGTTGAATTCATCCATCGATTCGTCGTCGTGCAGCGGGAAACTCATGTCGGCGGACGTCCTCGCCGATTTGGAAGGTTTCTTAGCGCTTTTGGCGATCTGATGGAACGCCTCGTCCGATTTGCCGAATCGCTTGCTCTTTTTCGCGACGCGTCCCTGGAAGGCATGGGCAGGACCGTCTTGGGGGTTCCTGGAGATCGCCTTCTCCGGGCTTCGCTGCTGTGAATTGCAGCCGCCGACCAGGACAGCGAGATGATTGACGATGTCGTTCATGGATGCGGCCTGGGCGGTGAGCTGCTCCGAGGCGCTTGCGGATTCCTCGGCGTTGGCGGCGTTCTGCTGCGTGACCTTGTCCATCTGAGCGACCGCGGTGTTGACCTGGTCGATGCCCTGGGCCTGTTCCTGGGAGGCGCTGGCGATCTCGCTGACCAGGTCAGTCGTCTTGCCGATGCTGCGGACGATTTCCTCGAGCACCTTCGTGACCTCGCCGGCGATGTCCACACCGTTCCTGGAGTTCTTCACGGATTCCTGAATCATGTTGGCGGTGTTCTTGGCGGCCTCCGCCGACCGCATGGCCAGGTTTCGGACCTCTTCGGCGACCACCGCAAAGCCCTTGCCGGCCTCGCCCGCGCGGGCGGCTTCGACCGCCGCGTTGAGCGCCAGCAGGTTGGTTTGGAAGGCGATCTCGTCGATCACCTTGATGATGTTGGCGGTCTCGTCCGAGCTCTTCTGGATCTGCTGGATCGCCGTGTTCATTCGCGACATGGCCTCGGCGCCGGTGCCTGCGGATTTTCTCGCTTCGGTCGAGAGCGTGTTGGCCTGCTGGGCGTTGTCGGCGTTCTGCTTGGTCATCGCGGCCATTTCTTCGAGGCTGCTTGAGGTCTCCTGGAGTCCTGCGGCCTGCTCGGTCGCGCCTTCGGCCAGCGATTGCGAGGCTGCGGAGACCTGTCCCGCGGCCGACGCCACCTGCTCGGCCCCCGCGGCTAGGTCGGTCACGACGCGGTGGATCTTGCCGGTGATGCCTCGGGCCATGAAGTACCAGACGCCGATCGCGCCGACCATGGCGACGCCGAAGATGATGGCGAGAATCCGGTTCCCGGCGGCGCCGATCGTGGTGATGGCGTCTTTGGCCTCGTAGAACTCGTCCACGTACGAGCCGACGCCGATGATCCAGTCCCAAGGCTCGAAATACACGATCCTCGCGATCTTCTCTCGGGCCACCGAGTCTCCCTCGTTCTTCCAGGGGTATCTCTGTTCGGCGATTTCGCCTTCCTTGAGAGCAGTCGCCTTCTTGCAGATCTCCTGGATAAAGAGCGATCCTGAGGCGTCCTTGGCTTCCCAGATGTTCTCCCCGTCGCGTTTGCCGCCGAGGGAGAGGACGTAGTTGCCCTTGGAATCGAGCACGTAGACGTAGCCGGTCTTGCCGACCTTCGTGGCGGCGATGGACGCCCTCAACGCTGTGACGCTCTCCTGGGGGACTCCCACGTAGAGCATGCCGACGATCTTCTTGCTCTGATCGTAGATCGGCTCGTAGGCGGTGATGTACGCTCTGCCCACGACGGTGGCGCGACCGTGGTACGTTTCGCCCTGGAGGACGCTGGCGATCACCGGGTTCGGTTTGCCGTCGGGGTTCGTGCGCGGGATGAAGGTGCCGATGGCGCGCGAGCCGTCCTGTTTCTGGACGTTCGTGCAGACGCGAAGCATGTCTCCGGCGTCGTTGATCCGCTGGAAGATCGTGCAGGTGCCCCCGACGAGTTTCTGGACCTGATCGACCACGGGGGCCGTTGTGCTCATGTCGGTGATCTTCCCGAGCCAGAGGTCGCCGACGGTCATCTTGGGCAGTTCGACCCGCTGCGAGACGTTCGACTGCTGATTGACCGCGTCCCAACTGACAGTCTCCGACGCAAGCAGGATTCCGCCTTGGTTGCGCAGGATGTCGCGTGCGACGTTCAGCGAGGAGTTGACGTTGGCCTGCAGCATCTGCTGCTGGGCTTTGCACATGCCGTGGATGTTCTGCGCGATGTGGTCGAGGTCGGCATAGGCCTGCTGGGTGCTGCTATCCTCAGCGACGCGGACCATCCGCTTGTTCTGACGGAGGATCACCGCGGAAACCGTGATCAGAGGAATGGCCGTGATCAGGATTCCGACGGTCAGGAGTTTCGTTTGCAGCTTGACGTTCTTCAACATTGTGAAGCCCTTTCACCAAAGAGGGTCGATCTCACGATGCTCCTTCACGTGAACGGCGCCTCAGAACCAGGAACAATCGAAATCGTTTTACGAAGCCTTTTCACCGGGCTCAACGCCGGTCGCAGAGCTTTCCATAGAGGCCAGAGCGAGCCCGGCCAAACCGCCGCCGCCCGTGAGGACGCGGTCGATGTCCAGGAGGATCTTCACCGAGTCGCCCACTTTGCCCATGCCCAGGATGAAGTCGGTGTTGACCGACGCGCCGAACTGGGGCGGCTCCTCGATGCTGCCGGCCTCGATGTCCAGGACCTCCTGGACGCGGTCGACGACGATGCCGGTGTTAGACTTGCGGCCCGCCAGCGTGATCTCGACGACGATGATGCAGGTCTCGTCGGTCACCCCGGTGGTTTCCATGCCGAACTTGGCCCTCAGATCGACCACCGGGATCACTTGCCCGCGGAGGTTGATCACGCCGCGGACGTAGTGAGGAGTCTGGGGCACGGCGGTGACCTCGATGTAGCCGATGATTTCGCGGACCTTGAGGATCTCCAGACCGTACTCCTCGTGGGCCAGGGCGAAGGTCAGGTACTTGCCTTCCTTGTCCTGCACGGCCCGGTTGAGCCCTTTGGTTTGTGTTGCGACGTCGGACATTGTCGGTTCTCCTTGATGCGTTTGCCTTCAGAGCAGTCGGTTGCCGGCCGACACAGACCGGCGTCGGGAACGGGCGGCATGCGGGGGAACGCCCCCCAGGGCTGGTGTGCCGTTGCCCGGTCACCCTGCGTGGCTTCGAAAAGAAGCGTCATCCCCGATCATCGGCACTTTCTGTAGGGGAGTTCAACGACATAAGGAGGAAATAGACATAATAGGCCCTACTAAATAGTGGCCTATCCCGGCAAATCCTTAGGAAGGCCTCCGGGGAGCCGATGCGATCGCGAGGGGCTTCGAGCAAGACGCTGGGTTGAGGGCGGGACCGGGAAAAGGCCTGTCCGATAACGCGACATGTCCCTTGACCCCCACGGCGGCCGATCCTATACTCCATGTTTTTGCATTGTATCCTCCTGTTGAGAGACCCTTGATGAACAGCGTGTATGACTTCCGCGTGATGCGGGTGCTGAGGCGGCGATTGAGTCTGACGCTTCACGAACTGGCGCGTCGTTCCGGCCTGACGTATCCGACGGTCGAGGCGGTGGAAACCAACAAGACGCAGCCGTCGTTGAAGACCCTGGACGCTCTGGCGGGCGCCCTGGGCCTGTCCGCCAGCGATCTGGTGCGCCTGGCCGAGCGGCGTCTCGTGCAGCGGCGCAGAGCCGAGTTCACGAAGGAGACCCCGGCAGGCAGGCATGACAAGGGAGTCGAGAAGTGCCGCATTGCGCATTTCGACAAAGGCAAGGTGATCCGCGTGACCGCCGCGGCGGGAGAGACGGTCCACATCATGGGCCTGCATGAGAACATCCACGAATTCTGTTATGTGCTCAGCGGCAGGGTGGATCTTCGCGTGGAGGACAAGCTGCACCATCTCGGGCCGGACGACACCATTCTTTTTGACGGGCTGCTGGACCATTCCTATACGCAGCGCGAGGACGGAGAGTATCTGACGGTCCATATCCCCAAGGATATTCGTGCGATCGAGCGTCTGTTGGATGTGCAGACGGATCCTTCGTCGGGAGACTGAGGTGCAGGAAGAGGGCGGCAGGGGGCTGCCGCCCTGGTTTGTCGTCCATTCTTACCGGATTGATCTTGTGACCGATCGTTCGGACCGCACTTGGCGAGCGCCGGCAGCGGGGCCTTCGGTGATCTGGTGAAACACCCGATCGGAAGGGGAGAGCTCCCGGCCCATCGTCGGTCGGTCGGTTTTCGGGGCCCCGCTGTCACGGGAGGTCCCGCCCACCAGCGAGATCAGTTGTCCGATGATCCGGTCAATCGATTCGGCCTGAGCGTTGAGTTCCTCGGCGGCGCTGGCGCTCTCCTCGGCATTGGCTGCGTTCTGCTGCGTGACCTTGTCCATCCGGGAGATCGCCGTGTTGAGCTGGTCGATGCCCTGCGCCTGTTGCCGGCTGGCGGACGCGATGCCGCCGATCAGGTCCGTCGTCTTGCCGACGCCCTGAACGATGTCGTCGAGGACCCGGCCGACTTCCCCGGCGATGCCCACGCCGTGACGCGCGTTCTTCACGGATTCTTCGATCATCTTGGCGGTGTCCTTGGCGGCCTCAGCCGAACGCATGGCCAGGTTGCGGACCTCTTCGGCCACGACCGCAAAGCCCTTGCCGGCCTCGCCCGCCCGGGCGGCCTCGACCGCTGCGTTCAGAGCGAGGAGGTTCGTCTGGAAGGCGATTTCGTCGATTACTTTGATGATCTTGGCGGTTTCGTCGGAACTCTTCTGGATGTCCAGGATGGCCGCGTTCATCCGTCCCATGGACTGGGCGCCCGTGTCGGCGGCTTTGCGCGCCTCGGCGACCAGGACGTTCGCCTGCTCTGCGTCGTCGGCGTTCTGCTTGGTCATCGAGGCCATTTCCTCGAGACTGGAGGCGGTCTCCTCGAAGCCCGCCGCCTGTTCGGAGGCCGCTTCCGCCAGCGACTGCGAGGCGCCGCCGACCTGGGACGCGGCGTGAGTGACCTCGCTGGCGCCGAGAGTGAGGCTCTGGGTGATGCCGTGAATCGGCTTGACCACATACCGGCTCAGGAAGAAGTAGATCACGGCGATCAATGCGGTCATGATGCCCGCCAGGATGCCGATTCCCACAAGGGCGTTGTTTCGGGCGAGACGCAACACGCCTTGCATGGGGATGTAGGCGTTGAGCGTGCCCAGGAAAGCCTCCTTCTCCATGTTGGCATTCAGGGATTCGACCGTGGCGAAGTGGCACTCGGCGCATCCTGGATGGGCCTGGGCCATCAGAGGCACGGAGATCCGCAACACGCCGTCCTCGAGCTTCTGGAAAAGGGTCTGCCCGCTTCGCAAAGCCTGCACGGCCTCCCGCTCAAAGGGGATCTGGATCTGGGTATTCGATCCGCCCAGCGGGCGATAGCCTACGGCCTGTTCGTCGCCGATCAGGCGGACTCGCGGCGTGTCCTGGCCGAAGTCGTGAATCACCGCTTCGTCCACGGCAAAAATGGTGCGACTCCATTCGCTCAGAACTTCCTTCTGACGGGTTGGGTCGCCTTGGCTGGCCTGCCAGGCGTCATGGAATTTCTTCGTCGAGACCAGGAACATCTGGACCGAGCGGTCGATCAGTTCGCCGGCGCGGGCCTGCGCGTCGACGTGCGCCTGACCGACGGCGCGCCGATAGGTGAGAAGGCTGTAGCCCAAAGAGACGATGCAACCGAGCCCAATCAAAAGCACCACCAACTTCATTCTCAACGTCATAGTCCAGGCTCCTATACAGTGTTTCTGCTGGCGACCGCTCCCCTGTCGAAACGATCCTGCGGTTCTCGGGAGGCCCACGGCCGATGGAATCCGAGACGGTGTCCCTCGGTTCCGAATTGCCTCGAGGATAATTCGGCCAAAAGGCTCATGTGCATTACCGGCAGGCGAGAGGTTTCTGACCGGACAGTGTTCGGTGGAATTGACACCGGCGGCCAGAACCCCAAGCCCGACGGCTGAAGAAGCGGGCTTGGTCCGATGTACTTGACAAGGATATGTCCAGGGGGCATTGACATCGGCGGGACAGCACGTCGGATAATCTGGTGGGAGAGGGGGGGGGGGCGGTGACGGCCGACGGAGATCCCAGGCGGGCCTGAAAGACCCGCCTGGAATTGCTCCGCCGTTGTACCTGAGTTAGGCGTTGAAGTGATTCATCTCTTCATCCCCGGAAAGCGGGATGCTCTTTTCGCGACTCGCCTTGGCGGCTTGGAGTTTGGGTTCCTTCTTCGCCGGCTTCCTGTTGTTGGCGATGGCGTGGAACACGTGGTCCGAATGGCCCAGACCCTTGCGCTTCACTGGCGGGTGGTTCGGATTCGAGGACTCGGGTTTCGCAGACCCTCCGACGAGCGACACCAGCTCGCCGACGATGTCGTTCATCGAACCGGCCTGTGCGGTCAACTCCTCGGAAGCGCTGGCGCTCTCCTCGGCGTTGGCTGCGTTCTGCTGCGTGACCTTGTCCATCTGGGCGATCGCGGTGTTGACCTGATCGATCCCCTGGGCCTGTTCCTGGCAGGCGGCGGCGATCTCGCTGACCAGGTCCGTCGTCTTGCCCACGCTCTGGACGATCTCGCCGAGGACCTTGCTGACCTCGTTGGCGATATCGACGCCATTCTTGGAGTTCTTGACCGATTCCTCGATCATGTTCGCGGTGTCCTTGGCGGCTTCGGCCGAACGCATGGCCAGGTTCCGCACTTCTTCTGCGACGACTGCGAAGCCCTTGCCCGCTTCGCCCGCTCGTGCGGCTTCGACCGCGGCGTTGAGGGCCAGCAGGTTGGTCTGGAAGGCGATCTCGTCGATGACCTTGATGATCTTGGAGGTTTCGTCCGAACTCTTCTGGATCTCATGAATCGCGGCGTTCATCCGACTCATCGATTCGGTGCCGGTGTCGGCGGCCTCACGGGCTTCGGTGGCCAGCGTGTTGGCCTGCTGCGCGTTGTCGGCGTTCTGCTTGGTCATCGAGGCCATCTCTTCGAGGCTCGAAGACGTTTCCTGCAAGCCCGCGGCCTGTTCGGTGGCGCCTTCCGCGAGGGACTGCGACGCCGCGGAGACCTGGCTGGAGGCTGCGGCCACCTGCTCGGAGCCGGCGGTCAGCGACTCGATGATCCGCTTGATCGGCTTGATGATGCTCAGGGTGATCAGGACCGCCAGAACGACGCCCAACACGATGCCTGCGATCGCCATCGAGATCATGAGCGTGTTCGTCTGGGCGACGGCGTGTTCCATCTGGCTCTTCAAAGACGTCTGGAGGCGGTTGATGGTGTCCACGATGGCCTTGGCCGCTGTCGTCATCTCGGTCAGGGCTGCGTCGCGGGCCAGCATTCCGGCGTGGTACTGTCGTCCGTTCTGTTCGTAGGTGTTTATATGACCAACGATGTTCTGTGCGACGGCTTCGAGTCTCGGATCGCCTTTGACGAGGGTCGCCCAACCTTCCAGTTGGGTCTTCACCTTGCCGAGCTGATTCTGGTAGTTGACGTATTGCTCTTCCTTGTTGGTGGCCAGCAGGTAGACGGCGCTGACGCGTAGAAGCAGGAACTCCTGGAACACCTTCTCGTCGAGCTGGGTTCCGATCCGGGCCCAGCGGATGATCTCCTCGGTGTTCTTGGCGTCCTCGGCCGCCTTGCGCGCCGGCTCGATGACCTCGCTGATGACCGCGGAAACCGCCTTCGTCACCTCCACCCCGACCTTGCCCCAGTTCTGGAAGGCCTCGTCCCTCATTTTGCGGGCGTCCTTCTGTCGCTCAAACGAGGTCAGGTAGGGGGGCATCTTGCCGCGGGCCTCGGCGACGATCGCCTGGTCGGTGCTGCTGAGTCCCTTGGCGTTCTCCATATCCTGGAGCTTCGACAGCAACGAATTGTACGCGTCCTGCCATCTCTCGGCGGCGTTCTTCTCCTCGTTGGCGGCTTTCTCGAATCCTTGAATCGTGAAGTCCTTTCGGAGAGACGCGCACTGGTTGAGCCCGTTGAGGCACTCGGTTCCGGCCTCGTTCAGGCTGGCTTCCAGTGCCACCGTAGTCAGTCCCCTCCACCCGACGATGCCCAGAATGCCTGAGATCACCACCAGGACGCCGAAGCCAATCCCCATCTTTGTCGCGAGTTTCATGTTCTTGAACATTTCCGATCTCCTTGTTATGTAACCTGTGAGTTCTTTCGACCTGCAACGACCCCGACCCCTGATCTGCCATTTGACACAGCGCCTCCGGATGCTCCGACCCGTCGTCCGTGGTGTGACACGTTTTGCTTCACGTCGCTCCGCCACGCGCCGGCGGGGCGTGCGAGCGCGCGGACCTTCCGTCCGATCGGAGGGCCGCTTTGGGCAATACGAGGATTTTCGGTTACGACGCGACCTCGGCGAAGGAGGCCAGATCGGATCCGCCCAGGACGCGATCGATGTCCAGGAGGATCTTCACGGAGTCGCCGATCTTACCCATGCCCAGAATGCAGTCGGCGTTGAAGCCGTCGCCGAAGTTCGGCGAGTCCTCGATGTGCGTGTCGAGGACGTCCAGGACGTCGCGGACGCGGTCCACGACGATGCCGGTATTGCACTTGCCGCTGCCCTGCCTGGTTTCCACGACGATGATACAGGTTTCCGACGTGGTCTCCGTCGTGTTCATGGAGAACTTCGACCGCAGATCGACCACCGGGATGACCTGGCCGCGCAGATTGATCACGCCCTTGACATAGGAAGGCGTCTGCGGGACGGCGGTAATGGGCATGTAGCCGATGATCTCTCGGACCTTGAGGATTTCGAGACCGAATTCCTCCGAGCCGAGGGCAAACGTGAGGTACTTGCCCGCGGCTGCGCGCGTTTTTTCCACGGTATGCATTGTTTTCCCTTTCACCCTGGCTTCGACATCGCTGTCCACGATGGACAGACCCCGCGTCACACCGAGCGAGCGGCTTGGCCGCTGTAGCGTGATTCAACCCCCAATCGCGAGATGACTCATCCTTGAGCCGACGGGACGCCCGTCAATATTGTTCCTGACTCGCAGTATGTACGCGGTCGCACATATTGCCACAGCCAACATCGTCCTCAGGGGAATCTGAGATGCGTTTCGCTGAATGGACGGAACCGCGAGGTTGATGGGTGTCTATAAATCTGAATTAGAGGAAGGTCGCCCTAATATGCAAAGAAAAGGGTATTTGTGGTCGATAGATAAAAAGTGCTTTACTTTTTGCCCTTAGTCTTGTTTGATGGTGCGCAAACCGCAGGGCGTCTGATAACCCGGCGTCTTGAGGGGCCTTGGGGGACAACCGGGCCGGGTTTTGGGTGCGTGTGGGAAGGAGCATAGAGTGAATAGCGATTACGATTTTCGGATCATTCGCGTTCTGCGACGTCGCCTGGGCCTGACGTTGCAGGGATTGGCCGGGCGGGCCGGGCTGACCTATCCGACAGTCGAATCCGTCGAGACCAATAAGACGATGCCGTCCCTCAAGACGTTGGACGCGATCGCCGGGGCTCTCCAGATCTCCACATGCGACCTGCTGGGGCTCTCCGAGCGTCGCCTGGTCCAGCGACGCAAGGCTCAGAATGAGGATCGCGGCCCCGCGACCCGGTCGGACACCGGATTGGAGAAGTGCAAGGTCGCCCGCTACGACAAGGGCAAGCTGATTCGCGTGACCGCCGCCAGCGGGGATCACGTTCACGTCATGGGTCTGCACGAGGACATCCACGAGTTCTGCTATGTCCTGAGCGGCTGCGTGGAGCTGCGGATCGAGGATAAGACCTATCGGCTCAGCGCGGACGAGACGATCCTCTTCGACGGGCTTCTGGACCACTCCTATACGCAAGTCGAGGAGGGGGAATACGTCACAATCCACATTCCCAAGGACATGCGAATCATCGAGAAGCTGCTCGAAGGAAAAGCGGTGGATGAGTCGCCGGAGGCGGGCCCGCACCCACAACCTGCCCTGTAACGCGTCATGGCGTCGAGGGCGGGTGTTCGCCGACGGGGAACCATGCCTTCGTTTTCAGGCAGATCCGCACCAGCATCAACATCACCGGCACTTCGATCAGCACGCCCACGACGGTCGCCAGGGCGGCTCCGCTGGCCAGTCCGAACAGGATCGTCGCGGTGGCGATGGCCACCTCGAAGTGGTTGGAAGCCCCGATCATCGCCGACGGGGCGGCGTCCTGGTAAGAGAGCTTCAGCAGCTTGGCCAGGACGTAGCCGAGTCCGAAGATCAGCACAGTCTGGAGGAACAACGGGACCGCAATCCAGACGATCGTCAACGGGTCGTTCAGAATGGTCTCGCCTTTGAACGAGAACAGCAGCACGAGAGTCGCAAGCAGTGCGACGATCGTGATGGGCGTCAGAATGTGCAGGAACCGCTCCTGAAACCAGGTCTCGCCCTTGGCGGCGATGATCCACCGTCGTGAAAAGAACCCCGCCACCAGCGGCAGGGCGACGTAGATCGAGATCGACAGCAGAAGCGCCTGCCAGGGGACGGGGAGCTTTCCGACGCCGAGCAGAAACCCGCCCAGCGGCCCATACAGAACCAGCATCGTCAGCGAGTTGATCGCGACCATGACGAGGGTGTGGGCGTCGTTGCTCCGGGCCAGGTGGCCCCAGACCAGGACCATCGCGGTGCAAGGGGCTATGCCCAGCAGGATGCATCCGGCCAGATAACTCCGCCACAAGGGCACCTGGAGCATGCGGATGCCGTCAACCTCCACCACGGTGCCCACGCCATAGGTTGCCCCGACGGGAAGATCCGCTCCGAGAGGCGTCTTCACCAGGTCCATGGCGTCCGGACCGATGAAGCCGTAGAACGCTGTGCCCAGGAAGAAGACCGCAATCGCGTACATCGTGAAGGGCTTGATCGCCCAGTTGATGAACAGCGTCAGTCCCACAGGTTTGATGCTGCGTCCGGCCCGCAGAACCCTGGCGAAGTCGATCTTGACCATGATCGGGTACATCATGAAGAACAGGCAGATCGCGATCGGCACCGACACAACCGGCGCCCCGTCGACGGTGATCGAGAGGGCATCCAGCGATTTCGCCAGTCCTGGCGCCGCCTTGCCGAGCAGGATGCCCGCGACGATGCTGAGCACGACCCACAGCGTGAGGTAGCGCTCGAAGAATCCGAGTCCCTTCGGTTGGTTGGTGATGCATGCCTGCCGACTCATGTCCATTCGTCCTTTCTCTTGAGAACCCGGGAGCGATCTACCTTCGTGTCCCACAGCAGGTGCCGGGCGGCGGAGATCCTGCGTCCTCTGCCGATGCGGTGCGTCCCAGGATCTTATTGGCAAGTTCCAGGACCGCCCTGGCGGGGGCTTCCTTCACCTTTTGAGCCATGGTCACGGCACAGGCCATGTCCTCCTGCGAAACGCCGAGCTTGCGGGCCTGGACGCTGTGGTATTTGAAGCATGCTTCGCAATTGGCTGCGATGGCGGCGCCGATCGCCACCAGTTCGGCGACTGCCGGAGTGTAGACTTGCTGCGAGTCTTTGCCGGCTCCGCAAGGCGGAGCCTGCCCCTGTCTCGCGGTGACATCGAGACTGGTCACGTAGTCTCCTGCCTTCGCTCCCGGGGGCAGATTCTCAACGATCTTACGGAACATCGGATCGTTCCAATCCATCATCGAATCGACATAGCCGGACTTGGGCGTCAACCGAATGTCGACCAGTCCCGCGGCCTCGGCCATGGCGCGCGTTTCATCGGCCAGCACCGCTCCCGCCAGGCAGCCGATGAGCGACTCGACCATGTCCAGGAGCTCCTGGGGAAGGGGTTTGAGCAGGGCCAGATCGGAGATGGCGACCCGCCCGCCGGGCTTCAGCACGCGCGCGATTTCCCGCCAGACCTGGGGCTTGTCCGGCGAGAGGTTCAAGACGCAGTTGGAGATCACCACATCCACGCTGTTGTCCGCAGCGGGCAGGTGCTCGATCTCGCCCAGGCGGAACTCCACGTTGTCGAGGCCCGTGTGCTTCTTATATGCGGCGATGCCCTGGCGAGCCTTGCTCACCATGTCTGGGGTCATATCGACGCCGATGACGCGCCCGCTCGGCCCTACCTTTGGGCCCGCGATGAAGACGTCGAAACCCCCGCCGCTGCCCAGGTCCAGGACTACTTCGCCCGGTCGGAGCGAGGCGATCGCCGTCGGGTTCCCGCAGGATAGCCCCATGTTCGCCCCCTCCGGCAGCACCGCCAGGTCGGCTTCGCTGTACCCTACGCCGCGAGCCAACTGCTCGGGGGCTCCGGAACCGCAGCACGACGACGGACAGCACGACCCTCCCGTTCGGGCGATTTGGCCGTACCCCTCGCGAACCGTTTCTCGAATCTGCTCTTTCTCATCCCGACCGCAATCCTCAGCCACTGTCATACTCCTTTCCTGAACACTTCCTCCACCCACGATTTGACCTGTCGCTCCACTTGATCGCGTATACGCCTGAACGCTTGAAGCTTCTCCTCCCGGCTGCCTTGCGCTTCGGCGGGATCGTCGAAGGGCCAGAGCAATCGCTCCTCGATCTCCAGACCCGGCCAAGTGCGAGGACAATTTCTGCCGGCTGCTTCACATACGATGATCAAGTGGTTCACCATCAGTCTTCCCAAGTAGGTCTTCACGCCTTTGGCATACTGGCCTTCCAAGTCAATACCGACCTCTCGCATGACCTCCCGGGTCATCGGGTCGATCTCGGTGGGCTCCAGGCCGGCGCTGTACGCGTTGAAGTGGTCCCCGCCATACCTTCTCAAGAACGCCTCGGCCATCTGGCTGCGGGCGCTGTTGTGCGTACACAAGAACAGCACATTACGTTTCGGCTTCATGATCCGAACTCCTTGTTCCTTCGAGACTCTTTGGCAGCGATTCGATGAATCGTCGGATCTCGTCTCGGACCTTTCGATAACAATTCAGAGCTTCTTCTTCGCTCTTCGCCTGCTTCGCCAGGCGAGGCGGGTCGTCGAAGCCCGCGTGTACAACGTGGGTCCGCCCCGGGAAGAGCGGACATGACTCGTACGCGTGGTCGCAGACGGTCACCACGTAATCGAAGGGGATCTCCCGGATCTCATCGACGTGTTTGGAGCGGTGAGCGGAGATGTCCACCCCGGCCTCGGCCATGACCCTCACGGCGTGCGGATTGAGCCCGTGCGTCTCGATGCCGGCGGAATAGGCCTCGATCACGTCGCCCTTGAGGCGGCGGGCCCAGCCTTCGGCCATCTGGCTTCGGCATGAGTTGCCGGTGCACAGGAACAGCACCTTCAGTTTCCGCACTGTCTTTTGCATATTTCCTCCGGGTCCATCGCCAGGATCGCCTTCAGTCTCTTTTGGTCCTGGACGGTCTGGGGTGATTCCGCGAGACTGCGACGCACCCACGCGAAGGCTTCCCGCACGGTTTTAGAGGCCTCCCGGCTACAGAGCCGATAGTACATCCAGCGTCCGTCCTTGCGTCCTTCGACCAGTCCGGCCTGTCTCAGAATCGACATGTGCTTGGACACGGTCGAAGGGGCCAGTTGGAGCAACTCCACGATCTGGCAGACGCACAGCTCGCCGCCCGTCAGGGCCATCAGGACTCGCAGGCGATTTCCATCGGCCATCGCCTTGGTCAGGTCAAGAACATCACGCATCGATACTCTCCATATTTCGCCATATAACGAAATGTACTTGCCAGGAGGATACGTGTCAAGGGTCCGCGGGGTTCGGAATGCACTTTTTCTGCAGGTGCCGGTCTCGGGGGTGTTCCATGGAGCGGAGTCGAGCGTGAGAAAAACGGCTCATCCCGTCTTCGCGTACTTCCATGGCCTTTGGGGACGCTGTCCCCAACCCCCTGGGATTTGTCGCTTTGCGCCAGAAACATGGCATGGGGGAAGGCGACGAACCACAAAGGCAGCGTCGCCCATGTCCCTGGACCGTGGCCCTCCCGCAACGCGGGCTCTCGCCGGGGCGCGGGTCGCTTCCCAGCAGAGCGGGTTCCCAAACGCGATGAATCGCGTTTGGGGTCCCGACC
>CALEZT010000194.1 GCA_937927975.1 uncultured Phycisphaerales bacterium
GATCGTATTCGGTGACTGGAGTTCAGACGTGTGCTCTTCCGATCTGCCGCAGTTGTTCGCCCGATAGGCACCGGACGAGGGACTGCCCTGGTGCCGACCGTGTCGGATGGTATCGAGCGGATGGCACTGGAGCCGCGGGCATGACATAGGAGGCCTGCATGGTGGGCTTGCCATGCTGATGTCTGGCGGTGCAAGCCAGCGTGGTCAATATGTCAAAGAACTGGGCGTTGCCTTTGCCCTTGTCTGCGAAAGTTTCGGAAAGTTTCCGGAAGTCAGAGACGCGAGAATGCAGGACGGGAATGTAAAGCCATGTCACAGCAGGGTTTAACGCCCACGCCATCTGAGAGCGGATCCGTCGGAAAGAAATTGCTTTTTTCTGGAGAATGGGCCCGCCTGGATCAGAAGGGGGCGCAAGATGTGAAGGCACGCAGCCGGGAATGGATTCTGATTCGCGCCCTATTGCGCGGTGAACCCGTCCACTGGTTGGACGGATTCGCCCTCTTCCGGACCTGGCGAGAGGAAACACACAGGACCGGCTATCCTGACCAGTTCGGGCGAATAGCATCACAAGTGCCCGGGGTGTTACGCAAAGAGCCGTTGACGATTAGCGTCACGTTGAGCCATCCTCCTGGCAGACCAGACTTGTGGTATCTGTCCCCCTCAGGAGGACTCACACTCAAGTCCAGCATTGGAGAAGCCGTGGATATCGCTCGGGAGAGCGGCGTGGCGTTTCAGACTGGGCGACTTGCGACAGGCTGGAAGCTGATCAAACGCGCCTATGAAATCTACCCAGATCCCGAAAGCCTATGTCAAGCCCTTGTTTGGTCGGAGACGTTGCCGAAGGACTGTGGTCCGTATGAGGACTGTCTCCAGGGCATCAATGATCTCTTCAAAGAACGGTGGGGCATTCTCGTCGAAGCGTTATGTAAGGTCTTGCCTCTTGCATCGGGCGCACGCTTAGGTATCACGCGCGAGGCCGCGACGCCAGTCATTGATGACTGGCTTGAGGAGTTGTTTCAGATCAAACAAGTATCTCAGTTGATCGCCGGGCACACGTTCAGCGCACCCGCGGCGTCCACCGAAGTCATCGAGGAATTCGCCTCTTTGGTCAAGGTATGTCGAGACACCTGGGATCATGTGGCGCAGATCAAAGGGAGGCATAAGGAAGGCCAGTCTCTTCCCCCTGATCTGCGTGCCGCAGAAAAGGAGATGGCGGAATACCTCCACAGACTGGCTACCTGTCTTGCGGTGGATAGGGCCTGCGAGGAGGTCATTACGGAATATGCTGGTCTACCGTATCGACATATTGATGAACGTATGGTAGACGAGAACAAGCACGGGGCTCTGGTGGCTTTCATAGATAGTGTCCATGATGCCGTAGCCGGTCCAGATGCGCTGTATTTCCGCTTTCGTGGTCATCTGTCTCGGTTCATCGGCAGGATCAACATAAGGGACGGAGCAATCACCCCAATCGAGTCTGATGCGGACGAACAGGAGAAACGCAAGCAGTGCTTGTACCTACTGGAGAGCGCTGTCAGTTCGGAGGTTGCACGGCATCAGCTTGAGCGACTCTTCGGGGCGTCCTTGAGGCAGCAAGCCGGTGAGAGTAGTACCGCAACGGCAACTCCCACTGACGATGTACTGCCGCACCGGTTGGCACATTCCAGCGCTTCTGACTTGGTTTCAAGCCAAGTCAGCATAACTGAACCCGCTGGTGGTGTATCATCTGTATCTGATGAGTCTGCCCTGAGAGACAAGGTTCGAAAGTATCTTGAAGGCGTGGCCGGCGAGTGTGCCAGACTGCTACACTTCTTCCCGAAGCATCTTAAAGCCCCTGGTCCCGACGGCTTAGTCTTCGACACTATACGACAGAAGGTGCGTATCGTTGAGGATCACGCGGCCTTTCGAAAATGGTCAGCGGAAGAACGTGCACGGTTACGCCGGGAAGGCATTCCAGACTACAGTCCTGGCTCAATGTTGCCCGAAGCGCAAGAAGAGAGCAGCGGCAGCCGTATTATCCTATGGGATGAGCGGGCCGGCGAACGCTTTCACCAGGTGACGATCCTAGGTGACCCAGGATTTGGCAAGAGTTGGTTGCTTCATTATGAGGCTCGGCAGTTGGCAGATAAGGCGATCAAGCAGCTGACGGGGGGCGCCAATGTAGATGAAATTGAGCTTCCTATTCTGGTGCGCTTGCCGGACCTACAGCCCTCCAAGAGTGACAGCTTCGAGGATCTCCTTGTTAGGCTGTTCGAGAAGCGCTACCCCGGAGGCTTCCCGGGATACCTGCAGAGGCAACTCACATCCAATCACGCTGTTCTTCTCATGGATGCCTGGGATGAAGTCCGTCCTCTGACTGCGCGACAGCATCTCCAAAAGCTTCTGGAGTCCTTTGCCAGGGCACACCCAAGAGCCAGGATTCTGGTGACGTCACGGATTGTGGGATACAACGAGACCTTGCCTCCCCTGCCCGAGGCCGATGAACTGGAGTTGCTGGCCTTCAACACAGAGCAGATCAGCTCCTTTGTTAGGACGTGGTTTGGTAAAGAGACGCGGAAGGCCACAGTGTTCTTGCAGAAACTTGGAAAGCATCCCCAGTCTCGCGGCCTAGCCAGAATTCCTCTGATGCTGATGCTGTTATGTCGAAATTGTACGGACGGAAACTTTCCAGATCGTAGGTCGGACCTGTATGAACGGTCTCTGAGGGGTCTATTATTTGAGTGGAAGCGAGATGATAGAAAATCTTACGAAGAGGATCTGGTGATGACGGCCAGTAATCCGCAGAGCATGGTCAAAGCGATCCTAGATCTACTCGGACGAATTGCTCTTCATATGACTGAGCATGGCTGGCAGCAGGTGAACGAGGAGGTATTCGATGAGCTTGTGGAGATGTGTCAACGAGAGCCTTACGAGGCTATTGCGAATCTGGAGAGGATACGGCCTGAGACGATAATCGGACGCTTGAAGAAGGATGGTGTCCTTGTGGAGGCAGGAGAGGCTAATGCGACGGATCTCGCCTTTTTGCATCTAACCTTCCAAGAATACCTCGCGGCTAGAGCCTTGGCGAAGAGATCAAATCATACTGAGCAAGCACTCGCACATGTCTATGAACCCGCCTGGAATCAGACACTTGCAATGCTCGGTGGCATTCTCGAAGAGCCAGGTCCGTATTTCGCAGCTTTGCTTCGTAAGAATACAGAGGACTGTCTCTGTCGACCATTCTTGTTGGCGGTTCAGGCGTCTGGAGAAGCCGGTCCCGATCGCATACCTGTGGAGTTGCTCAATGGCCTGGTGGATGAAGTGATAGAAACCTGCTTCTGCTGGGAGTACAGAACCCTATGGCATATGGCTCGCTGTGTCGTGCGGGGTCTTGGCCAGACCGTGCAGTATCTATCGGCCCTGGTACGCCGCGGAGGACGGACGACCCGGGTTGTCATCGAACTCCTTGGCGCGATCGGGTCTGTGGAAGGCGTTCCGGCGTTACTGGAAGCTATGCAGGACGAGAGTTCGGATGTTTATGTGGCGGCTGTAAGGGCCCTGGGGGAGATCGGCTCTACCGAAGGGATTCCAGTGTTGAGAGAAGCCCTGCGGAGCAAGTATTCATATGTTCGCGTGACGGCAGCAGAGGCCTTGGGACGAATAGGTTCTGAGGAGGCTGTCGTCGCTTTACGCAAAGCTCTCTTGGACCAGGATCCAACTGTTCGTGTGACGGCGGCGGGAGCCCTGGGGGAGATCGGCTCCGCAGAAGGTGTTCCAGCATTGCTGGAAGCCCTGCGGAGCGAAGATCTGAATGTCCACCAGGATGCGATGCTGATCTTGCGACAGATCAGTTCCCGGGAAGCCATTCCGGCGTTGCTCGAAGCCTTGCGGGACGAGAATCTACTTGTCAGCTTCGTTGCAGCGGAGGCCTTGACGAAGACCGGCTCCGCGGAAGCTATTTCGAGGTTGCGGGAAGCCCTGCGGGACGAGTATCCGCATGTCCGTGTGGCGGCGGCGGGGGCCTTGGGGCGAATAGGTTCAAAGGAAGCCGTTGCAGCTTTACACGAAGCCCTTTGGGAGCAGAACCCGAATACTCGCCTGATGGCTGCGATGGCTCTGGGGAAGATTGGTTACTGGACAGTGGTCGCAACATTGCTGAAAGCCGTGCAGGACAGAGGTATGGGTGTCTGCGAGAATGCGATACAGATCTTGGAGGAGATCGGTTCTTGGGACGCTATTCCAGTGTTGCTGGAGGCTACGCAGAACCACAATCCGTATATTCGTGTGGCGGCGACGAGGGCCCTGGGGGTCATCGGCTCGGCGGAAGGTGTTCCAGTGTTACTGGAAGTCCTACGGCAAGGGGATTTCATTATTAGCCATATCGCAGCGTATGCCTTGGTGAAGATCGGCTCAGCGGAGGCCATTTCGGCGTTGCTGGAAGCCTCGCAGGACAAGAGTCCGGATGTTCACCAGTGCGCGGCGAGGGCCCTGGGGGAGATCGGCTCTCAACAAGCAATCCCTACGTTGCTTCGGTTGTTGGAAGATGAAGAACCTGGAACGTCTGCAATTGCATTCGATGCTCTGTGTCAGATTTGGCCGAATCGGGCTGTCCCAATCTTGACTCAAGGAACACAGGGTCAGGAAATCCTTCGCGCATCTGATGCCGCGTCTTGCACGCGGCAATATCTGCAATCGCTGGCGGCTTCGCTGGGCCGCCTGGCAGACTTCTGCGAGAAGCCACGGGAACACGATTGAGGGAGTCCAGTTACTGTCTTTCGTTCTGGCGAGTCACTCCGCCGATGTCTGACGGCTAAGACCGTCGAATCGCTCCCATAAATCCGTCGTTACAGAAGCCCTTTCTGACGCAGCTCAAGACCCTGTGGAATGTCCACTCTGTAACCATCCGGCGAGGGACACCTTTTCAGGCTTCATAGGAGCGGGATGAAGCTGCCGTGCGATGGAAAGGAATTGATCGAGGGCAGCAGACAGACAGCGCAGGACATTGATCGAGCCAGGGCGGTTACTAAACTTCGGCCGTCATCACGAGCTACGGCAAGTTCTCGCAGAAGTACGGATACTTCGAGGGGCGGTTCCGGATTCCGATGGGCAAGGGATTCTGGCCGGCGTTCTGGATACTGCCGTATCCGCAGCACTGGCCGCCGGAGATCGATATCTTCGATGTCAAGGATCGGGTAAACCCAGCCACTCGGATCGGGTTGAAAACCAGCCACTTT
>CALEZT010000195.1 GCA_937927975.1 uncultured Phycisphaerales bacterium
GCTACGCCCACTCTCCAGCAACCTGGGTTTTTCAGCCGAATCAAATGTGTAGGTCCGACACTACTCTTCCCCCCGATCCTGCGGCCTGCGGCGTCGTACGCGTACTCGATCCGGTCCCAGCCTTCGCCGTCGGGCATCGCGCCCGTCCAGCGGATGCGGTCGATCCACAGGCAGTCCGAACCCGACGAGCCGCTGCTGTCCTTGATGAACTTCCAGCGGATCGTGTGCGTGCCCGAGCCGCTGATCGTCCACGGTCCCGATTCTGCCCAATCCTTGCTCCCGGCGCGGCAACGGAATGACTCAGAGACGGATTTCACGGATTCACACAGCCTCGATTAACCAGCATCCTTCATCAATCGGCAATTCCAATAAGCATTCTGACCGGAATTCGTCGAATTGTCAAGCGAAAGCAACCGCCCGGCCGCATCATCCGGAAGATCGACTCCGACCGCAGGGGCGACAGGCAAAGACCGTGTCATGTCACCCTCGCTACGGACTATTTCAGTTCTTGGCCCCGCTCTTCGGCCTTCTCTTTCAATCCGGCAAGCAACTCCTCGCGATGGTTCTTGCTGGCGATCTTGTCCAAACGCCGTGCTATCTCCGAAGAACTGGATTTGCCGTCAATCCGGTCCATATACACGCGGGCCAATTGACGAGCTTCGTCGTCGAACAAGTCTTCGTTGATGCTCAACAACTGATGTCCGTATCGATACTCATCCAAGTCCAGAGAAAAGCTATAGAACATGTCGTCGAGAGCCTGTAACGCGGCAAGTGGAGGAGCCTTCTCATCCAGTGCCGTCTGCCTTATCTCCAGATCTTCGAGCAATCTCGCACGATCCGGTTCACTGAGAATCTCGTCAAGCCGTTCCTTCACGTTTGCAGGAGGCAACTTTCCATTGGCAACCTGGATATAGACGTCAGCTATTTGTCGAGCCGAGTCATTGAATAGGCTCTTGTCAATGGCGAACAACCTCGCGGCATATGAAAACTCATTTGCCTGGGGAGTCCTACTGCTGAAGATGACTTGTGCGAGTCGTTTGATATCCTCTTCTCGATGCACGAGAGATTTGCCAGATTTCACTTGGGAGGGCAACAGGTTCTTGATCGGAATACAGACTTGTGCCTCGGTCACCGTGACATTCTGTTCAGCATTCACAAGTCGGCTTTGGGTCGAACCGGTCACAAGGATGATCTCGCCGGAATCATCGCGATCGATCCCCTGGCCGCCGGCAATCTCACACAGAAACCTCAGGTCATCCTCGGTATAGTACCCAACAGCACAGACAAGCCGTGTGATGAACTGAGCCCCTTCTCTTCTTGCTCCGGAGAACATGTGCTCGCCTTCGACAGTGGTTGGCACAGGAAGTCTGTAAGACAGACTCATTGCCCGCGTTTCATGCCTTCGCAAACGCACATAAGGGGTACTATACTGATGTCCCCATACACCACGTGCTTTCCACTTGGCGTTAATGCATCCATACAGAAAGAGGGTCGGTTCGTTGTGGTCAAGAAAGAACAATTCACACCCATACGGCTGGGAGGCTCCATTGCCCTTCGAGCGGTCATAGTCGGGCGCATAGACCCAGACGTCTTGTCCTGTGTCGTTCTCGACCAAACACCGAAACTCGATGAGCCTGTCCGTAATGCGAAACGAACCTACGCATACGGTCAACTCAGTGTGGACGCCCATCGACGGAGAAGCATCATGAGCATCCGATCTCCGATTGCCGGGGATTACACAAAGACAACACATCCACAAGATCATGTGATCATGTTTTCCCATTCCTTGACTCCCATCTCTTGGCGGGCCAAACCCGTAATACATTCGAACCGTTCGCTCATTATATATCAATCATCCACCCCCGGCCGGTATACTCGAAGGTAGTTCGTGCCGGACCACCCATAATAGGTGGAGTAATACCAAGGGTACGCATCATATAGTGCTTGTTGGCACTTGTTCTGTCTCTCAATAGCCCTCTTCTCCCCATTCAGGTCCACGTCACCTCTCATATTCACGTGATCAAGCGCATGCGATAATTCGTGAGCGAGTCTCGACAACGGGCTCTGGTGATTCTCCCAGGGACACGCATCGAGCACGTCGCTGGGAATCGGACCAGTATTCATCGACCAAAGAACTGTGCCAGTCCGTTTTGCACCCAAGATGACCTCGTCCGGCTGGAAACACAGGCGTCCGCCAGATCCCTGGCCATCTATTGTGACAACAGCAAAGTAATAGCTCTTGATCGATCCGTCCATCTTCTGAACTTCTCGTTCACTGAAGACGCCCATTGCCATCAGTGCTCTCACGGCCCAAAAGGCGGTATGCTCTGGTGACACTTCTCTACCGTCCCAAAGTAGGCTAGCTAGTACGACAGCGCTACTTCGGCTCAAGATTTTTGAGGGCGTAAGCCGATGAT
>CALEZT010000196.1 GCA_937927975.1 uncultured Phycisphaerales bacterium
TCCCAGTTGACCCCGATTTCCGCATCGTCGCGCAACTGCACATCGAGAATCACGACTTCGACCAGGATCTGAGACGGGGTCTGGTCGGCCTTCTTCACCTCCGCCATGATTCTGGCGAGATTCTCCGGCGTGTCGCAGATGATGACGGAGTTGTTCTTCTCGTTGACGGACGCTGTTCCGTGCTCCGTCACCATGCGGTCCAGAACGCTCTTGAGACTCCTGGCCTCGAGGAATTTCAGGACGATCGATTCCATCGCCAGCTCCGGCCTCGGGACCGACACGTTCGGTTCCGAGGGCTCGGTTGGGCTGGACTCGGGTTCCTCCTCCGCCAGCAGGGCTGCGAACGGGTTCTTCGAAGCCTGCCCATCCGCAGGAGAAGCCTGCCCCTTGGCGACGACCGCCACCAGGACCGCCGCGGTCGCACACAGCAAAACGAAATCGCGAAATGAACCGTTCATTTGGTGAGCTCTCCAGGGCGTACCAAGGCATAGAGGGTCAGACCAAGCTGGCAATGCAGCCGTCCGCTGCGAGGATCGACAAGATCCAGACGGCAGGAATCCACCCAGACCTTCTGAGGCCGCTGTTGAAGGGTCCGCAGCAGCGAGACGATCTGTTCATACGATCCGGCCGCCGTCAGATCCACGTGGGACGCTTCCACGGTCGTCAAAGAGTTCGGATCCTGGGCTTTTCTCCTGGCTTCCCCATCCCGAGTGAAATTCGCCTCCGTCACGACGCAGCCGGTCGCTTCCACGAGGCTCTGGAGGTCGTGGAGGAACGCTTGAGATTCTTCTCGTGTGAAGAGTCCTTCCTGCAACCTCGCCAGGTCGCTGCGCAGAGTGCGCATGTTTGCGAGCTTCTCATCCAGACCTTCAGCGACGGTGTCCAGTTCCTCGGCCATCTTGCCCATGACCGGCTCGAGACGCTGCATGGCGTGGAGGTAGCCGACATGGGGCCAGACCACCCAGTTGCACAGCGCGGCCGCTGCGATGACGAACGGAGCCGTCGTCAGGGCGTATCGCCTCGATGCGGAAAGCTGTGTTCTAGGATTCCTGGGCACGAAGGGGCTCCTGACTCATGGGTTTCAGCACGCAGTTGATTTCATATTCCACGATCTCGCCGGCCGCCTGGCGTCGTTGCAGGCGAGTGAGCCGGACCGATGTGAAGGAGGTTCCGGCGTCCAGATTCTGCACGAACGCTTTGGCATGCCCGTGCGAGAGGGCCATTCCTTTGAGTTGAACGTTCTGGCTGTCGCCGCAGGTCACATGAGTCAAGCACACGCCTGTCGGTGCGGCCTGCCCGATCGAATGCAGCATGCCCGACCAGTCCACTTCGCGACGGGCGCGGATGGGCTCCAGGTTCGCCAGTTCACGCGTCATCCTCAGCAACTCGCCATCGACGAAGCGGTCTTGGGCGATTCTCGTCGGCATCGTATGGAGTTGTCCGCCGATTCGGTTCTGCTCGATGCGACGGTTCATGGCGTCGGCCGTCCAGGCAAGCATCTGCACGAGAAGGAACACCGTCAGAAAGACGCCGGCGGCCGCGTTGGCCACGATCCATCCCCGGCGGGACGATCGACGGGCTTGGACCACCTCGTCCGGAGTCAGGTCGATGCGAAGTTCGTCGCCCTCGACGTCGAGGGCCTTCAGCGCCGCTCCGACGGCCGGCAGGGACGGTGGGGCGCTGTCCCTTTTCCCTTCGGAGAGGATCAGGAGCGAATCCAGGGCGTCCTGGACGACCAGGGTCTTCACGCCGGGCTCCAGGGCGGGCAGATCCGCGAGACAGTCTTTCGGGATGTCCGTGTCGCAGAGAACCAGACGGGCTTGCCAGTGGGGAGCCTCGTCCGTGGACTCCGTGTTCGAGTATCGCAAGACAGCGTTCAACTCGTCGCACAGCCAAGCACGAAGGACATCGGGCGCGTCCCCCCCGGCCGGAATGTCCCGGATCCTGACGAAGTCGAGCGTCCCGCTGCTGAACAGGCACAGGATCAGACTGCTGCGGGTCAACATCCCGATCAGAGCGGGGCCCCGACGCAGTTGGCTGTCCGTGACCAGCAATGCCCTGACGCAGGCCAGCGCTGCAGGCTCCACACTGCCGGCCGCAACCCCGGCGACGCCGCAGATGTCGAGCGTCTCGGCTACCTCTGTGCTGTCCGCGGCCACCGCCAGCAGTCGCTTTCGCGTGCCGGACCCGATTCCGCAGTAGTCCGACGCCATGCTCCGCCCGGACATCGCGACGTACTGTTTCAATTCGCCTTCCACGAACTCGGCCAGGTTGCCCGGCATTTGCTTGGGCAGTTCCAGCAATCGCAGGATCACCGAGGGCGCCGACGTTGTCACCGCGGTCCGGACCGAACGGGCTCGCGCGCCTCGTCCCAGTTTACGCAGAATCCGCGACAACACCTTGCCGGGGGACGACCGATGCCCTGAGCCCTCGCCTTGGGGCAAATCTCCCGCAGCGGATGCAACGACCCTGACGCCCTGCTCGGTCTTCTCGACCAGAGCGACGCTGACTCGGCGGTCGCCGATGTCGATGCCCAACGCTGTTTTCGCGACAGATTTCATGGGTTGATCCGAAAATCATCGATCCGAATCAGGTGCGGCGGTCCGTCCGGCGAAACCGCCACATCCGCCTCGACGCGGGCGGAGAAACCGTCGGCGGTCTGTGCGGCGGACCGGATCGTCGTGTCGTTGATCGTCACCGTGTAGGTTCCGTTGCCGAAGGGTTTGTCGGTAAATCCTTCCGTCCAGCCGGGAGCGACGCGCAGCCGCGACAGAGCGTCATTGAGTCCAGCCTCGGCCACCGCCAGGGCTTTGACGCCGTGAATGTGGTTCTGCATGAGCTGGATTTCCTCCGCGTTGACCTGAAGATGGCCCACGACGGTGGCCGCCAGGAGGGCCACCAGGACCACCACGATCAGCAGGACCGAACCGGATTGTCTGGGCTCTGTTCGCATGGCATTCCACTCACGGCGCGAAGGCCGAGGCCCCCGGCGAGATCGTGACATCGATCTTCGCATAGTTCGTGAACAGCGTGTTCTCCCGCTCGTCCCCCTTCTTGTCGTTGGAGACGATGAACAGGGTCACGGTCTTGCCCTTGGCTCCGCCCATGTATCCAGACGCAGGCTCTTTGCACGAGCCTGTGAGCGTAATCTCGGTTTCCGTGTTGGCGGATTTCTGAAGCAACTCATAGCTTCGCGACGCATGGTTCCAGATGTACAGAGCCGCTCCATCCTCAGAGGCTCCATGGGCGTTCACGCCCCTGCCTTTCCAGGTCGCAACGATCGAGGACACCTCGGCCGATGTCTGTTCGATCTCGAATACTAGCCGAACCTGAGCATACTCAGCCCCATGGGACACAGCCAGAACGTGGGATTCTCCGTCGTCGGCGCTGATCAACTCGTATTGATCCGACTCGACCACCAGGGTCGGGACAGACAACGCATCCGGGATCTGCGGCTTTCCCTCCTCGGCAAACGCGAAGCTGTTTACGCCTGGTTCGGACGTTGCGAAATCGTATGTTACGACAGTTTCGCCGGGCTCATCCGCCCGGCCTTGCGCCGCGATACGCAGGCAGCAGGCCCCGCGGACGATCTTGCCGCGCGTCATCGAGCCTGAGCTTCGCAGGCGGGCCTCCCAGGTCACCAGGCGCGTCGCGCCGGGAACCGCCGCCGGATGGGTCAAGTCGTCTCCGTCGTAGCAGACGAAACGCAGGGCATCCACCGGCCCGACGAGTTCGCCCGGGTTGTCGGCGGGACCGAAGCGGACCCATCCATCCGCACCCAAGAAACATCGATAGGACGTTCCGTCAGCGGCCTCGAACTGAAGGTGGCCCTCGTCGCTTGTCTGCTCGCTGACGGCGGTGACGCAATGCGCCGCAGCCAGGTGGCGACAGAGTTGCTCGTTGAGCACTCTGGCGGTCTGAACCATCTCCAGATTGGCCCAGCGAGCATCGGCGCTGTTGCGCACGCCGGCGAACAGCGGCATCACCGCGGCGAACACCACCGCGACGATCGCCACCGCGACCGTCAATTCCACGAGCGTAGTGCCTCGCGGATCGAACACTCTGTTCTTCACACATTGCATTCTCTGCGCGCTCCAAGACAGTTCACATGACTGGTTTTCGGCACAATCGGGGTCGCCCATTATCGCCTTTGCGGCTTGGTGCTCGATGAAGGCTTTTCGGCTCGATTCCGGTGCAATATGGACTTTGCGCAGGCTTGTGCCGCATTCTTCTGGGACGGACAGGCTCGCGCCGCCGTACAATGTGAGGAATCGCGGCATCACTGCCCGATAACCACTCGATGCTCGCTCACAGAGCGTCAGGTCCGGGCCAGCGTCTCGCCAGCGTCGTGCTCAAGCTCACTTCCACCTCGCTCGCGGCGAGCGATCCGTCGCCGTTGCGGTCGAGGCCCACTGCGACGGTCACCGTTCGCAGGGAAGGATGGGCGTTGTCCGTCACCGTGCAGAGGAAGCCGTCGCCCAGTGCCTGGGAGACGCATTCGAAGGATTCGTCGTAATGATAGAGCGAACGGGTCCGAAGCCGTTCCAGCTCTTGCTGAGCCAGGAGGAGACTCCAGCTCTTGCGGTCGATAACGCGGTCCATGCCATGCGCGGCGGTCAGGACCTTCAGCAGCGGAACGATCGAAACCAGGAGCAGAGTCGATGCGACGACCGCTTCGGTCAGGGTGACTCCCGCGCACCGCGGTTTGCGGGTTCGTGTCCGTCCGTTCATTGCGTCCATCTCACCGCTCCCGTGGTCGGCGCAATTTCCACCAGATACGTCCGACCCTTCGCCGCCACACGCAGGCTGGTGGCGCTGCCGGTCCGCAGATTGCCCAGGGGACCGAACTCGAAACGCTGCCCGCCGGTGCATCGGACGGTCTCGGGGATCGTGCAAACCGCGATCGAAGTCGAGTCCTGGAGGTCGATGATCTCATACCCGTCGTAGGGGCTTCCTCCGCTCATCACCAGGGCGAAACCCTGAGGGTTCCGCGCCGCGTGCAGGATCGCGCTGGCGCGGGCGCGTCGAAGGTCGGTGGCGATTTGCCGGACCGCGGCATCGGCCCGAATTCCCCCTACCGCGCCGAGATTGACGCGGGGCACCGCCACCACCGCCAGGATCGAGAGAATCAGCACGACCGTGATGACCTCGACCAGCGTGTGTCCCGTGGTCAAACGTCGGGCGCGTCCGTAGACTCTCGGTTCTTTGGGTCTCATGCGGCTGTCCATCGATGAAGCGACGGATGACCACCGGAGGCGGCCATCCGTTGCACAGTCATTCGAGAAGCTGCGATGCGAAGATCACACGCCAACACCCATTGCGATCAATGAGTGTGCGGCATGACCCGGTGCGTCGTCGTGCTGTATTTGTATGCGGTGCCAAAGGGGCACGCCGGAACGCCATCCGGAAAGTAGTTCGGATCCGTCGTCACGACGGTGAGCCGTCGCGGCCACGCGCTCTCATTGGCGTAGTACAGCTCGATCTGCGAATTGAGCAGGTCCACGTTTGTCTCGCACGCCCTGATTTTGGCGTTGGTCGCGCCGCTGATCATACGCGGGACCGCAATGGCGGCCAGTGCCCCCAGGATCATCACCACGACCAGAAGCTCCACCAGCGTAAATGCCCTTTTGCTGTGCATTATTTCCTCCTTACAGTTCCGTTAACCAACGATTTCAGGTTTCCTATCGACAGATCGACGCGGCGACTTTATGTCGCAGGCGACGCCTTCATTTCAAACAGGCCATATAGTCGAACATCGGCAGGTAGACCCCCATCAGGATCAGGCCGATAACCATGCCCATGAGAATGGTCAGAGCCGGTTCCAGCTTCACCAGAAGGGACGTCGCCAGGCGGTCGGCGTCTTTGTCGAGCAGATCGGCGGCCTTGGCCAGCATCTCCGGCAGAATCCCCGCCTCTTCGCCGGAAGCGGCCAGTTGAATCACCAGCGGAGGGAAGATTTCGTGCGTCTCCAGCGACTTGGCGACAGGATGCCCCGTGCGGATAGCCTGCTGGAGGTCGCCTGTGATTCGCAGCATTTCCTCGTTTCGGGCCACTTTGCCCGCGGATTCCAGGGCCTCGATGATCGGGACGCCCACCGAGATCAACATGCCGAATGTGCGGATGAACTGGGAAACCAGGACCAACCGGCTCAGTCGCCCGATAAGGGGCAGGCGCATCTTGAGACGGTCCCAGCGTAGACGCACCGAAGGTTTCTTCAAGAGACGACGAACTGCGATCCCTGTACCCATCGCTCCGGGCAGCAGCAGCCACCAATAAACGCGAAGGACCCCGCTGACGACGACCAGCGCCTGGGTCGGCCCAGGCAGCTCGACGTGCAGCCGACGATAGAGTTGCGAGAACATCGGAACGACGAAGATCAGCAAGGAGACCACCACGAGGGTGCAGACCACCCCCACCACCATGGGGTATACGAATGCGGCCCGCGTCTTTTCCTGGAGCTCCATCCGCTTTTCCAGATACCGAGCGCTGGCGTCGAGGGATTGCGTCAACTTGCCTGCGGATTCGCCGGCGTCGATCATTCCCAGAAAGAAGTCCGAGAAGACGCCGCGGTGTTCTTCGAAGGCCGCCTTCAGGCTCGAACCCGATTCCACGCGACGACGAACGTCGCCAAGCACCGCCTGCAACGCCGGACTGTCCGACTGCTGCTCCAGGATCTCCAGGCAGCTCGTGATGGACAGACCCGCGGAGTACATGCCCCCGAACTTGTAGGCGAAGGAGGCCACATCTCGCTGACGAATCCGCCCGCGGGATTTCGCGGGGCCTCGTTGACGTCGGGCCTGGATCAACTCGTATCCGAGCTTCACCAGTTCGCGTCGCAGGGCCCTGACGCTCTCGACGTTCGTGTACACGCTGCTGATTTCGTTTCCCGCAGCGTCTTTCGCAGTGTATTCGTAGGCAGCCATCAGTCGTTCTTGAGATCCACAACTCGCATCAGTTCGTCAACCGTCGTCCCGCCTCGAACCACTTCGTCCAAAGCGCTGCTTCGCAACACCCGCATGCCCTCCTGCACGGCCTGGTCCTTGATGTGGGTGTCGCCGGCTCCGTCCAGGATCATCCGTCGGATCTTCGATGAAACCGGCAGGATTTCGTAGATCGCCTTTCGCCCCTTGTATCCGGTCTGGTAGCAGTAGTGGCATCCAGCCCCGCGGACCAGGCGGTTCTCGTCGCCCGGCGTCAGGCGTCCTGCGAGCAACTCTCGCTCCTGCGGGTCCGGCTCATACGGACGCTTGCACCGCGGGCAAACGACTCGCACCAGTCGCTGGGCTACGGTCCCCAGCAGCGCCGAGGCCACCAGGAAAGGCGGAATCCCGATGTTGACCAGACGGGACACCGCTCCGGCCGCATCGTTCGTGTGCAGCGTGCTCAGGACCAGATGACCCGTCAGAGCGGCGCTGATCGCGATCTCCGCGGTCTCCAGATCGCGGATTTCGCCGATCAGAATGATGTCGGGGTCCTGCCGCAGGATGCTTCGCAACGCGGATGCGAACGTCAAACCCGCTACAGGCTTGATCTGCACCTGGGTAATCCCCGACAGACGGTACTCGACCGGGTCCTCGACCGTCACGATGTTCCGCTCGGGCGTGTTCACGAGCTGGAGCACGGAGTAGAGCGTCGTCGTCTTGCCGCTGCCGGTCGGGCCGGTCAGCAGGAGCATCCCGTACGGGTTGGCCGCCAGCTCGCGGAACTTGCGGTTGTCCTCGGGAGACGTCACGACTTCATCCAGCGACCAACGGCTGGCGTTCTTGTCCAGGATGCGCAGCACGATCTTCTCGCCCCCCACCGAAGGCAGGGACGAGACGCGAAGGTCGTATTCCTGTCCTTCGTGGCGGAGCGTGATGTGCCCGTCCTGGGGAATGCGTTTCTCGGAGATGTCCATCCCCGCGAGAATCTTGATGTGCGAGATGACCTCGGCCTGGGCGGAGATGGGAACGTCCACCGCCCGCCGGAGCATGCCGTCCACGCGGTATCGGACTCGCAGTTCGCTCGCCTGCGGCTCCATGTGAATGTCGCTCGAACGGGCGTCGATGGCCCCGCGGACGATCGATGCGACCAGTTTGGAGATCGGGTCGTCGCCGGCGCCGAATCCTCCATCGACGGATTCCCCGTCTTTCTCCGCGTCCTGGTCCGGGTTCTTCTTGAGCCGCATCGAGGCGATGGCCTGCTTCGTCGCGGCCGTCACGTCGAAATGGAAATGGATCGCCTGCTGTACCGCGTGCGGCGTCGCGGCTACCGGCACGACGCGGTACCCCGTCTTGAGCTCGATCTCGTCGCGAGCCCGCAGGTCCAGGGGAGCACTCATCGCCACGAACAACTGCTGGCCCTCGCGCCGCAACGGAATGGCGCAGTGGCGATTCGCCAGATCCTGCGAGACCAGGTGCGAGATGATCGGATCGATCATCTCCGGCGAGAGATTCACGAACTCGAACTTGTTGACCGCGGCCACCGCCCTCGCAAGGTGCTCTTCGTCCACCAGTTTCTCACGTTTGAGCAGCGACAGCAGGCTCTCGCCGGTCTGCTTGCGTTTCTCGGCGAGGGCTTCGATCTCGTCGCTCGAAACCACCTTCTCGTCCAGCAGGAACGATATTATCGGGTCGCGATCAGTCACAGCATATCTCCTGGGCACTACGCCACCGGGGGGTTATCGACCAATCCAGCCAGGCACGTTAGGTTGACGATCGAGGATTTATGACTTACGATCTGAAGTGGACATTCGAACCAACAGATCGGGCATCTTGATGGAGGTTGGACTATGACGAGATGGATAGGGTTGATCGCATGGGTCGCCACAACATGTTTGTGCGGGTGTCGTTCCGCCCAGACCCCGGATCCGCTGCAGGTCCGAAATCTATTCAACGGCAAGAACCTCTCCGGCTGGGTCAACGTCAACACCGCCCCGGACACGTGGAGCGTCCAGGACGGCACCCTGATCTGCACGGGCCTGCCCATCGGGATTCTGCGGACCGACCGACAATACGAGAACTTCATCCTGGAACTCGAGTGGAAGCACCTCCAGGCGGCCGGCAACTCCGGCGTCTTCGTCTGGAGCGAGGGCCTGCCGCCCGAAGGCAAGCAGTTGCCGACCGGCGTTGAGGTCCAGGTCCTGGAACTCGACTGGGCGGTGCAGAACAACCAGACCGACGCCTACGTCCACGGCGAGATCTTCGGCACAGGCAACGTGAAGATCCAGCCCGATAACCCGCGCAACGTCCGCAGCAAATCGTTCGAGAACCGCTGCCTGGGCAAAGGCCAGTGGAACCGCTACACGATCGTCTGCGTCGACGGGACCATCAAGCTGGCGGTCAACGACAAGTTCGTCAACGGCATCACCAAAGCCTCCGTCAAGAAGGGCTACATCTGCCTGGAGTCCGAGGGGGCGCCGATCCATTTCCGCAATATTCGGATCATCGAGCTGCCGCCGGGCATTACGACGCCCGAGCAGACGGCCCCCATCGTTGAGAGCAAGGAGACACGAGGATGAGCACAGGCAATTCCAAGCGAGCTGTCACACGACGGACCCTCCTGGGCGGCGCCGCTGCGATGGCGGGTCTGGCGGCCGCCAAGCGGCTGATCGCACAGCCTTCGACCGTGACGAATCCGGAGGAACTGAAGAAGATCGAAGCGGCGCTTCCAACCAGGGCCCCTGCCGTCCCCCGCAGGGCGCGTCGGCTCCTGATCTTCGATCTCAACGTCGGCTACGGCGGACACGCCTCCATCCCCACGGCCAACACCGCGTTCACGCTCATGGGCAAAAAGACCGGGGCCTTTGAGACGGTCGTCAGTCGCGACCCCGCTGTGTTCAGGCCGGAAAGCCTCGCCCAGTTCGACGCGGTGTTCTTCAATAACACCGTGGGCAACTGCTTCGAAGACCCCGCGCTGCGGCAGAGCCTTGTCGAGTTCGTCTACAGAGGCGGCGGCCTGATGGGCGTACATGGCACGTCGGTCGCGTTCACCAAATGGCCCGGCGCCATCGAAGACTGGCCCGAGTTCGGCATCATGCTCGGCGCGAGAGGCGCCAACCACAAGGCCAACGACGAACACGTCTTCATCAAGCTCGACGACCCGACGCACCCGGTGAACCATGTCTTCGCCGGCCGGGATTTCGACTATCGCGACGAGTTCTTCCGCGTCCACGAGCCCTACTCGCGCGACCGCGTCCGCGTGCTCCTGAGCATCGACACCGCCAAGACCGATATGCAGCAACAGCCCTCCTACGGAGGCGTGGTGCGGGCCGACAACGACTACGCTCTGGCCTGGGTGCGACAGTACGGTCGGGGCCGCGTCTTCTACTGCGGCTTCGCCCATCATCCTTCGGTCTTCTGGGACCCGAAGATGCTCGAGTTCTACTTGGCGGCAACCCAGTTCATCCTCGGCGATTTGGCAACTCCCACGACCGCGAGCGCTAAACTCACCCCGGCGGTTCGGGCCCAGGAGCAACTCGGCTGGCGATTGAATCTCCTGCCTGTCATGCCGACGGAATCGACACTCTTCGAAACCATCGACAAGGCTGGAGAACTGGGTATGTTGTATGTCGGCGGCAACAATCGACAGAAGATCAGTCGAAGTATCCCCAAGGAGTTCGACAACCGGCTGGCCGCCGAGGAGATGCAGCAGATTCGACTCAAGCTGGACGCTGCAAGCGTCCGCCTCCTCACCTATCACGTGGACGCGATGCCCTCCGACGGCGCGAGCCAACGCAGGATCGTCGAGTTTGCCTCGAAGATGGGCGTCGAGGCCGTCGTCGCACCGGGGACGAGGATCGCACTGGAGGGCAGACTACCCGAGATCGTCACGCTGGACAAGTCCGCACGCGTCAGAAGCATCGATTGGCTTCTCGACGAAACGCGCCGGCAAGGACAAGGTCCCGTGATCTTCTGCGTCGAGTCCGGCGACGACGAACTGGAACGGACGCTCGGAACCTTCAACAAGGCTGTGACCACCCCGACTTTATGATGAGATATAGCCATATGACACAAGACAGACATGTCGGACGATGCTCACGACGTCAGTTCATCCAACGAACAGCAGTCGTCTCCGGTGCAATCGCAGTTCCATGGATCGTTCCATCCTCGGTCTGGGGCACCCAAGGCGACGCCGCTCCGAGCAATCGGATCAACGTCGGACTGATCGGGAACGGGTGCATGGGCAGGGGGCACTTGAGCCGACTCGCTGGAGATCGCGAGATTCAGGTGCTGGCCGTGTGCGATGTGGATCGGATGCGACGCCAAGAAGGCAAGCGTCGGGTTGAGGAGACGTACGCGGCCCGCAGCGACGCCCGTTCCTATCGGGGTTGCGCGGCGTACAACGACTATCGCGAGATTCTGGCCCGGCCGGATATCGACGCGGTCGTGATCGTCACGCCGGACCACTGGCACGCGATGCAATCGATCCATGCGGTCGAGGCCGGCAAAGATGTCTACTGCGAGAAACCGATTTCGATTACCGTCCGTGAGGGCCGCCGACTGGTGGAGGCCGTCCGACGGTACGGGCGGATCTTCCAGACGGGCACCCAGTACCGCTCCATCTCGACCATCCGCCAGGTCGTCGAGTTCGTCCGGTCCGGCGGGCTCGGGAAGGTCAAATCGGTCTTCACGCTCTGGGGCAGGATCGGGGCCCGTCTCGGGGTCGATTCGTACATACCGGAGGATTTCGCCCTGCCTGCCGAGGCTGTGCCGGACGGATTGGACTGGGACCTCTGGGTGGGACCGGCCCCCTGGCAGCCGTACAACAGCGCGTATCACAGAAACCCGATCCCCGGCGTCGTGCCCTGGGCCTTCCACGAGGACTTCGGGGCCGCCGCGATCACCTGGTACCACTCCCACGCGGCCGACGTCATCCAGTACGCCCTGGGCATGGAGAACAGCGGCCCGGTCGAGATCATCCACCCCAGCACAGGCCAGTTCCCGACGCTCACCTGCCGCTACGCCAATGGCACGCTCCTGCACCTGGTGGACCATTGGGGCATGGTTAAGGACGTGTACACAGCCGTCCCGTCCAACGCCAGGCTGGAGGGCAACTTCGGCGGCATCTTCGTCGGCGAAGAAGGCTGGGTCACCTCCCTGTCCACCGGCGGCCCGATCGAAGGCGGACCCGACGGCCTCTTCGAACGGATGAAGTTGACCACCCGCGAAGTCAACATCGGCGACAACAACCATCACGCGAACTGGTTCGACTGCGTCCGCACCCGCCGGCAGCCCAGTTGCAGCGAGGAGATCGGGCATCGGGGCGCGTCCCTCGGACACCTGAGCATCATCGGCTACAAGCTCCAACGGTCCCTGCGATGGGACCCGGTCAAAGAGGAATTCCCGGGCGACGACGCGGCCAACCGGCTCCTGAGCAGGTCCGCTCGCAGCCCATGGCACATTTGAAACGACACATAGGAGGAAACATGAGTAGTCGCACGGCATTCGTCGCAACTCTGGCGCTGCTCGCATTGACGAGCGTTGGCTGCATCGCGGCACAGGCAAGTTCACAGAGCGTTGGGGCCAAGGTCGAGGACAACAAGGTCGTCGTCACGATCGACGGGAAGCTCTTCACCTGCTACAAGTTCGATCATTCCCAAAAGTACCCCTACTTCTGGCCGGTCAACGGGCCGGCGTCGGGCCAGTCCGTCACAACCGAGACCTCCGAGCCCTACCCACACCATCACTCGCTGTTCTTCGGCTGCGACCGCGTCAACGGCGGCAACTACTGGCAGGACACCAACGAACGCGGCCAGATCCTCTCGCAAGGTCCCAAGATTCTCGAGTCCTCCGGCGGCAAAGTCGTCATCGAGGACGAATGCCTGTGGAAACAGCCCGGCAAGGACCCCATCATTCGCGATCGCCGCTGGATCGTAATCACGGCGCCGAGCGAAACCCAGCGGCTCATCGATTTCGCGGTCACGCTGGAACCGCTGACGGACATCCGCATCCTCAAGACGAATCACTCGCTCTTTGCGGCCCGTGTCGTTCCTGAACTGAGCGTCCTTTCCGGCGGGACTCTGATCAACGCCGAGGGCAAGACAGGCGAGAAGGGCACATTCGACGTCGCCTCGCCCTGGTGCGACTATTTCGGCACGCGCAACGACGTGACCGAAGGAATCGCCATTCTGCAGCACCCCACGAATCGGTGGTACCCTTCGAAATGGTTCACTCGCGACTATGGCTTCTTCTCCCCCACGCCGATGAACTGGCTCGAAGGCGACAAGCTGGACCTGCCCAAGGGCCAGAAGCTGACCCTGAACTACCGCGTCGTCGTCCACGCGGGCGATTGGAAACAGGCGGACATCCCTTCCCTGTTCGAGGCATACAAGCAGACGAAGCCTGTCGCCGGCGCATCGGCCACGACTCCGATGGAACGCATTCAGATTTCCGCCGATGGCCGGGGTTTCGTCACCACGAGCGGCGCCCGTTTCACCCCGTGGGGCTTCAACTACGACCACGACGAAGCCGGCCGGCTGCTGGAGGACTACTGGTGAAGAGAATGGCCCAAGGTGGAGGCGGACTTCGAGGAGATGAAACAACTCGGAGCCAACGTCGTTCGCATCCATCTTCAACTGGGCAGATTCATGCAAAGCCCGACCGAGCCGAACGAGGCAGCGTTGGAGACGCTCGGTCGGCTCGTCGGACTGGCGGAAAGACTGCGTCTGTACCTCGATCTGACCGGCCTGGCCTGCTACCACAAGGCGGATGTCCCCTCGTGGTACGATTCGTTGTGCGAGCAGGATCGGTGGGAGGTGCAAGGTCGATTCTGGGAGGCGGTGGCCGGACGCTGCGCCGCAAGCCCTGCGGTCTTCTGCTATGATCTGATGAATGAGCCCGTCGCGCCGGGCGACAAGAAGGAAACCGACTGGCTGCTGGGCGAGCTGGGCGGCAAGTACTTCGTCCAGCGTATTTCGCTCGACCTGGCCGGACGCACGCAGCAGCAGGTGGCCAAGTCCTGGGTCGATCGGCTGGTCAAAGCCATTCGAAGCCGTGACGACCGCCATCTGATCACGGTGGGCGTCATTCCCTGGGTGCAGGTCTTCCCCCAGGCCAAGCCGCTGTTCTACTCCAGGGAAGTGGCGGAGAACCTCGATTTCGCGAGCGTCCACTTCTATCCCGAGACGGGTAAAATCGACCAGGCAATCACGGCCCTGTCTGCCTACAACATCGGCAAGCCCGTCGTGATCGAGGAGACCTTCCCGCTCAAATGCTCCGCCGCGGAACTTGGCGAGTTCATCGACAAGTCCCAGGCCACCGCCTCCGGCTGGATCGGCTTCTACTGGGGCAAGACGCCCAACGAGTATCGCGGATCGAACTCGATCAGCGACGCCTTGACCCTGGCGTGGCTGGAGCTATTCGAAAAGCGAGGACCCTTCCTACTTGAAGGCGGCCGTTGAAAGTTTCAGCGGCTCGAAGGCGGTGAGTTCCTTCAGCGGAACCGCGCCCCAGGTCGTGTTCAGGTGGCCGAGCATTCGCGGATGGTTCTGTGCCCGGGAGTAGTCGATCAGGGCCTTGGCGGCGTCGGGCTTTCGCCAACTGGCCGGCCAGACGCGGAAACCCTTCTCCAGGAACATCGGGACCGACTCATAGGCGGGCCGCAGCTCGTAGTGCCAGTCGCAGATGACGATGTCCTTCGAGATCCGGTCGATGGCGCCTGCGGTGCCGTTCTTGCTGGCCTCCCACTCGCCATAGTTGATCTTGTCCGCGTCGATCAGCCGGTCGCCCCACATGAGCATCTCGACTTTCTTCTCCTGGACCAGATGCTTGTGGTAGTCGTTGACCGCCAGGGCGAATAGCTCGCCCTTATCCTTGCCCTTGCACCGGGGACAGGCCTCTTCGCCGATCAGGAACACCTCGTCCATCCCCACGTGGAACGCGTCGGCCTCGAACGCAGCCAGCAACTCATCCATCAGACGGAAAATGATCGGGTTGACCTCCGGATGTTGCGGGCACCAGCTCCGGCAGTAGATCCCCTTGTTGCCGGGGTACTGCCCGGGGCTCTCGTCGAACTGGGGGTACTTCCTCAACAGGACGAACGTGTTCTCGCCCCAGGATTGATGTCCCACGCACTGGAACTGCGGGATCAGCCGGACGTTGTGCTTCCTGCACTCGGCGACCAGCTTGCCGATCTGCTCTTTGCTGCTGGGATTGCCCCCGCGCAGCTCGGGATGCGACTGGTATTCGAATCCGTAGTTGATCTCGCCGACGAGGGTGTTGATGCCCGCCTCCGCGAGGGTCGCGACGACCTCGGTCAACGCCTCGGTCTGTCCCCGACTGGTCAGCATGACGTGCACGCCAATCCAGGGTTTGGCGGGTTTCGACGCCTCGGCGGCCGACGCCCCGCCGACAAGGGAAACCGTGATCAACAGGCCCAGCAACGCGTGCAACGCACTCTTTCCCATCGGTCATTCTCCAGGATGAACACCAGCAACCACCGAACAGATCTGCTCCAGGCCCATTCTATCGATTTCATCGAACGCTGCAAGTCGATCTGAGTCGATATCCAAAACGCCCAGGAGCCTTCCGGAGGGCGTGACCACCGGGACGACGATCTCCGACCGGCACGAGGACGAGCAGGCGATATACCCCGGGAATTCGCGGACATCGGGGACGACCTGGGTCTCTCGCAGGCGGGCGGCCGCCCCACAAACGCCCCTTTCGAAGGGGATCGTCAGGCATCCGTGCGTCCCCTGGTACGGCCCGATCTTGAGAAGTCCCGGCTGAACCACGCGGTAAAAACCGGTCCAGTCGAAGGCATCGAACGCGTGGTGCAGTTCGCAGGCGACCGTCGCCATCACCGCGATCAGATCGGTCTCGCCTTCGATCAGGTGTTCCACGCGGTCCAGTACGACATTGTATGACTGTCGCTTGTCCTCCGGGGTCATTGCGAAGTCCCTTTAGCCTCGTGCTGCAAGGCTGCGTATTGCTTCGCCAACTCGGTCACCGCGTCGTCGCTCTCGTCGATGTAGAGCTCCAGCCAATAGCCCTCAACGCCCTTCCTGGCGACGCGAATCCCGGCGGCGAGCCGACCGCGATGGTCCCCTCCGGCCTTGTCGCCTGCAACCAGGGCCGCCATGAGCCGGTCCGCGAGACTGCCCTCGGTCCGCTCGTAGGCGCGGGCCATGGCGTGAATCACCTCGCATCCGGTCAGCGTATTGCCCTGGCAGGCGTAGTACCGCCCTGCCGCAGAGCCCCACCACAGGCCGGAGGGATCTGAGCCGGAGCAATTGCGGTTGGCCGCCCGCCCGGACATGTCGATAATGGCCAGTTGACGTTTGTCCTTCCGCGGATCGTTCCGCAGAAGCTCCGCAAGCACCTCCTCCGGCAAACGTCCCTCGCCTAGCAGATCGAGAGCCTTCTCGCCCCAGGACGGATTGTGCCAATGCTGCGTGCAGAACGCGCCGACGCCCGCCCGCACATAGGGCACGACCTTCCCGACCGCGGGATACTTGCTGGCGACCGCGGCCCCGCAGACACCGGTGTTCGGGTCCACCGCCACGATGGAGAACGTCCCGGACACTTCGCGATAGGGCACTCGGCCGGGTTCTTCGACCCGGTCCTTGCACCCGCACAGCAACACCGCCAGACATACCCCCGCGATAAGACTTCTCATCCGCATCCGTGACACTCCTGATCAAAGCAGGCCTCGAATTCGCATGTGCCTTTCGCTGACCGCCTCAACCGCAAACTCCAATCCGACTTCGCGAAGCTGGTCCCGGACCTCATCGGGTGTGAAGGCCGCCAGGAGGGAGTTGTAGAAATCCTTCTTGAGGATCTCGTGCTCACCGGCGGAGACCGCCTCGACGATCCGGGCCGCGGCTTCCTCCGACTGGGGGCGAAACAGGTCCATCACGTAGACCGCAGCGCCGGGTCGGCCCAAACGCTTGACCTCTTCCCAGAACACCATCGGGTCCGGCAAATGGTGGAGAAGATCCTTCGATATGATCGCGTCGAACCCTCCGGCTCGAAGTCGAAGCCCTGGGATGCGTCCCCGGACGACGCGGACCCGCCGGAGCAGATCGGCGGTCTCCGCTGCTTCATGGGCCAGGCAGACCATAACCTCCGACGCATCCACCGCCACGACGTAGGCGGACGGCGCCGCTCGGGCCAGACGGATGGGGATGTCGCCGGGACCGCAGCCCAGATCCAGGACGGTTCCCAGCCTGGATTCGAAGGCTTCGATCAAACCATCCACGAACATCTGATTGGACGAGGAGAAATCGGCCCTCGCGTAGGCGATCGCCTGTTGCTCGTCGTCCATCACCTCGGGTTCCAAAATTCGATCCATACGCCTATTCTCCGCGGGCCGGCCACTCGAAGCGAGGCAAGTTGCCAGGGTCCCAACCAGCCAAGTGAGATCGATCGGCTTCGTTTCGCTCCATCGGCTTCTTGTACCGCCACGATCCGGCGCCAAGGATCTCCTCGCACAACCTCGCCAGGGCAGGATCGTACTGCTTGAGCTCCGCCCGGGTGTTGATCGGACCGTGGGAGGAGTCGTTCTCGCGATTGTTGTCGAACCAGCACTGGACCCCCTCGGCCCAGTACTCCTGACGATTGGTGATTGCGTAGGTCCTGGGCCACAGGCCCTTTTCCTTGGCGTGTTCGTAGGCGGTGTTGAGCCGCGAGTCGAACGTCGGGGCCAGCCGCGACAAGCCCATCTCGTGGATCGTATGGGCGAGCTCGTGAATCAGAATGTTCTCCGAGTGGTACGGATCGCCGGGCATGCACAGCAGGTTCTCCTCGCCACAGCTTACTGCCGGGGCGTTCGGCGTAGCGCCCAGGCCGCGGGCCCGCCGGTCCCAGTAGGTCTTGGGCGTCAGTCTGCTGTGCTCGGGGATGTCCGTCGTGAACTCGTTCCAGGCCATGACAGCGACCCGCACGCGATTGGCGGCCAGGGCCTGGAGGATGTCGTCCCGGCCGCCAAGTATGCGACGAATGATCCAGGCGGCCTCGCGAAGGGCGTGATCCGAGACATTCGCGGAGCCGACAATCGGCAGCCCGCCCACGTCCAGATGCTTCTGATAGAACGGAGCAAGACCCAGTCTCTCTCGAACCGCCTCCGGAACCGGTGTGACCCGTTCTCGAATCGCAGGTTCCAGCGGCTCAGGCTGTTGCGCTCGAACAGTTGTGACCAGGCACGTCATCGCCAGGCACGCGATCGCAGCGAGCCGGCCACTTGAACGAGTGGGCAGAGGTTTCTTGCTCATACCCCAGTTCTAACCGCCCTGCCTCGTGCGATCAAGCCTCACTTGAATTGCTGCTCAATCCTGGTACGATGGCGATGTCCTCAGAAGGAACCGCTTGCTCAGGAGTGTATATGACAAGGCCGCAAACTGTCCTGCAGATCGCCATCCTCTTCACTTGCAGCTTGGCTTGTCGTGCGGCGACGCCTGCGCAGACCGTCACCGTTCGTCCCGAGGAGACCGACGAACTGCTCGCCAATCCCGGCATCGGCTGGCAGACGTTCCACAGGACACGGGCCGAGGACAAGAGCCTGCCCGACTGGATTCCATCGACTGTTCATTACGCCCGCTGGGGTTGGGGCGTTCTGGAGCCCCGGCCGGGCGAGATCGACTACGCGTTTCTCGACAAGACCCTCCACGAGACGCGTGCGGCCGGGCAGCGGCTGGCGTTTCGCGTGATGTGCTGCTCCACGACGCCGGGCCGGCCCTACCAGCCAGCATGGCTCGCAGAGGCCGGCTGCAAGGTGCTCACGGTCGATTACAGCGGGCAAGAGGGGCTGACGATCCCCGACCTCGACGATCCGAACACGCTCGCCAGGCACCTGCACCTCATCCACCGGCTCGGGCAGCGCTACGACGGCCATCCCGACCTCGATCACGTGGATCTGGGCACCGTCGGCTGGTGGGGCGAGTGGCACATGAGCAGCTCCAAGACCGCTCGAATGCCGACCCTCGCGAACCGCAAGCTCATCATCGACACCTACGTCGGAGCCTTCCGCAAGACTCCCCTGCTGATGCTGGTTGGAGACACCGAATGCCTGGCGTATGCAGCCCAGCAAGGCGCAGGCTGGCGGGCCGACTGCCTGGGCGACCTGGGCGGGTTCTCGAAGAACTGGCACCACATGCGGGACGCCTATCCCAAGCTCATTCAGGAGGTGCAAGTCCAGGGCGCGTGGAAGAGAGCTCCGGTCGCCTGGGAGAGTTGCTGGGAGATGCGCAAATGGGTCCAGGAGGACTGGTCGCTGCGGTACATCTTCAACTACGCACTGGCTCTGCACGGCTCGTACCTGAACAACAAATCCGCCCCTCTGCCCATTGCCGACGAAGTCCGGCCGGAAATCGTACGGTTTCTCCGCAGACTCGGATATCGGTTCGTGCTCAGGGAACTGAGCCACCCCAAACAGGTCGGCGTCGGAGCCCGGCTGGCGATCGACGCGAAGTGGCAGAATGTCGGATCGGCCCCCTGCTATAGACCCTACCGCGTCGCGTACAGACTCACGAGGGGCGATGGCCAGGCCAGCATCCTGGTCGGAGCAATCACCGTCGAGAAGTGGATGCCCGGCACCGTCGAGCCTTTCACCGAGGAGTTCATGAAGCAGCCGCCGGATCTGCCGCCCGGCGAGGTTGTGACGGTCGCCGATTCCGTAACGCTCCCCTCGGACCTGTTGGCTGGCAGGTATGCCCTGGCTATCGGGATTGTCGGTGACGAGTCCACAGAGCCGGTTGTGCGGCTCGCCATCCAAGGCCGTTCCGCCGACGGCTGGTATCCCCTGAGCAAGATAAGCGTCGTCCACGGGAAGGAATACCACGTCAGTCCGACGGGCGACGACTCGAACCCCGGCACGCGGGACCGGCCGTGGCGCAGCATCGAGAAAGTCAACGCCGTCGGCTTCGAACCGGGGGACACCATCCGCTTCGAGAGCGGTCGGCGATTCGCCGGAACGATCGAGCTCGACCGCATCCACGGGCTGACGTTGACGTCCGTGGGCGACCGTCCGGCCATCATCTACGGCGCGAACGGAAGCGGTTTGAAGGCGACCGCCTGCAACGATCTGACGGTGAAGAACCTGGTCTTCGTCGGCTCGGGACGAAAGGCTGGCAACACCTCCGACGGCGTGGTGGTCGTCGATTCGAACGGGCTCACGATCGACCACGTCGAGGTCAGCGGCTTCCGCGGCGGCGGGCTGCAACTGGACGGCATCCACGACGCGAGGATCTCGAACGTGCACGCCCACGACAACGGATTCGCCGGGATCAGCGTGGGATGGCGAAGACGTTCCTCCCACGTGCGGATCGACCACTGCGTGGCCGAGAACAACCCAGGCGACCCCTCGAACCTCACCAACCACAGCGGCAACGGCATCGTCGTGGCCGCCACCGACGACGCGATCATCGAATACTGCCGTGCCTTCAACAACGGCTGGGACATGCCCCGCCAAGGCAACGGCCCCGTCGGCATCTGGGTCTGGGACGTCGACCTCGCGATCATCCAACACTGCATCTCGCACGACAACAAGAGCCCCGGCGACGACGGCGGCGGCTTCGACATCGACGGCGGCGCCACCAATTCCATTCTCCAGTACAACCTCTCGTACAACAACGACGGCCCGGGTTATTTACTCTGCCAGTTCCCCGGCGCGGGCGACTTCCGAAACAACATCGTGCGATACAACGTCAGTCACAACGACGGCGTCAAGAACAACCGCCGCAGCGGCATCGACGTTTTCTCCGCTAGCCCCAACGCATCCGACTGCCGGGTGTACAACAACACGGTGTACAATAGTCACGGCCCGGCCGTCGGATTCGGCGGTCTGCCCATGCTCAACGTCCTGTTTCAGAACAACATCTTCATCTGTTCCGGCGACGTGATCGGCGGCGAGGGCCAACGAGGACGCTTCGAGAACAATGTCTACTGGTCGGCCGACGGCAAGCCCCTTACGTTCGACGGTCGCGCCACCCTTCACGAGTGGGCCGAGACGACAGGCCAGGAAAAGACCGATGGCACAATCCTCGGCCGATCCCTCGATCCAAGAGTCAATGAGGTCAACGCGGTCAACGCCGTCACAACACTCTTCGATCCAACAAAACTCCCGGCTCTCACCGCCTACAGAGTGCAGCCTGACTCTCCCTGCCTGAAGGCCGGGATTCCAATCGCAAACAATGGCGGCCGGGACTTCTGGGGCAACCCCGTCCCGCAGGACGCCAAGCCCGCGATCGGCGCATGCGAGAAACCCTAGATCGAAAGGCGACAGGATGAAAGGCAACGTAATCATAACGGCAATGGCGTGTCTGACGGCTCTGGTGTCTGCCGATCTGGTGCGAGGCGACGACAAGGGGATGGTCCTCGCCCCCGGCCGGCCCATGCTCATCGGCGTCGACTACTATCCTGAGCATTGGCCTCGCGAACGATGGGAGACCGACGCCAGGCTCATGAAAGAGGCGGGCTTCAACACCGTGCGTCTCGCGGAGTTCGCCTGGATCGACATGGAGCCCACCGAGGGACAGTTCGAGTTCGGCTGGCTCGACGACGCGATCAAGTTGATGGCGACGCACGACATCTACGTCATCCTCGGCACCCCCACCGCCGTGATGCCCGCCTGGGTCGCCCGCAAGTACCCCGAAACCCTGCGAACGAAACCCGACGGCACGCGGGTCGTCTGGGGCGGCCGCAAGCACAACTGCTATTCGAGCGGCGCCTACCGCATGCTCTCGGAGCGGATCGCCAAGGCGATGGCCGAGCGTTTCGCCCAATCGCCCAACCTCATCGGCTGGCAGATCGACAACGAGTTCGGCGGCGAAGCCTGCCATTGCACCTCGTGCCTGGCCGAGTTTCAGGACTGGCTCAGGGCCCGCTACGGCTCGCTCGACGAGCTCAATCGCGCCTGGGGCAACCACTTCTGGGGTCTGAAGTGCTCCACCTGGGGCGAGATCACGATCCCCGATTACGCCACCGACCGCGAGTGGGTGATGGGCAATCCCAGCGCGTGCCTCGACTGGAAGCGATTCATCACGTGGCAGCAGGCCCGTTTCCAGGCGGAGCAGGCGAAGGTGATTCAGGCGATCTGCCCCGAGGACTTCATCACGCACAACTTCATGGGCCTGTTCAGTTCGCTGGACTACTACGACATGGCCGTCGACCTCGACTTCGTCACGTGGGACAATTACCCCATCTGGTCGGGCAAGCCGGACATCCCGTACGATTTGTCACTGGCCGCCGACGTGATGCGGGGCCTCAAGCAGCAGAACTTCATGATCATGGAGCAGACAGCGGGCCCCTGCGGCTGGGATAGCTTCGGCCGCAACCCCTGGCCCGGCGAGATCCGAAAGATCGCCTATCAGCAGTTCGCCCACGGCTCCGACGGCCAGATCTGGTTCCGCTGGCGGACCTGCACCGCCGGCCGGGAGCAGTACTGGCACGGCCTGCTCGGCCACGACGGCAAGCCGCTGCGACGCTACCAGGAGGCCGCTCAGACGGCCCAGGAATTCCGCAAACTGGAGAGCCGCCTGCGGGGGACCACGGTCGTCGCGGACGTCGCCATCGTCTACGACTACGACAACCTCTGGTCGCTGAGCTTCCAACCCGGTTTCGCGGGCAACAGCCTCCAGGCCGCGATCAAACGCTACTACCACGCCCTGACGCGAGCGGGCGTCAACGTGGACGTCGTGAACCGTCGCGCGGACTTGTCCCGCTACAAGCTGGTCCTCACGCCGGACCTCTCGATCATGCCCGATCAGACCGCCCGCAAGCTCGACGCTTACGTGAAGAACGGCGGCGTCTTACTGGCCGATTGCCGCACAGGCGTCAAGGACGAGCACAACCTCTGCCTCGAGCGGACCCTCCCTGGCTTGCTGTCGCCCGCTCTGGGCATCACGATCGAGGAATACACCAGCTTGGGCTCTGACTCCTGGTACAAAGTCGCGAGCAGCGACGCAGGCCGCACGTACACTGCGATTCAGTACGCGGACTGGGTGACTCCGCAAGCCGCCAAGGCCATCGCGGGTTATCCCGAGCAATGGCACATGAAGCCGTTCGCAGCGGTCACTCGCAACGAGTACGGCAAAGGCAAGGCCTGGTACGTCGGGATGGTCGCCAAGGAAGAGGGCTTCTACGACGACCTGACCCGCCACCTCCTCGAAGACGCAGGCGTGAAACCGGTCGTCCACCCGCCTCTCGGCGTGGAGGCATCGATCCGCCAGGGACAAGGCCGAAGGCTGCTATTCCTCATGAACCACACAGACGAACCCAAGACCGTCACGGTGCCGCAGGGCCGCCCCGAGCTTCTCAGCGGCACAAAGACGGGCGACTCCCTCACAATCGACAGGTTCGGCGTGGCAATCCTGGAGTTATGAGAGTCGTATCAGAGAAGCAGCAACAATTCGATTCCACCCGTAGGGGCGACGCACGCGTCGCCCTCTCCCCTGAATGCGAACAGGCGAATCCCGTTCGTAGCTCGGACGAGTCTCGCGAGGTCGTGACGATTGGGGCAGCGGAAGCGAAGGAGAATCCCCCGCAGTACCGCGAGCCGGAGAGTCCGACCGCGAAATGTGTAGGTCTGGAACTGTTCTCCCATGGGACAGGAAATCATCCGGCAGAACCAGGGCGCGACCGCCAGGACCATGGAGGTTCTGAGCATACTGCTCGATGGGGCAAGGTCCGTATCCGGCCCAGGAATCGCCTGAGTCGGCCCGACGTCACGACATGGACTGGCTCCAGTACACGATCATCGTCCTCGCCTCCTTCGCCGCCACGATCGCCCTGCACGAACTGCCCATTGAGCAGCCGTCTGTATAGTCTCCCTATTTCAGACCGGAGGCCACAGCGCGGATGTGGTCAGGGGTGGAGCCGCAGCAGCCGCCGAGGATGCGGATGCCGGCGTCGAGGATCTTGCGACAGGCCGTCGCGAATTCCTCCGGCGTGACCTTGTAGACCGCCTGGCCGTCCACCAGTTCCGGCTTGCCCGCGTTGGGCTCCGCGAAGATCTGGACTTTGCCTTGGGCCGCTGCCGCGTAGGCTTTGGCGAGTTCCACGTACTCGTCGAGCGCAGCGGTGCCGCAGTTGAAGCCGACGACGTCCACGCCCAGGGCGATCATCTTGGAGACCGCCGTCGCGACGTCCACGCCCATCATCGTGCGGAAGCCCGCCCCGCCTTTGTCGAAGGACATCGAAGCCAGCACGGGCAGCCCGCCGCCAGCCGATTTCGCCGCCTCGATGGCGAGGACGAGTTCATCGAGCGCGGTCATCGTCTCGATGATCAGGCCGTCCACGCCGCCCTCGCGCAGGCCCTTGACCTGCTCCACGAAGGCCTCGCGGACCTGGTCGGGCTTGAGCAAGCCGAGCGGTTCGAGGAAGTCGCCGGTCGGGCCGACGTCGCCGAGTACGTAGCGGCTCTCACCAGCCGCCTTGCGGGCGACTTGGGCGCCTGCCTTGTTGATCTCGAATGCCTTGTCGGCGCAGCCATGCCGGCCCAGGGCGTAGCGATTGGCTCCGAACGTGTTCGTCAGGATCGCGTCGCTGCCGGCGTCGAGATAGGCCTTGTGGACGTCCAGGACGAGGTCCGGCCGCTCGACGTTCAGCCAGTCGTTGCAGTGGCCGGGCTCGACGCCCCTCGCGAAGAGCTGCGTTCCCATCGCGCCGTCCAACACGAATACGCCCTTCTGAATCCTCGCCCTGAGATTCCGTTCGGTCATTTCTCACCTTCGCTGTCTGTCTGAAACTGTGCGTCCCAGGTCCCGTCATTGCGGGACCCACTCTCCGGCTTCGTAGTGATACGCGTTTCGATACTTCTCCGCCTTCGGCGGATAGAAAAACTCCTGTCGTTGCCGGTCGTTGAACTGGTAGGGCTTCAGACCGCTGAGCTTGATCTCCATGGAGTCCTTGCGTCCGTCCCAGGCGGTCGACACGATTCGAATCTGCGTCGGCACGTAGAACCCTTCCGCGACCGGCTCATACAAGCCCAGTTGCGCCGTCGCGACGACTCTGCCGCGGTAGTCGAGGTACTCGATCTTGTAGACGCGGTAATCGCACGCATAGACGAACACGCGTTTGAACGCCCGGCCGGTCTCATCCTGCTGCGTGAGGACGTCATACGGTCCCTTGTTCGACAGAGTCCACGCCCCGGCGTCTGCCCAGGCGTTCGGGTCGCCCAGGATGCCGAACGCTTCGAGCACCACCTGAGGACTGACGCCCATCATCCGCCCCTCTGCGCCGCGCACCTGGCTCCAGTCGCCCAGGTAGTAGTCACTGATGTCCTCGACCGACAGGGCCAGCCAGAACTGCTCTCGGTTGGAGCCCATGACCACGACGCGAGGCTTGACGCTGACGCTGCCTGCCACATACATCTGATGGGGAGGGTCGTATCGCACTTCCAGGAGCAGATTGTCCCGCCGGGCGACGCGTTTGCCCTGCTCGTGGTACGTCAGCATGGCTTCGCCCCTGGCCCGCATGGGCGTACCCGCGGAGGCATTGGCGGCCAGGGTCTGGAGCGCCGCTTCGACGGTCGCCTTGCCTGGACAGGTTCTCAGACGCTCGCCGCCGGTCTGGCAACCGGCGATCAAGAGCAGGAACAGAAGAGAAATACGAAATCCGAAGCTCGAAATCCGAAACAAATCCAAGACCCAAAATCCAAATGACCGAAACGCACGCGTCCTGCTCATGAGCAGACAATCGGATGTTTGTTCTGAATCTTCGATTCGTTTTGAATTCCGGATTTCGAATTTCGGATTTCTCATCATAGATCCGCCTGCAGGATTTGTCCGATCTGCGAGGTGAGCTGCTCGATCTGCTCCTCGTTCAGATGCGGATTGACCACCTCGACGAGGTCTTTGTCGCCCGACACTTTGAGACGCCAGAGCTCCTGGCCGCCGTCGTTTCGGGTCGAATCGTACTTGAGCCGGCGTTTGCGCATGAGCACCAGAGCCAGCACGAACCGAAAACGTACCTTCTCCGCCTCCGTCTCGTTGGCCAGCCGTTCGAAGAACGCCATCAGCATGTCGTCGCTGATGAACAGCTCTCTCTTCTCATTGGGGGCGGCGAGCTTCGTCTTCCAGAAACAGTAGACGGCGGGTTTCTCCCGCTCCCAGTACTCGCCTGAGAAGTCCCGTCGCACGAGCCCTTGCTCGGCTTCGACAAGCGCTCCGTAATAGTCTTCGCCCGGTTCGATTTTTCGTCCGCTTCCGGAACACTGTCCGAGCGGTCTGTTGATTTCCCAGTCAGCCATACGCTCCTGTTTTCAGTGACGATCCTGCGAGCGATCCCTGCACCCGCGCAGGCCGCGCGTTCGCATTCAGCGCCTCAGGATACCAGAGATGCCCGATTCCTGGCAAGGAAGTATGGGATAATCCTGTCGATGATTCAAGCCGCGGTGAGATTCACGGATTGGCTCGTCCCGGCGAAGGGATGGCGGCCTGCCAGGCGTTCTTCTTGCTTGGATCATCCGTGCGAGGGTCGCGCATCGTTAGCGAGAATCCGAGCCCATCGGTCAGGTCGAACCAGTTGTCTTCGTACTCGAAGCTCTGGATGACCTGCCCCACGGCGTCGAGCAGTTCGAGTTTCTCGCCTGCGTTGTCCAGACTGCCTGCGTACTGGCCGACGACCGGCAGCTTGTCGCCATAAACCGCCTCAAAGGCAGCGAGGTCTCTGACCAGAAGGCAGTAGCCCCCTGGGGCCAGCTCGAAGCTGGGGAAGATGAATGCGATCCCCTTGACGAAGCGCACGAGGTTCAGGTTGATCGCCTCTGAACCGATATGGGTCAACTCGATGAACTCGGCGTTGGGATCGCCCTCGGGGTGATAGTGAATCTCGCTGATCCGCAGGCTTTCAGCGACAGGACCGACCGCGAAGACCGCCTCGTTCAGCGCGCTCCAGACGCCATTGCTGAGAACACGCGACTTCACAACCACGGTGCTCGACAAGGTGATCGGGCCGGTGTATCGCAAAGCCGTCGGCGAGACGCCGGTGGGCGCCCCGCCCGTCGGGGCCTTCGCGGAGACCAGTTCGACGGAGATCAGGAAGTCCGAACTTGTGGTGGACACGTTCATTGCGTGGACCGCCAGGAGATTTTGGCCCGATCGAAGCTTGTCCAAGTGGGGCGTAACGTCAAACGGTTCCCAGGAAACCGCGGCCTCATCCGGATTCTGCGTATTGCCTGCGGAGTTCCAGACGGGATTGCCGGTGAAGTTCTTCCTCGCGATCTCCGAACCGTTGAGGTAGACGACGAAGCCATCGTCGTAGCGAACCTTCAGCGTCAGGCTTGACAGGGTGGCCAGATCCGCCGGCGCAACCTCGAAAGGAACTCGCAGGCAACAGCTTGCGTTACGCGAGTACATCATGCTCTGAACGTCGGTCTGAAAGACCATCTCGTACCCGGTGCTGCGTTCGAAACCGACGCCGCCGACGCCCGCGATCCAGGCGGAGTCGTCAAAGGCCGCGCCGCCCTTCCACGCATCGGGGATCGGGCCTGTGGGAACCAGGACACGCTTGGCCGCGCCCTCGGGAATGAGCAAGACCTCATCCGAGGCCCCCGGCGTCGATCCGGGCACTCGCGGATCGCTGCCGTCGAGGGTGTACCAGACCGTGCCGCCGCCGGCCAAGGTCAGAGCATCCGGCGGCGAAACATGCCCGCCGTGCTGGTAGACGCCATTGACACGGAATACAGGTGCATCGACTCGCGGATAGAGACCGCGATTGCGGAACTGGTTGAGAACGATCTCGGTGCGAGCGGGGAAGAACGTTCCGATCAGGTATCCATGAACCTCCTTCGACCAGTCTTCCTTCGTATAGGGGTTGTTCACGCGCGCGGACCGCCGATCGCCCCACCTCGCGGACTCGGCGACGATCGCCAGATCGATCTGATCGGCCCGCGACCGGCACAAGGCGATCGCCTTCTCCGGAGTCATCACGCCGGCGTTGAAGAAGTGCTTGTGCGCGTGATCGGCAAACTGCATGCAGTATTCCGGATGAATCATCAGCTTCTGGTGCAGCCACTGCGGGTTGAAGTGCTCGCGCGATTGTCCCGCGGACACCGTGACGGTTCGGTCGTCGTACAGGCCACGCAGGACCCCGAGCGAATGCTCGTTGTCGTACGCGAAGAACTTCCAGCCGTCGCGCGATTCCACCGTGCGATTGCGAATCGCGAAGAAGTTGTTGGCCTGCGATCCCCCGAGCGTCACAGGCGCATCGTCGTTTCCTGTGTAGAAGATCCCGATCATGTAGTCGATCAGGTTTCCCAGGTCGACGTGGACCGCCATATTCGGATTGTCGGTTCCGTCGGGATTTTTGCCTTGCACCGCATAGAACAAATCGTCGCTCCCGAAGCCGTGTTGGCAAAGAGCCCACAACAAGTTCCAGTCGTCGATGGAGCCGTCGGTATACGAGGTTCGGTAGTTGTCCGTCTTGACGACGTCGTAGTCCTCCTCCTCGCCGCCAAAATACGTCGCGGCGTACGACGCCTCCGAACGTTCCTGACTCTGGTAGAGGCCCCAGTACTGGCCATTGATGAAGAGATGATAATATCGCGACCGCGTATAAGGCTGTCCGGTTTCGCGCTGGAGATCACGGCAGAAGACCTCTCGGACGAAGGTGTTCTTCTCACCGGGATTGGAGGACTCCAGGCTCCAGGCGTAATTCTGCGCGGTCCGAAGGTCGATATTCTCGAACCTATCGGCCCCTTCGGAACCGAACAAGGGGTAGCGGAGCGCAGATGTCCCATACTCGCCGCGAAAGAACAGGCGGAACGAGTGCTTGGCGTTGTCGCCCCCGCGGCTGAAACCGCCGCGGATGCGGATGCCTGCATCGATCTGAAATCCTTCGGCCCCCTCGGGATCGATCAGTTCCACCGACACCGGACGTTCCCAACTACTGCCCTCGTTCCGAGCGTTCACGTAGATGCCTTTGGCGGGGTCGAACAGATTGGCCAGGTCCGTCACCAGAGACAAGGACGGGATGGAAAGCAGAGCATCGGCCATCAAGTCCCTGTACCGTGCGTCATTCACCACGTCCGGGTCCATGCCATAGTCGAGGACCTGGCCGTTCACGCTGCCGACGGGCCACGCGGGCCCCGGGCGCTGACCCTGTGGGGATTGCGTGATGATGTCGGCCACAAAGAAATACGTGCTGGTCGAGATGGGCGAAGGGCTCCAACTGGGCCGGGTCGCGACCGCTCGCAGGCACGTCGTCTTGCTGACGCGAATCGGGCCGCTATAGATCGCGGCGGTCGCGCCGAGACGCATGGTCGTGGTCGAATACGGCTCCGTCCCATCGGTGGTGTAGTAGATCACCGCCCCGGGCGTGTCGCACGTGATTGTCACGAGAGTCTCCCCGCCATAGAAACCCCGCTCGGGACTGAATCGCGGCTCTTCGACGAATCCCTCGTAGATGGTGAAGTTCTGCGCGCCAGGCGTAGGGATCGCCAGCAACATCCACGAGTCGGACCCGTTGGGAATTCGACCGTAAGATATGTCCGTCCTCTGCGGTCCGAACGTGACGCTGTCGATGAGACTCGCGCCGTCGCGATCGTACAGGGCGACGGTCTCCCCTTCCGCGTCGAGCTTGAAAGTTGCGTGCAAACCGGAAGCGGTGGTGTCGCCATCGGCCCAAACGATCAAATACCCCTGGGGAGCGATCGTCGTCAGAGACGCATTGGTCGTCGGGAATCGCCACTTCGTCGGCACGGCTGGGTCATCCGTGAGATACAATCCCGCAAGATTGACGGCCTCATCGCCGCGGTTGTGCAACTCGATCCAGTCGTCGAATTGCCCTTGCGGGTCTGCCAGAACCCGGCTGTTGGACGCCAGCACCTCGTTGATTAGCACCGGGACCTCGTTCGTGTTGAGTCCCGCATCGGCACGGACGGAGAACACCGACGCTGCAATGCAGACAACAACCGCGAGAAGACGCTTGATCCAGGGCCCTGCGTTCACGTGTTCCTCCTGTCCGTCAGATCTGACCGTGCTTCGGTCTTGCCCTCCGCTCTCCGAGGCCTCGGAAGCCCCAGTGATGGAAATCACTTATCCCGATTCTAACAAAATCCGCATGGATTCGTCAAATCGATGTCGCCGGCGGCCAAGATATTATCGGACTGAAGACTCGTTGGCCTGGCTGGACAAGACGTCGAACCGCAACCAGGCTCGCATCCCCTCGATTGTGGCCGGACCGATGCCTTTGACCTGAGCCAGGTCTTCCGCCGCATGAAAGGCCGGGTTGAATCCCTCCTCACGTTGAAGTCTCTCTCGCAGGGCGACGATCGCACGTGCGCGGGTCAGACCGATGCCCGGCAGTCTCGCCAGACTGGCGGCAGAGGCATAATTGGGGTTGATTCGTCCTCCCAGATCCCGCTGCAAAGGGCCGGCCTCCCTGTCGAAGGCCCGCGCTGCAAAGGCCCATGACAGGAGCAGGCTCGCGCAGATGGCAACCTCAAAACCCAGGGATTGGGCGGCCTCGACGCCACGACCATGTCCTGCCGCTCGCTTTTCCATGAATGCGCCTGTCGCAAACGCGATGAATTATCGCTTGAGCACGGACAAATGCAGCTTCTTGAGAACCTCCAGAGACTCCTTCGGACCCAGATCTTGCCCAACGAGGCCGCTGTGGGCGATCGCCCCGCCGTCGCCGTCGGAGAGGCTGCCATAGTTGACCGCTTCGACAAACGGCTTGCTCAATGCGATCCGGTAGAACCGCTCGAGCCACTGGGCCTGGTGCGACGGATCCCATCTGCGATGCCAGACGCCGGCGGCCTCGGGCGCGAACTTGCCCTTGCCGTCCTGGCTGGGAATCTCGACATCGGTGATGTACAGTGGTTTGGCGATCGGCGCGAAACAGTCCAGGATCGACGAAATCTGCATCATGTCCCGCAGATGAAGCCCGGTCTCGTCCTTGCCGAAACGAACCTGGAGTGCAAACGCGTCGAAACTGGTCCCGCTTTGAACGACCATGTCCATATAGACGAAAGGCGGGATGCTGTTGGGGGTCGTGGCGTAGTACTCGCCCCAGGGGCTGGCGACCTCCACGATCCGCACCGCTCTGCTGCCCGCGGCCCGCACCGCCATGTTCGCGGCCCGAGTCATTTCCAGGATCTGCTCGAAGTTGAAATTGAACTGGTTGAAAGCGTTCATGCCGCTGATGACGCACCAGCGATGGACCGTCCCTGCGTAACGGGCGACCACCTTCGAGACAAACTGGTAGGCCAATTCCCGCATTTTCTCGAACCCCATCCCCGAACGCAACAACCACTCGGGCAGATGATCCTGTGCGAAATGCAGCAGCGGCCCGGCGGAGATCACGACCTTCTTCCGACTCAGAATCCCCATGCAACTGTCGATCAGGGAAAAGTCGAAATGACCCTGCCGGGATTCGATCTGGGCCCAATTGATCGGCAGTGTGACCGAAGCGAACGACTCCAGCAATCGGTCGACGTATTGCGGTTTCGTCAGGAGATTCGGGTCCACGCGGCACCCCAGACATCCACGGCCGAAACCGGGACTCTTTCGCCGTTTGTCGAAGAGCGACTTGCCCTGTCGAACCGCCAGCTTCTCCGAGTAGATGGTCGCTTTACGCAGCGAGGCGTCGGCCAGCACCGAAGCGGCCGCGGGGTTCATGATGCTCTGAATCGCCTTGACGAACAGGTCCTGCGAATCCTTCGCGATCTCCTCCAAACCCTCCAGATCGTCAAAAAAAGACCAGTCTTCGCGTCGATTGGTAATCTGCATGAGCTTGGAGCGGGCCAGCTCGACGTTCAGGATATAGGGCCTCTCCCGCTCGGGCAGGCACGTGGTCGGCAGCATGATCCTGCCGAAATCCTCGATCGGCCAAAGCACGGCCAACCCGGCGGTCTCGATGTTCGGTCGGATGCACTCGACACAACCATCCGCGAACACGATTTTCGCGCGGCGGATGCTGATACCGTCCGTGCCAAAGAGATAGGCGCCGGACGGGACGAAATCGGTAACGGCCTTGCCGTCTTTAAAAACCTGGAATTTCACTCAACCGTCCTGATCTCACGTTCCGATTGCCACATCGCACCCCGCCGAACACCTGCGAAATGCTCCTGTCGCATTATAGCAGTTGTCCGACGCGAGGCAAACCCAAAAAGCCGGGTAGGAAATTGGACGAGCGAAGTCCGGGCTGCCGACCCGGGGGCTACCGCCCCGCTCTCTGGTCCAGGAAGTTCTGGAGGATGTCCGCTGCCGCCAGGGCGTCGAGCCTTTCCTTCTTCTTCGCCCGGCTCAAGTCCATCTCCTGGAGCCTCTGTTCCGCTTCGAAACTGCTCAGACGCTCGTCCTGAAAATGGACAGGGATCCCAAGTTGCCTGCCAAGCTCCTTGCCGAAAGCCTGGACCAGCCTGGCCTGAGGGCCTTCGGTGCCGTCCATGTTCAGAGGCAGGCCTAGAACGATGGCTTCGACGCCCTCGGAGGCGACAACACGCTGGATCCGCTGGATCAGATCCTTGCGACCCTGCACCACAGCCAGGGGGGAGGCAATTGTCTCCCCCGCGTCGCACACGGCCAGCCCGGTTCTTTTCATGCCATAGTCTATGGCCAGGTATCTCATGGACAGGTCCGCTAGAGGAATCTTGTGCGGCCGTGTTGCTCGATCCGATCGAGCAACTGCTTGAGTCGTTCCGTCTGGCTGGCATGACAAACCAGCGTCGCATCCGGCGTATGGGCGACGACGATGTTCTCCAGACCGATCACCGCGATCAGGTGCCCCTTGTCTTCGGTGACGATGATGCTATCGCGGCAGTCGAGCAATTCGCTGACGCCGGCGACCACGATATTGTTGTTCTCATCCGATTTGATGACGTCGGCCAGGGCCGCAAATGACCCCATGTCGAGCCATTTGCAGTTGAGTTGAATGGCATGGACCTGCTCGGCTTTCTCCATGACCGCGTAGTCGATGCTGATCTTGGGCAGCCTGGGGAACCACTCCTGGAGGGTCCTCTCCTGGTCCGGCGTGTCCCAGGCGGCCGCGATGCGTCGCAGCGGCTCGACGGAGTCCGGCAGGAATCGATGGAGGTTCGCCAGGATGGTCTTGGCCCGCCAGACGAACATTCCCGAGTTCCAGGAGTATTGTCCGCTCTCGATATATTGCTCGGCAGTCGGGCGGTCGGGTTTCTCCCGAAAGGCTTCGACCGAGTACACAGCGTTCCGACATCGAGGCCGATTCTGCGGATTGGCGCACTTGATGTAGCCTAGTTGCGTGCTAGGGAATGTGGGCTTGATCCCGAACGTGATCAGAGCGTCGGGGTTGCCCGTGATGAACTCGAATGCGTCGTGCAAAGCCTGCTGGAGGACCTCAGGAGGCTCCAGAAGCTGATCCGCGGTCAGAATCGCCATGACGGCATCCGGGTCGTACCTGGCCAGAATGGCGGCCGCCAGACCGATGGCGCTGGCGGTATCGCGTACGGCCGGCTCAGCAATCACATTGTGGACCGGCAAGCCGTGGAGGTTCTCACGAACCAGATCGGCGTATCCGGCATTCGTCAGCACCAGGACATTCCGCACGTCGAAGATCGGACGCAAGCGATCGAAACAGTGATTCAGGAGCGTCTGGCCGTCCAGCAGCTTCAGAACCTGCTTGGGCCTTTTCTGCCGACTCAAGGGCCAAAGTCGTTTGCCGGTGCCGCCGGCCATGATGACCGCATAATTCATCCTTTGATTTCCTTTTCAAGCCAATCGTACATCGAGTGTCCCGGGGGCCCTGTCAAGGACGAACCTCCCGGTGAGTTGTCGATCTCCCTGGCGAGTCTCCACCTCGTAGTCGCCCAGGAATCCTTCGAAAGGAACCGACGCTTCCGCCTGAGTCCTGGTCTCGACCCGCGTCCACCACTTGCCTTTGATCAGTTCATGCAGCCGTTCATAGGCCGGCTTCGGCGACATGTCGCTCCGGACAAGGCCCGCCGGGGCCTGCTGCCAGGCGTCCTGGTCGCTGAAGTCCCACCAGGTGATCCCCGCAACCGCGGGATGCGAAAAGAGCATCGTATAGAACTCGGCGACCTGCTGTGCCTGACGTTCCTCGCCTTCAGGGGTCGTCGTCCAGTTCGAATCCTGTCTGGGCCCCGACACCACGGTCGTCTCGGTGAAATGCAGCGGAACCTCGAACCTGGCGAATCGTTCGCACACGGCCCAGGTCTGGGCTGCGCCCCAGTAGCCACCGTGCATGTGGGACTGGATGCCGATGATGTCGTACAGCGGTTTGCGGCCGGCGTCCACGAGTTGCGAGATCACTTTCTCCGCGTACGCCGCGTCGGTTCGGTAGTCGTTGATGATGAGCCTGGCCTGCGGATCGGCTTTCCGAGCAATCCGGAAAGCCCCGCGTACGTATTCGCCGACTCCCACCTTCGCGATGGCTTCCGTCAGTCTCGGCGAGTTGCGTTTCAATTCCTCGCGGTCGTAGTGCGTGGCCTCATTGACCACGTCCCAGATCCCGATGTCGCCTTTGAACCGCTCCATGCATCGGGCGATTCGCTCGAATTGCTGTTGCATGATCTCTTCGGGCGTTCCGCTGAGCCACGGCGGATCGATGTAGTTCCAGGCCAGGGGATGCCCTTTCGTGGTGACTCCTCGCTCCTTGCACCAGCGGACGATCTCGTCCGTGCGGGCATCCATCGGCTGGCCCTTCTGGCGTTCGTACTGCCACCAATAGAAAGGCAGGGTCGCGAAGTTCAGCAGCCTGGCGAACTGTTCCGCGTAGGCAGCGTTGTCCTCCGGCGTTCGACAACGACCCAGCCTGAAGATGTTGCAGCCAAACAGGAACTTGTGTCGCGTCTGACGGATGCGCACATCGACGCCCGAAGGAAGCGGCCACCCGTCAGGGCCGAAGATCTTGAGGATACCACTTGCCTTGCGGTTTCTCTCAATCCGCTCCTGGGCCTGGGACAGGATTTCTTCGTTGGCTTGTGCAGAGTCTTGCCGCCGGGCGAACGCCACGTAGGGAGCAGCCAGAACCCAGACGCTCCCCCCGCCCGCGGCTTTAAGCAGAGTGCGTCGGTTCATGCTCACGCTATTCTCCTTTTCTGTCTCCATCGATGCTGGCACCGAGCGGTCAGACCGACGTCGAGGCCGCCTCATCGATCAGTTTGATCCCGGTATATCGGCAGAACTGCCCGAGTTCCTTGCGGATGTTGCCATAGACCGTCTGACGATGGAGCCCCTGGGACCAGTTCTTCCACAGAGCTGTGATGTCGCCGTCCACCTTGACGGTGATCTTGGTCCGACAGCCCCGCTCGTGCTCCAGCCCGACCGGCGCGTCGATGATCGCGCCTGTGAAGTGCAGGATCGTGTCGGTCCCGACGAGAATCGCCTGTGTCACCGGTTGGCCGACCCGCATCCGGATCTGCGGCGTGACACCCTCCTGGCGTTCCATGACGTCCCGGATCTTGTACGACGCCTGCGGTCCGTTCGGACCATCCATCTTGCTGGAGCCCAGACAATGCGCCAGGATGATGCTTCCGGCCGACTCGTCGACAGTCGGATCGCTGATGAAGCCCGGTTTGCCCGTCAGACCCTGGAGGATGATGTGCGTCATGGCACTTCGCAGATCCGACTCGCAGATTCCGCCCAGACCCATGTCGTTGAGCCTGCAGAATCCGATGCATGGATACGCCGGCAGCTTGATGGTCTTGTCCCACATGGTGCCGTAGCAGTCGACCGTCAGAACAGTCGCGTCCTCTTCGGCCAACATGTTCTCGAAGGCCAGCGCGAGCTTGCACGACTTGAACACGTCCTTGCGGGACGGCTCGATCATCGCCTCGGCCCCCTTCATCCACCGCTCCGTCTCCGCCTCAGCGGCTTTGTCGTCGATCGCGTTGTACGCATGAACGACCGTCTCCAGGTCGATCCGCTTCATCTCGGTGCCGAACTTGGCCTTCATCGCATCCGCGTAGTCCTGAAACGACCGCGTCGTGACGTTCAGGATCTTCGCCTCCCGAGCATGGTGAATGGCCCGGAAGGGACGAATCGCAGCAGCAAGCTGAGAGTGATCGCTCGTCAGAAAGCATTCGAGCTTGGCGCCGATCGGCTGTCTCTGCAACCCGCCAAATCCAACCCATTCATGCCCCGAATACGGCAAAGCGAACAATGCGGTAGGCTTGCCCACGCTGAGGACTTCGCTGAGGATCGCGCCGGTCCCCATGCTCAGATGGATGACTAGAATGCCATCGACATTCTGAAGCCGGGGCTTGATCCTGCCGACCGCCTCGGCGGACGCGACGATCTCGTCGACGACGAAATCGACGTCCGCGATTTCCCCGCCCAATCTGGCGAACTGGGCTTGATAGGTGCGGATCTCGTCCTGGAAACTCAGCTTCGGTTTGGGCCAGAGTCCTTCCTTCGTGCCCATGTACAGCCGGGCGACTTTGACTTTGCTCCTCCGACAGCCGGGGCTGACGAGCTTGGACCCCGCGGCCCGCGCGCCGCCTGCAAAGAAACCGGCGCCCGCGAGATAGACGCCACTGCCCGCTGCGATCTGCAAGAACTCCCTGCGATTGACCTGTCCGGACATGACCATCCCCTTCAATAGCGGTTCCGAAGACTCACGATCTACATCTTCGTGAGATCCGCATATTGTAGGAGCAGGGATTTCGTCTGTCCACTGTTGAAGCTGATCGTGACGACGCTGTTGGCGCCCATATCGACGAACTTCTTGACCCGTCCGAGGCCGAAGGTCTTGTGTTTGACCAGTTGGCCGGGCTCATAGGGAGCCGGGCGGCTCTGGGCCTGGGGTTGCGGCGTCGGCGTCTTCTGCAGCGGCGCGGGCCGCCGAAACGGCTCCACCGCCTGCGGTCGGCCCTGGGGACGCTCGTCGTGATCGAGCGGCTCGTGCATGAGGCCCGGCCCGAGTTCGTAGAGGAATTGCGAGGGGATCGTCCGAAGGAACTGGCCCCGGATGGTGCGGTACTGCGCGTAGCTGATGTACAGGTTCGTTTTGGCCCGCGTCATGCCGACGAAAAAGAGGCGGCGTTCCTCCTCCAGCTCTTCCGGGCTGTTGTTGGCTCGCTCGTGGGGGAGGATTCCGTGCTCCAGGCCGATGACGAACGCGTTCTCGAATTCCAGCCCTTTGGCCGCATGCAGGGTCATCAACGCGACCTTCTCGCCCGCGGAATCGTACGCGTCGGCGTCGCTGAACAGCGCAATCTGCTGGAGATAATCCACCAACGAAGGGGTCTCGCTCTGTTTGTCGTAGACCGCCGCGGTGCTGATCAACTCCTCGATGTTCTCTCGCGAAGCCTGCCCTTCCAGGCCGGCAGCCTTGAACGAGGCCTCCAGGCCCGTGGCGGTGAAGACCTTCTCCATCAGGGGAGCCACCTTGTCGTTCGCCTGGACAGCGAAGGCCTCCATCATCCGAACGAAGTTCTGCAGCTTGATCTTGACGGAGTCGCCCAGACCGGGAACGCCGTCAGCGTTTCGCATCGCGTCGAACAGCGGGATGCCGTTGGCGGACGCGTATTCCTGTACCCGCTCGACCGTGACCTTGCCGATTCCACGGGCAGGCGTATTGATGATCCGCAGCAGCGCGATCTCGTCGGCAGGGTTTACGAGGACCTTCAGATAGGCCAGGATATCGCGGATTTCTTTGCGGCAGTAGAACTCGACGCCTCGCACGACCTGATACGGCGTCCGATGACGGATGAACGCCTCCTCCAAGGCCCGGCTCATCGAATTGATCCGGTAGAAAACCGCGATGTCCCGCCCCGAAACGCCGGAAGCCAGTAGCGAACGCACCTCGCGTCCCACACCGTCGGCCTCGGCCGCTTCGTCCGCGTAGCACTGGACGACGATCCGCCCCTCGTGCGTTCGCGTCGGGATCAGGCTCTTGGGCTTGCGGTTGCGGTTGCAGGCGATCAGCCTGTCGGCCGCCCGCAGAATGGGAGCGGTGCTGCGGAAGTTCTCCTCCAGACGGATCGTGACCGCCTCGGGCCAGTCCTTCTCGAAGGCCAGAATGTTGCGGATGTCCGCGCCCCGCCAGCGGTAGATCGACTGGTCCGGATCGCCGGTGGCGCAGATATTGCGATGGTGAACCGCGATCGCCTTGGCGAGCCGGTACTGGGCGTGGTTGGTGTCCTGATACTCGTCGATCAGCAGGTATTCGAACCGCTCCGCCATCTCCTTGCAGACGGTTGCGTTGCCCTCCAGGAGCAGGGCCACTTTCATGAGCAGGTCGTCGAAATCCACCCCGTGTCGTTCGGCCAGGAGTTTTTGATACCGGGCATACACCTTGGCCAGAGCCTGGGAGAAGTAGTCGATCGCCTGCTCCTTGAAGGCGTCGGGCTCGACGAGCTTGTTCTTGAGCGTCGAGATCGCCTCCAGCATCCGGCCCGGCGCGAACGCGCCCGAATCCAGATTGCAGTCGGCAATGGCCTGCTTGACGCATCGGGTCTGGTCGGCGTCGTCATAGATGCTGAAATTGGGGCTGATACCTGCGGCGTCGGCATAGCGGCGCAGCACCCGCACGCACAGGGAATGGAACGTGCTGATGTACGCCCCGCCGGAAGCGCCGAGCGAGGCCGCCCGTTGCCGCATCTCCTCGGCGGCCTTGTTCGTGAACGTGATCGCGCAGATGTTGTGCGGACGGACGCCCGACTCGATCAAGCAGGCGATGCGATGGGTGATGACGCGGGTCTTGCCGCTGCCGGGCCCGGCCAAAACCAACAGCGGCCCGTCGCGGTGGCATACGGCTTTTCTCTGGGAAGGCGTCAGTTGTTGCAGAAGCGATGCGTCCATGACCGAAGTTCAACCCTCGAAAATGCGGACGCGTGGGCATGTGAAAGCGAAGAAACCCTGGGGCTTCCTCGCTGGGACACACCCACGCGTCACGTTCTCACTGCGTCTGTGTCTTCTGTAGTTGCTCCATCTGTCGGCGCAACTGCACTTCGGTCTGCTCCAACTGCTTGAGAAGTTCAGGCTTCTCTCTCTCGATCCGGGCCCACAGACTCTGGCGGATGTACAACGGATAGGCGTCACTATTCAGGAACTGACCGATCGCGTGGTATCTTAGCACCGCCATCGGGGGCAGGTCAACCCTCGTCGTGTCGCCAAATTCCCTGTTATAGTGGTCCCACACTTCCTGGGCGAACCGCTCGTTCCCCGCGGCCGCGTCGTCCTCGTACAGCGCGTAAAGACGATAGGCGTTGATCAGAAGCATCACGACCTGTTCGCTGGCGTCGTGGATACCGATGCTCTCGAGTTCCTCCGCGAGACGGAACTTCACATATTGCTCCAGCGAAACCTTGAATTCGTCGAATGTGTACCGAGCCTGGAGCTTTCGGTAGATGCCCAAGGCTTCGTTTCTCAGGCCTGCCTGATAAAACGACAACAGGGCGTTCTTGAGCATGTTGCGATACCCGTTGTCATAGGCCTCGGAGCGGCCTCGGTCCTCTCCGTACTTGGCCATCACGTCCATCGCGGCTTTGTTGTACGAGTTGAAAATCCGCAGGTCCGGGCCCAGAAAGATGGCCTTCTCTCCCGGGGCTCCCGTATTCGGATCAGGCGGCCCCTGGGTGATGAGGATATGGCCGTAACGGAAGAGGTTCTGCAGGCTGTGCAAGACCATCCGATCGGTATTGACTTCGTGCGAGCCCAGTTCGCGGTCCTTCTGCTGAACTGCGATGTCGAGCGCCCTGATGGCCCAGTAGATGGCATGGCTGTCCGGATGACGCCAGTCGAAAGGATAGTGTTTGTTCGGATCGGCATAGTCGGTCGGACCGTACCGCAACCCCACCTGGAGCATCATCGCAGGGTCCAGTTTCCATTCGTTCCGAAGCTGATAGCCCTTGGCAAACAAATCGAACTTGCGAAGAGCAGAAGTTCCCCGAAACGCTTCGATCACTTCGGCCGCCGCGGGCTTGAACCGCCGGGGATTCTGACGCAACGACAGATAGTTCTTCACCACGTCCGCCTCCGAGGCGAACTTGTCATCCGCGGCCCGAAGGGCCTGCAAAAACGGTGCGATATTCGGATCATTCTTGATCGCCGACCACTCGACAGGCGTCACGATCAACGCCTCCAGATATTGGTTGTCGTTGCGACGCAGGCCGTTGTCCGAGGATTCCAGCAGCGGCCCGATCTCGTCGGCGAACTGGAGCTTGTAGTACTCATGAGCGTCGTCGGAAACGCCCCCCATCTTGTGCTGGAAGATGCGGCCCAGCTCGCGATAGAGAGCAATGGACTTGGGATTCAGCGGGATGCCCTCGTCGCGCAGAAGCTCATAACCGTTCTTGACCCAACGCCACCGCTGCTCAGGCTGCGTAGCCGGGATGGCGACGGAGATGTTGTACGCCATGTTCCAGGCGTGGAATTCCCAGACCGCGGCGAACCGGGGTTGCAGCTTCGTAATCCACTCGGCGATCTGCCGCGCGTCGAAGAACTGCCCCTCTTCCTTGAGCTTGTCGGCCCGCATCCAGAGAATGTCCACGATCAGGCCGCGGAACGCTCCCAACGCAACGGTCGCGAACGCCAGCGAAGGCGGAGCGTTCTCCACGACCGTGTTGCTCACGAGCTTGAGCTCCTCGCGCTGCGCATTGATCCGGTCGAGCTGCGACCCGGCTGCAAACAGCGAGGCCCCCGCGGTCACCGCACAAATCAACAATACAATGAAATCACGCGTCCGCATCGCCCGTTCTCACCTGCGCTCCATGCACCTTTCCACCGCTACACCACGACTTTCGCCAGTTCCCGAAAGCTGAAGATCACCAGCGACAGGACCAGCAACAGGGCCGCCTTCAGGCAGACCATGATCAACGCCACCTCGCCGATCAGTCGCCAGGAGATCAGGCGGGCCGGGATGAGGTACTGCGTCGGATTGTAGGAGTCGAACCGCGGCAGAAGCCGCATCAGATTTTGAATCGTATACGTGTAGATCCGACCGACATTCTCGCTCATGTATCCGAAGGATTCGACGAAGAAACCGCTGGCGGCGCCCATCACGAAGATCACCAGGCAGAACAGGATCGCTACCGGGAAGGACAGGAAACTGGCAGCCATCACGCCCAGGCAGGCCAGGAACACCAGGCGAAACAGAATCAGCAACCCGGCCCGGACGTAGTTCGCCACGAAGGAGTCCGCCTTGTACAAGACTTCCAGGCCGTCCTCGATCGGGAACAGGACGGTCGTGTCGTTTAGTGGCGGATTCACGAAGCCGACCGCGAGGTAGCCATCCTTGGCGATCACCGAAGCGGGCACCTCAATCTCGCGGAATTTCCGCACCGGGTCCCGACGAGGTTCCCGCCAGACCGGCGTATCGACGCGAATCCCGGTCTTGAGTCCCCGCAGGTCTCCGATCCGCCAGTCTCCATACACGTGCTCGTCCGGCGGCGTCACCGACACGTCGTACTTGAACCGGACGAACAGGCTTTGCGAAGCGGGGTCCGTCGGCCGAACGTTTTGGAACTCCCAAACCAGCATCTGGCCGATCGCGGAGGCTCGCCTCTCGAGCTGGATCCGCTTGGTCAAGAGCTTCTTGATCTCCGCGGGAGCGTAGTTCGGATACAGAATCACCAGCTTGTCTTCCTTCTCGAGCCAGCGATACATCTCGTCGACTTCCCTGCTGACGTCGATCAGCGGCGGGATAAGGCTGGCCCGCGCGGTGAAGAACTCGCTCTGGATCTGCGCCTGTTCTTCCTCAGAGGCTGTGATGAACCGCGGCATCAGAACGATCACGCCGTAGACGATCCCCAGAAACAGGGTCAACAGCGCGACGTCGAGCACGACCACGCCCAGGAACTTGCCCAGGATCAACTGGTACCGGCGGATCGGCTTGGTCACCACCGTGTAGATCTGACGCTGCTCGATATCGCTGGTGATCGAGTAGATGGCGACGATGATCGTCAAAAGGCTCAGCAACAGGCTCGTCAGCGACATGCCATAGGCGACGAACGTCTGAAGGCGCCCTTTGAGCGTGCCGTCGCCGGTCGCGGTCGCTCCCATCACCGGCAGCAGCACCAGAAGCAGCACGATGAACACCGCCGCGACCTTCATGCGCAAGGCCTGTCGAATCGTATTGGTCGCCACGGCCCAGACCCTATGCATGGCCGCCATCCTCCTTCGGATCGCCTGTGGGTCGGGTGGTCGAACCGTCGGGCTGCTTGTCGCCCGTCAGTGCGTCGATGATGTTCTTCTTGGTCTTCTCCTGACGCGCGGGCGTCTCAGGCACGTCCCCCACTCGCTCGGTTCTGGCCACCGGGGAAGGCGCCGCCGACTGCGCCAATTTACTGAGAAGATCCTTGTTCGGCTGCGGCACAATCGTCTCGCGAGGCGCAGCCTTCTCCATTCGGACCGGGCCGGTCTCGACCTTCTCGGAAACGGGCGCCGCGACGAGTTTGTCCAGCAGGGCTTCTTTCCCGCTCTTGGCCGCGAGGAAATCGCCGATCTGCGTCGTACTGACCGCTCCGCTGGTCGGCGTGGCCTGCTGCTGCGCCTGGACCACGGTGTTGATGAAGAACGTCTCCAGCCGCTCCATCGGCGAAGAGATCTCGCACTCGGCGCTCTCCTTCTTGAGCAACTCGCGGATCCGCTCGGCGGTGGCGTCGCTGATCGCGTCTGTGACGATCTGACGCTTGTTGGTTTTCTGGAGCAGGTCCTTGACTCGTCCGAGCGATTGGACCTTGCCGCCATAAAGAATCGCGATCCGGTCGCAGACGTCTTCCACGTCAGCGAGCAAATGGCTGCACAGCAGGACGGTCTTGCCCCGCTCGGCCAGCTTGGCGATCAGGTCTTTGATCTGGCGCGTGCCGATGGGGTCCAGACCCGTGGTGGGTTCGTCAAGGATCAGCAAATCGGGATCGTTGATCAGAGCCTGGGCCAGTCCGATGCGGCGGGCCATGCCCTTGGAATACGTTCCCACGGGCCGGCTGGCCACCGCTTTGAGGCCCACCATCTCCAGCAGGGCCTCGATTCGCATCTCGCGGACCTTCGAGTCGAGACCAAAGAGCCGGCCATAGAAGTCCAGCGTCTCTCTCGCGTTCAGAAACCGATAGAGGTATGACTCCTCCGGCAGAAACCCTACCCTCGCGCTGATCTTGGGCTGGGTGGCGTCGCCGCCGAGCATGAGGGCGTGACCTTTCGTCGGATGCAGCAGACCCAGAAGCATTTTGATCGTGGTGGTCTTGCCCGAGCCGTTGGGACCCAGCAGGCCGAAGACCTCGTTCGGCCGGATCTGCAGGTTCAGATCGTCCACCGCGTAGACCTTCGCCCGGCCCCACCAGTCGGAGAAGACCTTCGTCAGTGCAACTGTCTCTATGGCGTAATCCATGGTTTTCCTTGAGTATAGGACCTATGGGACCGATGGGACCTATAGGACGCGCGATGCTCGGCACGTTACGTCGCTGGAGTCGTCTGCGGCTCGTGGTCAAGTTCCTCGCCCTGGCGGAACAGGCGTGCGCTGTTGAACACCACCACCAGCGAACTGGCGAAGTGCAGGAACGCAGCGACCGCCGGCGGCACGAACTTCGAGAGCGAGATGCCCAGCACGATGAAGATCACGCCAAACGCGAGGTTCTGATTGATCACCCGGCGGGTCTTGCGCGAGACATCGACCAGGAACGGAATCCGCCGCAGATCGTTGTTCATCAGGGCGATCGACGCGGAATTGATCGCCACGTCGCTGCCGGCGGCGCCCATCGCGATGCCCAGGTCGCCGGCCGCCAGAGCCGGAGCGTCGTTGATGCCGTCGCCGACGACCACCACGGTGTGCCCGTCCTTCTTGATCTGCTCGACCACCGCGAGCTTGTCCTGCGGCAGGCACTGAGCCTTGTAATCGGTGCAGCCGAGTTCGCCTGCGACGCGATTGGCGACCTCGCTGCGGTCGCCGGTGAGCATGGTGACGCGTTTGACGCCCATGTCCACCAGGGAGGCGATGGCCCTCTGGGCCTCCGGTCGCGTCTTGTCCTGCAGACCGATCCAGCCGATGCAGCGGTTGTCCTTCGCGACGTAGAGGGTGCTGAAGCCCTGCTCCTCGTGCAACCGGGGATCGGCGACATTCTTCGTGTCGACTCCGTTCTCGTTCAGGAACGTCTCGCGACCGACCAGGATGCGGGACGAGTTGATCTTCGCACTGACGCCCTTGCCCGGGGTCTCTCTGAAGCCCTCCGACGCCGGCAAGGACAGGCTCGCCTCCCTGGCCACTTCCTGCAGCGCCCGGGCCGCGGGGTGCTTGCTCATCTGCTCGGCCGCCGCGGCGTCCGCCAGCAGGTCCGCCGGCTCGACCCCCTCGGCAGGCGTCAGCTTGGTCACGTAGAGTCGGCCGGTGGTCACGGTGCCCGTCTTGTCGAACACCAGGGCCGTCATCTTCCCGGCCACTTCGAGATACGAGACGTCCTTGACCAGGATGCCAAGCCTCGCAGCGGCTGAAATCGCGGCCACCATGGCGGTCGGAGTGGCAAGAATGATCGCACAGGGACAGGAGATCACCAGGATTGTGATCGCCTGGTCGATGTTCCGCGTGAAGACCCAGACGATGGCCGCGATCATCAGGATCGTCGGGACATACCACGAGATGTATCGGTCGATGATCCTCATGACCGGGATCTTCGTGTGTTCGGCCTGGATGATCAGAGACTGGACCTTGCCCAGCGTGGTGTCCTTGCCGGCCTTGGTGACGCGGATGTCGAGGACGCCGGTGAGATTGTTCGTGCCTGCGAAGACCTGCATGCCCGGCACCTTGTCGACCGGAAGCGACTCGCCGGTGATCGTCGCCTCGTTCACGGAACTCAAACCGTCGTAGACTTCGCCGTCGGCCGAGACGTTGTCGCCCGGACGGACGCGGATGCGGTCGCCGGCCTTCAGCTCGCTGACCTTGACTTCGCGTTCCTTGCCGTCCGAATCGATCAGGTTGGCCTTGACGGGAGTCAGGCGGATCAGCGACTCGATCGAAGCCCTCGCTCCCAGCGCCGTTCGGGTCTCCACCAATTCGCTGAGCAACATGAAAAAGCCGATGAGCCCGGCGGCCACGTATTCGCCGATCGCGAACGCCGCCACGATGCCCAGGGCCGCCAGCTCGTCCATGTGCGAATGGCCCTCGATCAGGCTGCGAACCGCATGCATGATGATCGGGGCCCCCAGCAGGATTGCGCCGAGCATTGCGAACAGTTCCGTGTTGAAGCTGTCGGACCCATAGAAAACCTTGCCGATCCCGCTGTTGATCAGCAGGACGCCGCCGGCCAGCGTGCCCAGAAGGGCCACGCTCACGCGGACCTGTTTCTCGCGGGTCTGTTCGGTACCGAACTCTTCCTGTAAGTGCAGGTGCTGATGCGCCATAGCCTTGTTCTCTCACCGAATCTTCTGTTGCGGGCCGCCGAACGCGAACCCCACCTGTCCATTTTCCGATGCCTACTACCGGGCGCCCCTGGGGTTGAGCTTGTTGTCCCGGTTCAGCAGAATCCGTATCTCGCGGTCCCGATCCGTGCCGGAGCTGTCCAGGACGAACTTCTCGTCGGCATTGTTGAGGATTTCTTCCATCGCCGCCAGATACCGCTCACGCGCCACAAGTTCCGGCCGCTTCCTGTACTCGGGCAGGATACTCGCGAGATAACTGGCGCTGGCCCTGGCAGCCTCCACCACCTTGGTCTGGTACGCCTGGGCGTGCGCGATGATCTGCTGCGCGTCGCCGGTAACCTGGGACCACAGTTCCTCCCGTTTCTGAGCATCGCTGTCGGGATCGAGAATCGCTTCGCAAAGTCTGTGAGCGACCTGGCCGCCCGTCTTGTTCAGAGTCGTCTCGGCGTAGGTCCGAGACTGCGTAACCGTCTGATCGCTCTGCTGACGGGCCGCCACGTACGCTTCGAACGCCTCGTTGATCTGCATGGGCCATTTGGCGCTGACCAACTGCATCTGCACGACGCGAATGCCGCTCTCCAGCGCGTCCAGCTTCTGCTGCACGAGCTGCTGGACGCGTCGAGGAATCGTATCGACGCTCTGGAGAGCCTCGTCGATCGTGTAGTGGACCATTGCCGTGACGATGGCGTCATCGACCACGCTGCGCAGAAGCGGCGTGATGTTCGCGACCATCACGTCCACATAGATCTCACCGGGCTTGACGTCCCGGACGTGGACGTTTCGGAAGAACTGCTCGACGTTACTGATCTGGTAGTTGATCTGCCACTTCGTGTGGACGATGCTGTAGTCGCTGCCCTCGCCTTCCCGCAGGGAGGGCTGGCTAACGTCCGTTGCCCCCTGCCCTGCCACGGTCTGGCTCCGCGTCAGGCAGTATCCTTCCACCATCGGATCGAGCTTGTCGGCCCGGAAGTTCCTCGGCTTGACGCCGCCGCCCAGGATGTCGTCGCGGGTCTCCTGGTACCAGAACGTGTTGACGGGCAGATTGATGTTCTTCTCCACCGGGATCTTGATCAACTCGTCGATCGGATACGGGAAGACCCAGTGAGCCCCGGGCCCCAGGATCGCCTCGTCGCCGATGCCCTGGATCTTGCCGAACCGCAGAACCAGTCCCCGTTCGTCGGGCCCCACGGTCCGGAAACCCGACGCCAGGAAGGCGACGATCAGGACGATCATGATGACCTTCAGGATCGTGAAACTGATATGAAGGGCGTCCGAGAGGGACTTGCCGGCCGCGTCGAACTGTTCGTTCGGCGCCGACCGTTCCGGTGTCGGCTCATGATCGTGACCGTGATCAGGTTCATGTGAGTGTCCGTGGTCATGTCCGTGCTTGTGTCCGTGTGCCATGGCTCTTTCGCTCGATTGAACGCAGTCCTTCGGTTACTTTGCAGACCCTTCCGTACCCAGAGGGGGCAGACCCATCAGGAGGTTGAACGGCTCAGCGACCGTCGGAATGACGATTGTGGTGCGTTCTCTCAGGATCTGTTTGAGAGCCTCCAGATTTCGCAGAAAGATCGCCAGCTTCTCGTCCGCCTTCAACATCTCATAGTACCGAGCGGCGTCGGCGTCGCCCTGGCCGCGAATCTCCTTGGCCCGACCTTCCGCGGCGTCCAGCAGGACGTCCCGCTTCTTGTTGGCGTCGGCCCGGATCTGGGTGGCGATCGCCTCGCCTTCGGACGTGATGGCGTCGGTACGACCCTGGCGTTCGGCTTTCATCCGCTCGAAGACCTTCTTCGTAACGTCTTCGCTGACCTTGAGCTGCTTGATGCCCAGCGTCTTGATCTCGATGCCGTACTCGGCCAGCACGGGCCCCTTGAGGTCCGCGAGCATCTCGTCCTGGATCTCGTCGAACTGGATCTTTGTGGGGTCGTTGTTGACGAACTCCCCGAAGGAGTGCTGGCCGATCACGCGGTTCTGCGTGTCGTTGATGTGATTGCGAAGCTTGCTCTCGGCGTTGGCTTCGGTCTTGACCGCGTTGAGGAACTTCAACGGTTCGGCCACGCGCCAGACGATGTACGTGTTGACGATGATCGGGACATTGCCTCGCGTGGTCGTCTCCGCCAGTTGCGCCGCCTCCAGGACTCTCATGCGGGAATCGAATTTGTGAACCTGCTCGATGGGCGTGGGCCACTTGAAATACAACCCAGGCTGGGTGACCTCGCGGACCGGCTTGCCGAACCGGGTCACGAACCCCGATTCGGTCTCGCGGACCTGGAAGGTCACCAGGTAGACGATCATCACGAGGGAAATAACGGCAATCAGTATCGGAATCGCTATGTTCTTCATTGTCCACCGGTCTCCTGTACGCCCGCAATCTCACTCAACAGACTCGTATCCAGCTTCTCCTGCAGTTCCATGATAATGACCTGGCGGTCTTTCGGGTCGCCGGCCACGACATACTTGCGAATGCTCCTCATCGCTTCTTCGAGCGCCACGGCCCGCTGCTCGCACTTGTAGATCTCCGGCGCGGCGCGATAGGCCTGGATCTGGCCGGCGAAGCGTTTGCCCGTCGCCTCGGCCAGCGTCCCCTGGCGAAAACGGTAGCTCTGGGCCTCGCTGAGAATGCGGAAGATGTCCCCGCGCGACTCGTTGAGCAGCGCTGCATCGAACTGCTCGCCCAGACGCTTGACCTCGTCGGAAAGCCCTCTGCGCTGGGCCTCCTGGTACTGCGCGGCTAAATCCGCCAGCCGGGTGGCCCGCGACACCGAACCGGCCAGGGTGGTGAGGTTTCGATTCCGCTCCGCCTCGGCGGCCAACATCAGCGCCTGCTTGGCCTGCACCGCGCCCACGACCGCCTGGAAGTCCGGCACCACCTCGGCCGGCGGGTGGATACCCTGCAACCCGACGAAGGTGATCTCCACGCCAAGACCTTCAACGTCGGCGGCCCGCTGGATGCGCTCCGTCAGAATCTGCTTGGCATTGGTCCGCCCCCCGCCCAGGAGGTTCTGATCACCGCCGCCTTCGACCTCAACGTTGGCGGTGGAGGCCAGACGGACCAGTTCGCGATAACAGATGCCCTCCAGAAGCTTGCCTGGATTGCTGTGCCCGTAGACATAGACAAGAAGATCCTTGATCCGGTACTGGACCGGCATGTTGACCTTGACCAGGCTGACCGGAACGGCGCCTTCGGCGGGCCCTTCCGTGACATCCGCGGGCGTGTATCGCGCCGCCACCATCAAGTCATGCTCCTGTTCGTAATGCGTCTGCCCCCACAGGAGCCTTGTTTCGGGAATCGGGACTCCGTTGGCGTCCACCTTGGGCACGTACCCGATGTGCAGTTCCATGACCAGACCGGTGGGGTGCATGTACGCGATGTCCATGGGCCAGGGCAGCTTGAAGTGCAGCCCCGGACCGATATGACGAACCTCTCCGTCCGCGGTGGTCGGTTTGCCGAACCGCTCGACGATCCCTTCCTCGTTCGGACCGACGACCACGATGCAACTGGCCAGATAGAGCGTCGCGGCCGAGAACAGAATCAAGGGCACGATCGCCTTCTCCAGCAGCTTGTAGAACCAGGTCTGGGACACCTGGAATCCGAACTGGTAGTCCATCGCCGTGGCCACGCTGCGGAAGATGCCGCCGGGCTCGTTGATGACGCCCAGGAGCCGGCTGTCGAACGCCGCCCGGCTGTATTGGCCTTTGAGATGCGGCCGATAGATGTCGAAGACCAGGTTCAGCGACGTCTCGACGCCCAGGACGATCAACAGGATCGGCACCGCATAGCTGACGACGGCGATCAGGGCCGAGATCTGGAAATGCAGCAGGGCCAGGGCGATCGCCAGCACGAAACACAGGACCGCCAGCCCCAGAAAGAAGCTGCCGCCTGCCCGCAACGGTTTCCATCGCGGCTCGACCGACATTCCGGTGGCGTACCGCGACAGGAGGAACCCCATGAACGCGATGGCGGTGGCGACGATCGCACACACCAGCGGCTGCTGGGTCTTGACGTCGGCCCCGGAGGGGATTCCCTTGAGCAGGTAGAAACCGATTCCGATTTCGTAAGCAGCGATCAATGCCACGAAAATCGGGATGAACCATTTCTCGAGGACGTCGAGCCGGCGCTGAGCGGCCGCCAGCAGCGCCGCGGTCTCGCCCTTCTGGAAGATGGTGGCCGAGCTTTTCTCCCGTGCGAGCTGACTCATGTCGAGCTTTTCCTGCTCGGCCAGACTTCGCTGGTGGAACTGGATGGCCAGGACCAGCCAGATCAAGGCCGCCGCAAGCGCCTGCCATCCGACGGCCGATAGAGCGTAGAACCCGCTCCACCGACCCAGGAAGAACGCGATGCCGAAAAAGACCAGGCTGAGAACCAGCGCAACCCATGCGACCTGTTCGGGGCGTTTCGACGATACTGTCATTGGCGATTCAGCTCCAGCAGTGAACCAAAATCCTGCTCATCCAGTAGTACCGGGTACCGGACCAGATCCTTTACAAAAAGGGAATCCGGCACTATAACACCGAAAACGACTCTCGTGTAGAGACAATCGTGAAAAAAAGTCGTCGCAATCGGGTGTCAAACACAACGTTCAGCAGGCCGGCAACGCCTTGGGTGACTGATGAATAAGCTGCTCACTATCGCCAAGAACACCTTCGTCGAAACCCTTCGCCAACCCGTCTACGCCGTCATCATTGCAGCAGCCTTGCTCCTGTTTCTTCTCAGTCCGGCGCTCTCGATGTACACCATGGACGACGACAATAAGCTGCTGCGAGAAATCGGGCTCTCTACGCTGTTCCTGACCAGCTTGTTCGTGGCAATCTTCTCCGCTTCGGGGGCCGTCTCCATCGAAATGGAGAACAAGACGATTCTCACGGTGCTGACCAAGCCTGTTCAGCGTCCGATATTCGTATTGGCCAAGTTCCTGGGTGTAGTCGGAGCCGTCGCTTTGGCGCACTATCTGTGCACTATCGGCGTGCTGATGACCATCCGGCACGGCGTCCTGTCCACCGCCTCGGACACCCATGATTGGACCGTCGTCGGCTCAGCGGCCACCGTCGCCATCGTGACGGTCCTGCTCAGCGCCTTCTTCAATTATGCCTACGACTGGAAATTCACCTCGACTGCCGTGGTGGTCGGCGCCATCCTGGCGACCCTGGCCATGGTGTTCCTGGCCCTGATCGATCGCGATTGGCAGTTCAACCCGGCCAAGAATGGGTTCGACCGACTCGACGTCTACGCCGCTATCCTGCTGTTCCTGGCGGCCATGGTGATCGCAGCGATCGCGGTGGCCATCTCCTCCCGCTTCAACGTCATCGTCACCCTTTCGGCCTGCATCGGCGTCTTCCTGCTCGGCCTGATTAGCGACTGGGTGTTCGGCCGGTATGCCGACACCCACCTGTGGGCGCAGGCGGGCCGCTATCTCGTCCCGAACTTGCAGGTGTTTTGGATCAGCGACGCGATCTACGAAAACAGCGTGGTCCCGTTCCGATACATCCTGACGGGGGCCTCCTACGCGATTACCTATATCATCGGGATCCTGGCCGTGGCGGTCGCCCTGTTCCAGCGAAGACAGATTGCGTAGAGACGAATGGACCGCCGCCAATGGAATTCACCGGTGGGTTGTTAGATATTCCTGAGACACTCACACGCCGGCCGGAACGTCCAGGATCACAGCGGTTTCGTCGCACTCGTCCTGTTTCGGACAGCGGGCGCAGTCGCTCCAGACCTTCATGGGCAGTTCCTCTTTCTTCACGACCGTGAACCCCACCCGCTCGAAGAACCTGGGTTCCAGGGTCAGCGCGAAGACCCGCGGGACCCCGAGAGCCCGCGCCTGATCCAGGGCCGCCGTGACCAGCGCCATGCCCACCCCCTTGCCGTGCTCTTCCGCCGCGACCGCCAGCGACTTGACCTCCGCCAGATCGGACCAGATCACCTCCAGCGCGCAGCAGCCGATGATCCGACCGTCCCGCTCGACCACAAGAAACGTCTGGAGATTCTCGTAGATCTCGGCCATGGATCGAAACAGCATCTTGTCGTGCTCGGCATAGAAGTTGATCAGCGAGCAGATCGACCTGGCGTCCGGGATTCTGGCGTTGCGAACTTTCATGGTCCTGAGTATACTGTCCTTTTTGCACGATTTCAACGTTGTTCGCACGCAAGCGCAGCCTGCGGTCCGGCGCAAAAAACGAAAAAACAGTGGAAAAACGAACGGCACACACTACAATGACGCCGGTTTGTGTTCGGTGGCCCAGGATTTCATGAAGTTCATATTGATAGATAAGATCGTTTCGCTCGAAGAAGGAAAGACGCTGACCGCAGCCAAGTGCGTTTCGCTGGCCGAGGAATACCTGGGGGATCATTTCCCCACGTTCCCCGTGCTGCCGGGCGTGTTGCTGTTGCAGGGGCTCGTGGAGTCCGCGAGCTGGCTGGTCCGCAAGACCGAGGGGTTCGCCCACAGCATGATCCTGCTGCAAGAGGCCAAGAACGTCAAGTACAAGAGTTTCCTGGCTCCCGGTTCGAGGATCGAATATACCGTGCAGGCCAGGGCCATCGAGGAGAACGTCAGCAACTTCACCGGCTGCGGAATCTCCGACGGGGAAAAAATCCTCGAAGCGAGGTTCGGCCTGAGGCATTTCAATCTGGCGGACCGCAGTTCCGCGATGGCGTCCGTGGACGCTCAGGTGATCGAGGCGATGAAGAACCGCTACAGCCTGCTCAGGCAGCAAGGCTGATTGAGGTAGTGAAAAGGACTTTCAGAAGGAACTGACCGGAGGTAGCAGCAACCATGACCATGAGTCGGGATGAAATTTTCCAAAAGGTTCAGGAAGTTCTCGTGGACGCGTTGGGGGTGGACGACGACGAGGTTACGGCCGACGCGACGCTCATGGGCGACCTGGGTGCCGAGAGCATCGACTTCCTGGACATCGTGTTCCGTCTGGAAAAAGCGTTCGGGATGAAAGTGCCCCGCGAGGAACTGTTCCCAGTGGAAGGGCTGCTCAACAGCGCCGATCTGGTCAGCAACGGAAAGCTCACAGAGAAAGGGCTTGCCGAACTGAGGGCGAGGGTTCCGCACACGGATCTCAGCGAGTTCGAGAAGAACCCCGACATCAACAAGCTGGCGGACCTGTTCACCGTCAACGCCATCGTCAACTATGTCGCAACCCGCCTGAACGCGGCGTAACGACGGACCGGGCTGCAGCATGCGTTGGATCTGGATCGACAAATTCGTCGAGTTCGATAGCGGTCGCCGCGCGGTGTCCGTCAAGAACGTTTCGATGGCAGAGGAACATCTGCACGACAACATCCCCGGTTTCCCCATGATGCCGGAGTGCCTGATGATCGAGGCCATGGCCCAGACGGGCGGAATCCTCGTCGGCGAGGCCCGCGGCTTCCAGGAAAAGGTCGTGCTGGCCAAGGTCAGCAAGGCGGTCTTCTTCGACTACGCCGTGCCGGGCGACAGCCTTCGGCTGGAGGCCCGCATGGAGTCGATCACGCCGGAAGCGGCGACCACCAGCGGACGGATCACGCGGGGCGACCAGCTCATCGCGGAAGTCGATCTGATGTTCAGCCACGTCGACCAGAACTTGGCGGGCAAGAAATTCCCCGAGGAGAATTTCGTGTTCACGGGCCTGTTCACATCCCTCCTGCGCGATGTTGCCTTGAAACATGTCCGGCCGGAGCAGCAGAAGATGGAGTCCGCGGGATGACATCGGCGCGCGTCGTCATTACGGGACTCGGGTCCGTCAGTCCGCTGGGTCTGACCGTCGACGAAATGTGGTCCGGTCTGGCCACCGGGCGGTGCGGCATCGCTCGGATCAAGGCCTTCGATCCGACCGGCCTTCCCTGCGAGCTCGGAGGCGAGGTTCCCCCCTACCGCATTCAGGATCATGTTTCCAAGGCCATGCGTAAGGCGGTCAAGCTGATGTGCCGGGACATTGAGCTGTCCGTCATCGCGGCCAAGGAAGCGGTGGCTTCCAGCGGTCTGATCACCAAGGGAATCGATCCGGAGAGGGTGAACGTCGAGCCGACGCGGTTCGCGATCAACATGGGCGCGGGGATGATCAGTTGCGACCTGGAGGAGCTGGGGCCCGCGACTGCCGCCAGCGTCACCGACGGGCGGTTCGACCTCCACAAGTGGGGCAAGGACGGAATTCGACAGATTACCCCCCTGTGGCTGCTGAAGTACCTGCCCAACATGCTGGCCTGCCACATCGGGATCATCCACGACATCCAGGGCCCGAGCAATACGATCACCTGCGCCGAGGCCTCGGCTCATCTGGCGATCGGCGAAGCCGCCCAGATCATCGCCCGCGGCAATGCCGACCTTGCGCTGGCGGGCGGCGCCGAGGCGAAGATCAACATGATGATCATGGTCCGCCAGAACCTGCTCAAGCGGGCAGTCGTCGGCCGCAACGACACGCCGGAGACGGCGTGCCGCCCCTTTGATGCCGATGCCGCCGGGGCGGTTTTTGGCGAAGGAGGCGGCGTTCTCGTGCTTGAGAGTCTTGACCACGCTCAGTCTCGAGGAGCCCGAATCCTCGCGGAGGTGGTCGGAATCGGTCAAAGTCATAGCATTCACCCGGCGTACGCCCAAATGGAGCCGGACGGCGCGGGAATCCGCATCGCTGTCGAGAAGGCGATGGCCGACGCAGGCATCGGTCCCGAAGACATTGAGCTGATCGTGCCGCACGGGACGGGAGTTCCCCAGGACGACCTGGCTGAGGCCCGAGGACTCGAGGCCGCGATGGGCTCGGCGGTCCACCGAATCCCGACTTGGCCCACGAAGAGCCAGTTGAGCACCACGGGAGCCGCCGCTGGAGCGTTGGATGTCATCGCCGCGGTGCGGGCCATGAACGAGCATCTGATCCCGTCGGCGAGAAACTTTTCGAAGCCCGCCGCCGGGTGCAATCTGAAGGTCCTGACGGAGCGTCGTGAGGGCGCGATCCGTCACGCTTTGTGCTGCAGCCACACCTTCGGCGGGCAGACCGCCGCAGTGGTGCTGAAGTCCTTCGATGGAGGCGCAAGGCAGTAGATGAAAACGAACGAAATACGCGAACGTGTCGTCGTCACCGGAATGGGAGTCGTTTGCCCGCTGGGTCACGACGTGGCTTCCCTGTGGGACGGGCTCTTGGCCGGTCGCAGCGGCGCCAACCGAACCACGATCTTCGACGCATCGACGTTTCCGACGACATTCGACGCGGAAGTCAAAGGCTATGACTTCCGCAAGCACATCCCACATCCGGAACTGCACGAAGGGTGCAGTCGCGGATCCGGCTTCGTGCTCGGCGCGACAGCCCAGGCCTGCAAGCAGGCAGGTATTGATATCGAGACCACCAAACCCGCCGACGGCGTCGATCGCACCCGCATGGGAATCTACCTGGGCGCGGGCGAAGGCTCGCTGGACAACGATTCGTTCTTCGCCAGCATCATCGCCGGCTGGGACGCGCAACAACAGCGCATGGTATGGCCTCAGAGCATCCGCGTTGCGATGGGCCAGATGACCGCCGTGCGGGAGCTCGAGCAGGAGCCGAACATGGCCGCTGGGCACACCGCGCTTCTGACCGGGGCCCGCGGACCCGTGCGAAGCTGCCTGACTGCCTGCGCCGCCAGCACCCAGGCGGTGGGCGAGGCCAGCATGATCATCCGTCGGGGCGATGCGGACATCATGATCGCCGGCGGGGCCCACTCGATGATCCACCCCCTGGGCATCACGGGTTTCAACCTGCTGACCGCCCTGTCGCAGCGGAACGACAGTCCTGAAACCGCGTCGCGTCCGTTCAGCGGCAGCCGGGACGGGTTCGTCATCGGCGAAGGCGCTGCGATCCTGATTCTGGAGTCGCTCAGCAGCGCGCGCAGACGCGACGTTCCCATCCTGGCGGAGGTCGCCGGTTACGGGTGCAGTTCCGACGCCTTCCGCGTGACGGACATGCACGAGGAGGGTCGCGGTGCGGTCCAGGCGATGCGGGCCGCGATGGCAGATGCCGATGTCACAATCCAGGACATCGACTACATCAACACCCACGGCACGAGCACCGCGGAAAACGACTCCATCGAAACGCTGGCCATCAAGACCGTGTTCCAGGAGCGGGCCAAACAGATCGCCGTCAGCAGCAATAAGAGCATGTTGGGGCATCTGATCGGAGCCGCGGGCGCAGCCGAGATCATCGCCTCGGTGTTGGCGATCCGGGAGGGCATCGTGCCGCCCACCATGAATCTGCGCGATCCCGACCCCAAACTGGACCTGGACTACGTGCCGAACGCGCCGCGGAAGATGCCCGTCAATACGGTGATGAAGGAATCGTTCGGCTTCGGCGGCCAGAACAACGTCGTGATCTTGAAACGATTCCGTGAAGAGACTTAGGAACAGGGTCCCATAGGTCCTATCTGTCCTATATGTCCTATCGCAGCGAGGCAAGACGACCATGATCGATATCAGGCAAATCCGAGAGAATCCGGATCTTTATGTTCAGGCGGCCCAGAACAAGCGAATCGGCGTCGACATCCAAAGGCTCCTGGATATCGACGGCCGGCTCAAGGACATCAAGGCTCGGCTCCAGGACATCGCCACCGAAAAGAACCGCGTCGGCAAGTCGATCCCGAAGCTCTCGGGCGCCGAACGGGAGGCGGCGTTGGCGAGTCTGGCGGCCTTGAAGCCGCAGGAGGAACAGCTTCAGGAGGAAGCCAAGGTCTTGCAGCCGGAGTATGACGCGTTGCTCCTGGAAGTGCCGCAGCCGGCCGATCCGGATGTCCCTGTGGGCAAGGACGACACGGAGAACGTCGAAGTCCGGCGGGAGGGCGAGGTGCGACAGTTCGGCTTCGAGCCGAAAGACCACGTCCAACTCGGCCTGGCTTTGGACATGATGGACATCGAGCGAGGCGTCCGACTGGCCGGCACGCGGAACTACTTCCTCAAAGGCGACGGCGCGATGCTGCACTGGGCGGTCCTGCGATTCGCGATCGACTTCATGGCCCAGCGGGGATACACCCCCATGGTCGTTCCCCTGCTGATGCGGGACGAGGCCATGCGGGGGACCGGCTACTATCCCGGCGCCGAAGAACAGACCTATCGCATGGAGCGGGACGAACTGAACCTGGTCGGGACCGCCGAGGTGCCGGTGACGGCCTACCGCATGGGCGAGATCCTCCAGCAAGAAGAACTGCCGCTGAAAAGCGTCGCCCTGTCGAGCTGCTTCCGTCGCGAGGCCGGAGCGGCCGGCAAGGACACCTATGGTCTCTACCGCATCCACCAGTTCGACAAGGTCGAGCAGGTCGTGGTCTGCCGCAACGACGTCCAGGAGAGCAACAAATTTCACGCGGAGATCCTGGCCAACTCCGAAGGCGTGATGAAAGCCCTTGGGCTGCCCTACCGCGTCGTGGTCGTCTGCACGGGCGACCTCGGCCGCGGACAGGCCAAGAAGTACGACATCGAAGCCTGGATGCCCTCCCGGAAGGGCTATTGCGAAACCCACAGCGCCAGCAAGTTCCACGAGTTTCAGGCCCGCCGGATGAACCTGCGGTATAAGGACGCCGAGACGAAAAAGAACCTCTACTGCCACACGCTCAACAATACCGTGATCGCCTCGCCGCGTGTCCTGATCCCGCTGATGGAGATGTGTCAGAACGCCGACGGATCGATCACGATTCCCGAGGTTCTGCGGCCCTACATGGGGGGCCGGGATAAGATCGTCTCCCGCTGATCGCAGGCAGCGGCAGAACCACAATCTGTTTCTCCAAATCCAAGGGGATAGTCGTGCGCGCCGCCGCGACTCTGTCGTCCTGAACAAAGTGAAGGATCTGGCCATGGACGGAGGGTAATCTCTCGGTCGCTGTCCAGATCCTTCGCCTGCGTCCTGGAATGCTGTGGACTTGGCCCTGTCCGCCTACTCCTCCAGCCTTTCCTCCAACTCCACGGACATCTCGTTCAATCGGTTCTGGATCGTCTCCAGCTTCTCCTTGGGCGTTTCGATCTGTTCGGCCGTTTCGGGCGAAAGCTTCTCGCCGTCGTCGATAACGTACGGCGTGATGAACACGATCAGCTCGTTGTTCGCCTTGGTCACGTTGTTGTGCCGGAACAACCCGCCGAGCAGGGGCAGGTCGCCCAGGAGGGGTACCTTCCGCTGGATCTTGGTGTCGGTCTGGAAGAGAATGCCGCCGAGCATGAGGGTCTGACCGTCTTGAACGATCATGTTCGTCGTGCTCTCCATCACGCGTCGGACGGGCTGGCCGTTGACGGAATCGCCCGTCAGGTCGGACAGCAGCACGGTGACCATCATATCGACGTTCTTCTCCGGCGTGATGCTGGGCCGCACCGCCAGCGTCATACCCACCTTTTGATACTCGAAGCTCTGCGTGACCCGCCCACCCGTTTCGGAAGTCGAGGCGTTCGTCTGGAAGGCCACCTTCTGGCCCTTGAAGAAGCTGGCTTCTTCGTTGTCCTCGGTCCAGAGCGATTGCTGATTGAGAATTTGGGCGTTGACCTTCTTGACCAGGAAGTCCAGCAGGGCCGTGATGCTCGTCCCGGCCTCGATCGTGGCCGAACCTCGTTCCTCCAGGAGCGTCAGTTTCGAGAGTGCAGTGACTGCATTCTCTCCAACGGCGAACGCCCCCACGGGATTCGACGACAACTGCAGGCCCAGAGAGGTCAGGTCCTGATGGTCCACCTCGATCACAACGGCTTTCACCAAGACCTGCTTGCCCGGCACGTCGAGGCTGCGAATGGTCAACTCGATGCTGCTCTGGAATTCCGGCGGCGCGAGCACGAGGATCGACTTGCTCCGCGGGTCGGGAACGAACCGAACGCGTCCGATGACGTTGCTGATCGGCTCTTCGCCGACCCTGGGCCGGCTGCCGCCGCTGGACCACCAGGGAGTGTACTCGTTGGCGTTGCCCTGGCCCGGGTTGTTGTTGCCTCCCTGATTGGCATTTCGCCCGCTGCTCTGGTTCTGCGTGCCGCCGGAGTCTTCCATGGAGTACTGTCCGATCCCCTGGGTGGTCCGACGGACGCGAGCGTTGGTCCCAGGCTCGTTGAACATCGCGTTGAGCCTCTCGGCCAGGTCCTCCGTGTCGGCGTACTTGATCTGGACGACGCGAGGGATCTCCGCCATCTCCTGGCGGTCCAGTTCGTAGATCAGTTGCTCGATCACAGCGTACGCCTGGGGGAGCTTGCTGATCACGATGATCTTCTTGGTGCCCGCGACCTCTTCGAAGGTCAGTTGCCCATATAGAGGGCCGACGATCTTCTGCCGCTGGTCCATCTCATCGCCGTAGAAGAGCATTCGCAGAAGCGAACGGCTCGAATCCGATTCCTGGGAGAAGAGCTTGCGAAGCAGCGTGGCCATCTGGACCGGATCCGAGTTCTTCAACTCGAGAATCCTCGGCTTGACCTGTTCCACGTCCAGCGGCACGTCCCATTCCTCGATCTGCGTGCGGATCTTCGCCATGTTCTCTGCCGAGGCGATCACGGTGACCTGTCCCATCGAGGGATAGGAGATGGCCTTGACCGTCTCGCTGGGCTGGATGTAGCGAGACCGCGACGAGCGATATCCATAGCTGTACGAGCTGCCCGATTCCGATTCGTACAGACCTTCGAGGTTGCTCTTGATCTGGTCGGGGTCGGCATGCTTGAGCTTGAAGACCTCCGTGAGAAACTGCCCCGGCATGATGTCCACCTCCGCGATCAGCTTCTTGACCATCTCACGCAGATCCGCGCGGCCGAAGATCATGATCTGGCGGGACTGCGACAGCGCTTGGACGAGGACGTTGGGCCGCAATTCCGTGCCGGGCATCTGCTCCAGCGACTGCTGGATGCGCCGGGCCACCTCCTCCGTGTCCGCGTAGACGATCGACACCGTCTCGTACTCGGCCTTGATCGGCTCGTCGCGGTCCATCTTCTGTATCCACTCGCCGATCTGCCGGATGCTCTCGGACGAGCCGCGTGCGATGATCCACTTGCGCTTGGGCTCGGGAATCAGAATGATCGGCGTCTCGCCGGCGCTGATGACGACGGAACTGGCCGTCTTGCCGCTGCCGCCGGAGGACTGGCTGCTCGGCCTCGCGCCGGAGCCGCTTCGAAGTTGCCCCCCTCGCCGACTGTCCGCCGGACCGCCCAGGAGCATGCGCAGCAGTTGCACCATCTCGGTGGGATCGCCGCTGTGGACTTCGAAGATCTCGGTGACCATCCGTCCGGCATCGGGCACATCGAACTGTGCGATGATGTTCTCGATTCGCATGAGGTTCGCGACCGAATCGATCACCAGCAGGGTGGCGGTCGATTCATCCGCGCCGACGTGGCCGAATTCGCTGACCAACGGCTTGACGATCTCGCCCATCTGCGAAGGCGGGTAGTTCGTGAGTTTGAAGAACTTCTGGACGATCTGGCTGGGGTTCTCGAACGCCGCCAGAGGCTGGTCGGGACGGACAATGGGGTGAATGCCGAGCTTGGCGTCGCTGAGCGGCCGAAGGAAAATTGTGTCGTCCATCTCCTCCGGCGTGAAGCCTTTCATCCGCAGCGCGCTGTAGATCCTGAGCAGGGCTTTGCTGCGAGGCAGCTTCTCCGGCGCATAGATCGTGATCTTCTGCTTCATCGCCTCGTCGCTCGGAATCACGACCTTGCCGGTCCACTGCGCGATCTTCTCGATGATGTTCTTCATTTCGACGTCTTTGAGGTTCACCGCCTCAAGCGGATCGTTGGGATCCTCCGGCGTCTTGGGCTCGGCGGGCTTGGCCTCCGAAGACTTCGCGTCCCCCGGGTCGGTCTTCCCATGTCCCGGGGTTTGGCCGGGCCCTTCGCCGGATGGGCGGGGCGGACGGTTCGGATCTCCGCTGGTCGGTTTGTTGGGATCGTCCGATCCAGCCGCGGGTTTGGGCGCGTTTGCGTCGGCCTTTTCAGGCGTCGTGGCCTTGTTGGGCTCATTCGGACCCGACACTCTGCGGCTCGGCTGCGCGCCGGCCTTGCCTTCGATGCCGGACAGGCTCGCGACGGGCGTCTCAAAGCCCACTTGCCAGATGATCACCCCGGCCGCCGCCAGGACCACCATCCACAGGATTATTCGTGACCGTTCCAAGTTCTCACCTCCTTTTTCGTCGTTGCTCTATGATCCGCGATCAGCTCCGACCCGTGGCATTGGGCTCCGCACCGGTCTTCGGGCTGCTATTGGGCTCCTGAACCTTCGGCGGCTGCGTGCTTCGCCGGCCGCTGACTCGTGCTCGAACCTGCTCGCTGAATCGTGCTTTCTCCTCTTCGGTCGCATTCTCCATCTTCTCGATTATCTCGGCTCGCTGCGCTTTGACCTGGGCTCGGATCTCGGGCGTGTCTTTCGTCTGCCCGCCGCCGGGCGCAGGGTCCGTGCGAGCCGCCTTCGAAGCCGTGTCCGCGATGTTGGAGTCGGTCGCTGTGGAAAGCGGTGCGTTCCCCATGCGGGCCTGGTGGATCAGCAGGCCCACACCGTATGCGGCGATCAGCACCGCTGCAATCACTACTACCGTGACAATCGTGTTGGAGGATTTCATCCGGAAAACCTTTCGTGTATGGAAATCACTGCCCTCTTCTGCCAGGTTCTTGACGCATTTGCTGTCGGGCCTGCTGTCGCTCCTCCGGAGTCATGTTCTGGAATCGCAACCGCATCTTCTCTCGTTCCTCCTCGGACAACTGAGGACCGCCCCGCCCCGCCGGCGAGGGCCCGTTGCTCGCGTTGTTGGCGACGACCGGGCCCCTCCCCTCGGAGCCCCCTCGCGGGCGAGGAGACCCAGGGCCCTCCGACCCCTGCCCTCCGCCGACGGAACCGATGGGCGAGAAATCCTTCTCCTGGCCATCCCAGGCGATCTTCACCTTCGTCGGCTCGATGGCGACGATTCTCGCGTCGCCCACGCGGTCGCCCACCTTGCACCACTTGCCGTTGATCAAGGCCTCGTCGCCCAGAATTCCAACCACTTCGCGGACGGGATGCTGCCGGGGGGGAGTTTTGACGAAGAGGTTCTTCTTCTTGAGTTCGTCGGCGGAGGCCCTCCCCGAGGCAAGCAACTTGCCCACATCGGCCGACGCTCCGGCGTGCGGGGCGCTGTCGCCGACCCTGGTCGCCATCAAGCGGACCTCGGACGATGCCGCCAGGAAGCCGGCCATCTTGAGGAACGTCAATGCGCCCAACAGAACGGCCGCCGCCGCCAGCGCCTTGGCGTAAGAAACAGGCTTGCCTTTGTTGAATTCATTCTTCATAATCATGCGTCATCACACAGACCCGCCCAGTCAGGGAAGGCTCGGTCACATGTGCTGCTCCATCTGATCCACGATTCGCTGCTTCTCGTCGTCGGACATTCTATTCCACTGTTCCTGGGCCTGGGCTTTTTCCTCCTTCGAGGCCGAGTTCCATTTCTCCATCAACACCCCCCTGAGCCGGGGCGACAACGTCACGCCCAGCCAGCCCAGCGGATCGTCCTCTTCGACCGGCGGTGTCGTCGCGACCTTCGCCCCCTCGGCGGGCTTGACCTCGTCTTTCTTCGCGGAAGCAGGCGGTTCCTTCTTCGGTTCGGTCTTCGCAGCCGCGGGGGAAGGCGAGTCGGACGTGACCGCTCCGATAGGAGCGAGATTTGTCGTCTTGCCTTCCCATTCGACCTTCACATAGGTCGGGCGAATCTCGACGATCTTCGCATCGCCGACCTTGTCGCCGGCCTTGTACCACTTGCCCGCGACGAACGCCTCGTTCCCGAGGATTCCGTCAACCTGCTTGATCGGATGCTCCTTCGGCGGTTCCTTGATGAACAGGTTTTTCCGCTTGATCGTGTCGGCTGTCGTCCTGGCCTGTGCGAGACATCCCTTCAAACTGTTCGGATCATGTGCCGTCCTGGTCGCACGGGGCACTGCCTGCATCCGCCCCCGCTCGCCGCAGTAGGCCGCAACCTTCGCAAAGGCCGACGCGCCCAGCAAAACGGCGATCGCCGCCAGCAGAGGTGCGACCTGCTTGTTTCGGTATGTATCGGCTGTCTTCACTTGCACGCCCCAATGAATCCGCTTTTCCCCGTTCCGCTCACTTGACGAACGTGCTGAACGTCAGATCGATCTCGATTTCCTTGTCCTTCCTTTTCTCCGGCGGCTCCTTCGTGTCACACTGGAACCTCAGTTCCTCCACCGCGACCAGGTACGGGTTCTCCTTCAGATTCGCCAGGAAATCGAGCAACTGGTCGAGCTTGCACTTGCCCTTGCACTTGATCTTGAGCACCCGATACGGAACGCCACGGGGCTTTCTCACAGGCAGGAACTGCAAAGGCTCCGTGTTGATGCCCGCCTTCTTGAACTGCTCGTGCAGCTTGTCGCGGAACAGAAACTTCTGCTTGTCCTCGACCTGAGGCGCCTCGAACACCGGCACCATCGTCGCCAAAGCCGCCTGGCGGTTGCTGTCGGTCTCCACTTCCCCGAGCTTGTGCTTGGCCGCTGCCAAGGTCGCCCTCGCCTGGCTCCAGCGGTCATAGCCCTTGGACCCATAGGTGAAGACGAAGATCAGCACCGCCGACAACGCCCCGATCAGGAGCATGCGTTTCTCGCGTGTATTCAGTCCTCTTGCCATCTGACTTCCGAATCCTCCGTTGCCGGTTGCCCCGCGACGCACATCATAGCGCCGATTCCTTTTTCGTGAATTCCCGGTAATGAAACGCGATTGTGAATTTGATCTTCTTGGTCTTGGAATCCGGCGTGGCGTTCATGATTTCCGCGTTCTTCAATTCCTTGTGCTCGCGGAGGTTCGCCTGGAACTTCCACATCTGCTCACTGTTGTCCGCCTGTCCGGTGACCGTCACCGTCTGGCCCTTCTTGAAATGCAGCGTGTCAAGCACGATCCCGTCGTTTTGGCCTGCGTTGACCAGGGTCAGCAGCTCAAGCATATCCGGCCGGTGGCGCGCCACGGTTCGGATCAGCGACTGCTGCTGGAGGGACGCCTGGAATGCAGGCTGCTGGACCATCGCGTCCCACCGTTTGGCGCTGGCGACATCGGTGAAATAGACCGTCGCGAGCAAGGCCGCGAGCATCACCCCCGCCGCAACGCCCGCCAAAGCCACCGACCGCCAGGCCGAAGCGGCCTTCTCCTGCTCCTGTTCCTGAAGCACGCGGTCGAACAGGTTCAGCGCACCCGGCGTTTTGTCCAACGCGATCAGCGCCAGGCCCAGCGGGGTGCGATACTCGTAAATCTCTTTGACTCCAAAGCCGGCCGGAAGCCTGAGACCCGCGAGATTCGGAACGCTCGTCTGGGCCGGGACCCCCGTCGCATTCAACCGCTCCGTCACCCGTTGCAGCGTCTCGCTGCCGTCGCAGAGAACGAACACTGGCCAGGGACCCGAGCCGTCCCACCCGAACGACGCCAACAGAATCCGCAAATCGTGCGAGAACCGGTCCAGGATGCCGTCCGCGGCCTCCGAGGGCATCGAGAACGCCGCCATGCCCATGTCCAGGACGCCCACACGCGTGATCAGACCGTTCTGCACCAGGCACACCTGCGTGTTCTCGGCGCCGATGCTGATCAGCGCCGCCTGCGGGACGGTATCGGAAAAGAGGCTCTGCCAGGCCCGTCCCGTCCCTTCGCACGACAGCAGGATGCCCCGAGGCCGAAAGTCCTTTACGCCGGCGACGAACCTGTGAAGATGCTCCTTGCGGGCCGCGGCGATCGTGATGTCCACGTTGCCGTTGTTGGTGGAGCCGGCGCGCCAGGCGACCTCGATCTGGTCCGGCGGCAGCGGCAGCAGTGATTCGGCCTGCATCTTCACAATGGCCTCGATCTCATGGTCGTCGACGACCGGGGCGCTGACTCGGTAGAACGCCACACCGGTCGAGTCGAGACCGACCACCGCCGGGGAGTGCCGTTTGGCGGTCTTGTCCCGCCCGTCCGCGTTCGATGCGACGCCGCACTCGACCGCAAAGCCGCTCCAGGTCTGTTTCTCGACCGGAACGCTCTTGCTCCACAACACCTCGACCTGGCGGTCCTGTCGGCGTACCTCGACCGCCTTGAACCGGGCGTCTTCCCTCGCCACGGCGATCACCGAATGCGGCGTTCTTTCGCCTTTGCTCATCGCTAATTTGCTCCCTGATGCCAGTATAGGATCGTGCATGGCGACGTGCTGCGATCGACCACGCACTCTATTCGAAAAGTCGCTCCGGTGACGTCCGCCGTGGCGAGGCCCCGAATCGTGAACACGTCCGAGCGAACGGTGACCAGCTCGACGATGCTCTTGAACCGTTCGACCGTCACGGACGATTGGTTGAGCAGTTCCGCGACGCTCGTGAATCCGTAGGGCAGTCCGGCGCGATCCGCGACGATGGATCGCGCGATCTGCTCGGCCTGATCGTCCCGGCCGAAGAGCGTCAGGAGGACTTCCACCGGCGCGGTGTTGATGTTGACCCTGCCGGGTATTTTCTTCTCTCCTGTGATCGTGATCCGGTCGGCGATCTGGCTGAAAGTCTGCATGTCCATCGGCGCCGCCTGGTTCGAGTTGCCGCCGGAATTCTCCGAGGGAGCCTTGGGGCTGCGGTCATTGACCAGGTCTGCGATGCTTTGAAAGCCTCCCCCGCGATTGTCCACGATCCACCGGGCCTGCGAAGCCGTGAGGCTCAGTCCGTCCTGAAGCTGCTGCTGATTCGCCTGGTTGATGTTGATCCGATCGTTGCCCTCGGCATCGACATTCCGCTCGTACGAATAGCACGTCAGATAGGCGATCCAACCCTGATCGAGATAGTCGTCCCCGTCGTCGGGAGGCGGACTGAGGTCGCCATCCCGTTCGTTGGCGTCGAGCAGGCCGTTGCAGTTGATGTCCTCTCCATACAGCTTCTCCTCAGTAACGCCTTTGACCTGCAACAGCTCCCGCACAGTCTTGAACGGGCCGTTGCGAATCTTGTACGGAATGGGCAGGTTCTCGTAATAGCCCGCCTCGGCTCCGAGGGGCTGAGGATCGTCGTCCTGGTCCCGCCAGTCCACGATCGCGTCGGCGATGTCCTGCTCCATGTACGGCAAGGCCATGAGCTGATCTTTCGTCGCCACGTTGATGTTCAGCTTGCCCGCCTCGTCGGATACGCGGACGCTGTACCGACACCGCTCCAGAACGACATCGTTGAAGTCCTCGTCGTTGTCGCTCCACAAATCCATCAGGCAGTCGCTGTCCTTGGGGTCCTCGTTGAGAATCCCGATCGCGTGCTCCATGCCAGCGCGACAGGCCCATTTGCATCGGACTTCGTCGGTGGTCGCCATGGCCATCTTCATGTTCAGCCGGCTGGTCTGTCCGACCACTGCGACAAGAGCGGTCATCACCGCCAGCATCCAGAGGACCGCGACCAGGATCAGTCCGCTTCGTTCCGCCCGGCTGGACCCCTGGCGGGATGCACGACACGACATGCAAGCCGTCTTGGCATCGAACCTGCTGTTGTCCCGTGGCGTTCTCATCGTGACCGACCCTGGCGTCCCTGATTCCCTTGATTTCCCTGACTTCCCTGGTTGCTCTGGTCCCCTGGATTCGGATTCCCTTGATTACCCGATTGCTGAGATCCGGATGGCTGCCCCCCCTCGACGGCTCCCTCCTGCGGCAGGTTCGTTCCCGCGACCTCGGCCATCCGTGGGAACGCCACGGTGAAGACCTCCAGCACCGGATCGCCCTTCTCAGGCGGAACCGTCCCCAAGGTGACCTCGATCAGCTTCGGCAGCATCCGCATCTCTTCGGTCCATTCGCCCCGCCATTCCTGACCATCATAGAAACGCATGTAGAAGATGCCGATGTTCCCGCTGATCGGCGTCAGGACGCCGCGAGGCGGTCGCTCCTTGTCCGGGTTGGGCCAGAGCCGACGAAAGAGCACCGTGGGCTCTTCCGAGGTTCCCCCGGAGAGCGAACCCAAATCCTGTTCCTGGCGAGTGCCCAGGAAGTACTCCACTTCGTAGACATCGCCCTCGGGCTGGTCGGTCCGGGCCTTCGCGCGTCCCACCGTGTGGAACGTCAGGAACGGCGGTCCGGGACTGTCCGCCCCCTGCGAAACGCCCAGCAACTTCATGTTCTCGGGGTTCGGATCCCTGTAGAGATTGGCCAGATCCTGCGCGATCATCCGGGCCGCGAACCGGATTTCACCGTCGATCTCGCTGACACGGCTGACCGTTTGCGCCGTGTTCGAGACAGCGTTCATCGCCGCCACTGCGACAATCGCAATGAAGCCGCTGAGGGTCGATGCCACCAGGACCTCCGCGAGGGTGAATCCGTTGTGCCGCTGGCGTATCATTGGCTTTGTGACTCCTGGGTGATGGTCTCGCTGGCCAGCGACGCGCCGTTGAGCATCGTCTGGACCACGACGCTGTACGGTCGTTTGCCTTCCTGCCAGGTCACCGCGATTTTCACCGCGTACACATTGTCGGTCCCGGCGTACTGCGCGCTCACCGCCCAGTGGTATCCCGGCTCGAACCGCTCGTCCACACCTTCCATCTGGCCGGCCTCAATGAACTGGTCGATCCCGATCTGATCGATCAGGGTCAACTGCTGGTCAAGAATCGAAGCCGCACGCTCGTAGTGCCGGTTCAGACGGGTGCTGGTCAGGGCGTTCGTGCTAATCGTGCTCAGGGCCAGCACGGCCGCCGAAAGGATCATGCTGGCCGCCAGAATTTCGACCAGGTTGAAACCTCGTTGTCTCGCCATCGCCGTCATCATCGCACCAGCGCCCCGTCTCCTTCCTCCGCGTCCAGATCGACGCTCCCGGTTCTGACTTCCGCGATCGGCCCGGCGTGGAGACTCGCTTTGCCCGTCGCAGCGACGATCGCAATCGAGTAGTGGGTCTTGCCGTCCCCGATCTGGACGATGACGGACTCCGCCGCGCCACTGGGATAGAACAGGATTCGACTCTCCAAGCCCATGTCCTCCGACGCGTTTTGGCCGTAGGCCAGCGATCGCACATCCTCGAACTTCACGTCGCCCTCGAACTTCACCGGCTTGCAGAAGTAGTCCCGGACTACGACCTTCTGCGACTGGCCCGTGGAGGGATCCGTCTCCACGGTCGTCAGAAAGAAACCCTGGTTGTTCGGATCGAGCAGCAACTCGTACGGACGCTGCCGTTCGATGGCCACGATCCTCGCATACCGGGCCATCAGAAGGAATTGTCGGGCCGACTTCTCCACGAGCAGCTTCCGGTATGAGTTCACGCCGTATCCGCCCCCGAGGCCGCCGATCATGGCGATGATCGCGACCACGAGCAGAATCTCCGTAAGGGTGAACCCCTGAACGGATTTTTGATTTGTGACTTGTGATTTGTGATTTGGGGACACGATCTCCGGCTCTTTTCAAATCAACAATCAACCATCAAAAATCGAACTTGGGCGTCAGTCGTTCACGATGTCCGCGTTGTCGCCTTCGCCGCCTTCCTGGCCGTCGGCGCCGAGACAGATGAGGTCATAGCTTCCAACGTTGACCTGTCCTTCGGAGAGGTACTGATACTCGTTGCCCCAGGGGTCCAGGATCTGGCTCTTCTTCAGATAGGGGCCCGCCCACTTCTCCTCCAGGTCCGGCGGGGCCACCAGCAGGGCTTCGAGCCCGCCTTCCGCTTCGTCCGGCAGGCGTCCACAATCGTACTGGAACCTCGCCAGGGAATCCTCGATGATCGCCATCTTCGCGCGGGCGATGTCTCCTTTGGTCTTGCCCATCCCGCGAAACACGCGGGGCACCAGCATGGCCGCCAGCATCGTGATGATTCCGACCACGACGAGCAGTTCGACCAGCGTAAAGCCCCTCTTTCGGCTTCTCATACGTCTCATCCAAGCACCTTTCGTATTGACCACACTGACTTCAGTCTTCCCGTGTTTCTGCAACACCGCCTGCCCCATCAGACGCCCCCGGCGCTGAGCGACATCATGACGATCGGGAGCAGCGCCGCTGCGATCACGAACCCGATCACAATGGCCAACAGCAGGATCAACAGAGCGGGAAACAGACTCATGAACCGGTTGATCGCCGCGTCGGCGTCGCTGTCGAAGGTGTCGGCCGCGTTCAACAGCAGTTCATCGAGTTTACCCGTCTGTTCGCCGATGGCAACGATCTGCACGAGCAAGGGCGGAAAATACCCCGACTCCTCCAGCGGTCCGGCCAACGATTCGCCGCGTTTGACCTTGTCGGCCACCTGATCCACCTCGCGCGCCAGCACCTCGTTTCCCAGCGTGTCGCGAACGACCGCCAGCGATTCCAGGATCGTGACGCCGCCCTGCGTCAGGGCGCCCAGAGTCCGTGCGAACCGCCCCACTGCGATCGTCCGCAGAACCGCACCCAGGACCGGGATCTTCAGCCGGAAGGCGTCCCACTGCACTCGCCCGGTCGTCCGGGCCCACTTTCGAAATCGGACGAAACCCACGACAAGAGCCGCCAGGACGATCCATCCGAGCGCGCTTGCGAAAAGGCCTCGAAAGAAATGGCTGGCGGCCAACAGAACGCGGGTCGGCAGCGGCATCGCCGCGGCGGGCATGTCCACGGTTCCCAGGATCTTGGGCAGCATGACCGTGACCACGAGCACGGCCGAGGCCATGCCCAGACCCAGCAGGAAAATCGGGTAGGCCGCAGCAGTCTTCATGTTCGATTTGATCTTCTCTTCGCGGGCCAGGATCATCGCCAACTGCGTGCTGGTCTGTTCGAGAATGCCGCCGGTTTCGCCGACGCGGATCATCGACAGATAGAGGGCGTTGAAGACCGTCTTGTGCTCCGCCAGGGCCTCGGAGAGCGACTTGCCTCCGCTGACGTCCTTGGTCAGGCGCTCGAACATCCGCTTCATGGCGGGTTTTCGCTGCTGTTTGCGCATCAGCTCGAGGCAGTTGAGCAAAGGCAAACCCGCTCGCACCGCGGTGCTCAATTGGGTGGTCATCGCCAGCACGTCCCGGCTGGCGACGTGCCCGTTCCGAAGGCGGTCCACGAAGCCCGACGAAACCGTGGGTTCGTGGCCTCGTGCAGCGGAAGATCCGCTCGCCGGCGTCTCGCGGCCCTGGCCCTTCTCGATCAACTCCATCACGAAGTGGCCGCGATCGGTCAGCGAGGCCACCGCGCTGCGACGGTCCGACGCGTCCACGACGCCCGCGACGTGCGTTCCCCCTCGATCCACCGCTTTATAGGCAAACTGACTCAAGATCTACCCCACTCGGCAATGTGTTCTATTCAGGCACCGACGCGATTGCGACCGATCGACTATTCGTCGTCGCCGATCGTCTTGGCGACGCGGAAGATCTCTTCCGGCGTCGTGATCCCTCGCAAGACCTTGTCGAACCCGTCATGCACCATGCTGACGTGGTCGGCCGGCGCTTCCCTTGCGATCTGCTCGCCCGAAGGACGCGATGCGATCAGTTCGCGGATACGCCCGGTGATGCGAAGGAGCTCGAAGATGCCGACCCGCCCGGTCATGCCGGTCTGATTGCAGTTGCTGCATCCTGCCCCATGGTAGAATTTCACCCCGGAAGCGGTCTTCGCCACGCCGTTGAAGCTGCGAAGCAAGGTCTCGTCCGGCTCGTACGGCTCCTTGCACTTCGGACAGATCTTGCGGACCAGACGCTGCGCTAGGATGCCTTCCAGCGAGCTGGCCAGCAGGAACGGCTCGATCCCCATGTCGATCAGTCGAGTCACGGCGCCCGAGGCCTCGTTGGTGTGAAGGGTCGAGAACACCAGGTGCCCTGTGAGGGCGGCTCGGATCGCGATCTCCGCGGTTTCCTTGTCGCGGATCTCGCCGACCATGACGACGTCCGGATCGTGGCGGAGAATGTGCCGCAGCCCGGTGGCGAACGTCAGCCCTCGCTTGGGATTCACCGGCATCTGGTTGATGCCCTCGAGCTGGTACTCGACGGGATCCTCGATCGTGATCATCTTGAGTGTGGGCGAGTAGATCTGGTTGAGTGCCGCATAGAGCGTCGTCGTCTTGCCCGAACCGGTGGGTCCTGTGACCAGGAGGATCCCATGGGTCTTCTTCAGGCACTTGCTGAAACCGTCGAGCGTCGCCTCATTCATTCCCAGATCGGTCAGGCTGATGAGCGACGCGGACCGGTCCAGAAGCCGCAGCGCGACCCCCTCCCCGAAGACGGTCGGCACCGTCGAGACGCGGATGTCGATCTTGCCTTTCTTGCCCATGAACTCGATGTGTCCGTCCTGGGGGACGAACCGCTCGGCGATGTTCATGTTGGCCATGATCTTGACGCGGGACACGATCGCGGCGTGAAGCCTCTTCGAAGACGGCGTCTTCTCGATCAAAAGACCGTCGATGCGGTACTTGATCTTGACCTCGCGGTCGAACGGCTCGATGTGGATGTCGCTGGCACGGGACTCAATCGCCTCGTAGATGATGAGATTCACCAGATTGACCAGCGAGGGTTCCCGGGCCAGTTCGCTGAGCTTGGCGGGGGAGAAGTCGCCGTTGCCGGAATCATCGGAATCCGCCCGCTGGTCGGCCGGAGCCAGGTTGTCCAGCATTCGAGCGACGTTGCTGCCGTAGAACCGCAGGACCGCGTGCTCCAGTTGGACCGGATCGGCGTAGAACCGCTGGATCATGCAGCCGGTGACCAGGCGCAAATCCTCTGTCACCTGGAGTTGGAGCGGATCGGTCATGGCCACCGCGAGACGGCCATTCTCCCGCCAAAGAGGTAGGATATTGTGTTTGCTCACCAGTTCCGCCGGCACCATGCCAAGAATCTCGCCGCCGATGGAGAGTTCGGACAGATCCACTCGCTCGATCCCGGCCTGGATCGCAAGTGCTTCATTCAACTGGGTTTGCGTCACATATCCCAACTCCAGAAGGATCTGTCCCAACTGCCTGTGCTTGACCTTCTGCTCGGCCAGAGCGACGCCGAGGTCGGCCTCGTCCAGGTATGCTTTTTCACAAAGCAGCTCGCCGAGCATTTTCTTTCTTCGAACCACACTACCGTGAGGGTCTATGCCCATCGTGAAACCTCGAATCTCAGATCAGTCCGCCTGCAACCACAGGCAGAACAACAAGTTACACGAACCTTATCTCTTCCGCCAACGAAATCCCTCACACGCTTCGCCAGAACCGCTCTGTCGTGCGAACAGGGCTCGACGCATGGCTTCAGGGATCCCGACAGCCGCGTCCACCGCATCGCGCCTATTCTACCGTCGCCGCAGCACCAGGCCAAATAAACCCTCCACGGTCACTATCTACAGACGCTTCGAGACGGGGCTTTGTTACACAAAAATGGAATTCTGATGCGTACAACGCCGCGTGCGGTACCGCCCAGGCGGAACCCCTTCGCCAGGCGAGGACGCCGAGAACCATGCGGCTTCCTCCCATGGAGTATCAGGACAATCCTCGCTGGAGCAGGGGAAAAATCATTTGACAGCCTCAAGTGCTGCTCTGACAATGATATGCGTACGGTTGGCGTCGCGCGACAGACCCAGAGTGGTCACCGTTTTGGGGTCTGCAAACGACCGACAGAAAACGGCCCTCGTCGGTGAGCGAGTTGGCGCGACGACCTGAACAACACGTGCCTTCTGACTGGAGGACAAGCAAGGATGCTCAAGTCCAGGCATGGAGTGGGTGGGGAAGGGTCGCGCACCTGTCATGTGTCAAGGTATGCTTCTTCGCCATCATTTCCCCGACGGTTCCACGCACGGCATCGCTCTTGTCTCCGCTGGAATGGGTGCGAAGCGGCTCTCAACGAACGGATTTTCGACATCGAGGCACACAGGAGGTGGCGTCATGAGGCTGGAGAAAAGGCAGCCCTCGGGTCGCGAGAAAGACGAAGAAGCCCTTGAATTGCTGGAGAAGCTGCGAGAGCAAATGTATTCCACAAACATCTCGACCGTGCGGCAGAGCGCGTTCCACCTGTCCTGGATGCAGGAGGACGGTCTGGATATCCTTCGCGAAGCCCTTTTGACCGACACGCCTCGTCGAACCAAGAGCGCCGCGGCGTACGGCCTTCGCAAGATGCGAGGTCGAATGCGTGTACGCGCTGAGGAGACCTTGATCGAAGGGACCACCAGCCGGGATCGCCTGACCGCTGAGATTTCCCGCAATGCCCTGGTCGTGATCAAGAAAGCCAGGATGGCCCCCAAGCGACCGCCGCGTCCGACCGGCAACCGTCCCGCCAAGTTCGAGATCCGTGACGTTCCGCGAAAGGAACGTCCCAGGGGCCAGCCCCAGCGAGGGAGGCGGCCCGACGATCACCCGTCGTCGCGCCAAAAAGGCTGAATCCTGTCCTGCGCAGGTAGACGCAAGCATTCGATCTGCTCGCATCTCAGCGATTTCCGCCGCGGTTTGAATCCTCCCCGGAAGAGAGGATATTCTGTAAACGCTGCGACTGAAAGGGCTTAAGATATAAGTCCGAGAATCCTGTAAATTTTTCCGCTTTCTGCTTGACATTACAGGACTATCGATCTACAACCTCACTCAATGGCAGTCCCTCAGGAGGAGGGTCAGCCTAAAGCCACCCAGGAGGGGTGTGCTTCCCAAGGATGACGGCATCGCATGATGCGGCGCCAAGTGACGGCATTCCCGGAGGACGGGAAATGGGAACCGTGGCAAGGAGGCTTGGAGTGACGATTCCAGGGGGTATATGTCTGTGCGTGCGCGCCGCGCCCGACGGCGGTCGCTTGACAGGCCTTTTCGGCGTCCCGCAGGTCGCGCTATCGTTTCCCGTCAGAGGCGTTTCTGCACGTATCTTCTCGAATCGCAGCGTCTGCCTGCCGATCCTCCCTCCGCGAGGTCCCTTACGCGGCGTGTCCAGATCGATCCAAAACCCTGTTCCCGGCGTGTCCTGCACGACGCCCGCCTGGAATTCGTTGAGAGCTACACCCAGAGAACGGTACGGAAGCCGTTCCATAACTGCCGCGGCCGTTGACGTTGCGACTGCGACCTGCGATTTTCGTCCCCACAAAGCAGCCCACATCTTCTGTACTCGGACGCGCCGGCATTGTTGTGGGTCGGCCGGTCAAGGAGGACCGGTCGATTCACTGGGTCTGGGGTCGGGAGAGCCTGCTCTCCCGGCTCCAGTCGCAAGCGGAGCTCAGCAAGCGAAAGGAGGATCCAGGGCTTCATACAGGAGGTCTTGAAATCAGGCAAACAGGCATCGGGAACAGACCCCATCGAGGGCTGCACGATCGTCGGACCCTGCGTCAGGGCGGTCGTGCTCGCGTGAGATCCCGGAATCATATCAAGGATGTGGCCGTCACCGGCCAGACAAGTCCGGCTCCGGCGCGCCCGGAGGCGGCATCGGAAAGGAGTGGGTATGTCACGGAGGAGTCTATTCATCGCTTTGGGGGCAATCCTGTGCGTATCGACCGCCCGCGCGGGAGAGATCAAATGGCACCTCTGGCCTTGCGCCCCGATCGCCCAGGAGATCGCGACAATCCCCGTTCTCATGGACGTCGGGTATTGGATTGAGATCGTCAACCAGGACGCGGTCATCAAGCTCAGGCAGATCACCATCAACAACTACGAAGGCTGCACGGATCTGCGGGTGCGCACCAACAGCCAGATCCGCCTGAGCTGCTCGATCAGTCCGACCGGCGCCATCCCCGGCACCTATTCGTGCTACATCACCGGCGCCGACATCAATCCTCCCGGCGGCAATGCCAACGTCTGCGCCAAGCTGACCAACGCGAATCTCGCCGGCCGTCCCGGCGGCACGAAGGATCTGAAGGTCGCCGTGGTCACGGTCCGGGTGGTGCCGAGATTCTAGGCGCCCTTCTTCCCGATCGGGAGAGCTTCTGACCGGGGGTGGATGATCTTCATCCGCCCCTTGTTTTCTCGACCGGGTCGGAGACGCCAGTCCGGTCGCCGCCGGACGACGACCTGTCGTCGTGTCGTTCGATGGAGTCGCTGTCGCCCGAATTCGCGCCGAGCGAGTGGTTGGTCGCGATGCGAAATTCCCCTTCCGCAAATGCGATGTTCGTGATTTCCATTCCGCGGACCTGGCGTCGAAGCAACGGGTTCACTTCCACGTAAAGCCTCGGATACTCCCATCGAGCGCCGTGCTCGGCCAGCGGGAAACTCGCCAACACCTTGTCCACGAGCCAGTCGAACTGATCGATGAGTCGATTGGTCACGAGCTGCAGGACGACCTGCCCCTGCTCGAATCCAACGAACCGCAGGCCGACGCGGAGAGACTTGAAGACCGGCCAGGGGGTCTTGATCCGAAGTTTGACCTCGTCTTGCGCCAACTCAACGTCGAGCACCTCATTCGGAAGCAGACCGTTGGCGATCAGAATGCACACCAGCTCATCACCTGAGAGAATTATCTGCCCCATGTCCAACCACCTGTTCCCTAGGCCCCGACTCTGACACACTCCCTGAAGACACCTGTCGAACTCGTCATCGAATCAGCCTGCGTCGAAGCCGCTGGATCGCCAAATACCCGGTGAGGGCGGTGAAGATCGCGATGTAAGCTACGCTTGCCAGAAGGACCGGGGTGTAATGGCTCGCACAGACGGCACGCGACAGACGAACCGCATGTGTCAGGGGCATGATCTCCGCGATGAACCGGATATTCCGCGGCAGGTCGCCGACCGGGAACACCACGCCGGAAAAGAAAAACATCGGCGAGATGACGCCCGTCAGATAGAAGTTGAAGTGGTTGATCGTCTTGACGAAAGACGTGATCCACAGCGAGAGGGTCGCGAACATCATACCCGTGAGGAAGCCCACGAAGGGAGTCAGCAAGCCCGCGGGCAGTTGGATGATCCCGAACGCGATCAGCACGCACATTACGGCAAATGTGAAGAACAGCCCTTTCGTCCCGGCCCAGATGATTTCGCCCACGATCAGATTGTTCACGGTGATCGGGGCCGCCAGCATCCCATCGTAGACCTTCTCGAACTCCAGGCGGATGAACGTGCCGAAAGTGCACTCGTAGGCGGCAGTGAACATCGCGGCGGTGACCAGAAGGCCGGTGCCCAGAAAATCGATGTACGGCAAACCATCCCATGTCTGGTCGATGTACTTGCCCAAGCCCAGCCCCACGCCCATCAAGAATAACAGCGGCTCCAGGAAGGGCGGCAACCCGTTGCTGACGAGGTTCTTCGTGTACACCCGCATGTGGCGATACCACACGCTGAACAACCGCTGGAAAAGCGACGGATACGCCGGGGGACTACTGTTTTTCATTGAGGGTCCTCCCGGTGGCCTTGAGGAACACGTCTTCGAGCGTCGATTGCCGGATGTAGTACTGGTTGCCGGAGAGCTTGTCGGCGATGCCTTTGAGCCGTTCGACGTCGTTGGCGTGGAAACGCTGTATTCCATCGGCCCGGTCGAGCCGGACCCCGGCAGGCAGGCTCGATTCCTGGATAGCCGCCACGCCGTTGGCGATCGGCACCTCCAGCACATACGCTTCGATGTTGTTCCGGAGCAACTGGCGAGGATTGTCCTCCAGGACTCTGCGGCCCTTGTCCATGATGAGGATCGTGTCGCAGATCTGGAAGGCCTCTTCCATATAATGGGTGGTCAACAGAATCGTGGTGCCCTGGGCGCGGAGTTGGCGAAGCTTGTCCCAAATCACGTGGCGGACCTGAGGATCCAGCCCGGTCGTCGGCTCGTCGAGGATCAGCAGTCTCGGATTGTTCAGCAGCGCCCGAGCGATGACCAGGCGACGCTGCATGCCGCCGGAGAGTTCGCGAATTCTCGCGCCGGCCTTCTCCGACAGTTCGAGAAACTCCAGGAGCCCCTGGATCCGCTCCCTCGCCATGAGGCCGGACAGGCCATAGAACTTCGAGTAAATCACCAGATTCTGGAAGACGTTGAGCTCGTCGTCCAGATTGTTCTCCTGCGGCACGACCCCCGACAGGTACTTGATCGCCAGCTCGTCCCGAGCGGGATCGTAGCCGAAGACGCGGATCTCGCCGCCGTCGCGGACATCTCTGCTGCTGCGGCCGTAGATCATCTTCATCATCGTGGTCTTGCCGGCCCCGTTGGGGCCGAGCAGGCCGAAGCAGACGCCCTCCTCGACCTCGAAGCTCAGGTCGCAAACGGCCCGCACTCCGCCGAACGACTTGTTGACGTGTTGGACGCTTATGATCTTCATGACCCCATCACCGAGCATTCCTTCAACAGCCGACGCTGGCTGTATCCATCGCGACCTCCTGCGAACAGACCGCGACATGATTTCAGTCTTTCGACATATTCTACACATCCTGCGGTAGAATGCCACTGCCGGAACGAGAACACATCGAACAGGCCAGCAAGAGCGGTCCGCAATTCCCCCCACAAACAGACAGGACATCGCAAGCAGACTCCCTATCGGGACTGCTCGCGATGTCCTGTTTGATCCACGATGTCGAGCGTTGCGTGATCCAGGGCCGACGCCCTGTGCACGTCGCTGCGACCATCGGTCAGAGACTACTCTTCGACGGGCGGCACGTACGGAGCGCCGTAGAACTGCACTTCGGCGATCTGCATCGAGTTGGCGGCCGTGGCGTTCTTGACGGTCTCGAAGACCATCTTGTACGAGGTATAGGCCTCGGCCTGGTTGGCGATCACGTACACCGGGCCGGCGGTGAGCCGCTCGGCCGGCAGGGCCATGGTGCCGCCGCAGATCAGCGTCCAGTTCTCAGCCAAGCCGTCGCCGTTGTCCGGGGTCACGATGGCGTCGTTGGTGCCGTAAACCATCCAGACGACCGGGTCGCGCTCGACCGCGTCATTGGCCGTGGTGATCTGGAAGCTGTCCAGGATCGAAGCGCCGAGGGCCGGCGTGACGATGAAACCGGACTTCGTCTCGCCGAAGTTCAAATACTTCGTGGCGGGGTTGCCGTCGATACACTTGGCCGGGGCTTCGTTGGCCGGGTACCGGCTCTGCCAGCCCATCTCGATGGCCTTGATCGGATCGGTGGGCAGAAGGACGTTGGCGCCCATGGCGTCGGGCAGCATGAACATCGCGATGTCCGCGATCTGGAACAGGCTGTCGCCCTTGTTCGTCGGGAAGACCATCTTGAACGACTTGTAGACGTCGAAGCTCATGAACGAGACGACCGGACCGACCGTCAGCCGCTCGACGGGCAGCTCCAGGGCGCCCGAGGCGATGAGCGTCCACTTTTCGGCCATGCCCGTGCTGTTGTCGGCGCTGACGACCGCGTCGTTGGTGCCGTAAAGCTCCCAACTGGTGGGGTCGCGGTTCACCGAATCGTTGGCCGTGGTGATCACGAAGCTCTGGATCATGATCGGGGCCGACGGGGTGACGATGAAGCCGCTGCCGGCGCCGCCGCGGTTCAAGTACTTCGTGGCGGGATTGCCGTCCAGGATATTGACCGGATTCTCGTTGGCCGGATAGCTGCTGGACGTAACAATGCCGTCGGCGTCGATCGCCAGGATCACGTCATTCGGTCCCAGAATGGCGTCGGCGAACGCCGGACCGACCATCAGGGCCAACACTGTCAGGGATACCAGAATTCTCTCGCATCTCATCATCGTACTCCTCGTATTCCCCCCCGGGTTCCTTTGGGACAAACACACCGTCCGTCCGTTATACACCATCCTCGCGCCGTGACCACATGGCCGTTAATCCATGGCTCAATACCTTCAGTATAGGCCTCGTCCCTGTCCGGCGTCAAGACAAATCCAAGAAGAACAGCCCGGCGCCAATGCCCCCGAGCAACCTCCGACGCCCTGCGGAATTCATCGCTTCGGAGAATCGCTTGCTTTCGCAGGCCGAGATGGTATGCTCATGTCAAGATCAGGGAAGACACGATCCGTGTGTCCCGCTCTTGGACGTGGTTTTCGGCAGAATGGCACTTCACAGTCCCGCGCATCCTCTCGAAAGCACCCTCTCTGAATGCGCCCAGGTTGGTCTATTCGAGGTGTCCGATGCACAAAGGCAGAGTGCCGTCGCTGAAAATCAGGGATTTGGAGATTTGTCCGCCCATCATCCAGGGCGGGATGGGCGTCCGCGTGTCGGGCGCGAGTCTTGCCTCCGCGGTGGCGAATACAGGCTGCGCCGGAGTCATCGCCAGCGCCGGATTGGGCTTCTTCGAGAGCCTCCGCGGCGACGATGCTCGAAAACTCGGAGAGGAGGTCTTCCGCCAGGAGATCCGCAGGGCCAGAGAACTGACGAACGGCCCGCTCGGCGTGAACATCATGGTGGCCCTGACCGACTATGAGAACCTCGTCCGAGCGGCGGTCGAGGAGAAGGCGGATATGATCATCTCCGGCGCGGGTCTGCCTCTGAGCCTTCCCGGTTCCGTGGGCGACAGCGGGATCAGCTTGATCCCCATCGTCTCATCCGCGCGGACGTTTCGGATCATCTGCCGCCGATGGCTGGATCGCTTCAATCGACTGCCGGACGCGGTGGTGGTGGAAGGCCCCATGGCCGGCGGACACCTGGGCTACTCGCCCGAGAGCATCGCCGACGAATCCGTTTCATCCCTTGAGGAGATTGTCGCTGCCGTGGTGGAGGTGGCGGATTCCTTCTCGTCCCGCATTCCTGTGGTCGCCGCAGGCGGGGTCTTCGACGGTCGGGATATCGCCCGCTTTCTGGGAATGGGCGCTTCCGGTGTCCAGATGGCGACGCGTTTTGTCTGCACGGACGAATGCGACGTGCATGACAACTTCAAGAGAGCCTATCTTGACGCCGGCCCCGAGGATATCACGATCATCAACAGCCCCGTCGGGTTGCCCGGGCGAGTCATCAACAACGAATTCGTTGAGAAGATCAAGCAGGGCAAGACCATGCCCATCCACTGCAAGTTCCGCTGCCTGCGGAGCTGCGAACCCAGCAAGGCCCCCTACTGCATCGCCGAGGTGCTGGCAAAGGCCGCCCAGGGCAGGCTCGATGAATCCTTCGCCTTCGCCGGCTCCAACGCATACCGCTGCCAGGAGATCGTGTCGGTCAAAACGCTCGTGGAGACCCTGACGGCCGAGTTGGCCGAGGCCCTGGCCGACGAGCCGCCTCGCTCCGCGGCCGACGCGGCGTGACGGCCCGTCGGAACCTGCCCCGGCAGAACGCAGGCGAATTACCGCCACCCCCGAGGATGGCGAGGCCCATGCCAATGATGCGGCCGAGGCGGCGGGCCGGGGACATGGACGACCTCGACCACCCGATGCGGCGGAGCGGGCACGACGCACACCTCCGGCGGCCCATACTCCTCGCACTCGATCACCATGCACCCCCCAAGCCACACCATCGCAACCGCCACAAGGACAACCAACGCGACTCTCTCCATAATCCAGTCTCCCGGATCGGCGACATCTTCTCCGATGTCCCGTCCAGAGAGAAGAGGCATCGCGTCGGCTCCCGGTAACATGGTCCGCCATCCGACGATCGACAATCTGCGTTTCCCACCCAGCCCTATTCGCTCAATCGTGCCGTCCCTCAGTACCCCACTCTCCCCCAGATCGCTTCCTGCATTTTGCGGACGTCGGCCAGGCCTTCGTCGGTGGTCGGGGTGAAATTGTACGGCGGGTTTGCCTGCTTGCCGGCATCGATCGTCTCTTTGCCCTGGTACTTCCAGTAATCGCTGTGGCCGTCGGCAAAGGCGACGTTCGTGCCGTCGCCATGGCGGACAAAGGGCGGATCCCACCATCGAGGCGTGAGGTACTGAATAGCATAGCTGTCCGGACTGATCCGGCCCTCGTCCAGAAAGACCAGACGATAAGACGGCGAGGGAACCGTGATCTCTGTTCGTCGCTTCACCATCAGCACCGTCCGGCCCACTCGCTTGCCCTTGTTGCCCTCGTACGTCCCGGCGGCGTCGAAGCAGCCGTTCATTCCGTAGCCGGTGGAGTAGGTGCGCATCTCCCCCCGCACGCCGGTCGGGCAGCGATAGACGTCCTCGGCCGCACAGTACTTGAAGAGGGCGCCGACTTGGATGGCCTCCCTCTGGATCTTGAGCGGCCGCTGCTCCCCCGTCGCGAAGCCGCTGGCGCAGTCGTTGCCCACCCAGTACCGCTCGCCCATATGAGGGCCCGATGTGGGGACGGGCGCCTGGGCAGGCGTCGTCGGTCCCCAGTACGCCTCCCCGTTGACAATCCGATCATCGTTCTCGTCCGCGTACATTATCCAGGCAACCGTGAGGGTCTTGAGATGGTTCAGGCAGACAGCCCGACGGCCCTGCTCCCGCGCCCGGTTCAAGGACGGCATCAGGACCGCCATCAATACCGCGATGATCGCAACGACCACGAGGAGTTCGATCAGCGTGAACGCCCTGCAAGCGATGCGACGGGAGACCGTTCCTCCAGTCCGATCGAAACCGCTATCTCGTCTCTTGTCGCTCATGATGAGGCCCCTTTCTCGCACGAATGGGCAACCCTTTTCATCCGAACAACCCACGATTCCACAACCGCATTGTACGGTCCGGTCAAGTGAAAGGCAAACGGGATTTCGCGTTCGCCTCTCGATCCGGTCGCGGATCGAGGAGCCGGGAACTTGACGGGACCGATGTCCCGGCGTAGACTTTCGTTCGTAATGGTCGCTTGTGCGTTTCTGGTCCGGCACGGCACGAGCCGGAGACGGCTTCCATGGAGCGTACAGGCATGGAAAGGAAGAACCACGATGAAAAGCGGAAAACTCCACCCCACTGTGATTCTCGCAGCGTCCCTGTTCGTCCTGCTGGCGGCCAGCGCCCTCCAGGCCCAGCCCTTGAACCAGCCTCCCGAGGGGTTCACCGCCCTGTTCAACGGCAAGGACCTCAGCGGCTGGAAAGGCCTGCTCAAAGGGCCCTATGACAATCCCGACAAGCGGGCCGCCCTGCCGGCCGACGAGCTGGCCAAGCTCCAGAGGGAGGCCGACGAGAACATGCGGGCCCATTGGAAGGTCGTCGACGGCGTCCTGACCTTCGACGGCAAGGGCCGCAGCCTGTGCACCGCCAAAGACTACGCGGACTTCGAGATGCTCGTCGACTGGAAGATCGAGAAAGGCGGCGACAGCGGCATCTACCTGCGGGGCTCGCCTCAGGTGCAGATCTGGGACACCGCCCTGGCCACGGTCGGCGCCCAGGTTGGCTCCGGCGGCCTCTACAACAACCAGAAGAACCCGAGCAAACCGTCGAAGGTGGCCGACAAACCCGTCGGCGAGTGGAACACGTTCCGAATCATCATGGTCGGCGAGAAGGTCACGATCTACCTCAATGGCGAACTGGTCGTCGACAACGTGACCCTGGAGAACTACTGGGACCGCAGCAAACCGATCTATCCCACCGGCCAGATCGAGCTGCAAAACCACGGCAATTTCCTCTACTTCCGCAACATCTACATCCGCGAGATCCTGCCGGCCGAGGAGCGACTCGCGGGTTTCAAGCCGTTGTTCAACGGGCGGGACATGACCGGCTGGGTCGGCAACACCACCGGCTATTACGCCCAGGACGGCAAGATGATCTGCGATCCGAAGAAGGCCGGCGGCAACGTCTACACCGCCGACGAGTACGGC
>CALEZT010000197.1 GCA_937927975.1 uncultured Phycisphaerales bacterium
GAGCCGGCGCCCACCGAGATCTACTCTCTTTCCCTACACGACGCTCTTCCGATCTCCAGCCCTCGAAAACACCCCCCCCTGCAACAGGCCGTTTGCGGCCTGCAAAAAGGCCTGGGAGCGTCCAGACGGTCCGGAAGGCCCTGCCGGGCGGGATCGTGGCTCTACGGCTCAACGGAGGCCCTGGACGCGGGCGCCGTGGGGAAGCATGGAAGCGTGGCGGCGGGATATTGGCGGGTCCCATCCAGTACGGTATGTTTCAGTAGAGCAACCACGTTTTTTTTTGTAAGGACAGATCGATGAACAGAAACCAGATCGCTCGTGACATCCTGGCCTCCTGCGACGAAGAGTACGGCGCGCAGTTCCGAAACGGGGCCATCGAGAAAGCCAACGCGATGATCGCGGGCTACGAGGTGGACCGGCCCCGGAGCGAGATCCAGATGTACAAGCTCATGCGACGGGCCTACGCCGAACTGGCCGCGAAGGAGTCAGCCCGGACCGAACCCGCGTCGCCGAAGCCGGCGGCCGAACGCTCGACGCCGTTCAAGCCCGGCTCGCTGGCGGAGGTCCGAAGAGACATCGCGGCCCGGATGAAGGCCGGGACGTACAGGCCGTTCGCGACGTGAAGTCACAGAAACCCTGAAGGAGTCACGATATGGCGCCGAACGGAAGCTGGAAATGGACGCCGGCGGAACTCGAAAGAATGGCCGAGAGCCTGTTGGGGTACATGAGGGACCCGCAGAACGTCTTCTTCAAGGGGTGGGCCATCCAAGAAGGCATCCCGGCGACTTATCTCGTCCGGTTTGCGGAGATGAGTCCGGCCTTCGCCGAAGCGCTCGAACGGGCCAGTGACATCCAGGAAGTGAGGCTCTTGCAGGGCGGCACCAACGGCACGCTCCACCATGTCATCACCAAACTCGTTTTGACCTCCAAGCACAACTACAGCGACCGCTCAGACCTGGCCGTCACGCCCGTACCCGCCAAGCCCGTCCTCGGCAGCGTCGAGGACTGCGACAAGCTGATCGAAGAGGCCACGCAGCAGAAGCGGCTGCTCGAAAGTATCATCACCGACGCCCTGGCGTTGCCGTCGGTGGTTGTGGGGTGAGGCTGATTATGTGAAGCGAGACGCGAGCGAGAAGGCAACCGCCTGGAAAAAGCCCCTTGGCGTCGCCACGGATGCGGCGGTAGAATGCCCACTGCTATGAATGGTCAAACGCCAATTCGTCATCATCACTGCCTCTCGCCGGGGATGGCCGCACCGCAAGGCCGGCCGGGCTCTGACCAGCCTATAGCAGCCCCGGCCTTTTCTTCTCCTGGGAGCGGGCCGTGACCACAAAGAGAGAGGCGAAACGCCGTGCGGCGATTGTGAAACGAATCGAGCAACTGGCGGCGCGAGGTCCGGCGGTGATTGATCGATTTCACGAGCACGCCGAGCAGTTCAACGCGATGTGGCGGGTGTACTGGAAGGCACGGTGCAGCGAGGTTCCGCCCTGCGTGGACGGCCGGGATCGGCGCAAGGGAGTCGAATACGAGCAGGAGGCGGGATACGTCGGCCCGACGGGCGCGGCGGAGGTGGACAAGGAAGCTCGGATGGCGGACTTCGGGGGACGGGGACCAGAGGAACGCGAGCAGGCACAAGATGAGGAAACCGACGTCTGGTTCCCGCCGGAGCAGCCTGAGCCGCCCGATCCGCTGGACTGGAGAACCGCCGACAAGATGACGCTCTACTACACGCTGCTCGGAGCGATCTACGATCACGAGAAGCGCGAGCAGGCCCCCGTGAAGTTGTGCCGGGAAATCCTGGACGAAATCTCCTTTCGGTCCCTGGTCGCGAGTCTTGGCTCCTGGGATCTTGTGGATATCGAGGCGGCGCTGACGTGGGTGCAAGGGGATCTCGCCGGCCGGGTCAGAAGCGAAGCGCGCAATGGGATTCCCGACGAGGCGACCCTGGAGCCGAAGAGGATCGCGGAGCTGTTCGGCGTCCCTTGTGAAGCCCTTCGGAAGCGGCTCGTGCGTCTGCGGGAACGCGACCACGGGTGCTTCATCGAGAACCCCGAGGCAGGGTCGCGAGACGCCAAATACCTCTACAAGGTGGGATCGATCCGCCCGATCATCGAAGCGATGAAAACGTCCAGCATTCGTCCGGCACGAAGAAAATCCCCCTGATTTTTCCGCAGTATTGCCCCCGTAAAGGCCGATTCTCAGAAATTCGCGCGTCCGGCATTCGTCCGCCGACAACACGATTTCCACGACGCATGATAGGCTGCTGTCATGCGTATTCAAGACATGACGATCCGCGAATTGACGAAAGCCCTGGAGGCCACGGAGAAACTGCTTGGACCCGAGGCGTATGCGGTTCAGGTTCTCCGGCGAGAGCTGAATCGCCGCACGGAAACGCTTCCTCGACCGAAGGAGGGCGACCGTGAGTAAGAGCAGCGTTCCCCTCTGGGTCGTGGCCATGCTGGACAAGAGGCTGTCGCCGGTTGAGCTTCGAGTGCTGTTGAACCTCATCTGGCATCAGGGGGGCAACTCCGCCGCCTGGCCGAGCCAGAGCACGATCGGTCGGGAAGTCGGTTTGACCACAGAGGCGGTTCGGAAAATCACCAAACGGCTGGAGGAGATTGGCTGGCTGACCGTCACCTGGGCGGGGCCGGGACGGGGCGAGAAGCACCAAAAGACGTATGCGATAACACGCCCCGAAAACCCCAACGGCGGTTTGGGTCTTGCGACGCGAAAACCCCAACAGCCGTACCAGGAAAACCCCAACGGCTGTACCACGAAAACCCCAACGGCGAAGCCGCGACATATAAGAAGAACGCATTCAAGAACGCAGTCAAGAACACAAGGCGCGCGCGAGACGATCTTGTTCCCCCCTTCCTTCGAGGATTTCTGGAATGAATACCCCCGGCAGATCGACAAGCTGGGAGCCTTCCGGGAATGGCAGACGATTGACCCGGACGAGACCTTGAGCGAGAAGATCATCGTCGCGGTCCGGGCATGGAAGCGATCCGATCAATGGACGAGAGACGGCGGGAAGTTCATCGTCTACCCGGTGCGTTTTCTCAGGGAGCGACGGTTCGACGACGAACTGCCCTGCTCACCGGAGCCAAAGCGCGGCGATCCGGACTGGCTGCCTTCCGACGAGGAACTGGACGCGATCTTCGCGAACATCGCGAGCCGGAAGGAGGGCGCCGAATGAACCCTACCGCCGCAGATCCTCGCAGTCGCGGAGCCCTGGTCGCGGTCCTCCGAAACGCGGGAGCCCTGTTCGATGGCGACCGGGTCCACTGCGGCTGGCACCTCGACCTCACCGGCGTCGGCAAGATCGAACAGGGGCGGGATGGCGTCTGGCGGTTTGGCTGCCCCGTCTGCGGAGCCGCCGGGACAGCGGCCGAACTCGAAGAGCGACACCGGCGTGAAAACTCGCGGGACCCATTCGCCCTCGCGGTGGCGGCGGCCAGCGGCAAGGCGAGGTGCCTGGGTGCGTCGTCGCAACCCGCGACCCGGCCCACGACGCCGATCCGCCCACCGGCGCCGGCGCGACTGGACGCGCAGACGGGGCCAACCACGCTCCCGACGAGCGACCTGGCGGACGAGGTTCGAAGCATCGCCTCGGGCCGGATCGTCAACCTGCCGATGCCCTGGCCGCTTCTGGAAGAGCTGGGCCAGATGTTCACGCCCGGCGGAAAAATCGTGCTGGCCGCGCCCGGCGGGGCGAGCAAGAGCCTCTGGGTACTCCAGCTCCTGGCCCACTGGGGCGATGTGGGGATTCGCGCCGCCTGTCTTGAACTCGAACGAGACCGAACTTTTCACCTGCGGCGAGTACTCGCACAGCGGACGGGCGTTGCGGATGTCACGAAGTGCGGCTGGGTGAAGACACACGCTGATGTAGTCCATCGGATGATCCGCAAGCACTCGGAGCATTTGAACGCGATGGGCCTGGCGATCCACGTTGCGCCGAGAACGTTCACGACGCTCGACGCCGCCGACTGGATCGCGGACCGAGCGGGCGAGGGCTGCCGAGCGACCGTCATCGACCCGATCACCTGCCTACACAGACCTGCCGACTACTGGGTCAGCGACGACAAATTTTTGGGCGCCTGCGACAAGATCGCGACCGAATCGGGGCTGTCGTTGCTGTGTGTCACGCATCCGCGAAAAGGCTCCGGAAGCTGTCCGGATTTAGATAGCCTGGCCGGCGGGGCCGCGTGGGCGAGGTTCGCTGATTCCGTGATTTGGCTTGAGGCGCACGACCTGAGAGAAGCCACGGTCCGGGCCTGCTGCGGGTCCGACACTGTGATGCATAATCGGACACTGCATTTACTCAAAACGAGAAGCGGCGAGGGCACCGGCCTGCGGCTGGCGTTCCAGTTTGATGCCTCGAAGGGGCTCATTCTGCGCGAGTTGGGTGTCATCGCCTCGAAGAAAAGAAAGGACAGAGCATCGCTATGAACGAACTCGAAGTGTTGGCGACGTTGGCCGCGAAACGTCTCTGGGCCTGTGCCTACCGGTTTGACGAGCGCGGCGAAGTGACGTTTGATGTCACTGGGTTGGACGATGTCCTGCGGATCGGCTGCCGGATGGGCGCTCGCGGGGAGAACTCGTACACGATGTTCTACATCGCGGCCACCTTGGAGGAGGCCGACGGCGCTTGCGACGCGCTGCTCGTCCACATGCGGCGCAACGCCGCCGCTCGCGGAAAGCGCCTCAGGACGCTCGAAGACCGACTCGCCCGCTGGACGCGGATGTGCTCGTCGCGGCGGACCAGGGAGGCCAGCAAAGTTGCGTAGAACGGGTCGCGGCCCCCACAAGCCGCTTTCTTCCACGTTGGGGGTGCGCATCGTGCGGCCCCCGGCAGTTTGGACTGACAAGGAGGTTTTTATGACCAGTATGAAGTTGCAGCATCAAACGACCGAGGCCCGACTCACGTCCAGCCAGTTGGCCACGCTCTACTGCCTGTCGCGCGATCGGATGGAAGCGGAGTTGGACCGTTTGGGGCTGCGAAGTCCCCAGGATGACGGGGCGAGCACATACCCGGCGGCCGAGGTCGCCCGACGGTTCGAGATGGAGGATCTCGCGAAGGTCGTCGGAGCCGCCGAACTGACGGACCGGTTTTCGAACGACTCGCTTGTCCGCCAGGTGGTTCAGGAAGTCTTTGCCGAGCTGAGAGAAAAATGGCTGATCGATTCCGGCCTTTTCGACGAGGTGGCCTCGCTCAAGCGGGGCATTGCGGCGAAGTTGGCAAAGACACATGCTGTCCAGAGAGCACAGCGAGCAGGCGACATCTGGGAGGAGCTTACGGCGATTGAACGCTTCGAGCAGGGCTTGCTGGACGCGGTCACCGAACGCCGGCGAGAAACTGAGGAGCCGAGTCATGCAGGTTGAAGCCCAGACGGTATCACCGCCGCTGCTGATCGACTTCAACGAGGCCGCCCGGTTGATCGGCGTGGGGGTGAGCACGTTTTACGCTATGGATCGCAGCGGTGAGCTTGGGCCTCAAGGAATACGGCTGCGCCGCCGTCGGTTGTGGCCCGTCGCGGAGCTAACGCAATGGGTGAAGCTCGGGTGCCCGCACAGAGAAAAATGGGCCGCGATGTCGAAAAATCTCAAAGACGGTGCTTGACATTCCCGCAGACTGAAAGTATTGTGTCGAGTATGGGTACGAAGAAACCGCGAATGGGAAGACCACCGAAGCCGCCGGCAGAGAAGATGGACTGTCGCGTCACCGTGCGGCTGACGCCGGGGCAATATAGGCACTTGGTCGCGAAGGCGACGGAGGCGAAGCTTTCGCTCTCGGCCTTCATCCAGATGCGTTTGGAGGGCTGAATCGTGCGTGTTTTCAGGAAGGTCAAGACGGCGAAGAAGTTCACCATCGAGTTGAGGGACCATCTGGGGATCGCAAGGCGGTTCTCCGGCCTGACGGATCGACGCCAGACGGAGCAGTTGGGCCGACGGATTGTAGATCTCGTGGAGTCGCGGGCTGCAAAGGGTCCAATCGACATCGAGACGTTGCGCTGGTTGGAGAAGGCTCCGCCGGCGTTGAAAGCCCGGCTCGCAGCCGTCGGAATCATCGATGGGGCAAGGATCAGCGCCGCCAAGCCGCTGGGCGTATTACTCCGGGATTTTACGAATCATCTGCACGCGAAAGAGCGTAGCCCCCAATATGTCGGGGAGTGCGGGGCCATGCTCACGCGGGTCTTCGGTGAGTGCCGGTTTGTCGTCTGGTCGGACATCAACTCAGGCAGGGTAGAGGCGTTTCTCAAGAGGCTGAGGGACGGTGGATTGAGCGTCCGCCGGTCGAACGGATACCTGACGGTCCTGAAGAGCTTTGCCCGATGGCTGGTGGACACCGGACAGGCCAGCGAAAGCCCGTTGCGGAGTCTCCGCAAGTTGAACGAGAAGATCGACGTGCGGCGGGAACGGCGGGCCGCTACCCCGGATGAACTGCGTCGGCTGATTGCGACGACGGCCGCGAGCGGCGAGTTGTTCGGCATGAGCGGCCAAGAGCGGAGTCTGCTGTATCGCTTCTGCGCCGAAACCGGCCTGAGGGCAAACGAGGCCCGGACCTTGACGGCGGGCAGCTTCGATCTCGATGGCCTGACAGTTCGCGTGCGGGCCTCGTACTCGAAGCACCGCGAGACGGACAGCGTGCCACTGCGGAAGGATCTTGCCGCGGACCTGAGGGAACACCTGAGGGGCAGGTTGCCCACCGGCAAAGCCTTCGGGGGCCGATACCGCAAGCTGACAAAGCGGACGTGCGAGATGCTCCAGACGGACCTTGCCGCCGCCGGCGTGGTCTACACGGACGATCATGGGCGCGTCTTCGACTTTCATGGTCTTCGGCATTCGTTCGTGACGGGCCTGAGGCACGCCCCGAGCCGGGTCGCGCAGAGCTTGGCGAGGCACAAATCTTCCGCCATGACAGACAGGTATACCCACGTTCGTCTGCACGATGAACGGGCGGCGCTGGAAACGCTACCCGACCTGACGGCCAGACCGAGCGATGAACAGGCCAGAGCCACCGGCACCGACGGGGCGGTTTTGACCGACCAGCAGCCCTATCCGGTACAGCAGATTCACACCTCAAAAAATGGGGCGCGTTTTGGGGCGCTTTTGGGTACGGATGGCGGGATTTCCGCGCAATCGGGCGCAAAAGAAAACCGCGTTCCCGTTGTGGAAAACGCGGTTTCTGAGTGGGCAGGACTGGAGTTGAACCAGCGACACACGGATTTTCAGTCCGTTGCTCTACCAGCTGAGCTACCTACCCATATTTCAAAACCGATGCGATACTAGTCTAGCACAGATCTGCGGGATTGCAAGCATTTTAGTCCAAAGCCCGAGATTTTGTCATGGAATGCCAGAGAAAACGCCGGCCCGGCAGCCAAAGTCGGGAGCGCGCTGGTCAAAATGGAGCGATTTCTGTCACCTAAGGGGAACCCGTCGTTTGGCTCGGGGTCGACAGGGCGCTGTGATGCCTGTCTTTCGATAAGACCTGCTGTGGTCCGTGGGCCGGTGGGGGTTTTTTTACAGGCCATTTACAAACGTTCGGCGGGATTCTAGCCTATACTTGAGGTGTGACAGGACTCGCATGGAGACACAAGCACACATCCTGGTGGTCGAGGACGAGCCGGCGATCCGGACCGCGATGACGGATTTCCTGGAGTTTCACGGCTTCAAGGCGTCGCAGGCTTGCGACGGGCCTCAGGCCGCGGAGTTGGTCGAGCGGGGCCGATTCGACCTGATTCTGCTGGACCTGATGCTGCCGGGCGTCAGCGGCGAGCAGTTGTGCCTGCGCTGGCGGCAGGGCGGGCTCCAGACCCCCATCATCATGGTTACGGCCAAAGGCCAGGAAAAGGACAGGATCCAGGGCCTCGATCTCGGCGCGGACGATTATGTGACCAAACCCTTTTCGCTGGAGGAGATGCTGGCTCGGATTCGGGCGGTGCTCCGGCGGACCGATCCGGCTCGCGGCGTCGGCCAGTCCTTCGTCTTCGGCGATCTCCAGGTCGACGTCGCGTCGCTGAAAGCTCGACGCGGGCATCAAGCGGTAGATCTGACCAAACGGGAGGCCGCGATCATTCAGTACCTCGCGGCCAACCCCGACCGCGTGATCGCACGGGAGGAACTGTACCGACAGGTCTGGAACGACGAATTCAGCGAGCTGGGGACGCGGACCGTGGATATGCACATCGCCAAGCTGCGAGGCAAGATCGAGTCGGATCCTGCGAATCCGCGGATCATCCAGACCGTCCGCGGCGCGGGGTATAAGTATGCCGGACAAGCACCATGAAGAGGAGCACGAATATCGAAAGTCGAAATCCGAAACAAATCCAAATGACGAAAACCCAAATGACCGAAAGGCGGTCGCCCATCGGATGCTCCGTTTTGGGTTCTGCGCTTCGGTCATTCGGGCTTGTTGACATTCCCGCTGAGGCGGGGTCGGATTTCGGAGTGCGATATTCGGATTTATGACTTCGGGCCTTCCATGTACAGACGCTTGATCATCTTGACGCTCGTCGTTGTCGCCGCGGTCTGCGGGCTGGGGGGCCTGGGCTTTCACGCCATCGAGAAATGGTCGCAGGGCTTGGAAGGCGCCCGGCTGGGTGAATTTGCGGAGGTGGCCGAGCAGGTCCGACAGGACGTCAAGCGAAAGCTCGACGAGTTCATGCGGGCCGAGCAGCAACGCCAGTACACCGATTACCTGTACTCGTACGTGCCGGAGAACGTCGTCAACTCCGCGCAATTGCCGATGCTTCGGTCGCCTCTGGCCGATCGGCTGTCGAACGAATTTGCCTATGGGTACTTCCAGGTCGAGCCGGACGGGAATCTCCTCAGTCCATACTACCCGACCGGGCCGTCGGATTCCGAGGTCCAGGGCGAATTGGCCTTGGCGGTTCAGGATCACTTCTCCAACATTCGACAGAACGTCTTCCCTTCGATCACGCTGCATGCCGAGGCTCTCAGGTTGCCTCCGGCGGAGGCCGGCGCGGTCGGTCACGATGTGGTGATTCCGCCTGCGTTGTCGGCGAAAGAGACCTTTGTGCCCCAAGTCCCGATGGGAAAGAAAGGACTTTTCGAAAGTGAAGGCCAGCGAGCCAAGGCCTATCCGATCGAGAGCCTCAAGCAGGAGGCCCAGCAGACGCAGGTGTTTCAACAGCAGCGAGCGGTCGCAAACTTCAATCAGCCGCAGAGTGCCGAGCCGGCGCAGGCTTCCGCACCCGGCGGGCTGCAGGGATTGCCGACGGCCGGTCGGCAGGCGGAATCCGATCCTGCCGACACGGTGCAGGTCCGCATCGAACCGTTTGTGCCTTTGGTTGTCCCTCGTTCCGAGGGAGTGCAATCGGTCTTCGGCGGACAGGTCTTTCTCCTGAGGCACGTGCAGATCGAGAGCCGCCACCTCCTCCAGGGTTTTCAACTCGACGAGGCCAGACTTCTCGCGGAGGTGGAGCATTCCGCGCGATCTTTCGTGCGGGAAGGCATGGGATTCGAACTGCCGCAGAGGAAGGAAGGGAAAGGGCATGCGGGCGATGCCGATGGAAATGCCGCGTACACCGCGATTCTGGACTTCGGCTTCGGCGACCTGGTCCTGAACCTCATCGAAATCGACCCGGCATGGATCGCTCGTCGCATCGGCGAGCTGCATCGCATTTACTTCGGGATCGTTGCGATCGTGGTCGCGGCGGTGGGATTGTCGCTGCTGAGCCTCTGGCACAACGTGCGGGCGCAGGCGATGCTCGCCCGGAAGAAGGACGACTTCATCTCAGCGGTCTCGCACGAGCTGCGAACGCCCTTGACCTCGATTCGGATGTACACGGAGATGCTCGAAAAGAACTGGGTCAAGTCCGCGGAGAAAGTCGCCGAGTATCACCGCACGATGCGCCAGGAAAGCGAACGGCTGAGCCGGCTGGTCGAGAACGTGCTCGATTTCGCGAGGCTTCAGAAAGGCCGCAAGAACTACGCTTTCCGACTGGGGAGCATCGATGAGTGTGTTGCAGGGGTCGTTGAGATGATGCGGCCCTATGCTGAGCAACATGGCTTCGCGATTCGGACGGATCTGACTGCGGACGGTCAAACCCGGTTCGACAAGGACGCGGTCACGCAGATCATCGTGAATCTCATTGACAACGCGGTGAAGTACGCCCGCTGCGCTGCGGACAAGACCATCTTCGTGCGGACGCGAAGCGAGCCGGGCTTTGCGGTCATCGAGGTCCAGGATCATGGCCCGGGCATTCCCCGGTCTCAGCACAAGAAGGTCTTCGACCAGTTCTATCGCTGCCAGGACGATGCTCCGTGCGGAAACGCGCCCTCGGGTCAACCTCAGGCCATGGGGATGGGCTTGGGTCTGACCTTAGTCAAACGCTTCGCGGAGGCCCATGGGGGATACGTGGAGATCTTCGACGCCGAGCCGACAGGCGCGATTCTCAAGGTCGCCTTTGCGGCGCAGGTTGTCGGGTGATCCTGGGCGTTCGACGCTCCGCCTGGACTCAAATGCTGTAGTCGATCGCCGCCGACTTGTTCAGTTCCCTCTCCTGCTCGATCAGATCGCGAAAGCTCACCCCGTCGTAGACGGCCTCGACCGCTGTCTTGGCGCGGTTCCAGAGGTGAATGAGGGCGCAGCTCTCTCTTAAAGGACAGCAGGGGCCGCTCTGGTCGGTGATGCATTTGACCGGGTCCAAAGGACCTTCGACAAACCGGATCACTTCGCCGACTGTGATCGCGGCGGGGTCTTTGGTCAACTGATAGCCGCCCTGGACGCCTCGTTTCGATTCGATGAGCCCCGTCGGCTTCAGATCGTTGAGGATGTTTTCGAGGAATCTCTGAGGTATGGCCTGGTTGGTCGCAATTTGGCTAATGGAAATAGGTCCTTTCCCATGCAACTTCGCCAATTCCAAGACGGCACGCACCGCATACTGGCATTTCTGAGATAAGTTCACGTTCTGCTCCTGCCGACCTCAGACGTCCTTTAGGTCGCACCAAGTCGAATTCTGCCTATTCTATGTGATAATTTCGATTAAGTCAATCAATTCGCTTGACATTCCTCGCAATCTTCACTAAATTTATGAACATAGTGATGTATGATTCAATACAGATTCGGAGTTCTGAGAAAGAAACCATCAGAGGTCGCAAAGGAGATTCGATATGGCGAACATCTACAGAGACATCGTTGCGGCGGTCGGCAACACGGCGCTCGTCCAGGTCAACAAGTTGATTCACGGGGCGACGGTGCTGGCCAAGCTCGAAAGTCGGAATCCTTTGGCCTCGGTCAAGGACCGGATTGGCGTAGCGATGATCGAGGCGGCCGAGCGGGAAGGCAAGATCAAGCCGGGGGCGACCATCGTCGAGCCGACCAGCGGAAACACCGGCATCGCGCTGGCCTTCGTCTCCGCGGTTCGCGGATACCGGCTGATTCTGACCATGCCGGACTCGATGAGCCTGGAGCGGCGCAAAGTGCTCAGGGCCCTGGGCGCCGACCTGGTTCTGACTCCCGCCGCAGAGGGGATGAAGGGGGCCATCAAGAAGGCCACCGAGATCGCGGAGGCGGAGAAGGGGGCCTTCATTCCACAGCAGTTCGAAAACCCGGCCAATCCCGAAGTGCATCGCAGAACGACCGCGGAAGAGATCTGGCGCGACACCGACGGCAAGGTGGACATCCTGGTTTCCGGCGTGGGCACCGGCGGCACCATCACCGGCACCGCGGAGGTGATCAAGTCCCGCAAGCCCGGCTTCAAGGCCATCGCGGTCGAGCCGGCGCAGAGTCCGGTCCTGACCCAGACGCTGGCGGGTCAGGAGGTCAAGCCCGGCCCGCACAAGATCCAGGGCATCGGCGCGGGGTTCGTGCCTAAGGTGCTCAATCTCAAGATTCTGGACGAGGTCGTGACGGTCGATCAGGCCGAGGCGATCGAATGGGCCCGGCGGGCGGCCGACAAGGAAGGACTGTTCGTCGGGATCTCTTCCGGCGCGGCGCTTCGTGCGGCGGACATCGTGGCCTCCCGGCCGGAAAACAAGGGCAAGGTGATCGTGGTGATCATTCCGAGTTTCGGCGAGCGGTATCTTTCTTCGGTGCTGTTTGCCGATTTGGCGGTTTAGATTGATCCAGAAGATCCTCTCAAAAGGAGTGCAACCAACATGACAGAACAGTATCGCATCGGCACGCAGGCTCTCCACGCAGGGCAGGTGGACGATCCGACGACGCACGCGCGGGCGGTCCCGATCTACGCGACCTCGTCGTACAATTTCGTGAGCACCGACCATGCAGCGAATCTCTTCGCGCTCAAGGAATTCGGCAACATCTACTCCCGGCTGATGAACCCGACGAACGACGTGCTGGAGAAACGTCTGGCGGCCCTGGACGGCGGGGCGGCGGGCCTGGCCTTCGCCAGCGGTCAGGCGGCCATCACCGCGGCCATCCTGACCATCACGCACAGCGGCCAGAACTTCATCTCGTCCACCAGTCTCTACGGCGGCACCTGGACGCTCTTCACCCAGACTTTGAAGAAGCTGGGCATCGAGGTGCGGTTCTTCGATCCCGATCATCCCGAGCAGATCGCCAAGCTGGCCGACGAGAGCACCCGGCTGGTCTACCTCGAGAGCCTGGGCAATCCGAAGAACGATGTGCCCGACTTCCGCAGACTGACGGATGCGGCGCACAAGATCGGTTTGCCGGTGATCGTGGACAACACGGTGACGCCTCCGCCTCTGCTGCGGCCCATCGAGCACGGCGCGGACATCATCGTCTACTCGACCACCAAGTTCCTCGGCGGTCACGGCGTCCACGTCGGCGGGGCCATCGTCGATAGCGGCAATTTCCCCTGGGCGGACAATCCGAAGAAATGGCCCGAGTTCACGGCTCCCGACGACGCCTATCACGGCGTGGTCTTCACCGAGGCCCTCAAGCCCATCGGCAACATCGCCTACATCATCCACATCCGCACGCACTGGCTTCGCGACACCGGCGCCTGCATGAGTCCCTTCGCGGCGTTTCTGTTCTTGCTGGGGATCGAGACGCTGCACCTTCGCTTGCCCAGGCATTCGGAGAATGCTCTGGCGGTGGCCAAGTGGCTCCAGAAGCACCCGGCGGTGGCGTGGGTGAACTACCCAGGGTTGCCCGACCACAAGCATTATGCCAACGCCAGCAAGTATCTTCCCAACGGGCAGGGCGCGATCATCGGCTTCGGCATCAAGGGCGGCTCGCCTGCTGCGGTGAAGTTCATCAACAGCGTCAAACTCGCCAGCCACCTGGCCAACATCGGCGACGCCAAGACCCTGGTGATCCACCCGGCCTCGACGACGCACTCGCAACTGACCGAGACCGAGTTGGCCCGGACGGGCGTCACGCCGGACTTCGTGCGGCTGTCCGTCGGAATCGAAGACGTTCAGGACATCATCGCAGACCTCGATCAGGCGCTCAAGGCGGCGCAACTGTCTGACGACGAGGTCGGGCATGCCCAATTGTGACGGAAGGAGACGGCGTTCATGAGGTTTTCGACCAAGGCCATTCGCATCGGTCAGCAGCCTGATCCGACGACGGGGTCTATCGTACCGCCCGTGTTCCAGGCGGTGAATTTCGTGTTCGACGACGTGAGTCGGCCGCACGGGTTCGAGTATTCGCGCAGCGGAAACCCTACGCGGACGGCCCTGGAGCAGTGCCTGGCTTCGCTCGAAGAGGCGAAGTACGGCCTGGCGTTCGGCTCCGGCATGGCCGCGGTCGATGCGGTGCTCTCGATTCTCAGGCCAGGCGACCACGTCGTCTCGGCGCAGCATATCTATGGCGGCACGTTTCGCCTGTTCGAACAAGTCTATCGGCCCAGGGGCGTGAGCTTCACCTACGTGGACGGCGCCCGGCCGGAGGCGTTCGCCGGCGCGATGCAGCCGAACACGAAGCTCGTGTGGATCGAGACGCCCGCCAATCCGCTGCTGCAGCTCGTGGACGTGCGGGCGGTGTCCAAGATCGCTCACGACCGAGGGGCCAAAATCGTGGCCGACAACACGTTTCCCTCGCCGTACTTCCAGAGGCCGCTGACGCAGGGGGCCGACGTCGTGATGCACAGCACCACCAAGTACATCAGCGGGCACAGCGACGTGATCGGCGGAGCGGTCGTGACCAGCGATGAGAGACTGCACGAGGCGATCAAGTTCTATCAGAACGCCGCGGGTGCGGTGCCAGGCCCGTGGGATTGCTGGCTGAGCCTGCGCGGGCTCAAGACCCTGGCCGTCCGCATGAGGCAGCACGAGGCCAACGCCAGGGCGATCGCGGAGTTCCTGCAGAACCACTCCAAGGTCCAGGAGACGATTTATCCCGGCCTGTCGAGCCATCCGCAACATGATCTGGCCAAGGCCCAGATGGACGGCTTCGGCGCGATCGTCACGTTTCGACTCGATGGCGGAATCGAGCGGGTGCGGCGATTCGTGAAGGCCCTGAAGATCTTCCTGTTCGCCGAGAGTCTTGGCGGCGTCGAGTCGCTGGTCTGTCATCCGGCGACGATGAGCCACGCGACCCTCACTCCCGAAGAGCGGCAGAAGTTCGGCATCACCGACGGCACGATCCGCCTGTCGGTGGGTATTGAAGACATCGAGGACCTGATCCATGATCTCGACCAGGCACTACGGAGCCGTTGATTCGACGAGCGGCAGCGACTTGCAGAAGCCGGACATCCTGAAGTGGCTCCGCGCGGACGACTCCCACGAGTTGGAGGATTTGTGGCGGATGGCCGACGCCGTGCGAAAGCGGAGCGTTGGCGAGTCCGTCCATCTGCGAGGCTTGCTCGAAATCTCCAATCACTGCATCCGGCGATGCGGCTACTGCGGCCTGAACGCAGGCAACCGTGGATTGACTCGCTACCGGATGAGTAGAGAGGAGATCCTCGCCTGCGTCGCAACCGCTGTGGAATATGGATATGGCACCGTCGTCATGCAGGCGGGGGAAGACTACGGTATCGCGAGAGACTGGCTGGCCGGCATCGTCGGACAGATCAAGCAGGAAACGAATCTGGCGGTGACGTTGAGCATGGGCGAGCGGCCGATCGACGATCTCAAGGCGTGGCGGCAGGCGGGTGCGGATCGGTACCTCTTGCGGTTCGAGACGTCTTCGCCTTCTCTCTACGAGCGGGTGCATCCGAGCGACGAAAGGCAGCGTCCTGGCCGCATCGAGTTGCTCAGTGTTCTCCGCGAACTGGGCTACGAGATCGGCAGCGGCGTGATGATCGGCATTCCCGGCCAGAGCCTGTCGAGCCTGGCGGACGATATCCTGTTGTTCAGGGTTCTGGATCTCGATATGATCGGCGTCGGGCCATTCATCCCGCATCCGCAGACGATGCTCGGTTCGGCGAACGCGCTCGTTGCACCGGACGCGGATCAGGTTCCGAATACGGAGTTGATGGTCTATAAGGTGATGGCGTTGGCAAGGCTGGTCTGCCCTCAGGCCAATATCCCGAGCACGACCGCGCTGGCGACGATCAACACCGAGAGCGGGCGGGAAAAGGGCCTGTCTCGCGGGGCCAACGTCGTGATGCCCAATCTGACGCCGGCGAAGTATCGCGCGTTGTACGAGATCTACCCGGGCAAGGCCTGCATCAACGAAACGGCCTCGCAATGCCGGCATTGCCTTGGGGGTCGGATCGAATCGATCGGCCGGCGTGTCGGGTACGGCCCCGGCTCGCGGGCCGGAAGGTTGAATTAGATACTCGTGAAGGGGTCGTGACCTCGTGCGGGAAAAGGTGTTGGTGGCGATGAGCGGCGGGGTGGATTCCGCCGTGGCGGCCGCTCTGCTGGTGAAGGCCGGGCATGACGTGACAGGGGTCTTTCTCTGTCTCCAGACAGACCGCGCCCAGGGCGGCAACGACCGGTCCTGTTGTAGTCCACAGGACGCCGCGGACGCCAGGGCCATCGCCTCCAGGCTGGGAATCCCGTTCAAAGCCCTCTCGGTCTCAGACGATTTCGCGGCCATCATCGACAGCTTCGTCGAGGACTACGAGAACGGCCGGACCCCCAATCCCTGCATCCGATGCAACGAGCGAGTGAAGTTCGGACGGCTGTTTGAGTTGGCCGATTCGCTCGGGGCGCAGCGCGTGGCGACCGGGCATTACGCTCGGATCGCAGAGCGGGATGGCGGGCCCGTGATCGCTCCGGCGAAGGCGGGCGGCAAGGACCAATCCTACGTGCTCTTTCGCCTTCCGCGGGAGTGGCTCGGGCGGATCTTGTTTCCCGTGGGGGATCTGGAGAGCAAGCAGGCGGTGCGGGAGATCGCAAACGGTCTTGGGCTGGAGGTTCACGACAAGCCCGACAGCCAGGACGTTTGCTTCGTGCCCGACGGCAACTACGCGAGTCTGCTGGAGGCGCGAGGCAGTCGGGCGTTGCGGCCGGGCGACATCGTCGATTCCAGCGGTCGGGTGGTCGGCAAACACGACGGCTATGGCCGATTCACGATCGGCCAGCGTCGTGGCACCGGCGTGGCGATGGGCCATCCGGCGTACGTCGTCGGCATCGATCCGGTGAACGCGGTCGTGACGCTCGGGCCCCGAGAGGAACTTCTGTCCCATGGCCTGATCGCCCACGGGGCGAACTGGCAGGTGGATGTCCCTGCGTCTTTCGAGGCGACGGTCAAGATTCGCTACAATCATCGCGGGGCTCCCGCGACGGTCGCGCGAACGGGCGACGATGCATTTGAAGTCCGCTTCCACGACCCGATCGAGGCGGTGACGCCGGGCCAGGCGGCCGTCGCGTACGCAGACGGATGCCTTCTCGGCGGCGGATGGATTGAGAGAAGTCTGAAGTGCGATTCATGATTTGGAGATCCAGTGATCGATAGTCCTGATTTATCTCGTTACGCAAGGCAGACGAGCCTGAAGGACTTCGGCGTCGAAGGCCAGTGGTCGCTTCTGAAGGGCAGCGTGCTGGTCGTCGGCGTCGGCGGACTTGGCTCGTGGGTGTCGGAGTTGCTCGCGCGTGCGGGCGTCGGGCGCATTCGATTGGTCGATGACGATTCCGTCGAGATCACCAACATCCACCGGCAGGCGTTTTATACCGAGAACGACGCGGCCGGCCGCAAGTTGAAGATCGACGCCGCGGCGCAGCGGCTGCGCGAGATCAACAGCAGCGTCCAGATCGAAACCCTCTGCACGCGATTCGACCGGCTCAACGCCGAGCGGTTGGTGCAGGACGTGGACGTAGTCGTCGACGGGACGGACAACTTCGAGACGCGGTTCATTCTCAACGATTGCGCGATGAAACTGTCCAAGCCGTGGGTGTTCGCGGGCGTCCTGGGCACGAAGGCCCAGATGATGACGGTCGTGCCGGGCAGGACGCCGTGCCTGCGGTGCTTGATGGATGCGCCGCCTTCGTGCGACGGCGGGAACTGCCGCTGCGGTCCCGGCGGCGTTCTGGGCGTGGCGGTCGCCATCGCAGCTTCCTTCGAAGCGACCGAAGCCATCAAGATCCTCTCGGGCCACATCGAGCGGATCAATCCCCATCTGCTGGTGTTCGACGTCTGGACCAACTCGATCAAGCAGATCGACGTCTCCACGCCGAGAGCCGACTGTCCCTGCTGCGTTCACAAAGACTTTGAATTCCTCGAGCCGTAGAGATGACCGCCAAGCCTGTGTACCTGGATTACAACGCCACGACGCCGGTCGATCCTCGCGTGCTGGAGGCGATGATGCCCGCGATGACGCATGCCTTCGGCAATCCCTCGAGCGAGACGCACGGGCTGGGTCGTCAGGCGAAAGAAATGGTCGAGGCCGCGCGGGGACAGGTGGCCTCGCTGATCCGTGCTTCGGCCCGGGAGATCGTCTTCACCTCCGGCGCCACCGAGAGCTGCAACCTGGCGATTAAAGGCGCCGCAAAGATGTACCGCGAGCGGGGCAACCACATCGTCGTGTCCGCGGTCGAGCACAAGGCGGTGCTCGAACCATGCAAACGCCTCGAACAGGAGGGTTTTGCGGTGACGACGCTCTGGCCGGATCGCTTCGGCAGCATCTCCGTCCAGCAGGTGAGCGATGCCATCACAACGCAGACGATCCTGGTCTGCGTGATGATGGCCAACAACGTCGTAGGTACGATCAACCCCGTCGAGGAGATCGGGCCGCTCTGTCGAAAACGCGGCGTTCTGTTCTTCTGCGACGCCACGCAGGCGGTGGGCAAGCTCGCGGTGTCCGTCGAGCAGATCCACGCGGACCTGCTGGCGCTTTCTTCGCACAAGATCTATGGTCCCAAAGGATCGGGTGCGTTGTACGTGCGGGGCAAGAGTCCGCGGGTGAAACTGGCCGCCCAGATCGACGGGGGAGGCCAGGAGCACTTTCGTCGCAGCGGGACGCTCAACGTCCCAGGGATCGTCGGGTTGGGGATGGCCTGCAAATTGTGCGAGGAGGAATTGGGCGGTCGGCTCTCATTGCCGTCGGAGCTTCGAGACAGGCTGGAGAAGGGCTTGATCGCGACGATCCCGGATGCGCAGGTTCACGGCTGCCCCACGCGGCGTTTGCCCAATACGTTGAGCGTCTCCTTCCCGGGCATCGACGCAGCATCGTTGCTTGCCTGCGCACCCGACGTTGCGGCATCGGCCGGTTCGGCCTGCGAGTCCGGCACGACCGGCGCCAATTACGTGCTGCGAGCGATGGGAGTGGGCGAAAGCCTGACCGCCGGGATGGTGCGATTCAGCCTGGGGCGTTTCACGACCGAGCAGGAGATCGACTACGCCATCGAACAGGTGCGGCGCTGCATCGTCGAGTTTCGTTCGAAGACATCCTAGACGGGGGGATGTCGAGGTCCGAATCGCCATTCGGCATCTTTCAGGCGGGTGAGCACGAAATCTCCCCTGAGAACGGCGCCATTGAGCTCAAGAGTCAGAAGATCATCCCGGTCGTCGCAGCGAAGATAGACGCCCGAATCGACAATTCTCACCTTGCCGGTTTCTTTCTGGACGGGGCCTTCGTAGGTGAGGAACCGAAGCGGATGGTCGAAGATCTTCTCGGCCCGGACTTCGTGCGTCAGGCAGTGCGCCGGCTCGTGTTCCAGGCGAAAGGTCGCAAGGATCCCGTCCTGTTCGAGCATGAGGTCCCAATGGACCCCCTCGGGCGTCGTGTGTTCCTGAATGACGAACCTGAAAACCATAAATCGCAAATCCAGCGGAATCCTTGTCAAAACCCGCGAACGAGGGTATCATAGCACCGGTAGACATTTGAAGCCAGGGGAGCCGCAGCGCATGACCTGTCGCGGCGGCTGAGAGATCGCTTCGGGCGATGACCCTAAGAACCTGATCAGGTTAGAACCTGCGAAGGGAGGCTTGGGCAAGAATGCAAGCACTCCTCTCTCGGGGGTGCTTCTTTTTTTGGGGTGAGTCGAATGAAATCGTTGAAGGTGAACGGTGTCGAGCGGCAGTTCGCCCACGACCGAATGCCCGGCACGCTCTCGGCGTTGCTGGAGGCGCTGGGCGTGGGGACCGACGCGGTTGTCGCGGAGGTGGACGGGCGGATCGTGCGCCGCGAGGAGTTCGTTCGGACCGAGGTTCGGGAAGGCCAGCAGATCGAATTGATCAGACTGATGGGAGGTGGATGAGCCCATGGACAAATTGACCATCGCCGGCAGGACATTCGATTCAAGGCTGCTCGTGGGGACCGGCAAATTCTCGTCGCCCCAGGTCATGGCCCAGGCCTTGGTTGCATCGGGGGCCGAGATTGTGACCGTGGCGCTTCGACGGGTCGACATCGACAATCCTGCCGACGACACGCTTCGGGAGATCGATCGCGAGCGGTTCTTGCTGCTGCCCAACACGTCGGGGGCCCGCACCGCCGACGAGGCGGTTCGTCTGTCGCGGCTGGCCCGCGCGGCCACCGGGATCGACTGGGTCAAGCTCGAGGTGACGCCGGACCCGTACTACCTGTTGCCGTGTCCGGTCGAGACGCTCAAGGCCGCAGAGGTCCTGGTGAAGGAGGGCTTCGTGGTCCTGCCCTACATCAACGCCGATCCGATTCTCGCCAAGCGGTTGCAGGACGTCGGCACAGCGACGGTGATGCCGCTGGGCAGTCCCATCGGCTCGAACCAGGGCCTCAAGACCCGCGCCTCGCTGGAGATCATCGTCGAGCAGAGCACCGTCCCGGTCGTCGTGGACGCAGGGCTGGGCCTGCCTTCCCACGTCGCGGAAGCGATGGAGATCGGGGCCGACGCGGTGCTCGTGAACACCGCGATCGCCACGGCGGGCGATCCCGTCGAGATGGCGACCGCGTTCAAGCTGGCGGTTGAAGCAGGACGAAGGGCGTTCAAGGCCGGGCCGCGAGCCCCTGCGCGCAATGCGGAGGCTTCCAGCCCGCTGACCGGCTTCCTGAGGAATTCGTGAGATGTTTGATTTATGAATTCGCAGTCTATCCATTCTATTCTCGAAAGCCAGCATCTCGACAAGAACAGAGACGTCTGGGGGCAGCGACTGTCGGAGTTGACCTCGCGTGATGTGGAGGCTGCGTTGGTCTGGCGCCCTGGATCTTACAGCCAGAGCAAGTTGCTGGCTTTGCTTTCGCCGGCCGCTGAGGGGTATCTCGAACAGATGGCGGTGCTGGCGCAGCAGTTGACGATCCAGCGGTTCGGTCGGGCCATGCGGCTGTACGCGCCGGTGTATCTGTCGAGCTACTGCGTCAATCGCTGTCGATACTGTGGCTTCAATTGCGACAACCAGTTCGCGCGGGCCCGCCTGACCGTGGAGGAAGCGGTGGCCGAGGCCCGAATCCTCGCTTGCCAAGGATACCGCGACATTCTGCTGGTCAGCAGCGAAGACAAGGCCCACATCGATGTCGCCTATCTCGCCGAGTTGGCAAAGCGTCTCAAGGCCGGTCGCGGGACCGATGCCTTCAGCTTCATCGGCATCGAGATCTACCAGATGTCGGCACAGGAGTATTCGCAACTATTCGCTGCGGGAATCGACGGAGTCACGTTGTACCAGGAGACCTACGACCGCGAGGTGTACGCGCGATATCATTTGGGCGGGCCCAAGGCGGATTACGACACGCGGCTCTACGCCCCGGATGATATGGGACGGGCGGGCATGCGGGAGATCGGACTGGGCGTGCTCCTGGGCCTGGCCGACTGGCGGCTCGAAACGCTGGCTCTGGCCGAGCACGCGTGGCATCTCATGCGTCGGCACTGGCAGTCGCGGGTCTCGTTTTCGTTCCCTCGGCTTCGGTCCGCGTGCGGGGTCTCTTCATCCGAATTCCCTCATCTGCTGGAGGATAAGAATCTCGTCCAGATGATGCTGGCGCTGCGGCTGTGCTTCTCCGACTCGGGGATCGTGCTCTCGACAAGAGAGCCGGCCTCTCTGCGGGATCGGCTCATGGGCCTGGTCGTCACGCGGATCAGCGCGGGCAGCCGAACCAGTCCCGGCGGCTACACCGATCCGAACACCCACACCGGCCAGTTCGACGTCGTCGACAGTCGAAGTCCCCGCGAGGTGGTCGAAGCGATTCGCGACAAAGGCTTCGACCCCGTCTGGAAGGACTGGGACAACTCGTTCTGAGACGCGAAGCCAGACGTCAGGCCGATTTCTTCCGTCCTCGGCTGTCGAGTTGTTCCAGGCGGGCAAGGGCCTCTCTCTTGCCGAGGTGGCGGATCGCCGCGATCCGGGCCACCTGCTGTTTGCGAGGCTGGCTCGTCTCACGTTCCCAACTGTAGATCGATTGGCCCGTGACGCCGACGAGCTTGCCGTAATCGGCGGCCGAGAGCGCCAGACGCTTGCGCTGCGATCGCAGTCCCTTGGCGGTGAATCGCACCCCGTCCGATTTGTCTTCGGGGGCGGGAGATGCCGCGGTTCGAGCGGCCTGCTTCTCGATCGGGCCGAATCGTCGCTGAAGATCAGACAGCTTGCGTTTCAGTTCGGCAATATCCCTTCGATACTGGGCCGAGGCTTTCTTGAAACCGCCCGTTTGCTTGCGAATCTCCTTGCGGGCCAGCCGCAGGATTTCCTCTCGAAGTACGCCGGCGATGTTTGCCATATGGTTCTCCCGGTGTCTGTGATAAAGACCCATCCCGTGCACGTAGGTCCGAAAAATCGACCGTGCGATGCACATCATAACAGCATCGTCTGACCTGTTGTGTCAACAACAAATCGGCTGCGTCAGCGAGTGACTCTCGCGGTGGCCACTTTGACTCCCTGCCGATCGGTCAGCGAGAGCATCGCGCCGTTGTCCGATAGTCGGCCGGAGTAGTCGCCGACGACGAACAGGGCCTGGCCGCCTTTGGGAGAGAGCCGACGGGCGCGGAAGGCGGGCCGGCTGGCCGCGACGTAGAGTGTGCCGTTTGCAGGAAGGACCGTGCCGCCTCGGAACGTGAAGAGGAGGGTTGGGGGATTGACGCCCGCGGTCAGGGTCCAGCCGGAGATGTCCACCGCGAACGAATTGGGGTTGCGCAACTGAATGTACTCTTCGTCCTGGTTGCCGCTGGCGGGGTCGCAGTCGGCGCCGGTGATGAGGACCACCGTCCCGGCCGGCTGGGCGTCGGGGATCTCGTTCGTCCCAGGGGCCAGGCGATTGAAGAGTTGCCTTCTCCGCTCGGGCAGGTATGAATCGCGAAGTTCCGCGACGGCTTCCGGGAACGGCTGCGGATAGTTCGGCGCCGTCGATCCGTTGCCCCAGGCGTGCGAGTTCCACTTGGCGTTGTCGAGGGCCGCGTCGGGTCCGATCAGAGCCGCCAGCTCGTCGATTCGCGGCTCGTAGCGCAGATGCGACTGCGGCGTGCCCGGCGGCATGAGCAACTCATCCAGGAGCGTTCGCACGCGACGGATGTACATCTGTCGCATCTCGGGAGTCCCGAAGATCGCATCGGGCACCCGATTGCCGCTGCCGATGAACAAAGGCGTGTTCGCGATCAGGCGATGGTCCCAGTACGTCATCGAGCTGATCCATCGGCGGCCGAAGCTCAGGTCCACGTCCCACGGCCACATCTGCCATTCATCGCTGTAGCCGGTATCGCGATAGAAGTAGTAGTTCTTGTGGCAACAGTCGGTGTCGCCCGTCATCGCGCGGGCGGCCAGGAAGTTCACCACCTGGGCGATGTCCACGTTGTCGTACAGGTATCGCTTGCGATCCTCGCCCGAGAGGCGAACGCCGTTGAAGAACGCCAGCAGATCCGCGTTGTCCTCGTTCTTGCGGGTCTTCTTCTCGGCGCCGCTAACGGCGTCGCCGGAATTCGTGAACCCATTGTACATTTTGTAGAGAGCCCCGTCGGCATTGAGGCCCATGCGGATCAGCCAGTCGCGATCGCCGTTTTCCACGATGTGTGCGGTTCCCCAGAAGGTCCCATTTTGCTGGACCCGCACCGGGATCACCCAGTGGCCGGGGCAATCAGCGTCGCGATACGTCTCGTAGGCGAGAATGTTCCGCATCTGGGCCTTGTCGGGGTAGGTGGTCAGCAGATTGATGTCGTCCGCTCGCGGCTGCCCCTGGGCCCATCGAAAGTTGTGTCCTGGGTGAAAGTCGAGGTCGTAGCTCTTCTTCGGAAATCCCCGGCTGGACTGGCCGTGAATGTTGATCCCGATGTTGTCGTAGAACTCGCCTTCGTAGAAGACCGAGCAGCGGGTGCCCGTCTCCGTTTCGGCTCCGCCGGGGTTCAGGATGAACCAGTGCAGCACGGACAGCGGGTTCCGCAGGCTCTGGTCCGCCACCACTGTGCCTTCGTACTGGGGCGACTTCATCGGGTCGCGGAAGGGCGGGAACCGCGAGATGGTCCCGGTCGCGTCGGTGGCCGTGACGCACCATCGCACCATCTGACCCTGCTGGAACGCGGTGTTGGGGATACTCGCTCCGTAGACGCCGTCGCCGGGGGCGCCGTCGCCGCTGCGGCCGTCGTCCAGGATGGGAACCACCGCGATGGGGCCGAACATCACCTGGAACTGGAGCCACGCTTCTTTGATCGGCGCGAAGGTGGGCGTGATCCTCGCGGTGATCTGCAGGTTGTTTCGGATCGTGAGATACTGCGGCGAATGGCTCACCTCGGTGATGACCGGACCCACCGTCTCGACGCCGTCGTTGTTCGGGCCGCCTGGAGTGGGAATCGGAAAATAGCGGGCAGTCAAGGCCCCTCCGACGACGGTCGCGAGCAACTGCGGACCGACCAGCAGGTCCGGATTGGACGGCCCGTGGTTCAGGCCCTGCACTGCCAGGACGTTCGTCCCCACGCGGAGCAGGTCGAGCTTGCGAATCCGGAAATCGATCGGTTCCACGAATCTCGAGTTGGGCCAGGTGGCGCGGGCCTGGCTGTTCCAGGTCTCGTCGCCCGGGTCCGGGGCGTTGTCCCTGCCCACTTCGTGTCCGTTGAGGTAGGCGATCATCCCATCGTCGAATTGCATCCGCAGAGTCAGCGTTCTGAAGATCGACGGATCCTGCACGACGAAGGGAATGCGGATGTAGACTGTCGAATTCACTCCCTGCATGGCCGAGACGTCCAGGCCGATCTGCCCTGGGTATCCGTAGCCGACGCCTGTGGTCCCCGAGAGCCACGCGGAATCGTCGAAGACTTCCTGCGTCCAGGGCCGCGGCCCGTCCAGAGGAGACCGTGGCTCCATGGAACCATCCAGCGGGATGAAGGCCTTGGCCGGTGCCCCCAGGGGCAACAGAATCTCCTGCGCCGCGGTTTCCACCAACCCATAGGAGACGTCGGCCGCCTGAACGGGATAGGCGGGGGCGTACTCGCAGGCCACGGTGATCCGATCCGGGCGGATCAGCCCGAGATACTCGCCGGACCCGCTGAGCTTGAAGTTCGTGTGCAGTTCGCCCGCCGGGTCGCGCCGGTCCTTGCCGGAGGCGAAGACGACCAGATAACCGTCCGACTCCAGCGTCACTGCCGGGAACCTCCATTTGGTGAGATTCCTGGCCGAATCCGTCAGAAACCATCCGTCGAGATTCACCGTGGTCGCTCCGGCGTTGTGAATCTCGATCCAGTCGGTTTCGTCGCGATCCTCATCGTCCAGGGTGATGTCGTTGACGGCCATGAACTCGCTGATGTGCAGGATTTCCTCGGAGAAGAGCGAAACCGCCGGACCCAGAAGCAGGAACAGGGAAACGAAAATGGCTGGACTTCGTGAGCACTTCATGCGAACCGCGATTCCATAGTCCGGACCGTCACCGACAGGGGGAATTCGCTTCCCGCCGTCACCACTCAATATACCAGAAATCTCGCTCCCAATCAAGGAAACGACAGACTCGCTCGCCTGGACGGCAGAGGTCGAACTGTCTTTCTGTCTGTGAACTGCCGCATCTTATCGGCCTAAAGCACTCTTCTCACATGGACCGTTTGTGCGGATTAAGGAGCAGCCTTTTTCGGCCGATAGAAGGTTCACGATGGGGCAGAGGCGGCCTGTGGATTGGCGTCTGGGGGGGCCGCCGAGCGATAAGAAGGACCGATGCATCCAGGGATGGCGGTCCGTCCTGGAAGGGCAAGGGCGTGCGGGCTCATTTCTTTCGGTCGTTTTCCTTTTCTCCATGGCCGGGGCCCGTTGTCTCTTCGATCAGCGACAGGGCCTGCTCGATCAGGATCTCTCCTGCCCCTTCGGCCAGAAGCGTTCCCGAGCCCGGTTCGTAGCCGCCCTCTTTGTAGGCCTGGCGATGGTTCACGTATCCAACCACGTCGTTGGCCAAAGTGACGATGAAGAGATTCTTCACGGAGGTTCTCTCCTTGATCGCCAGGCCCACCTCCACGAGGATCTCGCCCGGCAGGCCCAGGATCCACGTGTCCCCCAAGCCCAGGACCTGGATCTCGGTGGTGAAGGAGGATGAACTACCGCCTGCTTTGCAGGGCAGGGTGATTTCTCTGGTGGCGGCTCTCAATACGACGTCGCCCGAGGCAGTCGCCATCTGGAGTCTCTTCAAGGCTTCGCCGCCAAGGGCCTTGCCGAGCTGTTCGCAGGGCTTCACGTCCCGTCGGAGCGGAACGGTGTTTCCCGCCAGACCCAGCACGAACAGACTGGTTCCGCCCTCGGTCTGCTCCACGACGTGTGTCGCGGTCGCGGGGTAGTCGGCTGAGATCGTCGTGCTCAGGAATGGATAGATGCACACGGGATGGCAGCCGAAGCCGATGATCGAGCCGACAACTCGTCCGCTCGCGTCCTCCATGCGAAAGGCGAGTACCGCCGGATCGATAGGGCCGAACTTCAGAGGAGTCTCTCCCGTCGCAGGATCGAGGACGGCGCACATGCGGCCGTCGCTGCCGGTTTCGAGGCTGCGAGTCGCGGCGACGGTTTCGGGCACCGTGAACGCCATCCTGACCTGGCCGTCCGTCGTTCGGGGTCTGCGATTGTAGAGGACCTCGGGCAATGAACCGATCGCGGAGCCGATCCGCACCTCCTGCATATTTCGATGCGCGATCTGCACGGAATCTGCGATCTTGCTCACAAGCACCCGGCAATATGATTGGTCGATCTGCGAGGGATCGAGCCTGCCTTCCACGGGGACTTTCGACCGCGCGAAGACCTCCGGGCCGGAGTGCGTGTGCGTGGCGCAGACCATGACGTTCTTCTCCGCGATGCCGGTCCTTTGTCGAACGAGGGCCCGCACGGGACTGGTGATCTCCTCCAGCGGGGTATAGAGCAGATCGGCTGAGACGATGGCCACAGTGGTGGTTCCGTCGCTGAGCACCATCGCTTTGGCGAAGAGACCATCCCGGACGGCATCGCTCGGCTGCCCTTTGGACCCGATCAGGGTAATGCCCAAAGGCGGCGTGATCTCGACTTTTCCGCATCCGCCGCGAAGCGAGGCCCGAGCGATTGTCGCCAGGGTGAGGCCAACCAGCAGAACGAGAATTTTGAAGTGTGAAGTCTGAAGTGTGAAGTCGGAGCTTCGCGAGGCCATGGTCCTGATTCTCCTTTCATCGAACACGGTCCGAGCATTCTATACGGTGGATTTCACTCTTGACACTTCAAACTTCACACTTCAAACTCCAACTATGGTTCTTGAAAGGGGCTTACCATGAAGAGCGGCGGTTTTTCGAGACGACGGTTCATCGCGGCGGCTTCGGCCGGTTCCCTTGCGGCGGCTGCCTCCAGAACGATCCCTGCGTACGGAAACGCGGTCAAGAAAGCGGGACAACTGGCGATCCTGGGCGGTCAGCCGGTGAGGGCGAAGAACAAGCCCTGGCCCGAGTGGCCGTACTGGGACGACAGCGTGATCGATACGCTCGTCAAGACCGCCAAGAGCCGCATCTGGTGCCGGATCCAATCGACCTCGGGCACCGTTCCCACGTTCGAGAAGGAATACGCCCGGCTGATGGGGACGCGGTTCTGCGTCGCCACCGGCGCGGGCACCCAGGCCCTGCACACATGCGTCGAGGCGATGGGCATCGGTCCTGGTGACGAGGTCATCACGAGCCCCTACACCGATCCCGGCACGATCCAGGGCATTCTGTCTGCGCGGGCGCTGCCTGTCCTGGCGGATCTGGACGTCGAGTCGTACCAGCTCGATCCCACGGATGTCGAGAAGAAGATCACCGAGAACACCCGGGCGATCATGCCGGTCCACATGATGGGCCAGCCCTGCGACATGGACTCGATCATGGCGATCGCCAGGAAACATAACCTCCGTGTGATCGAGGACGCCTGCCAGGCGCATCTGGCCGAACATCGGGGCCGAAAGCTGGGCACGATCGGCGACCTCGGATGCTTCAGCTTCCAGTCGAGTAAGACCATCGCCTGCGGCGAGGGCGGGGGAATCATCGGCAGCGACGAAGAACTCATGGACAAGTGCTACACGGTTCACAATCACGGCACGTCGCGTCGAGGCCGGACCGAATTGATCGGACCCAAGTACCGCATGAACGAATTCGAGGCCGCGGTGCTCCTGGGCCAGTTGCCCGGCGCGGTCGAGCGGTGGCGACGCCGCAACGACAACGCCGCCTACCTGACGAAGCGGCTCAAGGACATCACTGGCCTGACACCCCAGAAGCTCTACCCCGGCACCGACAGCGGTTCTTTCTATCTCTACACGATGTCCTACCATCAGGAACACTTCGACGGCGTCAGTCGCGCGACGTTCCTGAAGGCCATGAGCGCCGAGGGCGTCGGCCTGAGCGAGTACATCGCGCAGGGTCTGCACAAAGAGCCCTGGATCGATGAGATCGTGAAGTCCAGGAGCTATCAGAAGATGTACTCGGCCGACCGGCTCCGGCGGTTCAGCGAAGAACGGGCTTGCCCCAACTGCGACCGGGTCTGCGATGAGATGGTCATGTTATGGGCTTCGGGCCCGCTGCTGGCGCCTCAGAAAGACGTGGCCGACGTCGCCGACGCGATCGAGAAGGTCTGGGAGAACCGGGCCCAATTGAAGCAGATTTGACGCCGACGGCTCGTCGGGGATGGGTCGTCAGGGTTTGCGCGAAATCCCCAGATCGAGCACCGAGTAGCCGTCGATCTCGAAATGCTCGACGACGATTTCGACGGTCTTGTCTTCGGTCGGCGTAAATTCGCCGGCATCGCGGGTCGGGCCGTGCCATGCCCAGTTCTCGATGACCGGCTTGCCGTCCACGAGGACGCGGACTCCGTCGTCGCTGAGGGTCGTGAATTCCCACGTGCCCGCCGAGAGCGGCAGTTGGGTTCGAGCGATCATGCCGAAGTGGTCGCCGCCGAGCTTGGCGGCCGTGATGGCTTCCGAGAGATTCTGTTCGCTCGGGCCGCCCCAGGCGTACTTGAAGGCGAGCTGTTTGACCTGTCCTGAGGCCGCGGTCCCTCCCTGGCTGAGCTCTCGCCATGCCGCCAGGTCGTTTCGGGGATCCACGGCTTCTATCCACTTGAAGAACGTGAGGTCCCAGGTCGCCGAGATCAACGTGCCGCGAATCTCGTGCCGCCAGTCGCCGTCCTTGACCCGCAGCAGATAGGGATGCACGCCGGGTCCTGCACAGGAGAGAGTAAAGACCCTCGCGTCTTGGCCGGCGGAGTCCTGCCCCCGGACGCCATCTCCTTCGACCGTGATCGTGGCGTTCGGGGATACATTGTGCAGGTCGAAACGAATGGAATCGCCGGTGTCCTGGACCTTGCGAACGAGGGGGGACTGGTGGTCCCAGGGGCCCCATTCGGTCATGACGATGTTCTGCCGGCCTCGCAACTGAGGCCGAGCGCCGACCGGGCGGGTTGAACCATACGCGACGTATCGAGGCCTCGCGGGGACATCGGCCTTTGCGCCCTTACGCACGAGAGATTCCGGCTCTTTCGACATCTCCTGGTCCACGTTCTCCAGCGAGTTCTCACCGAGGATCAGCTCGCCGGGCCCGCGCAGGTGAAATGCCAATGTGTCGCCGACGAACTGATTGTCGCCCGCGAAATTGTCCTTGGACTCCGTGCCGTTGGCCTTTGCCCAGGGCTTGTCTGCAAAGGCGCCTACCGGTCCGCCCCACAGATGGACGCCGCACTTGTTTGTCTTGAAGGTGTTTGCGAGGATGCGATTGCGCCGGCCGTGCTCGATATTGACGCCGCCGCGTTCCAGGCCATAGGCCATTTCGCCATTGCCTTCGATCCGGTTTCCTGCGATCAGCGTGTTCTGCGAGTAGCCGCCCCACACGCCGCAGATGGCGTTTTCCACCAGGCGGTTGTCGTAGAACACGTTCCCGAAGGAGAAGGTCATCTCGATTCCGTGGGCGGGGGCATAGGAGAAGTCGTTGCCGATGAGCAGATTGTCGTTGTTGCCGCGTCGCTGGTACCAATCGGGCGGGTGGCTGCCGGTCTCGCCCAGGGCCTCTTTGCCCGCGAATCCGAAGAAGCCGTCGCCCCCGTGCGTGGCGGAGTTCTCCGCGACGATGTTGTCGCAGTTCTGCTCGAACATGAGGATGCCGGCGGAGTCCTGGCCACGGTTGTAGACGCCGTGGCTGTACCCGCGCACGCAGAAGTCGCACGCGTTGCGCGAGATCGTGTTGCGGCTGGACCGCCACAGCGCGATGCCCCAGCCCGAGTTGAACGAAAAGTCGTTGTCGAAGATCTTCGAATCGTTCACCCGGTCGAGGCACAGGGCGTTCTGGCCGTGGCCGACCTTGCAGTTGTGCACCGTGATCTGATTCGAATCCTCGACGTACATCGCGGCGCCGTAATTGAGCAGCCACTGATTCTCGTCGTTGTCGTGGGGAAAGAGCCAGTCTCCGCTGTCCTCGGCCGCGGGGGTGGACTTCAGGTACGCGCGGCGATTGTCGGAGGCGTCGATGGCGTCGAGCGTCAGGCCGTGGGTCTTCGTCGCCCAGAGACCGCCCCAGAAGCCGCTGACGCGAGCGCCCTTGATCGTGACGTTGGACTGCCCGTCGATGCGGATGCCGTAGCCTCTGTACTCGTCGGGCCGGCGGTTTCGCGGCGAACCCCGCAGGTGCGAGCCGGGGGCGAATGCGATTTCCACATCCGACGCGACGATCTGAATCACGCCGTTGCCGTTGAGGTCTTCGGTAATCGTGCCGGCAGGAATGACGATCGTGCAGGATCGAGAGATCCTGACGTCATCCGACGTGACGCGCACGGTCGGCAACTCCTGGGCGGTCCCAACCGAGACCGCCCAGACGATGAGTATGGTTGTCAACGACGACATTCGACTCCTCGACACTCCATCATTCTACGACCCGAGGGAACTCCGTCACACGGATGTTCGTGCATCCGTAGGGAATGAGCGTGAGTTCCTCGATCGGCTCGCTGGATCTTTGCGGTTCCGGCTGGATCTCCTGGGCCCAGCCATGCACGAGTTTCCAGTTGGGGAGCTTGCGGCCCTTGACCCTGGCGACCATGCCTGCGCCCTCCGGCGAGAAGGGTTTCTCACCCACCGGTTGTTCGGCAAACGTGATACTGGTCTGGGGTTTGGCTTCGTCGATGAGCAGGCCGTAGTTCCAGGGCGTCGTCGGACGGACCTCGAAATCTCCGTGCGGAAGCTCGCGGTGCGGCTTGTCCATATTCACCTGTTTCCACTCTTCGCCCAGTTTCAGGGAATAAACCAGCGGGCCTCGCTCGATCGCGACGGCCTCGTTGTACTGCCTCGAGGTCTTGACGCTCATCGGGAAACGCAGGGCGACCTCGGTCGTGCCTTTCCACAGGCGTTCTACCTTGTGGAACGAACCTGCCTTGAGCGATTTCTCCGAACCACCTGCGACACGGATGGTGGCGTTCTGCGTCCAGGCCGGGACACGCAGCGCCAGCGGGAAACTGGCGGTTTTGTCCGTCGTTACCGTGATTTTGATCGTCTCGCGGAACGGGTAGTCGGTGTCGGTCGCCACGGAAACTCGTGCGCCGCCTGTCTCGAAGCGGGCGGTGCTCGGCGCGTAGGCCACCGCGGCGATCCCTTCGCCCGCACGCATCCAGAGACGGGCGGCGAACTTGGGCCAGCCTTGGTGCATGTTCGCGGTGCAGCAGCCGAAGTTGGGCTCCAGGCCATAGATGTTCGACTCCGGCCCGTTCGACGACCACATATGGTCCGGATTGATCGTGCACTGGACCTGGTTGACCTGCTGGTCGTACTGGTGCGACCACATGTCGGGCGCAAACGTGGCGGGCAAGGCGTTGAAGGCGATCCGCTCCAGACGGTCGCCAAAGGCGGGATCGCCTGTTACGGCGATCAGGTGTTCCAGCGAGTACATCGCCTCGACGACGGCGCACAGCTCGGTCCCCTGGACCGGGTTCTTGCCGGAGAGGCACTCATCCCCGGTGAACATGCCGTTCACTTGGCCGTGATAACGGTCGAGAATCGCCAGCATCTTCGCGGGGAAGGCCCGTTCGATGTCGCGTCGTGTCAGACGCCAGGACAGGGCATAGGCCTTCAGGGCCATGCCGGTGTTGACGACGTGCTTGTCGAAACGCCACAGGCCGCGACGCGGCGTGGGGTTCGTGACGTCTTCCCGGCCATAGAAGGCCATGTAGTCGAAACCTTGCTCGTGGAATTTGCGGGCCAGGTCGAGCAACCATTTCTCGCCGGTCTTCTCGTAGACATAATAGACGGGGATCAGGCCCTCGAACCAGCGGAACTTGCCCCACGAGAATAGCGGCGTGCGATCGAGCGCGTCGAGCGTCGCCTTGAGATTGCGAAGGACCGCCTGGAGGACCGCGACGTCGCCCGTGGCGTCGTGATACTGGACGAGCACCTTGTTCGCCAGCAGAATGGCCCAGAGATCGTACGGCTTGGCGCTGGCGTCGAGCGGATAGGGTGCGTACCAGCCGTCGGGCCGCTGATGAGCGACGATGTAATCGACATATCGCTTGACCTTGGCTTTGAGGGCCTCATCATTTAGGACCCAGGCCAGGGGAATCACGCCGTCGAGCCAGTAGGGGGCCCGCTCCCAACCCTCGGCTTTGCCGCCGAACCACTGGCTCTGACCGACATCGGGCCAGAATTCATCCAGGTGGCCGCTCAGGCCGTCGGCCTGGACGCGAAGCTGTCGCCGGAGCCAGCCCGTCGGGCGGATCGATCCCAGCGGCAGGGGCCCAAACGCCAACTCGGCCAAACCCGATGGCACCTTGCCGCGGGATTTCTCGGTTGTGGATTTCGATGCGGATCCGGCCTGGGCCAGCGGCGATGCGGCGATGACTGCGGCCCCGCCCGCGATGCCGGCCAGGAACTGACGACGTCTCATGTGCGGTGTATTCATGGGCTCCTTTCTCCAATCGCTGTAGGGGCGACGCATGCGTCGCCCTCGGCAATCCCATTTGCCGTTGATGCTACCTTGCGAGGCTTCTGCGTTCAAGGCATATTGTCTGGGCGAACCGGGAGGGGGATGGTACCATGGGCTCGCATCACAAAGGAGAAACGCCATGAGAAGGACATCGAGGACGACGTCGGCAGTCTTCATCCTGTGGTTCGCATCGGTCGCGTCGGCCCTGGGGGCCTTCACGCACCCGGGTCTCCTGCATACGCGGGCAGACTTGCACCGCATGAGACAGAAGGTCCAGCAGGGAGTGGAACCGTGGAAGAGCGGATTTGAGAAACTCAGGACCCATCGACAGTCACAGGCCGACTGGCAGGTGCGAGGTCCGTTCGAAAGGGTCGTGCGGGGGCCGCGCGAGAACCTGCACAATACGGAGCTGGCAGAAGACGGCAACGCCGCCTATCAGAACGCCTTGATGTGGGTCATCACAGGCGACGAAGCCCACGCACGCAAAGCCGTCGAGATTCTAGACGCCTGGTCCGGCACGCTCAAACAGATCACCGGCCATGACAAAGAACTGGCGGCCGCTCTCTATGGTTTCAAGTACGTCAACGCCGCGGAGATCCTTCGCTACATGTACCAAGGGTGGGCCTCCGCGGACATCAAGCGGTTCGAAGCGGTCCTGCGGGACGTGTTCTACCCTGTAGTCCGGGACTTTGCGACCTTCGCGAACGGCAACTGGGACACCGCCTGTGTCAAGACGATGATGGCGATGGGCGTGTTCCTCGACGACCGGGCGATGTTCGACCGGGCCGTGGACTATTTTCACAACGGCGCCGGCAACGGCTCGCTGACGCACTACATCATCAACGAAGCAGGCCAATGCCAGGAGAGCGGCCGGGATCAGCAGCACACGCAATTGGGCCTGGCCCATCTGGGCGAGGCCGCAGAGGTCGCATGGAAGCAGGGCCTCGATCTGTACGGGGCTGCAAACAACCGTCTTCTGAAAGGGTTCGAGTACACGGCGAAATACAACCTTGGCCAGGAGGTCCCGTTCGAGCCCTATAAAGACATAACCGGCAAATACCAAGCCCAGGTCATTGCCGAGCAGGGGCGCAATCGCCTGCGGCCGATCTACGAGATGGTGCTGAACCACTACGAGGGGCGCAAGGGCGTTCCCGCTCCTTACACACGACAGGCTGCCGAGACACTCCGGCCCGAGGGCGCGGCGTTTCAGGCGGACCACCCGGGCTTTGGCACGTTGCTGTTCGCTCTGTCGAAGGCGGACCACAATCCCATCGTCACGCTGGAGCCCAGGCCGCGAGAGGGGATGCTGCTCAATCCGGGCAAGGGCTGGTCCGTGAGCGGGTCGCCCCTGAGGCAGCCCCAGGAGGTGCTCGATCTGGCCGGGATGGGCATGATGCGGCTGGACTGGGCGACGCTCGAACCGCAGGAGGGGCAATACAACTGGGACGCGCTGGACCGCTTCCTCGACGGTTGGGGCAAGCTCGGCAAGGTGTGTAACATCGGCGTGATGTGCGCCAACACCCACGGTCGTGACCCGAACGGCTACGTTACGCCCAAGTGGGTCTTCGACGCGGGGGCCCACAAGATCGAGATCCTCCTCAAACCCGACCAGTCCACCACCGGCACGCCCGGCCGAAAGATCGCGCCGGTGTTCGACGACCCGATCTTCCTCGACAAGTTCGCCAATTTCCTGCGCGCCTTCGCAAACCGCTACGACGGCGACCCGCGCATCGCCGTGCTCGACATTCGTTCATACGGCAACTGGGGCGAAGCCCACATGTACCCGTTCGGGGTGCCGGACATTGCGCCGGAGAAGTTCCGACAACACGTCCAAATGCACCTGGATGCGTTCAAACGCACGCAGCTTTGCCTGTCGCGCAACGCCCACCTCGGCCGATTCGGCCCGCTCAAATCCGTCTTTGACTGGGCTGTGCTGGAGAAACACGTCGCCCCGCGTCGGGACGGCATCTGCGGCAACAGCGACGGCAGCGAGACCGCCATCGGCCTGGGCATCGCGCCGGGCGTCTTCGAGTTGTTCGACAACTACGACGGCGTGAAACGTCGCGGCTGGTGGGACGGGATCAAGGACAAGAACGGCTGCGGGTTCACGCTGGAGGAGTGCGTCGAGAACGGCAAACCCACGTGGGTGGACCTCGGTCGCGGCGGCGAATCGGGCCTTCGCATGGTCCGCGAGAACCGCCAACTCATCGAGCGGCTCACCAACCGCATCGGATACCACTTTCATCTTCATCGCATCTCGTATTCCCGCAAGGCCGAGAAAGGCAGTTTCGATCTGGAGCTGACCTGGGTCAACCAGGGCGTCGCGCCGATCTATATCCCATGTGCAGTGGCCGTCTCGTTGATCGATGAGAGCGGCAAGCGCGCGGGAACCGTTTGGCCGCGGGAGTGCTGTCCGCACAAGTGGATGCCCGACCGACCCGTGGTCGAGAAACTCCATATCGAGTGGGCGGATGTCCCGGCTGGTGAGTATCGTCTTGCACTGGCGTTGACGCGCGAAAGCGGCGATCCTGCCCCCTACATCCGGCTTGGCACAGATCTGCCTTCCAGCGAAGGCTGGTACGTCCTCGACACCGTCGTCGTTGTGCGTTGAGAATCGTTCCGGTTGCCTGCTGGGATAGGGTGGACATGGGGACGATTCACCGGTAGACTGGCGGACATCTTGGGTAGGGGCGGGTTTCAGACTCGCTCGTACAATCTGTGAACGCTGAGCAGTTAGGAGACCAGCATGCGTAAGAGAGAATCCCATCTCAATCGGCGTGACTTCCTCAAGAGCGCGGTCCAGGCCGGCGCCTTGTTTGCCATGCCCTATGTGATCCCCAGCGCCGCCCTCGGCGGCGACGGCCGTGCGGCCCCGAGCGAGCGGATTCGCCTCGGCGGCATCGGCATCGGAGGCCGTGGCACATACGTGCTCGGGTGCTTCCTGCACGAGCCGGACGTGCAATTCGTCGCGGTCTGCGACGTGAAAGCCAACCGCCGCCAGGCGGTCAAGCAGATGGCGGACAAGCGCTACGGCAATCAGGACTGCGCCACGTACGGCGATCTGCGCGAGCTGCTGGCCCGCGACGACATCGACGCGGTGCTGATCGCGACGGGCCCGAACTGGCACGCGATGGCCTCGGTCCTTGCGGCCAATGCCGGCAAGGACGTCTACTGCGAGAAACCCTGTACGAAGAACATCGCCCAGAGCCTGGCCCTGGCGGACGTGTTCCGGCGGACCGGGCGGGTCTTCCAGGCCGGCACGCAACGGCGCAGCCTGCCCAATTTCATGTATGCGATCGAACTGGCCCGGACCGGGCGGCTCGGTCAGCTCCAGGCGCTGCACGCTCACCCGATGGGTCTCAAGGCCGAGATGAGCGGCTGGCTGCCCGCGGAGCCTGAGCCCGCCAAGGAGGTGGTGGATTGGGATACGTATCTCGGCCCGGCCGCCTGGCGGCCCTTCAATCCCAGATTGCTCGATGGTTTCAACTTCGAGAAAGGCGGCGGCATGATCGGCGCCTTCGGCGCCGGCGGTTGCCTCGAATGGGGCTCGCACTGCGTCGATCTGTGCCAGTGGGCCAACGACGCCGACGGAACGGCCCCCGTGGAATACGAACCCAAGGACGGTCAACTCCACGCCCGCTATGCCAACGGCGTGAAGCTGGTCATGCGGAACGACGGATGGCTGCCGCTCGGTTCGTGTCCGGTGCGCTTCGAAGGCGACAAGGGTTGGGTCGAGACCGGCGACGACGGAGAACTCGTCGCAAGCTCGCCGGAATTGCTCGTCAACAAGGGCGCCAAGATCGGCGGCTACCCCGCCGATTTCCACGTGCGGGACTTCCTCGATTGCGTCAAGACGCGGGCCCAGACCCGAGCCAACGCCGATGCCGCCTGCTACTCGCACATTGCCTGCCATGCGGCCAACATCTCGCTGCTGCTGGGCCGCAAGGTCGTCTACGATCCGGTGAAGCACGAGTTCCCGGGCGATGAAGAAGCCAATCGCCTGCGTTCCGAGGCGTTGCGCGAGCCGTGGCGGATGTGAAAACGGTGGCCTGTGTTCCCGTGTCCTGTGTCCCGGATTACGAGCCACGAGTCGCTTTTCTTACGAGGATGAATACGATGTTTCAGAATCGATGTTTCGTTTGGTGTGTTGCGTTCGTTGCGGCGGTGGCGTTTCTGTCGGTCGCTGACAGCCAGGCCGTTCCCAGCGAGAAAGAACTTCAGTTGATCAGCGTGCTCCAGTCGAATGCGCCCGCCGCGGAGAAGGCGATCACCTGCAAGCGACTGGCCATCTACGGCACGCAGGAAGTGATCCCGGCGTTGGCGCCGCTTCTGGCGGATGAGCAACTGTCGTCGTGGGCGCGGATCCCGCTGGAAGTGATTCCCGGACCTGCCGCCGATGGGGCTCTCCGCGAGGCGATGGGCAAGGTGCAGGGCAAGCTGCTGGTCGGCGTGATCAACTCGATCGCATTCCGTCGCGACGTTCAGGCGGTGAACGCGCTGGTCGAGAAGCTCAAGGATGTCGACGCGGACGTCGCCTCTGCTGCGGCGGTGGCCCTGGGCTGCATCGGTGGCGATCAGGCCGCGGGCGTTCTGGAGCAGGCGCTGGCCAGTGTCTCCCCGGCGGTGCGTCCCGCGGTGGCGGAGGGATGCGTCCGATGTGCAGAGCAGTACCTGGCCCAGGCGAAGACCGCCCAGGCCAAGAAGCTGTATGACGCGGTCTGCATGGCCGATGTGCCCAAGCAGAGGATTCTCGATGCCACCCGCGGGGCGATTCTGGCTCGCGGGGCCTCCGGCGTTTCGTTCCTGGTCGAGCAACTGACCTCGGCCGACAAAGGCCGGCTCGGCATCGGACTGCGAACCGCCCGCGAGTTGCCCGGCCAGGATGTCACCGAGGCCCTGGCCGCCGCGATGGGCCGGCTGAGTCCGGAACGCCAGCCTCTGCTTCTGCTGGCGATCGCGGACCGCAAGGACGCCGCGGTGCTGCCTGCGGTCGTCAAGGCCGCCCAGAACGGTTCAACCGAACTGCGAACCGCCGCGGTGGGCGCCCTGGTCCACGTGGGCGACATCTCCTGTGTGCCTGTCCTTCTGAATGCCGCGGTTCAGGACGACGCTCAACTGGCTCAGACGGCCAAGATGACGTTGGCGAAGCTCCCCGGCAAGGACGTGGAGGCCGACCTGCTGGCCCGACTGCCGCAGGCGACGGGCAAGACCCGCCGGGTGCTGATCGAACTGGCCGCATATCGCCAGCTCGATGGGGCTCTGTCTGCGATCGGGCAGAGCATCGAAGATCCCGACGCCGGGATTCGCGCCGCCGCCATCCAGGCGATCGGCGTGCTCGGCGGAATCCAGCAAGTGACCGACCTCGTGACGCTCGCGCAGAAGACCAAGCAGTCTGGGGACATCGAGAAGGCGCTCCTGGCGGTCAGCGCTCGCTCGGGCCAGGCGTCTGTGCCGAAGCTGCAGCCGCTTATGAAGAGCAACGATTCCGCCCTTCGTATCGTTGGCATGCGTGCGATGGCGATCGTCGGCGGACCCGACGCCCTTGCTGCCGTGAAGTCCGCACTCGCCGACAAAGAGGAAGAGGTTCAGGATGAAGCGGTTCGCACGTTGTCGACCTGGCCGAACAAATGGACTCAGGATTCCGCCGCGGGCGAAGTGCTGCTGACGCTGGCGAAGTCCGGGAAGAAGACTTCGCATCAGGTCCTGGGCCTTCGTGGGTATCTCGCATATCTGCGAGGCGACAGGTCGCTCGCCGGCGCGGACAAAATGGCCAAGATCAACGATCTGCTCGGGCTCATCCAGCGTCCCGAAGAAGAGCGGCTGGCCATCGCGGTTCTGGGCGGGGTCGAGGCTCCTGGCGCTCTGGAACTGCTCATGAAGTTCGCAGCCGATCCGCCCGTTGCGGAGGAAGCCTATTCCGCGATCGTCAGCGTCGCAGGCAAGAACGTGCAGGGCGTGTCTGTTGAGCAACGCCGGTCGGCCCTTCAGACCGTCGTGGAGAAATCGAAAAACGCCGGGACCAGGCGAAGGGCCGAGTCATTGCTCAGGAATATCTGAGGCAATTCATGGACCGACGAGAATTCATCCATTTGCTGGCCGGCGGCGCTCTGGCCGCCGGATTGAACCCAACGAGCGGCGCCGCATCGGGGGCAGGACAGGCAGGCCGATCGTCCGGTCCCAATCGCCCCCGAAGGTTCGGCGACGGACGGGACTGGTTCTTCGAGAAACGTTTCGGCCTGTTCCTGCATTGGGGAATCTATTCGATCCCCGCCTGGCATGAGCAGCACCAATGGCGGGCCCGCGTGTCTCGCGCAGAATATGAGAAGCTGGCCGAGCGGTGGAATCCCCGCAAGTACGACCCCGACCGCTGGCTCGATCTGATGCAGGACGCAGGCATGAAGTACGTCTGCATCACCACGAAGCACCATGATGGCTTCTGCCTCTGGGACACGAGAGAGACCAGCTTCAACACGATGAACACGCCCTACAAGCGGGACATCATCGGGATGCTCGCCGACGCCTGCCATAAGCGGCGCGTGCCTTTGTGCCTGTACTATTCGATCGCGGACTGGAATCATCCGAATTACCCCAACCAGGGCCGGCATCACGAATTGGCCGGCCCCGAGCCGGGCGATCAGCCCGATTGGGACAAGTACCTGGAGTTTCTCAAGGCCCAGGTGCGAGAGTTGTGCACCCAGTACGGCGAGATCCATGGCTTCTGGTGGGATATGAACGTTCCCAAGCACGTCGATCCCTCCATCAACGCCATGATTCGCCAGCTCCAGCCCAAGGCGGTGATCAACAATCGCGGTTTCGACGAAGGCGATTTCGGCACGCCCGAGCGCGACTTCGACAGCGGGGCGGCCGAGGCGATCGGTTTCGAGAGGCCCACCGAAGCATGCCAGTCCGTCGGCATGGAGAGCTGGGGTTATCGCAAGGACGAAGACTACTACACCGACAGGCACCTCATTCGCAGCCTGGATCGCTACCTCGCCCGCGACGCCAACTACCTGCTCAACGTCGGGCCGACGGCCGAGGGGGTCATTCCCAAAGAGGCCGCCGCGATCCTCAAACGGATCGGGCGATGGTATCGCGCGGTGGAGGAATCGCTGGTGAACGTCGAGCCGGCCTCGGTTTTGACCTCCAACCGAAACGTTCTGCTGACTCGACGGGACCGCACGCTCTACGTCCATCTCAACAAAGACCCGATCGGCGACGGCGTGAAACTCAAGCCCATCAACGTGTTGCCCAAGTCCGCGGTGCTGCTGAACGATGGTCGGAAGATCGATTTCGCAGTGAATCTGGCCCCCAGCGACCACTCGGAGCAGAAGGTCTACCTGCGATTGCAGAAGCTGCCCGCCAACGAAATGGCCAACACGGTGCTCGTGGTGAAGCTGGAGTTCGATCGTTCTTTGGATGATCTGGTTGTGGCGTAGGCAGGCCCCGGCGGGACCTCCGACAAGCAGTCCGGCGGCGAACGATGCCGGCGACAAGGTCACGATCGAAGTTCCTAAGGGACTCCGAACAGATTCGGTCGATGTGGTTGAAGTGACCTGGTGAAGCGAAATACACATCAGGAGGACGATCATGCACACACATTATGATCGCAGGGTTTTCTTGAGAATCGGAGCGGCCGGCGCTGCGGCGTGGGCTGTTGGCGGGACGGCGTCTGCCTCCGAGGCGAGACCTCTGGAAACAGTACGCGTCGGTCTGGTGGGGATCGGCGGACGCGGGACGGTACTGTTGAAGATACTGTTGGGCCTTGAAGGGGTTCAGGTCAAAGCAGTCTGTGATATCATCGAGGACCGTGTCGTCAGGGCGCAGGGTCTGGTGACTGCCGCGGGGCAGGCCAAGCCCAACGGATACTCGCGAGGCGAGACGGATTTCCAGCGTCTGTGCGAGAGCGAAGAGCTGGACCTGGTCGTCAACGCGGTTCGGCCGTGGAAGTGGCATGCGCCGATCTGTGTGGCTGCGATGAACGCAGGCAAGCACACCGCCACCGAAGTCCCCGCCGCCGAGACGATCGAGGATTGCTGGCAACTCGTCGAGACCGCGGAAAAGACCCGCAGGCACTGCGTGATCCTGGAAAACTGCTGCTACTTCCGCAACGTGATGCTCGTCCACCACATGCTGCGAAAGGGCCTGTTTGGCGAGCTTCGCCACTGCGAGGCGGGATACCAGCACTACTACCAGAAGGTCGGTCCCGGAGCGCCGCGTTCGGCCGACCCGCTCGTGCAGACGGGCAACAGCTATCCGACCCACGCGATTGGCCCGGTCGCGCAATGGATGGACATCAATCGTGGAAACCGCTTCGATTACCTCGTTTCCATGAGCGCCGACGGCACGCGCGGCAATCCCGGCGCGGACATCAACGCGAGCCTGATCCGCACCGTCAACGGCCAGACGATCACGCTCTACTACGACACGAAGCTGCCTCGACCCTACGACCTCATCTACCGCGTGCAGGGCACACAAGGCATCTACTCGGCCACGCTGGACCAGATCTACATCGAGGGCCGCAGTCCCAAGAACCAGACATGGGAGTCGATGGACGAGTACTACAAGCAGTACGAGCACCCGCTGTGGAAAGCCTGGGGCGAGAAGGCCCTCTCGCACGGCGGGCACGGCGGCGCGGACTGGCTGACGCTCCACCGCCTGATTCATGCGATGAGAACCGGCGCGGTCCCGGACATGGACGTGTACGACGCCGCGGCCTGGAGTTGCATCACCGAATTGAGCGAGAAGTCCGTGGCCAGGCGGAGCAGCCCCATGGACTTCCCCGACTTCACGCGAGGCCGTTGGAAGACAACTCCGCCCATCGGAATCCTCGGCGCGTAGATTCTCCTACCGAATCGAAGTCTTGCAGCGAACCGGGCCCAGCAGGCCGGATTCGAGCAGGGGGGAGTCTTTCGTGTAAGGGTTCCACGTGGTCCAGGTGATCCGTTCCTCAAGCGGCAGCGACTGGTCACCGATCAAGCGGTTCGGCCAGAGGTTGGCGACGGTGATCTCCAGAACGTTCTCGCCGGGCTTGACGGCGTCTGTGATTTCCACCTGAAACGGGGCTTTCCAGAGAACGCCGAGGTCCTTGCCGTTGAGTTTCACCTGCGCCATGACTTCCACGTGGCCCAGGTCGAGCTGCCATGGCAATTTCCCAACTCTGGCCGGGTCCAGCATGAACTGCGTGCGGTAGGTAGCCTGTCCGCTGAAGTGCTTCACGCCTGGGTCCGAGTGCTTCGACCAATCGACGAGCGTATCGAGGACGATCCTTTCCGGCGCACCTCGCTGCGGCTCGAATCGGACCTCCCACGGGCCGGTGATCTCAATCTCCAACACCAGGCTCTGTGACGAATCGCGAGAGGCGATTCTCCCGCCAAGCGGCTTTCTGTCGAACACCACGAAGACCGAGCCGCAAGGTTCCAGAGGCAGTTCCAGCCGCGTGCGTTTATCCTTCACAAAGGACCGTCCGGCGGAACGCACCTTGCCTGTCATCGGGTCCCAGATCTCAGGTTGTTTTCCGGTGACGCGAAACGCGCAGTTCGCCACGACCGGCTGATCGGATGGATTGGCGACGAAATAGATGTCTGTGTCGCCGTCGCGACGATGAGTGTATCGCAGATTCACGTCGGACTCGAAGTCCGGCGGGACGCCCATCTTGCCGAGCACTTCTGCGACCAGATCGTAGTCGCAGTACAGATCGGGATATTTCTGCAAGCCGCCTGTCGTATCGATCCTGCCCCAGGGGGCCATGCCCATCTCGCCCAGTTCCATGGCGGCCTGCCAGTTTGCCCCGTCCGATTCGGCGCTCTGCCATTGACGATCCGTCGGAAAGGTCAGTACGCGACCGTCTTTGAAGCGGATGACCAAGGCTCCGAGCAGGCCCGCCGGATTGGGCGACTGCCCCCCGTTTTCTGCACGGACGCTCAACAAATTGTCGCCGGCTTTCAGGTCCTTCGTGAGATCGAAGGCATAGAGTTGTTTGAAACTGTCGCCTTGTCCGACCGACTTGCCGTTTACTCGCAGTTCGAATGCGTTGTCGGCGGTGAGCAGGATTCTCGCCGATTCGACCTGTGCATTCCCTTCGAGCGTGAACGTCCGACGGAAGAACCTTGCGCCCACCGGGGCGATGGCAGCCGGGTTGCCCTCCGAGTGCCAGATCCAGCGGGCGCTGGCAGGCAGAGGCAGTGACTCGGACTTGCGCGGTGCGGCCGGCCTTGTCGCGATGGTGCGCCCTTTGCCCACTCGACGCTCCGCAGGCTCATCTGAGAGGGAGCCAGACGCCCACAACTGGGCGGACAAGTCCCAGATCTCCCGGTCGCATTGCGGGTAATTGGCCAGGCCGGGGGCGCTGGTCGGGGCCGGGCCGATCACCGTCGCGCCGGCTGCGACCAGGTCCCGGATCTTGCGGAGCAGTTCTGGGGTCATGGTTTGGAGATCGGACAGGACCAACACTCGATAGGCGGCTCCGCTTGACAGAACCACCTGTCCGTTCTTGACGGTGCTTCCGGCCAGAAGCGTCTCAGGGGCGCAGCCGTCGAAGTTGTAGCCCTTGCGATCACGGAGAGGGCCCGATCCGTTCATCGCAGAGGCCGGCGGGCGAAAGACATGCGGCGCGCCCTCGGGGGCCAGGTAGCAGATGTCCGCAACGGTTTGGCCTCGCTGCAGCAAGGCCTGGCACCGCGCCAGGTATTGATGCCACGCGCCGATCATCGGCCACCATGTTTGGGTTCGTTCGTAATGGACGCCGTAGGGGCCCATCGTCATGCCGGGCCGGCGGTCAAGCCAGGGTTGGTGTGCGAAGCGGTGGAAGACCAGGCGGTTGATCCCCATGCAGAAGGCCCAGTCCGCCTGTCGCTTCATGTTTCCCGGATGGAGCCGCCAGGCTTCCTTGCTGTCGGAGGTGAAGGCCTCGGCTGCGACGATCGGCCGGCCGAGCGTGTGGGCAATCGAGGTCGCCTCGATGCAACTGAATGCCGAATCGAAGCCGTAACCCTCGGCCCAGAACTCGCACATCGGGATGTCCGCGACGCCGCCAAGACTGAGATCCGAGCAGGGATTCATGTCGTAGGGCTCGATGGAGAGACCGAAACCATGCTTGCGGCCAAGGGCCTTGAGACGCTGGGCGTGGTTCTCGATCACGAGTTCCTGGGCGGTCTGTCGCAGGTCCCAGAGGAATCGCTCGGAGACTTCGAGGCTCTCCACGACCCGGCCTGTCATCGCAGGGAGGTACCGCAGCGGGTCGTAACCGCGTCGTCGCTGAAACTCGCTGCGGAACTTCTCGCTCCAATTCTGCGAGCCCATCTCCCAACTGTCGATATGCAGCATCGTCCAGCCGGTCTTGCGGTCGGTGGGACGTGGCCCGATCTCTCGCAGCAACGTGCCGACGAAAGCGTCGAAATGGGCGTCGAGCGCCGCCGGATCGAACTTGTCGCATTCGAAACCGAGTCCCGGCTGCGGCGCGGGTCGTGTGTTCGCGCCGGTGGTCGTTCGACCGAAACGCAGGATGGTCCATTCCCCCTCAGGGACATCCCACGCGAGCCGCCCGTTCGGATCGAGACGATCCGTCAGGTCGATGATTCTATCCGATGCGATCGCAGGGAGCGTCGGGTCTTGCGACGGGGCAGGGATATAGGGTTTGACGCCCGGCTGCGACGAGTAAGGCGCTCGCACGTAGAGGGCCTTGTCGTCCAGGTCGGTAATCCCCGGTCCGTCCGGCGGGGTCGGAAACGCCAACACGGCGACATCCCGGTAGAATCCGCTCCGCAGCGGCTCCAATTCCGGCGGCACGGGACCGAAGAAGGGTGGACGAGGTTTCGGCTGCGGCAGGATTTCGTTGAACTGCCGCCTGCCGGTCACTTTGGTTTCGCTGGCAACGAGGTGCTGCATGGATTGTTCGACTTTGACCCAGGGGCCGCCGCTGCCGGTCCAGCCGGGGCCGGCATTGAGCGTCATCTGCAGGCCCAGACGTTCGGCCTCAGTGACGGCGTGCTTGAACAACGTCCGCCAGGATTCGCTCATGAATCGGACTGGGCCGCGGGGGACGCCCACGTCAACCTCCATGAGGATCACCCCGCCGATGTCGGCCTGCTTCATCGCCTCCAGGTCCGCGGTGATTCCCTCGCGACTGAGGTTGCCATCCATGAAGAACCAGTAGACCCACGGCCGGGCGGAGGCGGGTGGTTCGCGGAAGTCCGCCCCGAGATCACGAGCCCAGACCTCCGAACAGGCGACCATCGTCAGAAGCACGACGCCTATTCGAAGCAGTGCGTTTGAGAGTCTCAAATCGGGGAAATGGTCTGCCGCTGTACGGAGTCGTTCTGTCCGCTTCATCCTTTGCGTTCCTCTGCGTCCTTTGCGGTTAGACAGTTCTCTTCGACAGTTTCTTGCCGGCTTCCTCCAGCCAGTCGTTCAGGATCGCGGCGTACGGCCGGAACCGCTCCATGCCGCCTTGCTCTTCGCTGTGGAGCAGGGCCCGGTGCAGGCCGAGCTGGTTGGCGATGGGCGAATCGATCAGGTTGCTCGAATCGGCTGTGCTCATCTGGAACAGCACGCGATGGTCGAACTCGTGGATTGTCGCGCGATCGAGGGTCCGCTCCAGTGTGCTGAGCGTGTTGGCCCAGACCAGCGTGTGGATACCGACGGTGGGGCCTTCGCGCAGCAGGTCGGCGAACTGTACGTCACAGCGGGGCGCCGCTTCCTCATCGCGAGAGAGGCTGAACATGTCTTCGCTTCGGCGCAGCATTCGGTATCGTTGCAGGCCAAAGATCATCAGGAAGGTGGAGCAAGCGTCGTGCCGGCTCTCTTGAACCCTCGCATCGACCTGGCGCGCCAGTTCGGCGATCGCGTCAACGACATCGTGCCATCCGACGTTGCGGCATTCATGCGGGATCGCGGCCGCGATTCGTTCGAACGCTCCTGCCCCTGCGGAATCAGGCGTGATTCCATCCAGAATGAGGAATCGGGCCGCGGAGGGAGAGAGCTGCGCCGCCAGGCTCAGGATCGCGGCGCTCATCAGGTTCTTCGCAAGGTCGTCCCGCTGGCCGACGATCAGGACGTTGGAACCGCTCTGACGGCGGAACGCCACCGCGGTGGGCTCCTTGATCGTCACCGGAGCGCCCAGCCAGATTCGCGGGGCTGTCGCATCCATGGGGGTGCGGCCGTCCAGGCAGGCCTCCAACTGGCGGTTCTCTCGAATGTCGGCCGGCGCGCTGCCCTCGAAGACGATGGCCGGTTCTGGTGCGGGCGATACGTGCGTTGCTCCCAGACGCTCACGAATTCGACTCAGATAACCGTCGCGAGTCGCGTCGGCCAGCCAGGCGGTCTGGAAGGGACTGTTGCCTGTGAGCCGGCCGCCGGCGTCGTTGTAGATCGCTTCGCCGGGTCGGGAGAGCAGGCGGGCCGCCATGTTGTCGTCGTCGAGGATGAGCTGGGAATCCGCGTCCGAGCACTGCAGTGCGATTCGAATGGCCATCTGGCCGATCGTGCTGCGGGCCAGGCCGAAGACGCCGCCCAGGGTTTGAGAGCCGAGCACCACGTGGATGCCGAACGCGCGGCCCTGGCGGACGAGCTGTTCGAGCAGGACCGCGGCGTCCTGGGCGAGCTTGTCGTCGTCGGCGAAGAAGACCTGGAATTCGTCCACGATGAGCACGGTGCGCGGCATGGGTTTGCCGGTCGCTTTGCGATAGGCGGCCAGGTCCTGCACGCCAGCCTGGCGGAAGAGGTCGCCCCGACGGGTCATCTCCGCGTCCAGACGCTGGAGAATGCTCAGGCCGAACTCGCGGTCGCTCTCGATTGCGATCGCGCGGGCGTGCGGCAGATGGTTCGTCGCGTAGGTCTTGAATTCGACGCCTTGCTTGAAGTCGATCAGGTACAGTTCGACCTGGTCCGGCGCGTACCACAGGGCCAGGTTCGTGACCATCACGTGCAGAAGGGTCGATTTACCCGAACCGGTCTTGCCGGCGATGAGCATGTGCTGCGCGACGCCGCGGCCCAGGGACAGGTGCTGCAATCGCGTCGCGCCGGTGCGGCCCAGCGGGACGCGAAGCTCCGAACTGCTGTTGAGCGACCAGAACTCGTCCTCGGTCGGCGCGATGGCGGTGAAGGGGACCTCGACCCGTGCGGAGGCTGCGCCCGCCTTGCCGATCGCGTGCATGGCCCGGGTGAGCGCGTCTTCGTCCGGCGGAGTGTCCAGGACGAGGGGGAACTGCCTGAGCACGTCGTCCCGCCAGACGAATCGGCCATCTTCGTACGCCAAATGGACGCTGGCGGCGCAGATGTCCCGCATGTCCACGCCGCTGGGCAGGTCGGCCCGCGTGTCGTAGGCGATCAGGGTGTGGACGCCGCAGCGGGGGCCGCTGTGGATGACGCTGCTCAGTCGTCGGGCGGTCTCTTCGCTGAAGTTGCGGGGGAAATCGGCGATCACCAGGAACCGGTAGGGTTCCGCGAGCTCGCCCGCCTGGCGATTGTACTCCTCGATGGTCTCGAACTCGTTGCGGAGGTACTTCTGGATGACGTTCTCCATGTGCTCGGTGAGGTCTTCGAGCTGTTCCTGGATCTGCTGAGGCTCGGTCCAGATTCGGCCCCCGACGAGCGATTCGAGATAGTCGCCTGCGTGCATGAAACCCGCGAAACTCTCGCCCAGACCCACGGGATCGAAGATCGTGAATCTCGCCTGTCCCGGCGGGAACGACGCGAACAGACGCATCATCACCGCACGAAGCGTGTCGATGGCCTGCTGGCGTCCTTCCCTCGGATATTCCAGCAGCAGCGAGCAATGGTCGGGGAATTCGAGCATGGCCGGCAGCGAGGCGGATCGTGCCGCGTCGAGCATCGAGCCGGCTCTCGCAGTCACCGAATCGGCCAGACGTCCGAAGTCCACATCGATCGCAGCGAACCGTGCCCCGGCCGGCGGCGTCTGAGACGGGGTCCAGGATTCGCCGAGCAGATGGTCCCATGGGCCCGCGGCCCGCTTGTCCAGGCCCGCCGTGCTGCGAAGCAGCGCATCGATGCGGGTCAGGCCTTCGTCCCACCGATCCTCCAAAGATTTACGGGCAGTCCGGTACTTGCTCTCGCAAGCTGCCATCTCGTCGTCGAATCGTTTCTGGATCTCATCAAGGCTTCGCTGGGACTGACGCTCGAATTCGGTCTTCTCCCGCTGGTAGAGTTCCTGGGCCTTCTGGACGGTCTGGTCGCGACTCTCTCTAAGGTTGTTCAGAAGTTCCTGTCGCTGGTCTTCGACCTGACGCAGCGAGATGGCCTGTTGTTTGGCGAGATTGGCCTTGGTGGTCTCGTAGGTTGTCTCGGTTCTCCTGAGTTCCGCTTGTTTCTGCTCGACCGACGCGAGCCATTCCTTTTCGATCTGGTCCAGCGTCTGGGCGGAGTGCTTTCCCAGCGCCATGCGGGCCGCCATCAAGGCGACCTGGAATTCCCCATAGATCCGCCGGGCCTGGGACTGGCCTCGCTTCCACAAGATACGATCGCCCACGACGATCAGCACGCTCGCGAGAGCCAACGCAATCGGCGCGATTACCGTCACGGAGACGTTCTGCAGATGCAGAATGCCCAACGGTATGCCGACCGCGCCCAGGAGTCCTCCAGCAAACAACACCGGTCGAACGCCCACGAACAACTGCGCGGTGCGGAGGTTGCGAAGCTCGATCAGATGCTGTTCGGCCAAAGCCTGCTGTGAACGGAGGACCTCGGCAGGGTCCTGGTCGTCGCCGGTGTCGGCGCCATGGGTGCCGCTGGGCGTCAGATCACGGCAGCGGTATTGGCGGATGAGGTGGTTGGCCTGCGCGTCGAGGTTGTCGAGCTGTCGCTGGATTTCCTCTGTCTTGGTCTTGGCCTCGAAGCTCTTCTGTTTTCTCTTGGTCGCGGCGCCCTCGGCGACGAACTCGATTTCGAGCAGTTGATCCTGCTTCTCTTTTTCCGCTTTGCTTTCGAGTTCCGCGGCGGTTTGCATGACTCTCTTTCGACGCTGCTGGATCTCGACCTTCAGGGCGCTGAGCCGGCCTTCGTATTCGGATTCGGCATCCTTGATCTGAGTCTCGGATTCCCGCTGGACCTCCTGGACCTTGAGCCGCAGTTCCCTTTCGATCTTCTCCTTGTCGATGTCGAATCGGCGCTGCGCCTCGCTGCGGGCGGTGGCGTACTGCGATTCGATCTCGGACTCCAGAGGTTCGACCGCTGAGGCGGAGAGTTCGACCACTTCCGCCAGAGCCCGGCGGAGCAGACTCGTATACTTGCCATTCCCTCGGTGCCCGACATCGTGACCAGGCGTCGTCAGATCGTTCATCATAGACCGTGATCCTTCGCGTCTCCGCAATCGTGTTCGGCTCTGTCGATCAGGCCGGCCATGCGTTCCATCGCCACCGTCGCGGCGCGGATGCTCGCCTCCAGCGGCGTGATGTACTTCTTGTCGAAATGCAAGCAGTTGTCATCCCGCCAGACCTCTCGCACCCGCTGCCAATCGGAGAGGAGCTTCTTGGTCGCCTGCACCAGTTTGGCCCGACTGTCGGCGGTGCTCATTCGCTCGACTCCTTCGGTTCGGGATCGCCATCCACCTGGGCCTGGGTCTCGGCCCTTTCGGTCTCCACAGGCGGCATCGCGTACGTCTGAACGGTCGTGCTCTCGATGCTCTCGTGCGGCGTCGCGGCCATCTCCGGCGGCGCGACGGCTACGTACCGCTCCAACGCCGTGACCATGCGATCGAGACTCGCGCAGGCGTTGGGGATCTCGACCTCGAGGGCGTTGAGCAGGCCGTGAACGGCGCCTTTGTAGTCCAACGATTCCCTCTCGATCTGGCGGCAGTACATGCCGGTCAGTCGAAATCGATTTTCGGCGTCCCGAAGCCGCTTCTCCGCGATCTGCACGGCTCGCCTTTCCTCGACGCAGGAGCTGCGAGTGCCGGCGATGGCTCGATCCAGGACCTCCCGCTGCTTGAGGGCAAGCTTGGCCTGATTGTACTTGGCGGTTCGCGTCTGGACCTGGATTTTCCAGTATCGATGCCGGTCCTCGCGGAGCCATTGAATCGATCGCTGAATGTCCGTGGTCGCTTCGTCGAGGGCCACCGCCGCGACAGAGGCGAACGTGGCCAGCGAGGCTCGGAACTCGGTCAGGACTGCGGAGGAATCGACTCTCGCTTGCCGGCTCATCGCGGTCTCCTAACGCTGCTGCAGATAATCTTCAATGTGCCTGGCCTTCTTCGCCAGAAACGCCGCGTGCTGGCCGGAGGCGTCCAGGAAACGGCCCAGCGTCTTGACCGTCTGATCGAACTCCTGGGCGAATCGCTTCTGCTCCTGATCGACCCAGGTTCGTTCGAGCTCCCTCATGCGGGACTGCAAGCCCACGATCAGGGTCTCCAGGTCCGAGTTGAACCGGGTCAAGTCCCGGGCAAATCGCCGCAATTCCGCAGGGTCAACATTCGCCTTGGCCATGAGCATCTCCGTATTTCGCTGTCGTCATGCATCCATTATAGCGGATTGGGACCGTGGACGCCACGGATTCTGAACTCCGGTCGTTCGCTTGTCTGCGACACAGGTTCGTTGTAGGATCACCCAGGTGCCTGTGCCGCCGGAGGCGCCGGCGCGAACGAATCCTGCTCAGGAAGGTTGATAGGAACGAGAATATGGGAACCACGCTTTGTCGTCTGTTGGCGATCCTCACGTTTGGTCTCGGTGCTCAGGCTGCCATGGCCGATTCCATCGATGCGCCACCGTTCGCGGGGGAGAGATCAGCCTTCCATTCCTACGACCATTACGACTTCACCTACGATGGACGGCCCTGCATCGTCGTGACGCCAAAGGTCGTTGCCGAGGACAAGCCCTGGATCTGGCGGGCGAGGTTCTTCAACGAGTTGCTGATGGTGCTCCGGCAGTACCGGTTTTCGGTCATTCACTTCAACAACGGGCTGCATGGCATGGGGTACACTTCGGCCCAGTATCGCCGGGGATTCGCGAAGCTGATGGGGACGCTGCGGGAACATGGGCAGGGGGCCAAGCTCATCTGGGCGTCGACGACTCCAGTCCGCAAACGCGGCGCTCTGTCGGAGTTGGACGAGGCCACCGAGACGGTCAAGGAGCGGAACCGGATCGCTGCGGATTTCGTCGACCGGGCGGGCGTTCCGACGAACGACCTTTTCGGCGTCGGGCTCAACCACCCCGAGTACTACTCCGAAGACGGGGTCCACCACAACGCCCAGGGTCGGGCCATCCAAGCCAGGCAGGTCATCCAGGCTGTCGAGCAGCGTCTATAATCCTCGCGTCGGCTCTCACGGCTTCTTCGCCGGCGGGAGGCCCGCCTAGTCCCTGAGGCGGTCTTCGTAGGTCAGCCAGGGACTCGTCAATTCTCGGACCTTCTCGGGATTCTGCTCCGCCAGGTTCTTCTGCTCGCAGCGGTCGGTCTTGAGATCGTACAGTTCCCAGGGTTCGCCTTTCCCTTTGGCGACCAACTTCCAATCGCCGACGCGAATGGCGAGGTTGTCCATGTGATGGAAATAGATGAACTCATGAGCGACCGCACCATCCCGGGCGAATGCCGGCACGAGACTTCTGCCGGGCAGGGGTTGTGCACCGGGTACAGGTGCCTGCGGGTCCGGCAGGATCGCCGCCTGTCGCCAGTCCCAGTACCGTCGGCAGCAGATCGACGAAATGGCAGGGATTGTGGCGAATCTCCCCTCGCGGCGCGACCGTTGACCTGGCGGGCCGAGAGGGCTGTTGGACGGTTCTGAAACCGGAGAAATCACAAGCCCAGTGTGAATTGGCTTCGCGGGCCCAAAGGGAGGAACCCTCCTTCCTGCATATTTTTTTTCGTGCCGGCGGTCGAGGCCGCTGAAGAATCAGATATCGGACGCTTCGGTTTCGCGGATGGACGCCACATCGGCAATTTTGTCATTCAATTTGCGATGGGCGGTATTCCAACGCTATCGCTTGTGAGATTTTTCCAGATTTTTCGATATATGGTATTGAACAAGCGGTCAGAAGTGACTATATAGTCATTTGTGAACGAGGTAGTCGCACCATCAGAGTCGCCCAATCGGACCCAGAGAAGGGCTACAAGGACGCGAAATCGCCTGCTGAAGGCGGCTTTGTCCACGTTTGCGGCTGTGGGGACCGATGCGGCGACGATCGAGATGATTACCCAGCGGGCCGATCTGGGAAAAGGAACGTTCTACCGGCATTTTGCCGATAAGAGCGAGATCGTCGGGGTCCTGATCGAGCAGTGCATTGCCGATCTGCTGGAAGCTGTCGCCAAGGCGGTGGGGCAGCCGCACACGTTGCGGGAGGCCCTCGACGGTTTGGTGAATGGGCACATGGAGTTTTTCCTGACCCATCCGGACGAGTTCATCGTGTTGTTCCAGGGACGCATGTTGTTGAAACTGGATCGAGGGCTGGTGTATGATATCGACCGGCCTTTCGAGGGATATTTGCGCCGTATCGAGGAATTGGTCCTGCCTTTTCTGCCGATACCAGTGAACGATGTCAAGATCCGGCGAATGGCCTGCGCCATCGCAGGATTTGTGTCGGGCTTCTTGTCGTTCGCGATGATCGCGATGGAGCCCAAGATGGTCCGAGAGAGCATCGAGTCCATGAGGGGCGCTTTTCTCGGCGGTGTGGTCGGTTTCATGGAGCGACCCTGAGATTTCGAACGTAATGTGGCGTTCTGCGAACGGAGGCTCCGGCCTGTGTTCTGTAGAACCCTGAGCATCAACAGTTTATTCCAAGAAAGGAAATTCAACTCATGTCTATGTGCTCTGCAAGTGGAGGCGAAGACTCTTCTTGTCATGGAGAAGCCTCCCTGTGTGTGGCCAAAGATGACGAGCCTCCGCTCTTATCGGCCGCACCCAGCACGATCGAGGCCCCCATTTATCGGTCCAAAAACTGGAACGATTGGCGCTGGCAGATGGCCAATCGAATTCGGACCTCTCAGCAACTGCTCACGGCGTTCCCCAGCCTGACGGGAAGTCCCGACGTGACTTCTGTGATGGCCAAGTACCCCATGGCGATCACGCCGTACTACGCTTCGCTGATTCGCTCCGCCGACAGTCGCGACCCCATTTTCCAGATGTGCGTTCCTCAGGCCGAGGAACTGATCGATCCGCCGTTTCTGACGCCCGATCCGCTGGAAGAGTGCCACGACATGCCGGTCCCCGGGATGGTTCACCGCTATCCCGACCGCGCCTTGGTCATCGCGACGACCATGTGCTCCACGTATTGCCGTCACTGTACGCGCAAACGGATCGCCGGAACGCGGGAGACCAGCATTACCAAGCGACGCCTGGAGCAGGTCGCCGCCTATCTGCGAGAGCATCCGCAGATCAGCGACGTGATCGTCTCCGGCGGCGACCCCCTGACGATGAGCACCGAGCACCTGGAGATGGTGCTGTCGACCTTGCGCTCCGTGCCGTCGGTGCAGATCATTCGGATCGGAAGCCGCGTGCCCGTCGTGTTGCCGATGCGCATCACCGACGAACTCTGCCAGATGATTCGCAAATACCATCCGGTGTGGATCAATACGCACTTCAACCATCCGCAGGAGCTGACGCCGGAGTCGATGGAAGCGTGCAGGCGTCTTGCCGATGCAGGCGTGCCGCTGGGCAACCAGTCGGTTCTGCTTCGTGGGATCAACGACGACCCGCGGATCATCGAGCAGCTCTGTCGCAGCCTGGTGCGGAACCGGGTGCGGCCGTACTACATGTACCAGTGCGACCTCGTCCGCGGCGTGGAGCATTTCCGAACGCCGGTGACGCGGGGCATGGAGATCATGGAGTACCTGCGCGGCCGACTCAGCGGTCTGGCCATCCCGACGTTCGTGATCGACGCCCCGCACGGCGGCGGCAAGATCCCGGTTCTGCCGAACTACGTGGTCACGCAGAGCCCGACCCATACCGTGCTGAGGAACTACGAGGGTATGCTGATCGCCTACCCCGAGCCGCATGAGCGGTTCGACGGCGAATGCAGAGCGCCTCGCGAGGAATCCTCGCCTGGAGTGTGGGAACTGACCTCGGGCCAGTTCAGCCGGATCCAGCCCAAGACCAGCGTGCGTTACGCAAGACGCAAGTCCTGCTGCGCCTCGGATGGGTCGGTGAAGGACTACTGAGCCGAACGAACACGATGTCAAAGCAACAAGTCCACCCGTTCATCACGGGTGTTGGATTGAATCCATGATTATAGGACTCACGTACGACCTCCGGGATGATTATCTCGCCCAGGGGTTCACTGAAGAACAAGTGGCCGAGTTCGACTCGGTGGCGACGATTTCTGCCATCGAAGGGGCTCTCCAGTCCCTCGGTTACGACACCGAGCGCATCGGCAACGGCATGGCTCTGGCCAAGCAACTCGCCTGCGGCAAACGATGGGACCTCGTGTTCAACATTGCCGAGGGCCTTTGCGGCCGCAGCCGCGAGGCCCAGGTCCCGTGTCTGCTGGAGATGTACGGAATCCCGTACACCTTCTCCGATCCGCTCGTCTGCGCGTTGACGCTGGACAAGGCGATGACCAAGCGGGTGGTCGCCTCCGCGGGGCTGTATACCCCTCGCTTCGCGGTCGTGGCGTCGCCCGCTGACGTGGACGCTCTGCAGTTGGAGTATCCGCTGTTCGCCAAACCGCTGGCGGAGGGCACAGGCAAAGGCGTCGACAAGGATTCGCGAGTCGAGTCGCCTGAGGCCCTCAGAAAAGTCTGTACCCGCCTGCTGGAGCGGTTTGCCGAGCCGGTGCTGGTCGAGGAGTACCTGCCCGGCCGGGAGTTCACCACCGCGGTTCTGGGAACAGGCCGCGAGGCCCGCGTCGTCGGAACGATGGAGTTCTCCATACGCCCGAACGCCCCGGCCCAGGACTATTCGTACGAGGTCAAGGAGAACTGCGAGCAGTGCGTGGACTACTTCCCCATGCCCAAAGGCGACCTTCGAGATCAGGTGGAAGCCCTGGCTTTGGGGGCCTTCCGCGTGCTCGAGTCCCGAGACAGCGGACGCATCGATCTCCGTCTGGACGCCCAAGGTCGTCCGGCGTTCATCGAGATCAATGTGCTTCCAGGCCTGCACCCGACCCACTCGGATCTCCCGATGATCGCGACGCAGGAAGGGATGAGTTACGAAGAGCTGATCCGCAGCATCCTTCAGAGTGCCCTTGCCCGACAGGAGTCCGCGCCGTGCCGCACCGGAAAACGAGTGTCCTGATTCTACACAACGAACCGAAGCCGTCCGGTCGCGGCGGGGCCTACGTGGAAAGCGAAGCGGGAGTCCTGGTGGAAGTCCAGGCTGTCAGTCAGGCCCTGCGCAAGCTGGATGTGCCGCACCGGACAGTCGCGGTGCGCCGATTCGAAGACTTGCCCGCGGTCCTGGCGGCGGCGGATGAACCGGTGGTCTTCAACCTCGTCGAGGGTTTCTGGTCTGGCGGGGGGCAGGAGACCCTGGTTCCGACAGTCGTCGCCAGTTTCGCCAAGGCCTGCACAGGCAACGATTCCCAGGCCTTTCTGTTGACCCTGGACAAATGGGAGTGCAAGACCCTTCTGGCTGCCGCCGGGGTGCCCACGCCCAAGGGCCTGATCGTCCGGCCGGGACAATCCGTCCCGGCGAAGGGGCTGTTCGAAGGCCCCTACATCGTCAAGCCGGTGAGCACCGACGCCAGCGAAGGGATCGACAAGACCAGCATCGTCCAGAAGCGGGGAAAAGCTCTGACGGAGGCTGTGAAGCGGATTTACGACCGGATGTCGCAGCCGGCCTTGATCGAGCAGTACGTGGAGGGACGCGAGTTGAACGTCTCGGTGATCAGCCGCAAGGGCGAGATGGAGGTGCTGCCTCTGGCAGAGATCGACTTCAGCGCGTTCGAGGAAGGGCGTCCTCGGATCGTGGGCTATGAGGCCAAGTGGCTGGAGGACAGCTTCGAGTTCAACCATACGCCTCGGATCATCCCGGCTCCGCTGCCCAAGCGCCTGGCCGAGGAAGTTCGGGAATTGGCGGCAGCCGCCTGTCGGGTGCTCCACTGCTTCGAATACTGCCGTGTGGACTTTCGTCTAAACGAAGCCAATCGCCCCTACGTTCTGGAGGTGAACGCCAATCCCGACATCTCGCCGGACGCCGGATTTGCCGCGGCACTCGATGCGGGTGGCGTCGCATACCATGCCTTCGTCAAACTGGTCGTCGAAAACGCGGTCGCCAGGAAACAGAGTATGGAGGACAGAGGACAGAAGTCGGCGAAAGCGTCGTCTGCCGTGCGGCGCTTGCCGTCTGGAATCGACGTGCGCTGGTGTCGGCCCGAGGATCGGCAGACGGTGCTGTCGTTCCTGTCGGACACGGGTTTCTTCCGACCGGACGAGATCGACATCGCCCGCGAGGTCCTGGACTCCGCGCTGGCGGAGGGCCCAAAGGGGCATTACCAGTCCTTTGTGGCTGAAGTGGATGGCGAGACGGTCGGCTGGGTCTGTTACGGCCCCACGCCCTGCACCGTCGGGACTTACGACATCTATTGGATCGGCGTGTCGCCCGCCTGGCAGGGCAAGGGGATCGGCAAGGCATTGACCGCGTTTGCCGAGCAGGCGATTCGCGATCGCGGCGGCCGACTGTTTGTCGTCGAGACTTCCGGCCGGGAATCCTACGCTCCGACGCGACGGTTCTACGAGGCCCTGGGTTACGAGCAGGTCGCCAGCATCCCGGATTTCTACGGCCCCGGCGACCCCCGAGTGATCTTCACCAAAGCCGCTCACTAGGGTGGGCTCTTCGCCCATGCGGCATGTGCATCATTCGGTTTTTTCCAGGATGACGAGAGAAAGGCCGAAGCGGGGAAGCTCAAAGTCCAGCGCGACGTGGCCATCTCGTACGTCGATGGTCCGAACGGGTTCCAGCATTTCCAATTGCATAGCGGCTCTGAGCTGCGCCAGCATCTCCGGGCTCGGAGTCTGGGGACTGCCAAGTTTGACCCATTTGGTATACGCGTTGCTGTGCGTCTCGTCGATGCGGCAGTGGGTCAGCCTGGCTTTGGCTCCGAAGCTTCCGGACAGTGCGACTTTCAACTGCATCGTTGCAGGTTTTGTCACGACCAGGTCGTCGTGATAGTTCCAGAGCAGGATCTTCACGCACCTGCCATCTGTGACCGCCATGCCGTTGATGTCGGGTTTGGCTCGCACGCCCTTGCTGAGCATCTCGTCAAGGCCAAGTGCGCCGTCGCTGGTCAGAGGGATTTCGTCGCCCGCCAATTGGCCAAGCATTTTGAATGCGTTGAGGACCGGCTTGTGGATGCCGTTGGTGGCCAGGCTGCGGAAACCCTCGAAGTACGGCTGGTCGTCGAACAGGAAGGCCCAGGTCACGACCCCTTGCAGGTTGACCTTCTGCCGCCTGGCGAGATCGAGGGAGTACTTCATCATGGCGGCTTCATACGCGCCATAGGCCGGCACATTCCGATAGGCTCGCTCGGGGAACTTCGTCGAGGGACAGCCGGCGCATCCGTCGGGGTCGGCCTCTCCAATGATGATGGGTGTGTCTCGATACTTCGGGAAGTCGGCGACAACGCCGAATCCGCGATTGTGCAGGCGCAACTGGTTGCCCAGGTCCATTCGCACATGGCCTTCATGAAGTGAGACGCCGCCTTTAGCATGGAATCCGATGTAGTCCAGCCGCGTGCCCTGCGTCCCTGAGACATGATTCGTCCCGCCGGCGCAGTGCGCCAGGAAGTCGCGAAAGAATCTGCCGCTGCCGGCGGTGTGAGGCCCGCCCAGCGTCGCGTCAGGCAGCGCCTCATGCAGAGCCTGCTCGGTATAGTCGAACAGCCTGCAGTACTCTTCGTGTGTGCCGTGCCAGTAGGCGATGTCGGGCTCGTTCCACAGTTCCCAGAGCCAATTGTCTTCGACGCCCTTGTAGCGTTCGGCGCTGTGACGGGCCCACTGGCGAATCAGCTCGGCCCATTTCTCGTAGTCCTTGGGAGGATAGAAGCATCCGCCGTCCAGCTTGTACGTGTCGGAGTTTCGGTACGGCTCGGGCCGGCTCGAAAGGTCTCTGGGCATGAAGCCGATCTCCACCAAGGGTCGGCAGCCCGACGCCACGACCGCGTCCATGATCGGATCCATGATCTGCCAGGAGTACGCGGGCCGCCCGTCCGGGTCTTCAGTGTAGACGTTGGTCGAGCCCCATTTCAAAGCCGGCGTGCCGTCGCCGCTGTTGAGCAGGAAGTGTTTGCGGAGATAGGTGGGCCGGACATTGATCTTCGCCACGGTTGTCATCAGATCGACGCAGTCCGGCGTCGTCGTGTAGTTGCACTCGTCGAAACCGTAGTACTGCCACACGTGTCTGAGCGGCTCGCCTCTTTGCGTGGCGTCCACGTGGATCGAGACGACATCGGCTTGGACCGCCGCCAAGGTTAACGACACCACCATTATGCTCAGGCTGCGACGACTTCTCATCATGGATCTCCAACAACACGACGGAATCCGACGAGTCGCGATCGTCTCCTCGGGATGGCGATCGCATCACCCAGGGGTGCGAGCAGCGTTCAAGTGGATTCTGGCTTTCTCCAACTGCGGCAGGAAGTCCCCTTTGCGGAAATCCGACGTCCACTTGCGGATCGTGATCCAGCCGCCGAAACGAATCAGACGAATCTCCCATCGTCGGTACCATCGGTTCCAGCCGGTCTTGAGGCGGTGAAGCGAAAACAGAAGGACCGGGAAAGACAGGATGCTGGCTGCGACCAACAACGCGTAGCGGAAACGATAGACGCGGGTCATGATCCGCCGGCCGGCACGCTGCAGTTCCTCCGCGGTTGCCGGCGCATCGGGCTCGAACAGGGGGAAGTTGCCGTCATAGTACTGCCAACCGACATCCTCCAGCGGATAGACCCGGCCCTGCTCCTTGAGTCTACGCCGCAGTTCCGTCCCCGGTAAGGGCACCGGCAGCAACACCTGCACGCTGTCGATTCCGGACTTGCGGATGAATCGCCGGAATCGCTTCACCCGTTCGGCCACCGGGATGCGGGCCTGCGTGTCCGCAGCAGACGGGTAGCCGAAGATGAACATGCCATGCACCCAGAACCCCTGTTTGCGAAAAACCTTCACGAGCGAGAGCATTTTCTCGGAGTTGATGTGCTTGTGCATGGCCTTGAGCTCTTCGTCGATCGGGGATTCGAAGCCTATCGCGACGTGTCGAATGCCGGCCAGACGCATCGCGGCCAGCAGCTCCGGATCGTTGGCCTTGTCGAGCCGGATCTGCACGGTGATCGAGAATTGCCGGCCGATGGCCTCCTGGTAATCCCGCAGCATCCGGCACAGCCAGATCGTGTCCTCCCGCTGCTGGCCGAACAGATCGTCGACGACGAAGAACCGGCTTGCGTCGCGGGTCTCCACCAGAAAGCGGATGTTGTCGAACAGCCGCTGAGCGGATGCGGCTCGCGGCGTGCTCTTGACCGTGCAGAACTCGCAGTGCATCGGACATCCGCGGATTCTCTCGACCGGATAGACCCGGATCTTGGCGTAGCGGACCAGCGAGAAGTCGGGGAAGGGGAACTTGTCGAAGTCCGTCAGGGGCTCGCGCTGCGGCGTGCAGACGACCTGCCCGTCTTGCAGATAGGCGATTCCCTGTATCGCGGCGACAGCGGTCGGCGTCCGAGAGTTGTCGCCGGAGAGGACATGCAAGAGTTCCTCGATCGTTTCTTCGCCCTCGCCCAGGACGACATAGTCGATGCCGGAGGTCAGGGCTTCCAGGATGTTCTCGCCTGCGAAATGTTGCCCGCCGGCGATGGTCGTTACGCCCATCCGCTTGTATTGTCTCGCCAGTTCGTACAGTCGGGGGACCGTGCTGGTGAGTCCGCCATAGAAACCCACGACGTCCGCAGGCCGCTCCCGTTGTATCAATTCATGTTCGGCCCCGTCGGATTCCGACCTCGGACCGTATCGGCCCAGGTTATTCTCGTCGATGACCTCCGCATCCCATCCGGCCAGCTCGTTGACCGCGGTGGCGACGCGGACCGGCCCCAACGCCGTAGTCCGGCAGGCGATTCGCGAGTAGATGTTGAACGCGGGAAACGCCGGAACCACGATTCGCAACCTTCGTCTCTTTCGGATTGAAGTAGCCATGTCCGACATACTCCCACAGTCCGCATCGGGTTTCAATCGTGAAGTTGCCTGCAACTGTGGTATTTGTGTCTTACCGTCGATTGGACCTCATGTTATGATGAAACGATGCGCGAAGTCATCAAGAGCCACATACTTCATTTGCTGCAAAAGGACAGCGCCCCCCGAAAGCTCGTCCACCTGGAGCAGGAACTCGGCGTTGGTGGTGAACTCAAGGCGGCTTTTCGCGAGGCTGTGGATGCCCTCGCTGCAGAGGGGCGCATCATTGTGGGCCCGGGCAACGTGGTCAGATTGCCTGCGGCGTCCAACGAGATCACCGGGCTCTTCAAGGCCAATCCCCGCGGCTATGGCTTCATTACGCCCGAGCAGTCGGACATGGAGGGCGATCTGTTTATCCCGGCCAACGCCACCGGCAACGCCATGACCGGCGACCGCGTCGTCGCCAGGATCAAGCGGCAGAAAGACCTGGATCGTTTCACCGGCGAGATCGTGCGAATTCTGGATCGAGCCCACAAAAAGACCGTCGGAACGCTTCGCCAGGAGCCCACCGGCTGGCTGGTCCAGCCCGACGGCGGAGACTTCCTCCGCCCGATCCAGATCGAGGGCATCAACGCCCGCGCAATGCGGCACGGAGACAAGGTCTCCGTCGATATCCGCGTTTATCCGACTCGCTCGCAGCCGGCTCGCGGCATCATCACCGAAATTCTCGGTCGGCCGGGCCGGTTCGACACGGAGATCTCGGCTGTGATCCATCGCCATGGCCTGCCCGACGCGTTCGACTCCTCCAGCCTGGTCGAGGCCAGCAACGCCAAGTCCAACTTCAATCCGCACGACACGCGGGGCCGCAAGGACCTCGCCGGCACGCTGATCATCACGATCGATCCGCCGGATGCGAAGGATTTCGACGACGCCGTGAGCCTCACTCGCGACGCCGACGGAAACTGGGTGCTCGGCGTGCACATCGCGGACGTGAGTCACTTCGTTCCGGAAGGCTCCGCCTTGGATCGGGCCGCGCGCCTGCGAGGCAACAGCGTCTACCTGCCGGGCCAGGTGCTTCCCATGCTGCCGGAGATGCTCAGCAACGGCATCTGCTCCCTCCAGCCCGCTCAGCGCCGCTACACCAAGAGCGTCTTTCTGACCTACAACAAGGACGCCCAGGTGATGGATGCCCGATTCGCCAACACGATCATCAAGTCGAAGGCCCGCCTGAGCTACCAGCAGGCCGATCGGGCGCTCAAGGGCGATGCAGACGGTCTGCCGCGAGACGTGGTGGCTCTCCTGCACGACATGGAGACTCTCGCACGCAGCATCGAAGAGCGAAGGCGACAAGCGGGCATGCTGCAACTGCAAACGTTCGCCCATGAGCTCGTGATGGATGAAGGCGGTCAGGTGGTCGGCCTTCAGCCGGAGGACACGAGCTATCCGCACACGATCATCGAGATGTTCATGGTCGAGGCCAATGTCGCGGTTGCGACGCTGCTGGATCGCTACTGCATCCCGTTCATGCGGCGAATCCACCCCGAGCCCGACGCCAACGCCCTGTACCGGCTCTCTCAGACGCTTCGGCTCCTGGGCGTCACGCTCTCGCGCAAACCGCAGCGTTCGGACATTCAATCCCTGCTGGACGGAATCCGCGACAGGAAGATCGCGCTTCCGGTGAATATTCTGGTCTTGCGGAGCCTGGAAAAAGCGACGTACTCTCCCGCCAGCGTCGGCCACTATGCCCTGGCCGCTTCGAAGTACTGCCATTTCACCAGTCCGATTCGACGGTATGCGGACCTGCTGGTCCATCGGGCCCTGCAGGAGTATCTCACCGGCAATCTGGAGCGGGCGCGTCGGTTGTACGCCTACCCCGACCTGGCGGAGATCGGCGAGCACATCTCCGAGACCGAGCGGGCGGCGGATGAGGCCGAGCAGGAGCTTAAGACCACGCTGATCCTGCATCTGATGCACAATCGAATCGGTGGCGAGATGGAAGGGATCGTCGTGAGCCTGACCGGGTTCGGAGCCGCGGTTCACCTGCCGGAATACGGTGTGGAAGGGGTCGTGCCGCGCGAGGCCCTCGGGCCGGACCAGTGGCACTTCGACGAGCAGAACCAGTGTCTTCTGGGCCGTCACACCGGGGCCATCCTGCGACTAGGCCAGACCATGCGTGTGCGAATCGTCGATATTCACCCCGCTGGCGGGCAACTCGACCTGGCGCCGGCCGTCGGGCTCGTGATCAAGGCGCCCGAGCTGCCCAGGCAGCAAACGCCCGGCCGCAACGCGTCCAGGAAACGCCGGCGAAACCAGAAGAAGCGAACAGGCTGACGAGAAACGGGAGGAACCCATGGAGAAGGAAGAATCGATGCCATCGCCAGATGTCACGCCGTACAAGTGCCACGTCTTCGTCTGCGTCAACGATCGCGGCGGAACGCGGAAATCCTGTGCCGACGGCAACAGCAAAGAAACTGCGGTCCGGCTGAAAGCAGCCGCCAAGGCCCGCAACTTCCCGCCGGGCGAGGTCCGGGTCTCGCAGAGCCTGTGCCTGGGGTTGTGCGAGTTCGGCCCGAACGTGGTCCTCTATCCGCAGCGGATCTGGTTCAAGGCGGTCACCGCGGACGACATCGACCGCATTCTGGACACAGTCGAGAAGGTCCTCAAACAACAACCCTGAGGCAATCTCTCTTACTATTTCGCCACGCCGGGGGAGGGGACGGCCGCCTGCCAGTTGGCGGGGTCGTTCCCATCGGCTCGCGGATCGATGCGACTTAGAGCCATGCCTTTGCCGTCCGCCTTCGTCGGCCAGGAATCGACGCCGGAGGCGAAGTTCTCGGGATGCGAACCGTCGCTGTACGTGACGCGATCGGCGGCGATCCACTGCCGTTTGCCGTCGAAGCCTTCGTCGCCCGGGCTGCTGATCTGGATCGTATCGCCGCTGTTGGCGAGTCGGCCGTCATCCCATTCGAAGATCTGAACTCCATCGGGGACGCTGAGGACGGCGTTGAACGCCCCCAGGTCTCTTACGAGCAGGATGCATTCACCCGGCGCCACGGTCACCGGCGGATCGGACGGGAACAACACGTCGATCCCGGGGTCCGCCGGATTGTCGGTGAATCGCCACGCGACACCGCGAATGGCGTCGTACAGCGTCAGAGGCGAGTCGCCCACGTTGAGCAGCTCCACGTACTCGGCGTCCGGCGCCTTGTCGGGGTTGTACATGATCTCGTTGATCTTGAGGTTCTCGGGTTTGGGCCCGATCGTGAAGACCGCCTGCGCCAGCCCGCTCCAGGGACTGTAGGGATTACTCGCGACCAGCACGCGGGCCTTGATCTGCGTGCTCTCGGTGACCGCAAAGGGACCGGTGTACAGGCGGGCGGCGTTGGACATCTGATTGCCGCCGGGCAACGAGGCCATCGCTGCCTCCAACTCGACCGAGAGCAGGAAATCGGAGCTGTTGACAGGGGAATTCATCGCCTGAATCGCCAGCAGATTCTGGCCCTGCCAGAGCAAGCCGGCATACGCGGTGACGTTGAACTCCTCAAAAGTCGTAGCTTCGAAATCCGCATGGGTGCTGTACGCGGTCGAATTCCAAGTCGGTTCGCCGGAGAACAGCGCGCGTCCGATCTCGACGCCGTTCAGATACGCTACGAAGCCATCATCATATCGCACTTTCAGAGTCAGCTTGCCCAAAGTGGTCAGATCGCGGGAGACCACAAATGGGACGCGAATGAGACAGCTTGCGTTGCGATTGTACATCTGATCGCCGACGTCAATGCCGAAATAGTTCTGGTAGCCGCTGTCGCGTTCATACCCGACGCCGCCGGCGCCGCTGATCCAGCTTGAATCATCGAAGCGCAGGTCGCTTTTCCATGCGTCGGAGATCGGACCGGTCGGAACGAGCACGCGTTTGGCCGCGTTCTCAGTCACCAGCGTAACCGTCTCGATCGTGCCCGGCGTCACTCCCGCCGGACGCGGGTCCGAGCCGTCGAGCGTGTAATACAGCGTGCCAACGGCGCGGGGATTGGTCAGAGTCACCGTTACGCCGGCCTCGGTGTGGCTTCCAGTCGGGAGGATCTGCGGCGGGGCGACGAACTGGTTGTCGATCCACGTGCTGCGGGTCTGGAGCCATTGCTTCAGTTGGTTGATCTCGCCCTGGAAGCCGCCGTAACGTGGGCCGGCGCTGGTCCACTTGGCGTAGTTGCGGACCTGGGCTTCGCGGATCTCGTCGGCCATGCCGTCGATCGTGGCGTTCAGGCCCGCGGTGCTGAACGGACCCTGTCGCAGCACGAACCAGCGGTCGATGTACTTCTGCCAGAAGTTCGAGTCTTCGAAGAGCCGGTTCCACCAGACGTATTTGTGATAGTCGGTGGCGTCCCCGGTCCCACGCCAGCTCTGCGGATTGTCATCCCGTCCGTCGGTGGAGTTGAGCGACCGGTCGAAGTCCCACAGAGGGCCCATTTCCAGCTTGCCCTCTCGGTTCTTGTGGAAGTGCGTGCTCAGGCGCAGGGCGTCGACGTTCATCGCCAGCATGTTCAGCAGGTTGTGGTCGATCCAGGACGCCACGTCGATGTACTTGGCGTAACCGGTCGCGGGGTCGGAGAAATTCGACCCGTACAGAGCCGTCTCGAAGTTGTCCAGATACCCGCGAATCCATGCGGACTGCGCAGCCGTGATCTCCGATTCCTTGGGGTCCACGTAGCACAGTGTTCCATCTCCGTAGGTGGGATTGCCCCGCGCCGTGCGGAAGCCTCTGTCGCCGTCGTCGGGGCGATCGATCTTCAGCATGTACCCGCCGGAGATCCTGGGTTCGGTGCTGTCCCAGGGTTCGAGCTTCTCGATATCCAAGCGGTCGTCGCCCCGTTTGATCTTCTCCATGAAGATGTAGAGGCCGACGTAGTCGCCGGCGGAGACGATGTCGTCGTTGGTGTTCAGGTAGACCTCGACGAATCGGGTCCGCACGGAGTAGCGGCCGATTTGATTGCTCAGAGCGTGCATGAAGGCGTTGTTGATGAGCGCCCGATCGAAGCTGAACGGGGCGTACAGAATCCAGTCCGATTCGCCAGGCAGGCCAAAGATCGAGACCTTGCGGTCCAGGTTGTTTTCGTCCCACACCTCGAACCCATACGAGCCTTTGGCGGCTCCCAGAGTGCTGCGTCCCCGTCGCTTCATTCCGCCTCGACCCGCGTAGTCGGGTTGGTCGGTGATTCTGGCCCGCCCGTCGGCGCCTCGGTCGATGAACGCAGAGCGGACCAAGCGATACGTGGTATTCACGCTCTGGCGTCCCGTGTCGATGATCACCAGAGGCAGGTCGGAACTGAAGTTCAGAACGTCGTTGGCCAGGGCGATGTACGTCCGGCTCACCACCTCGCTGGGCATCCTTCCGGGTTCGTAGGCACGGGCCAGGATTTCGCGAGTCCCGGAGATCGGAATCGGGGCTGTGTACTTGAGCGAAGCCGTCGTGGGCGTCTGGCCGTCCAGAGTGTAGCGGATCTCGGCCGTCGGGCTGGGCGAGGCCAGTTCGAGGAAGAAGGAGCCTGAGTAGGTTCCACTGTCCTTGGAGAAGGCAGGCAGCTCGGAGATTGCGGTGAATCCTGGAATATTGATCAAATTCGGGGTCGCCACGATGAAGTACTGCGGCTGATTCCCGAAGATGCCGTACGAGAGATCGAATCGTTGGGGCGGGTAGCCGACTCCGTCGGCACGCGAGCCATACTCGTGCACGACCTCCCCATCGGGCGAAACCAGCGCCAGATACTCGCCCTCGCTGGAGAGAGAGAAGTTCGTGTGATAGGCGCCCGCGGTGTCCTTGTAGGGCCAGTTCTCCGGATGGTCCTCTTGCTGGATTCCGGAGGCATAGACCACAAAGAAGGCGCCGGACGCGAGCTGGACCTCGGGCAGGGTCCATTTCGCCAGATCGCATGGATCGTCCGTCAGGCGCCAGCCGGCAAGATTGACCGTCGTGGTCCCGCGATTCTGGAGCTCGATCCAGTCGGGATAGACCGTCTTACCCTGGACGATCGTGGGCTGCTCGGCTTCGTTGATCGCTTTGAACTCGCTGATGATGAGAGAACCGCCTTCGACCGGCTCATTCCCGCTCCCTGGCTCCGGCGCAGGGGGCACGACCCCGGCTGGAAGGCCCACGAACTCCACCTCGGCAATCTGCATGCTGTTGGCCCCGGCGGGATTGCGGACCTTCGTGAAGAGGAGTTGATAGTGGGCGTACGCGACCGTGTTGGCGAACGTGATCGGAGTCGCGTTCTTCGTGAACCGCGGCCAGGCGGTGGCCTGTGCGAAATCCACGATGTCTCCGCTGGCGATCAGCGTGTACGGGCCGTCGATGCTCACGTTCGAGCCGGAAAGCTCGAAGGCGATCGGGTCCCGCTCCGGCGCATCGTTGGCGGTGGTGAAGACCAGTTCGGTGACGATCGTCGCGCCTGCCAGGGGAGTCACCTGAAAGCCTGTGGGCTGGCTCTCCCCTTTGAAGTGGAGGAACTTGGTGTTGACGTTGTCGTCGATCGCCAGGTTGGGCGATTCGTTGGCGGGCCAGTCGTTATCGTTGGGTACGCCGCGGATGAAACTGTTCGGGGTGGTGATGTCCGCCTGCGTCGCAACCTGCGCCGACAGGAGAACCATGGTCAACAGAAGCGAGCTTCGGTGATTATTGAACACGAGCCATATCCTCCTCTGGGCGGGTCGATCGCTCCGCCGGGCCGAAAAACTGGATTCTATTATAGCCGTTGGGACCCGTCGGGTCAATGTGAACCCGCTCAAGCTTGAACATCCGGGTGGTTCCCTATACTATGACGCACAGCATTGCGGTATTGTTGCGTCTTCAGGATCGATAATATGTGGGCTATTCTCGGGGAGGTTTCGGGTATGATTTCCAATGTCCTGGTCGGCACTGCGTTTTCGCTGGTGGTTCTTTCGACGGCTTCGGCCGATTCCCTGCGGGTTTACATCGGGACCTACACCGGGAGCGGGGCGAACGCCAGCAAGGGGATCTATCGCAGCACGCTCGATCTCCAGACCGGGACGCTCTCGATCCCGGTCCTCGCGGCCGAGGCCCGCAATCCGTCGTTCGTCGAGATTCATCCCAGCGGCAAATTCCTGTACGCCGTCAGCGAGGCCGGCGGCGGGGGACGCGTCTTTGCATACGCCATCGACAAAGCCACAGGGGATCTGACGCTCCTGAACGACGCCTCCACAGGCGGGGCCGGGCCCTGCCACGTCAACGTCGATCACGCGGGCAGGTACGTGCTCGTCGCCAACTACGGCAGCGGCAGCGCGTCGGTGATTCCGATCGGCGCCGACGGCAAGCTCGCAGAGCCGAGCGGATTCGTCCAGCACGAGGGCTCCAGCGTGAATCCCTCGCGGCAGAAAGAGCCGCATGCCCATTCGGTCAACCTGAGCCCGGACGACCGCTTCGTGTTCGTGGCCGACCTGGGCATCGACAAGATCATGATCTACAAGCTCGACGTCCAGACCGGCAAGATCGTCGCCAACGATCCTCCGTTCGCGCAGACCAAGCCCGGCGCCGGGCCGCGACACTTCGCTTTTCATCCCGACGGCAAACACGCCTACGTGATCAACGAGCTCGACGGCACGATTGTCGCCTTCGCCTACGACGCAGCCGCCGGGGCCCTGAGAGAGATCCAAACGGTGCCGACGCTGCCCAAGGAATACACAGGCGGCAGTTGGTGCGCCGAGGTCCGCGTGCATCCCAGCGGCAAGTTCCTCTACGGCTCCAATCGCGGACACAACAGCATCGTGGTCTATCGCATCGATCCGGCCACCGGGACGCTCACGTTCGTCGAGCACGAGACCGACGGGATCAAGACACCGCGGAACTTCAACATCGACCCGACGGGCCGATTCTGCCTTGTGGCCAACCAGGACGGCGACAGCGTGGTCGTTTTCCGGATCGATCCCGCGACCGGTTCGCTGGAGTCGACCGGGCAGAAGATCGCAGTCTCGAAGCCGGTCTGCATCCGCTTCCTGTGAACGCTCTCACGGGCGGGCGACGAACAACGGCAGTGCGCTCGCCCCGCCGCGGCGGAGGGCCTGCTCATGCAGCAGTTCTCTTTGCGTCCCGGCCCGCGTTTCCTGAATTATGATGGGGTAGGGCTTGCCGGAGAAGTTGGATTCGCCTACCGTGACGCTGAAGGCCGAATCCTGGACGATGAACATCGGCTGATCCGCCGGGATGCTCTGGTTGGAGTAGATGAAGCCGCCGACGATTTCCGTTTGTCCGCCGTTGAGGGTCTGGCAGATGGTCCCACGCTTCTCCGTCTTGATGCCCTGAATCCAGAGCATGCCGCCGTCGTTGACGATCTTGGTGCGGTCCTGGGCTTCGCAGTTGAGCTGACGGGCCCAGACTTCCTGTCCTTTGCCCAGCCGGACCGTACCGACGCAGACGTCCTCCAGGAACAAGGGGCCTGTGCCCGTGTATTCCAGTCCGTCGCCACATACGACACCACTAATCGCAACCGGTCGCCAGCTCGCGTGCTCGATACGCAGCCGCTGATAGGTCAGATCGATCCGCTCGATCCCCACGACCGGCGCGGCGCCGTCCACGACTTTCAGCTTGCCACTGCCACCCAGCCGGCCCTCCAGTCCTGTGACGGTTTGGATCGCTCCGCGGATCTCGACCGTTCCGTCGATCCGCCAACTGCCGTACGGGAAATAGAGCGTCCGCCGGCCGGAGTCCACAGCCTTCTGGACTGCCTCGGTGCAGTCTTTGCCGTCGGCTGTGCCGCCGAACTCCGTGGGGCTTACCCAGTCGGCCGGCGCTCCGAATGAGACACGCGGGGTCTCTTTGATCGCCAGATTCAGGGACTTCTTCGGCGTTTCGAAGAGCGTCGAGGCAGGGTGCGAAGTGAACTCCTCGACTCGCGGCTGCAAACTACTGATCCTGTCGCCCGCGTCATTGCACACTGCCATTTGATACCCGCTGGTCTCCACATTCCGCGCGAACAGCACGCCCGAGTTCTCCACGGCTGGTCCGCCGGAGTCGCGTTTGGGTCCCAGCAGCCTGGAGTCCAATAGCGTCATGACGCTGAATCCGCCTTCGTTCTTCACGGCGGGAACCGTATTGAAACTCTCCAGCCCGCGCAGGCTCACGCACTGCCCGGCGTTGAGGACGCCGACCGTCCGCTGGTTGCGAACCGCGATCCGCTCCAGCGTGATCGAATCCACCGTATGACGCATGGAAATGCCAACGTCGAAGCCCTCGATTTCCACGTCCTGAATGAGGCACGGTCCTTGCTCATTGGTATAGCCCAGGTCCAGCCCGATCGGCCCGGTGCCGCCGCAGACGATCTTCACTTGCCGAAGGCTGCCCTGGTTGTTGGCGATGTACTGCACGCCGATGGTGCCCGGATTGTCGTTGCCCGTGTGGAACGTAAGAGTACGGATACCGTTGCGGAAGCGCTGGGCCGGGGCCTTGCCGGTCCAGACCATCGCCTTGGGCTCGTTCGCATCCCCGAACCCATCACTGGAGTCTTTCAGGCGGATAACCGTCCCATCGCGGCTCTGGCCTTGGAGGATGACCCGCTTGTGCTCCATGCCGCCGTGCGAGCCCGCAGGCCAGCGGAGCGTGTCGCTGATGAGGTAGGTTCCATTCGGCAGGTAGAGGATGCGATTGCTGTTGGGATGATCGTCCAGGGCTCTCTGAATGGCGGCAGTCGCATCAGTCGCGCCGTCTCCTTTGGCCTCGTAGGGCGGCCGGCTCACGTCCACCACCCCGGCATCGGCGGGGAAGACCATATTCTCGACTGCCGCCGACCCGGCTGCGGTACGGGGCGCCAACAGCCAGACAGCATAACGAGTCGAATCCCATGAACCGGCGTCGAGGAACGGACGAAGCAGGGCACGGCGTTTGGCGTCTTTTCCCTGTTCCGCGGCCGCAAGATCCTGTACATTGCAGGCCCAAAGCAACTCGTCGGGCCACGACCGTTTGCCCTGCACCGGCCGGCTCTCGAACGCAAGTTCCGCCGGCGTCAGACCTTCCAAGGCGACACGCTGTGGGACATCAATCCCGGGGTTATCCGCCTGATCGAGGGCCAGCACCAGAGGACCGGCGGTCACCGCCACCCGGCCTTCATTGGAGCCCGAGCCGATGTGCACCTTCGGAGCGAAGGGGAACGAGAATCGCACGACGTCGCCCTGGCGCCACGTGCGTCGAATCGCCAGATAGGTCCCCGGCTTGCACGGGATATCTTCCTGACCCACCGTTATGCGAGGGGTCTGTGTCCAGCGGGGGATTCGCACGGCCAGGCGGAACTCGACCTCGTGCTGCAGGTCAATCTCGATCGTGCCGGCGCCGTCGCTGGGGAACCGGCTCTTTAGCGTGATCGTGACGGGTACGCCGCCCAAGGTCACGCGCCATCGGGCCGGGGCGAACGTGTTGATCTGAAAGCCTTCCTCATCGACGACGCCAAGGAACGTCGGCGCCAGGCCGAGCGCCCGCGGCCCCGACGAATTGCAGCAATCCATCCCGCGTCTGCCGGGAGAGCCCGGCCGAAACGGCTTCCGGCCTTCCAGGGGAGTGTAGTAGCCGAAGCCGGAACCATCGGGTTTCTGGGCGCCCAGCGTCTGGTTGAACAGGGCCTGTTCGAGGGCCGCTGCGTATTTCTCCTCGCCCGTCAGTCGCAGGAGCTGCCAGCAGAACTGAATCCAGCTCGTCGTGACGCACATCTCCTGGACGTTGGCCTCGGCGTCGTTGGGGAGATGACCTTCGGGATGGAAATGCTCGCCGGCGCTGGAGCCGCCTGTGATGTACAGGCGTTTGGCGTTCACGTCCTCCCAGGCGTATTGGGCCGCCTGGAGGAATTCTGCTTTGCCGGTGGCGCGATAGAGTTCGCACAAGCCGACGTAGTTCGAGAGCATCTCATAGGCCTTGCGGTTGCCGACCGCCAGGACGGTCTTTTCTCGGAGCATTGCCGAGAGGATCTTCGGTCCGTCGGCCTGGTCCCACGAGTCGACGATGTGCAGGGCGAAGTCGAGGTAGCGTTTCTCGCCTGTGGCGCGGTACAGCAGCACGATCGGTTCGAGGACGGACGTGGGGGCCATGCCTGCGTGCGTTCCTGCGATGAGAATGCTCCGTTTCTTCGGAAATGTCGAAACCAGGAGATCCCCGACCCGTCTGCACGCGGCCAAAGCCTCTTCATCGCCCGAGATTCCGTAGTACGACAGCAGGCCGATCAGGCAGTACTTGTGAACCCAGACATCCCAGTCGGAGTCGTGCCAACTCTTGCCGTCCCAGGCAGCGCCGGGGTAGAGGCCAAGGCGTTTCTCGGGAACGTAGGTCCCGAGGTAGCCGTCTTGGTCCTGCGTGGCGATCAGTCCCTTGGCGACGCGGGTGATCTTCTCCCGCAGGGCCGGGTCCTGCGATCCCAGCCACAGCAGGGACGCGGCGTGGAGCCATTTGCCCACGTGCTCGCCGATCCAGGGATGGGAGCCCGGCCGAGAGCGAAAACCCGCAAGGAGAACGTCCTCGTCGATGTGCAGGATTCGATTGGAAGCATGGGCGCGAATCCGCTCGCCGAGCAGGCCGGACACCTCGACCTCGCTGGGAACGATGGGTGAAGTCCTGTCCGAAACTGCCGGATCGACTGTCGCGCGGACGGGAATGGAACTCGACCTGTCCCAGGAATTGATGGAAACAGTCAACAGAACGGAAACGACAACTGGACCCAGCATGGGGATTCTCCTTTCGGTGTCTTCAACACGCAAGCCCATCAGCGACGGGGCGCCACGCCGACATAGGGCGCGATTCCGCCCTGACCCCGCTCGACAATCTTCGTGACGTCGTCGCGGGTTTCCCGAATCAAGGTGGCGAAGGGGTCGCCGCTGTAGCAGACCTCACTGAAGTAGGCGAAAATCGAGGCGTCTTCCGTGACAAACATGGGCGCCAGTTTGCCGGCGGTGGTCGTATAGCTGAAGGTGCCGAACAACTCGGTTTGACCGCCATCCTTCGTATGGAGGAGCGTGCCGCCGCGTTCGGTCTTGTAGCCGAGAATCCACAGCTTGCCGCCCTCATTGGTCACATGCGTGCCCTCGTTCTCCACGTTGAGTTGCCGGGCCCAGGCATTCTGGAGCAGGTTGATCCTCAGCTTGTGTGTGCAGAAATCCTCCATGAACAGGTTGCCGCGGCCAAGATTGAAAACGCGGGCCTCCAGGCTGCGAAGCACGACCGTGCGCCCGGTGTCGATCAGGATGCCGCCACCGATGGGGGCGATGTGCTCCAGGACGATGATTGGGGACTCGCCGTCCTCGATGATGAAATCGGGGTTGGCGTCAACGCCATAGTTGATGTCGCCGCCGGTGCCGGTGATCCGACGCACCTTGCCGCGAACGATGACCGGAGACCGGAATCTCAGTCCGTGCCCCAGCAGGATACTGGTGGCGCCGGAGTCGATGGCCGCCTGAACCGCAGGGGCCGCATCCGAACGGTCGGCGGCCGCTTCGATCACGACCCACCGATCAGCGTCATCCCATGAGACGTCGGGTGTCTCCTCAACGGGCAGACCCAGGGACTTGACCGGTCCGCCAAACGGGCGAGTAGGTTTGCCGGTCATGTACTCGGCGACCACCGGGCCCGGCTCACCCTTCTCCCCTTCCGCGGCAATCGCAGTCTGATAGCCGCTGGTGGCCACGTGGCGGGCGAGGAAACTGGTCTTGCCCACCTGAACGGCAGGTACGGAGCTTGCGGCTCCTTGGCCGACGAGCCTGGAATCCAGCAGACACGTGAAGCTGTTGGCTCTCAAAGCCGTGACGGCGTTCTCGCTGTAGAGTCCCCGGATCGCGATGCTCTGGCCGTCGTTGGTCAAGCCGCACTTCGACTGGCCGATCAGACTGATGTGCTCGAAGGTCTGGCTGTTGACCGAGCTGGCCGCACGAATTCCCACGGCGAATCCCCGCACGGCGACGTTTCGAACGAGCAGCGGTCCGTTCATGTTGTTGCCCAAGTCCAGGCCGATCGCGCCGCCGCCATCTTGCGAAACGATCTGCACATCGCGGATCGCGCCGCTGTTGTTCGAATAGAAATTCAGGCCGATGGCCCCGGGGTTGTTTCGGCCCGCGTCGAAGGTGACGTTCTGAATGTAGTTGTGAAACCAATCGGCCGAGCCGAAACCGCCGCCCCAGAGGATGGGGTGGGGCCGGTCGGCGTCGGTGAAGACGCCGTCTTTGAGCCGGATGATCGTTCGGGCTGTGCTCTGCCCCTGGAGCCAATTGAACCCCCAGGCCTCACCGCCCCGGGAGTCCTGCTTGGTGTGTCGAAGGGTTTTCGACACCAGGTAGACGCCGTTGGGGAAGTACAGGATCTTGTGGACGCCCATCGTATCGGAGAGCGCCTTCTGGATCGCTTCGGTGTCATCGGCCTGTCCGTCGCCCCTGGCACTGTACGGGGGCTTCGTGACATCGACCACGGAGGCACAAGCCGGGAAAGCGATATTCTCCTGCGAGAGCGAAGCGCCGACCGGGCGCCCGGCCGGGCCCGTCCAGGCCGTCGCCGACAAGACCAAGACCGCAAACGCGGCAACGAAACCAATTTGCAGGCGTCCCATATTCCACCCATCTCCAGCGTCTCAGTATTCCCGATTCTTCAGAATCCCCGGCTGCGGCGTCGGGTACGTGCCGTCGGCCTTGGCCTGCAGGGGGGCCGGCGACTCCATCGTCAGCTTGTCCACGTTCGGAGCGAACTCCTCTTCGCTGCTGAGCATCTCGTCGAAAGTGACGATTTGGCCTGTGTGCACGGCTCTGCGGGCCATCAATGTTACGAGGCTGGCCTCCGTGCCGCGTTTGACCTCGTTGTAGGGCTTGTCGTTGCGGATGGCGTCCACGAGGTGGTCCCATTCGAGCTGATAGGGATTCGGCTCGGGCTGCGGGAACGCCCAGGCGAGGTTCTCCCTGGCAAAATCCTGCGTCTTGTAGATCCGGCACTTGGCGGGGGTGTGCATGTGGGTCGAGATCACGGCCGCGCCCTTCGTGCCGTGCGCGTAGCTGGCGAACTCGCCGTGGCAGCCGGGCATGTGGCGGTTGTTCAAGAAGAGCTTCGTGCCGTCGGCAAACGTGTATTCCACATCGTAGTGGTCGAAGTTCTGGTCCACGCAGTTGCCGCGATAGCAGCGCGAGCCCGAGCCCTGGGCCCGAACCGGCCAGGCGTCCTTCATCCAGCAGCACTCGTCCACATTGTGCGCGACGACGTCCTGGAACAGCCCGCCGCTGGCCCAGAAGAAGCCCAGGTAGTTGCGGATCTGCCAGAGCAACTCGTTGGCGTTGCCTTCCCTGGGACCCGCAAATCCCGCAGGACCCTGCTGGCGGTAGGTCCGCATCATGTGGATCTCGCCGATCTGGCCGGCCTTGATCCGGTCGTAGAGTTCCCAGCGGGCCTTGCAGTGCCGGCACATCAGGCCGACGCCCACCTTGAGGTTCTTCTTGACCGACTCCTCCGCAAGTTGGAGCATCTTGCGCGTCGTGGGCCCGTCCACGGTGACGGGCTTCTCCATGAACACGTTGATTCCCTTGCGGATCGCGTAGCCAAAGTGCACCCAGCGGAACGCCACCGGGGTCGCCAGGATCACCACGTCGCCCGGCCGGAGGCAGTCCATGGCCTTCTGATACGCGTCGAACCCGATGAACCGTCGCTCCGGCGGCACGTCGATCTGCCTGGCCTCGTAGCCCATCACCCAGACGTCGGCCGAACCGGTGGTCCGGGGCGCGCTGGCGGCCTCGATGAGGCCGTCGTAGCTGCGTTGGAGCCGGTCCTGGAAAACGTCGGCCATGGCGACGAGCTTGATTGGTCCGCTCTTGGTCGCCAAGGCATTGGCGGTCGCCCCGGCCCCGCGCCCGCCGCAGCCGACGAGGGCGACGCGGATCGTGTTGTCTTCGCCCGCATAGACCCGCGGCCCGACCGCTGCCAGCAGCGCGGAACCGGCCGCAACTTGGCCGGCCCCCTGGAGGAACTCGCGACGCGACGGATTGTGCTTTATGTTCTCGCTCATATCAGGCCATCTCCTCTTGACGTCCACCGATGCGACGCAACGACTTGCGCCTCTGGCGGCCTATTATCTTCCCAGAAGCGGAATTGGCAACGGAATTCGGCCTCCACAGCCCAGCGGCTCTTGCATCTTGTGCTTCTGCCGCCGACAATACGGCCGGCCTTCTGAAATGAGGAGAACCATGCAGAATCGAATCATGCGTTTGATCGTGATCTGGGGGCTCGCAAGCCTGACATCGGTTGCCGCAATCGCGGCGGAGTTCCATGTTTCGCCGGCAGGGGATGATGCGAACCCAGGAGCGCTGAACCGGCCCTTCGCGACGCTCCAGCGGGCGCAGCAGGCGGCCCGACAAACCCCGAAGGGCGAACCTGTCACCATCTACCTGCGAGGAGGCATCTACTATCTGCCCGAGACACTGGTCTTCACGGAAGACGACTCCGGGTCGCCGCAAGCCCCCATCGAATACGTCGCCTACGGGCAGGAATGCCCCGTTGTCAGTGGCGGCGTGAAGCTGACTCTGCGCTGGGAGCCGTTCCGGGACGGAATCATGAAGGCGACCGTTCCCGCCGGGCTTGTGACGGACCAGTTGTTCGTCAATGGCGTCCGACGGCCCATGGCCCGATATCCGAATTTCGATCCGAACGTCCGCCATTTCAATGGATTTGCGGCCGATGCCTTCAGTCCGGCGCGGGCTTCGCGATGGTCCGATCCTCGCGGCGGGTTCATTCACGCCATGCACGCCCACGAATGGGGCGACTTCCATTACCTCATCACCGGCAAGAACCAAAACGGCGAGGTCACATACGAGGGCGGCTGGCAGAACAACCGCCGGATGGGGATGCACAAGACCTATCGCATGGTGGAGAATATCTTCGAGGAACTCGACGCCCCCGGCGAGTGGTTCCACGACGCCAGAGCCGCCATGCTCTACTTCTATCCGCCCAAGGGACTGGACCTGGACCAGGCGGTCGTCGAAGCAGTTCGACTGAAACATCTGGTCGAATTCCGCGGCACGCGGGACAAGCCCGTCCGTTTCGTCAGTCTGCGGGGCCTGACGTTCCGCCACGCGGCGCGCACGTTCATGGAGAACCGGGAGCCCCTGCTCCGCAGCGACTGGACCACCTATCGCGGCGGGGCGATCCTCTTTGATGGAGCCGAAGACTGCGTCATTCAGGACTGCATGCTCGACCAACTTGGCGGCAACGGCGTCTTCGTCAACAACTACAACCACAGGATCACCGTCCGCGGGTGCCACATTGTGGGGACCGGCGCCAACGGCATCGCGTTCGTCGGCGATCCGAACGCCGTTCGCAATCCCCTGTTCGAATACAACCAGCGGCAGCACTACAAGGACATCGATAAGACGCCGGGACCAAAGACCCCGAACTACCCGGCCGGTTGTCTCGTCGAAGACTGCCTGATCCACGAAACCGGCCGCGTCGAGAAGCAGACCGCCCCCGTGCAGATCGCCATGTCGATGGGGATCATCGTTCGCCATTGCTCGATCTACGACGTCCCTCGCGCGGGGATCAACATCTCCGAAGGCACGTTCGGCGGCCACGTGATCGAGTTCTGCGACGTGTTCGACACCGTTCTGGAGACCGGCGATCACGGCTCGTTCAATTCCTGGGGCCGGGATCGGTATTGGGGTCTGGAGGGCATCGACCTGGACACGGTGACGCTCGGCGCCGACAAGGACCTCCCGATCCTCGACATGGTCCAGCCCAACGTCCTGCGCAACAGCCGCTGGCGATGCGATCACGGCTGGGACATCGACCTGGACGACGGCTCGAGTCGTTACCAGATCTACAACAATCTCTGCCTTAATGGCGGCCTGAAGCTCCGCGAAGGATTCTATCGGCACGTCGAGAACAATATCATCGTCGGCAACTCCTTTCACCCGCACGTCTGGTATCGCAACAGCCAGGACGTGTTCCGCCGCAACATCGTCTTCACGGAATACAAGCCGATCCGCGTGAACAAACCGTGGGGCAGGGAATGCGACTTCAATCTCCTCCACGTTCCAGGACAACAGACGCCTGTGCCGGCTGCGGCCCTGCAGCGGGCGAGTGGGTTGGACGCCGGCTCTCTCACGGCCGATGCCTTGTTCGTCGATCCGGGTCGCGGGGACTACCGAGTGAAGGACGGTTCGCCGGCCCTGAAGTTGGGCTTCGCCAACTTCCCGATGGACCAATTCGGCGTGCAGAAACCTCAACTGAAGGCCATCGCTCGCAGGCCGCGGCTTCCGGGTCAGGCGGAGCCGGTTGCGGAGTCATCGCCAAAGCGGGATTCACGCGTGACCGAATGGCTCGGCGCCAAGGTCCGCAACGTCGTCGGGCTGGGCGAGGTCTCGGCGGCCGGGTTGCCGGGCGAGACGGGTGTCGTGGTCGTGGACGTGCCCGCCGCAAGCGTGGCGGCGCAGTGCGGATTGCGGCAGGGCGATGTCATTCTCCAATGTGCCGGTCGGCAGGTGGGCACGCTGGACGATCTGCTGCGAATCCATCGCGACGCTCCCGCCGGGCAGAAGGTTCGGCTCGACGTCTTCCGGAGCCAGCAGCATGTGGATCTGGAAGTCCCGGCGGGCGGACAGGCGGATCTGTCGCCTGGAGAGTTACGCTGCGAATACGCCAGGGACCCGGTCGGAATCGATTCCCCTGCGCCGAGACTCTCCTGGCAACTGCGATCGGATGTCCGCGGCCAGCGGCAGACGGCCTATCAGGTACAGGTCGCAACCTCGCGGGAGTCGCTGGCCCGGCACGACGGCGATCTGTGGGACAGCGGCAAGATCGCCTCGGAAGAGACGACGCACATCGCCTACGGCGGGAAGGCCCTGACTTCTTCGCAACAGGTCTTCTGGCAGGTTCGCGTTTGGGACAAGGACGGTCTGCCCTCGGCTTGGAGCCGGCCGGCGTCCTGGACGATGGGCGTGCTTCGTCCGCAGGACTGGAGGGCCAGGTGGATCGGGCAGGACAGTCCCACCCCGAGCGGGGGGCTGCCTCTTTTCCGCAAGGCGTTCGATGTGTCCCGGCCTGTCACGCGGGCGGTGGTCCACGTCTGCGGCCTGGGCCACTACGACCTGTTCCTCGATGGCTCCAAGGTAGGTGATCGTTTCCTCGAACCCGCCTGGTCGGTCTATGAGAAGACGGTCTATTACTCGACTTTCGACATCACGGATTCGTTCCGCCAGGCTGGCACGCATGTGTTCGGCGTCATGCTCGGCAAGGGTTTCTACAACACCGTCGGTGACCGTCGTGTGCATGGCGTCAACGCAGACCGCCCGCTCAAGCTCATCGTGCAGGCTCATCTGTGGTTTGCCGACGGCAGCGAGGAGTTCATCGTCACCGACAACTCCTGGAAGACGACGGATGGGCCCATCACCCACAGCGCGATTCTCGGAGGCGAAGACTACGACGCCCGCAGGCTGCTTGTCGGTTGGGATCGGCCGGGGTTTGACGATGGGACCTGGAGCATGGCCAAGGAGACGGAAGGCCCCGGCGGGCGGCTCACGGCTTCACAGGCTTCGCCGATGAAGATGCACGAGACTTTCAGACCGGCCCGCGTCGATGAACCCCAGCCCGGCGTGTTCGTTTACGATTTTGCCCAGAACGCTTCCGCCGTGCCGCGATTGGTTGTTCGAGGCAAGGCTGGGCAGGTCGTGAAGCTGACGCCCGCCGAGCAGCGTCACGGCATGTCGCCCCGACGAAACGACGGCAAGGGCCTCGTCAATCCCGCGGGCGTCGGCACGCCGAACTACTGGCAGTACACGCTGCGCGGTGATGGCTCCGAAAAGTGGACGCCGCAGTTCAACTACAGCGGATTCCAGTATCTCCAGGTCGAAGGGGCGGTTCCCGCCGGGAGGCCCAATCCCGACGACAAGCCTGTCGTCGAGGAACTGGTCTCCATTCACGTGCGGAACGACGCTGCGACTGCCGGTCGGTTCGAATGCTCCAACCCGCTGTTCAACGACATCGACCGAATCGTCGATTGGGCGGTGCGGTCGAACATGGCTCACGTGCTGACCGATTGTCCTCATCGCGAGAAGCTTGGCTGGCTGGAGGTGTCGTACCTGATGGGTCCGTCGATCGCAGGCCGCTACGACATCGCGAGCTTCTACAGCAAGGTAACGCAGGATTGCGAAGACTCCCAAAGGCCCGATGGCATGGTGCCTACCGTCGCGCCCGCCTACCCCGCCTTCTCGGGCGGCTTCGCCTATACGCCGGAATGGGGCGCCGCGGCGGTGGTCCTGCCGTGGCAGTTGTATGAATGGTACGGCGACAAGCAGGTCCTGGCGGCCCGCTACTCCACCATGAAGCGATTCGTGGACTACATGAAGGCCACCGCCAAGGACCTCGTGCCCGCTCCAGGGCTCGGCGATTGGTATGATTACGGCCACGACAAGCCTCGCGGGGCGGCCCAGTTCACGCCTGTTGAATTGACCGCCGTGGCGACCTTCTATCGCTGCGCGCGGATCGTCGCCGACTCCGCCCGCGTGTTGGATCGCAAGGACGACACAGCGACGTACGACGCCCTGACCCGCGAGATCGCCCGCTCCTTCAACGCCAGGTATTTCGATGGCCGGGATCAGTACAAGAACCACGGCAGCCCGCAGACCGCCAATAGCATGGCCCTGGTGCTGGGCCTTGTGCCTGCCGGCTTGGAGCAGGCGGTGCTGGAGCGGATCGTTCAGGACATCCGCAGCCGGGGCAACCAGCAGACCGCCGGCGACATCGGCTTCTGGTACCTGCTCCAGGCGCTGGCCGGAAACGGCCGTAGCGACGTGATCTACGACATGACCGCCCGCACGGACATCGGAAGCTATGGCTTCATCGTCCGAAACGGCTGGACCTCCATGCCCGAGGCCTGGGACGCCGATACCGGCGCTTCGATGAACCACTGCATGCTGGGCCACATCCAGGAGTGGTTCCTGGGCTGGGTGGGCGGCATTCGGCCGGACGTCGAATCGCCCGGGTTTCGTCGATTCGTTGTCGATCCCCATCCGGTGGGCAATCTTACGTGGGCTCGTACCAGCTATGACTCCACCCGCGGCCCGATTCGTTCGGAATGGCGAAAGTCAGGCGAGGTTTTCACGCTCAAGACGACCATCCCGCCCGGCGCGACCGCGATGGTGTGCATTCCGGCAGGCAAGGCCGCAGACGTGACCGAGAGCGGCATCCCCATCTCCCAGGCCGCCGGCGTTCGTCTGTTGGGCGAAGCGTCGGGCCGGGTGCGATTCCTGGTCGATTCAGGGACCTATGAGTTTGGGTGCGGCCGATGACTTTCTATGAGCAGATCCGAGGCTAAGATGAGAACAATGATCGTCTTGTCGATGGCAATTGGGTTCGTTTGTACACAGGCGGATGCCGCCGGAGGGCGGACGAGCGGCGTTTGGAGAATCGAGAAGCAGGGCGGCAACTGGCGGCTGTTGCGGGACGGCCAGCCTTTCTACGTCAAAGGAGCGGTGGGCTGGCAGGCATACGACCTGCTTCGTCAGTCCGGCGGCAATGCCATCCGCACCGGCGCAAATCGCGGGACGCTCGACAAGGTCCATGAGGCCGGTCTGGTGGCGATGGTCAATCTGCCGGTTCGGGGCGAGCGCAACGGGATGAACTGGGACGACGAGCAGATGGTCTCGCAGCAGAAGGAGCGGGTGCTCCAGACCGTTCGCGAAGTGAAGGACCATCCGGCGGTGATGTTCTGGGCGGTGGGCAATGAGCTCGACTGGATTCCGCCGGGGGCGCCCTACAACCCGAACCTCTGGCGGCGGCTCAACGACATCGCGGCCGAGATCCGCGCGATCGATCCCAATCACCCTGTGATGACCGTCATCGGCGACAGCCAGTACGAGCGGAAGATCCAGGAGATCGCCAGGGACTGCACCGACATGGACCTGCTGGGGATCAACAGCTACGGCAACATCGCAACCCTGGCTGATCTGACGCGGAAGCACTGGCCCAAGCCATACGTCGCGGCCGAATGGGGTCCGACAGGGCACTGGCAGACGCCCAAGACCGCCTGGCGGGTCCCCATCGAAGAGACCAGCACTGAAAAGGCTCAGGCCATCCATGAGCGGTACACCAAGGTGATCCAAGCGGATGGGAGCCACTGCCTGGGGTCGTTCGTGTTCCTCTGGGCTCAGAAGCAGGAGACAACTCACACCTGGTACGGCCTGTTCCTCGACGGCCTCCCGACCGAGTCCATTGACGTCATGTGTCGGCTCTGGAGCGGCAGTTGGCCCGAGAATCGGGCCCCGGCGGTTCTGGCTCTCGGCATCGCGGGTTTCGACGACCCGCGGCAGCTCTACCTCAAGCCTGGCCAAACATACGAGGCCCGAGTCGTGTGCTATGACCCCGACCACGATCCGCTGACATTCAAGTGGGACATTCGGTCGGAGGTCGAGATCCCCAAGGACTCCTACGCCGGCGGGGGAGAGAAGCCCGCTGTGCCCATATCCGGGCTGATCGAAGACGGCCATGACGCACGGATTCGCTTCGCGACTCCGGCGGTAGAGGGAGCCTACCGGCTCTTCGTGCAGGTTCTCGACGGGCAGGGCCACGTGGGTTATGCCAACGTGGCGTTTTGTGTCCGGCCATGACAGGGCATGTGAATACGAGTGTGTTTTGAAGGGATTGGGCGAAGGGGTCACACACTGCTCATGAATCATCTGTAGCCAGGATTTGGTATCGA
>CALEZT010000198.1 GCA_937927975.1 uncultured Phycisphaerales bacterium
ATCGTATTCGGTGACTGGAGTTCAGACGTGTGCTCTTCCGATCTATTTGGACAAAGCCTATCTCGGCGACCCGGTGCAGGAGGTGGCGCGGGAGTTTGGTTATACGGCCCACGTCCCGCCGCGCGGTGCTCAGGCGCAGGAGATCAAACGCCAGACGCGTCACAAGGTCCGCCGTTGGGTGGTCGAAAGGACCCACAGTTGGATGAACCGCTTCCGGCGGATCCTTATCCGCTGGGAGAAGAAACCCGAGAACTACTTCGCGTTGCTTCATCTGGTCTGTGCCCTTATCACTTATCGAGCGACAGGTCTACTGGGATAGGCTCTTAGCTTTTGTGCGGATCATTGAAAAAAAAAGACCCGATACCGCTTGACATCGGATTTAGTAAGTAATAGATTAGTTACTATGAAGAAGAAAACCACAGGGGCACGTCTCCCGGCGGATAAGCGGCGCGCGATCACGGTGCAAGCCGTGCTTGATCTGGCCGCCGTCGGAAATCCCGCCGAAATCACAACCGGCGCCATTGCCGACCGTATGCAGATCACGCAGGGTGCGTTGTTCCGCCATTTTGAGACCAAGGACGCGATCTGGCAGGCGGTCATAGAGTGGGTGACCAAGCGTGTGTTGACACGGGTGGACGAGGCAACGCGGACGACGAAGTCGCCCCTGGAGGCTCTGCAGGCCGTCTTCATGGCCCACATCGAGTCCCATGTTCGGCGGCCAGGGGTGCCACGAATTGTATTCGGCGAACTCCAACGTACCGGAGATACCCCGACCAAACGCATGGTGCGAACATTCATGGGTCGGTATGTCGAGCGACTTCAATCGCTCATCGAACAGGCCAAGGTCCAGGGCGAAATAGCCACTGATGTTGATACCAAAGCCGCCGCGACCTTGTTCGTTGGAATGGTCCAAGGCCTGGTTGTTCAATCGTTGGTGTCCGGGAAAATCGGAATCGTCCGAGCGAACGCCCCCGAAGTCTTTGCCATTTACCTCCGCGGCATCAGGAGAAGGCCATGAAACGATTTCACATCCGAGGCCGCACGCTGGCAATGATCGGCGTGCTCGTCCCGCTGCTGGCTCTATTCATCTATGTCGCACTCCGCTCGGGACCTCTGGCCCCGGTTTTGGTGACGGCGACTACCGTCGAGAACCAAGCCATCATGCCCGCGTTGTTCGGGATTGGCATCGTCGAGGCGCGCTATACGTATCGTATCGGTCCCACGTCCGGCGGACGGGTCAGGCAGGTGGACGTGGACGTGGGCGACCGGGTTCGACCCGGTCAATTGCTGGGCGAAATGGATCCCGTTGACCTTGACGATCGAGTCGCGGCGATGGACGCCGCTCTGAATCGCGCGGAGTCCGAGCTTGCCGCGGCCGAGGCGCACGTCCGGGACGCGACGGCTCGCATGACCTATGCCGAGACACAAGCGCGACGTTACGAACAACTCGTACAGGCTGATGCGGCGAGCGAAGAAGTCCTCGACGCCAAGCGGCAGGAACTGCAAGTGGCCGAAGCGAGTCTTGCGAGCGCCCATGCCAATCTGGACGCGACTCGTCACGAGCGGGTGCGCGTCAGTTCCGATCTCGATGCTCTCGTTAAGCAACGCGCCAACCTGCGCCTGATCGCACCGGCGGACGGGCTCGTGGTATCGCGCAATGCGGAAGCCGGCGCTACGGTGGTCACGGGGCAACCCGTGGTTGAGCTGGTGGATACGGGAAGTCTATGGATCAATGTGCGGTTCGACCAATTTAACGCCGCCGGTCTGCAACCTGATCTTCCGGCTCAGGTCGTGCTGCGTTCACAAGGTGGACGGAAGCTCGTCGGACGGGTGTTGCGCGTAGAGCCGCTCGCCGATTCGGTGACGGAGGAAATTCTGGCCAAAGTGGCCTTCAACTCCGTCCCGGAACCCTTGCCGCCCATCGGCGAATTGGCCGAGGTCACCGTGACGTTACCTGCACTGCCGGCCACGCCGACGCTACCCAACGCGTGTGTGCAACTGGTCAACGGCGATCTTGGGGTTTGGCTGATCGAAGACGGCACGCTGCGGTTTACACCCATCAAAGCTGGCGCGCACGATCTCAATGGCCGCATACAGATTCTTGAGGGGCTCCAGCCGGGCGACCGCATAGTCGTATACAGCCGACGCATGCTGGACCGCCGCGCCCGCGTCAAGGTCGTCGAGCACTTGCCGGAGGAACCGCGATGATCAGTCTAGCCGGACGCGACATCCAGCATGCCTGGGGCAAGTTCGTCTTTACGGGGGTGGGCTTGGGGCTCTTGATCGGCGTGACCCTGACCATGGCCGGGGTATATCGCGGCATGGTGGACGACGCGATGGTCTTGCTCGACAACAGCGGCGCCGACTTGTGGGTGGTGCAGAAAGATACCCTCGGCCCTTATGCCGAACCGTCCAGTCTGCAGGATGATCTCTATCGCGGACTTCTTGCCATGCCCGGCGTGGCCCGTGCGGCCAACGTTACCTATCTGACCATGCAGGTTCGCCAAGCCGAGCGCGATGTACGCGCCATGGTGGTCGGCGTCCTGCCGGGCGACCTGGGCCAACCCGGACAGCCCCGTTATCTCGTGGCCGGACGGCATATTACCCGGAGCCACTATGAAGCCGTGGCGGATGTGACCGCCAGATTCGGACTTGGCGACCGCCTTCGGATTCGGCGTAACGATTATACCGTGGTCGGGCTGACCCGGCGCATGGTGTCATCCGGTGGCGATCCGATGATCTTCATTCCCTTGAAGGATGCGCAGGAAGCGCAGTTTCTGAAGGACAACGACGCCATCGTCCAACAGCGGCGGCGAACCGCCGCAATTCCCGCCTTTAACCGGCCCGAGGTGCCGGGTCTGTTGGACGCGGTGATCGGCTCGCAAAGCGCCAACCCGTATGTCAACGCCGTGCTGGTACAGATCAAGCCGGGGCATACCCCTGACGAGGTGGCCGAACCCATCCGACGATGGCAACGCCTCCAGGTTTATACACGTGCGGAGATGCAGGAGATTCTGGTGGGCAAGCTGATCGCCACGTCGGCGCGACAAATCGGCATGTTTCTGGTGATTCTGGCCGTCGTGAGCGCGGCAATCGTCGCCTTCATCATCTACACTCTGACTCTAGGCAAGATACGCGAGATTGCCGTACTCAAGTTGATCGGCACCAAAAACCGCACGATTGCCGGTATGATCATGCAGCAAGCGGTGGCCTTGGGCGTGCTTGGTTTCATCGTCGGAAGAATCGCCGCCACCTACTGGGCCGGCATATTCCCCAAGTACGTTTTGCTCCTGCCGGGCGACTCGGCGCGCGGCATCGTCGCCGTGGTGGTGATGTGCGCTCTGGCCAGCCTGCTGGCCATCTATGCCGCGCTCAAAGTGGACCCGGCGGAAGCGATAGGTGGGTGATATGCACGAAAAAGGCATACGAGTTGAGAACTTGCGCAAACGCTACGGCAAAGGCGAGACAGCGGTGGACGCCCTCAAAGGCGTTGACATGCAGGTGGCTCCCGGCGAAGTGGTCGGTTTGATCGGGCCTTCGGGTTCCGGCAAAACCACCATGCTCCAATGCCTCGGCGCGGTGATTGAGCCGTCCGACGGACGCATGACTCTGGGCGACGAGGTGATCTATGATAGCGGCTGGCAAATCAAGGATTTGCGTGCGCTGCGGCGCGACAAAATCGGTTTCGTGTTTCAGGCCCCCTACCTGATCCCATTTCTCAACGTCACTGACAATGTTGCATTGTTGCCCATGCTGGCTGGACGTTCCAATGCGGAAGCCCGCAAGCGCGCCATGGACCTGCTGGAAGCGCTGGATGTCGCGCATCGGGCCCATGCCATGCCGTCGCAGCTCTCCGGCGGCGAGCAGCAGCGGGTGTCCATCGCGCGAGCGCTGGTCAACCGCCCGCCCGTGATTCTTGCCGATGAACCTACCGCGCCGCTTGACAGTGAGCGTGCGCTGGCCGTGATCCGTATTCTCAACCACATGGCTCGTCAATACGAGACGGCCGTCATCGTCGTCACGCACGATGAGAAAATCATCCCGACCTTCAAGCGCATCTGCCATATCCGCGACGGACGCACGCAAGAAGAGACCGGCGAGGGGAGGGCATTCGAATGAAGACGGACTGTTCAGTTAGCAGAGGAACCATGAAGGTACCGACAACCCTTCGACGTGCGACGGGGCCGGTTTGCCTGATCCTGTTCCTGGTCGGTTGCGCCACGGGTCCGGATTTCACAACACCGGCCCCGCCCACCGCCTCCGGTTACACCGCGTTGGCTTTGCCCGCGCACACGGCGGCCTCTTCAACCGCGCTGGGCAGCGTGCAGTGGTTTGTGGAAGGTATGCCGATTAAGACACAATGGTGGCGGGCATTCGGATCGCCAGAACTGGATGCGCTGATCGAAGAAGCCCTGCGGGCCAGCCCCACCCTGGAAGCGGCAGAGGCCACCTTGCGTCAAGCGCGCCACACATACGAGGCGAGGGCGGGGTCCACACGGTATCCGCAGGCGAACGCCAATCTGAGCGGAGGGCGGAAAGCCGTCACGGGCGCCGCCATAGGGCAACCAGACGGTGAAAACACCTTCAATCTCTACAGCGCCTCGGTAAACGTGCGTTATGATCTCGATCTGTTCGGCGGCAATCGCCGGGCGCTTGAAGCGCTCGCCGCGCAAACCGGTTACCAACGCTTTCAACTCGAAAACGCACGCCTGATCCTGGCAGCCAACGTCGCCGGCACGGCCATCACGCAAGCGCGCCTGGCCGCGCAGATCGAGGCCGCCGAGTGCATTCTTGGTGCCCAGGCGGAACAACTCGACCTCACGCACCAACGACTCACACTTGGTGCCGCTTCGCAAAACGATGTGCTGGCGCTGCAAACACAAATGGAACAGACCCGCGCCGACATTTCGGCGCTGCGCAATGGACTGGACCAGGCAACCCATCTGCTTGCCACGCTGATCAACCAGACACCGTCCGTCGCCACCCTTCCGTGGTTTACCCTCGCGGACTTCACGCTGCCGTCCGAACTGCCGTTGCAGGTGCCGTCCGAACTGGTGCGCCAGCGCCCGGACATCCGAGCCTCCGAAGCGCTGTTGCAGACCGCCAACGCGCAATACGGCGTGGCCGTCTCCAAGCTATATCCGCAGATTACGCTCAGCGCCGATGTGGGCTCGCAGGCGCTCACTGTGGACAAGCTGATCGGTGCCGGCTCTTTGATCTGGGCGATGGCGGGACAGTTGGCACAACCCTTGTTCAACCGCGGCCTACGCGCCGAGGCTCGCGCCGCAGAAGCAGACTCTGACGCCGCCGCCGCTTATTATCGGGAAACCGTTCTGCAGGCATTTCGCAATGTCGCCGATGTGTTGCGTGCACTCGACCATGACGCACAAGCCTTGGCGGCGCAAGCTGCCGCAGACGCCTCGGCGCAAGAATCGCTCGAACTCGTGCGCCAGCGACATGCCCTTGGCGCGGCACATTATCTCGATGTGCTGACGGCGCAACAGCAGGCGGAGTCGACGCGCATGGCCCTGTTTGCCGCCCAAGCTCAGCGCCTGACAGATACCATTGCGTTCTATTCCGCCATGGGGGGCGGATGGACGTACGACGCAGGCGTGGCATTAGAAGAACCGGTCCGCGCGGCCGTCACGAAACAGTTCGAGAGTTCAAAAGGCCATGGAAACTGAAAGCGGCGCATAGCGATGCTCCCTGCCCGGCGGTGTCGCGCGGACACACGGGAACCAAACGCGCAGGCTGGCCCTATGGCTTGAGAGAGAGGGAATCCGCCACCGGTCCGGCGGTTGCCGGCGTGCCGGAAGTGGACGTCTCAGCCGGTGAGGCGGCTCCGTTCGCCGAGGTCTTCCGAGATGGGGGCATGGTAGGGTAACACCCTATAGATCGATTCCGCTGAAGAACCTGAGTCTTGGGACCGCGTGTATTCTCTGTCGGGAGCATCTATTTGGCGGCGCGGATTTGCAGGGGAGGTGGCCTTGGGGAAGTTCCAGAGGTCGGAAGGCGTGCGGTTGCCCCCTGCGAAACGATGCCACCGTTTCCATACGACTGCACATCTCCTTTCTCCCGTAGGGTGCAAGTATTATCTCATCATAAGTGCTTATGCCGACCGATCTTTTGCCCCGATCAGACGAAAGCGATTGCCCGCACCACCTTGGTCCAGTAGCCTGTGGGGACTATGAGAGAGAACCTCTGGCTTACGCTCGTGACGTGCTTGGCATACTGCGTCGACAAAGAGCATTGGAAGGCCATCGACTACCTCAAAGAGCAGGTCCGCGTCCTGAAGGAACAGCAAGAGAAGGACATCAGGCATCATGGGCACCACCCTGTTAGTACGCGGGCGATGGGCCTTCGTTCTCCCCAGTTGGCCGGACAGGGTCGAAGAGTCTGTGGGTCGAGGTGGGTTCTTCATCAATAGTGAGACGCGGAAGAGCGCCTGTACAGACGGGGCACTGGGGCAGCGATAGACCGCCACTGGCTTGTTTTGGCTGTCAGAATCCCCTTGCTCCAGCCGATGTATCCCGGTAGGATTCGGGCGATTCCAAGAGTATTTGAAGGTTGAGGGGCCGCGATATGGCGGAGAAATTGCCGGTTATCGTCGGTGATTGGGGGACGATATCTTTCTGCCCACTTGCCAAGCACCCAGAGACACTAGGACTGCGATAATCTCATGAATCATTCACAGCACAGTACCATTGCCAGCTTCATCTGGAACATCGCCGACGACCTGCTTCGAGATGTGTATGTCCGGGGCAAATACCGGGACGTGATCCTGCCCTTGACGGTCATCCGGCGGCTCGACGCCGTGCTCGAACCGACCAAAGAGGCCGTACTCAAGCTCAATGCGCAGCTCGATAAGGCCGGCATTGCCAACAAGCACGGCGCCCTGTGCGAGGCGGCCGGGCAGGCGTTCTACAACACCTTCCGGTATACGCTTCGCGATCTTCGCGCCCGGGCCAAACAGCAGCAGCTCAAGGCCGACTTCGAGGCGTACCTCGACGGCTTCTCGCCGAACGTCCAGGAGATCCTGGACAAGTTCAAGTTCCGCAACCAGCTCACCACGCTCGTCGAAGCCGACATCCTCGGCGGCTTGATCGAGAAGTTCACGTCGAACGACACCAATCTCGGCCCCAAGCCCGTCTATGACCAGGATGGCAACATCCGCCTGCCCGGCCTGGACAATCACGCCATGGGGACGATCTTCGAAGAACTCGTCCGACGGTTCAACGAGGAGAACAACGAGGAGGCCGGGGAGCACTGGACGCCCCGTGACGTGGTCCGACTGATGGCGCAGTTGATCTTCATGCCCATCGCCGGCGACATCCGCGATGCGACCTACCGCGTCTACGACGGCGCCTGCGGCACCGGCGGCATGCTCACCGTCGCCGAGGAAACGCTCCAGCAGCTTGCCAAGGACCACCGCAAGGACGTGTCCATTCACCTGTTCGGCCAGGAGATCAACCCTGAGACCTATGCCATCTGCAAGGCGGATATGCTGCTCAAAGGGGAGGGCCAGGCTGCCGACAACGTAAAGTACGGCTCCACGCTCTCATCCGACGGTTTCCTGACCATGGAGTTCGACTTCATGCTCTCGAATCCGCCCTACGGCAAGAGTTGGAAGACCGACCTCGAACGCATGGGCGGCAAGGGCGACCTCCAGGACCCCCGGTTCACCGTCCAGCACAGGGGCGAGGAACTGTCCCTCGTCACCCGCTCCAGCGACGGCCAGCTCATGTTCCTCGTGAACAAGCTATCGAAGATGGTCCCTGCGACCGGTCGGAAGGCCCCGGGCAGCCGCATCGCGGAAGTCCACAACGGCTCATCCCTCTTCACCGGCGACGCCGGCCAGGGCGAGTCCAACATCCGCCGCTGGATCATCGAGAACGATTGGCTCGAAGCCATCATCGCGCTGCCCCTGAACATGTTCTACAACACGGGCATCGCCACCTACATCTGGGTGCTCACCAACCGTAAGCCCGCCCACCGCAAAGGCAAGGTCCAGCTCGTCGACGCCACGAGTGTCTACCAGCCGCTACGGAAGAATCTGGGCAAGAAGAACTGCGTGCTGTCGCCCGAGCAGATCCAGCAGACCGTCAATATGTTCCTGGCCTTCGAGGAGACCGAGCAGTCGAAGCTCTTCCCCAACGAGGCGTTCGGGTACTGGAAGATCGTTGTCGAGCGTCCGCTACGTCTGGCTGTCCACGTCACGCCCGAGAAGCTGGCCGCGTTCAGGAAGACCACCGACAAGAAGCTGCACAAGCCCGCCGACCTGCTCGCCGGGGTCGCAGGCGGCTCTAAACCCCATACCGATTTCAACGTCGTCCAGCAACAGTTCGAGGCCGCCCTCAAGAAGGTGGATATCAAGCTCCGTGCCACGGACCTCAAGGCCCTGTGCGCCGCCTTCACATGGAAGGACGAGGCAGCCGAGCCCGTGGTCAAGAAAAGGACCAAGGAGGGCATCGAGTTCGAGCCTGATGCCGACCTGCGCGACACCGAGCAGGTCCCGCTGTTGGAGGATGGCGGCATCGAGGCGTTCTTCAAGCGGGAAGTCCTGCCGCACGTGCCGGACGCCTGGATCGACCATACCAAGACCCAGATTGGCTACGAGATTTCGTTCATCCGGCATTTCTACAAGCCGGCACCATTGCGTTCGTTAGAGGAGATTAGGGCTGATATCGTGGCGATTCAAGCCGAGGCTGAGGGGCTCATTGACGGTATTGTTGGGGGACGAACATAATGGCAAAGCGCGTAATCGAAAAGACCGACGAGACTGGCAATTGCATTTTTCGAATTGATCGTGGGACCAAGTCGGGCACGTATTACGTGAAGCAGGGCTCCTATCAACGGGATTTGGTCCCGGAAATAGAGCTTGAAGGATTCGACACGCTGCCCACGGGACTCTGGAGAGATGGAAAAGGATTCACCAAGGGCGGCTTACGCGTCTTGAAAGCCGTTGCCGAGGAAATAGACAATCCGAAGGCCCGCCTCAGTACCAGACGCCCATCTGCGATTCGCGGCAGGACAGTGACGATCAATCACAAGGATCTCAAGAGAATAGGCGCAACGGTTCGTCGGATAGACAGCGAGCGAGCTGCCGAGACACGCGGCGAAATCCTGAGTTTCTTGGCGGAGGTCTTCCCAACTCATTTCGATGCTGAAGAGGCCAAATCGTCATATCGTCCCGGACAGATCGCAGCACTCCTGAAGGACGAGAGGATTGTTGGACAGATGTCCGACGCTGATAAGGAAGCATTATTTGAGTTGTACCCGGCTCTCGTTCAGAATCAGGATTTCACGCTTCGATCCTCAGCGAGACTCAGGTTCATCATGGAGGGCATGGGCGCCACCAAGACAGTCTACCTGGAGAAGGTGATCCACGCGTTTGAATGCAGACTGTCGAAGAAGAGCCACGAACATGTATGGCAAACATTCCTTCGGGAACATATTCTGATGATGCTCAACACATACGCGGCGGTAATCGAGAAGCCGAATGTCGCCATTGCCGTCAAGTATCCTGATTTCATGTTGGTCGATGCTTATGGCTATGTCGATATCTACGAGATCAAGACGCCCCAGACTGACGTGCTCAAGTACGACGATGGGAGGGACAACTACTACTGGTCAACAGAGGCGGCTCGGGCCATCAGTCAGACGGAAAAGTATCTTGACCACGTGAGCAAGAACCGCCTCGCCATCGCTGAAGATTTGAAACGCAAAAAGGGTACGGAGGTAAATCTGGTGAGACCGCGAGGTTTCGTTGTTGTGGGGACCCGCAAGCAACTGGTCAACCAGACCATGAAGGATGATTTCCGAATCCTGAATGACAGTCTGAAGAACATAGACATACTGTTCTTCGATGATCTTCTGGACAACGTGAGACTCCTCCATCAGCGTCTCAAGGCGGGCGACGATCATACGGAGGAGAAGGCATGACGGCGGACCTGCGGCCCTATCCTGAATACAGAGACTCCGGCCTGCCGTGGCTTGGCAGGATTCCGGATCATTGGGAGGCTCGCCGGAACGGTCGGCTCTTCGCTCAGCGCAACGAAACGGGCCACGGCGGTCTGCCCATCCTGGAGGTGTCGCTCAAGACCGGCGTGCGGGTTCGCAACATGGACGACCCGAGGCGGAAACAAGTGATGAATGACCGCGAGAAGTACAAGCGGGCTGCCAAGGGCGACATCGCCTACAACATGATGCGGATGTGGCAAGGCGCCGTCGGCGTCTCGCCGGAAGATGGTCTGGTCAGCCCTGCCTACGTGGTCGCACGGCCCTACCCCGAAGCGGAACCACGATTCTTCAGCTATCTCTTCCGTACGGATGCCTACAAGAACGAAGTGGACGGCTACTCACGCGGCATTGTCAAGGACCGCAACCGGCTCTACTGGGAAGACTTCAAGCGGATGCCCTCCTGCGTCCCACCACTGGATGAGCAAGAGGCCATCGCCGATTACCTTGATGCCAACGCGGTGAAGGTCCGCCGGTTCATCCGCAATCGGCGGCGGCTGATCGAGGTGTTGAACGAGCAGAAGCAGGCCATCATCAACCGGGCCGTGACCCGTGGTCTCGACCCCAACGTCCCTGTCAAACCCTCCGGCATCGACTGGCTCGGCGATGTGCCCGAACACTGGCGACTGGGTAGGATCAAAACAGAGTTGGTGAACCTCAATACCCGGCGGGTGCCGCTCAATGGACCCGAACGGGGCAAGATGACCAATCGGCAGTACGACTACTACGGGGCATCGGGTGTGATCGACAAGGTCGATGATTTCCTGTTTGATGATGAGCTTCTGCTCATCGCGGAAGATGGCGCAAATCTCGTGTTGCGAAATCTGCCGCTGGCCATTATTGCCCGTGGCAAATTCTGGGTAAATAACCATGCGCATATTCTCAAGCCTCAACGTGGATCGTTGGAGTATTTCGCAGCATTACTTGAGTGCATCGATTATTCGCCATGGATAAGTGGGGCAGCACAGCCCAAGTTGACGCAGGACCGCCTCATGGCTGTCCGTATCCCCATACCGCCGGAACCAGAACAGACGGTGATCGCAAACTGGATCGAAAATAATACGAGCCACCTCGATGTGGCAATCGACAAGGCAAAACGCGAGATCGACCTGATCGGCGAGTACCGCACCCGCCTGATCGCCGACGTGGTGACGGGCAAGGTAGACGTGCGGCATCTGGCCCCCGCCCCCGGCGACGAGCCGGTGGAGCCCGAGGAACTGGCCGAAAGCATCGAAGATGACGAGACACAAGCGGACGACGAGCCCGAACTCGTCGAGGAGGCAACCGATGAGTAGCCGACCAGCTATTCCCATCGAAGTCCAGCGGGAAGTTCTTTTTGAGGCCCGCCATCGCTGTGCTGTCTGCTGTGAACCAACACCGCTGGAAAGGGCGCATATCCGTCCCTGGAGCGAAAGCCAAGATCATGCTGTTGCGAATCTGATTGCGCTCTGTGCCAACTGCCACACAAGGGCAGATGACGAGAGATGGGGTATTGCCGTCCTCCGGCGTTACAAACAGAACCCCTGCGCATTGGCCGCCCATGCCATGCCCTCCATGTCGCCGGAACAAAAGGCTATGGTGGACTTCGTCATCGCGATGAATCCAGATGCGATGACAGAAATACAGCGGCAGCGTTTCGTCTCCATGGCTGCGGCTTACGCTGGCGTTCCTCTTCAAGCGGTCCGGTTGGAGGCGGTATTGCCCGCGAACAGTTCGCTGGTCAGGCTGAGCACCTCGCGAGAGACAGCACAACGATTGATTGACGGTTTTTGCCAGTCCGATCCGCTCCTCAGGGCATTCTTTGATGACTTTGAAATCATGTCTGTCGAACCCTCTCCGAATCCTCCAAGCAGCCGGAGTGCGACCGACATCAGCGAAAGAGGCTTGGAGACGCTCATTACGGACTGGCTGACGGAGAGAAACGGCTACCAGCAGGGTCGCAACGAGGATTACGACCGCGACCATGCTGTGGATCTGGCCAAGCTGCTGGCGTTCATCACTGCCACGCAACCCAAGGCGGCCGAGATGCTGGAATTGGGGCAGGACGGCCCCAAACGGATGCAGTTCCTCCATCGCCTCCAGGGCGAGGTCACAAAGCGGGGCGTGATCGACGTGCTTCGTCGGGGCGTCAAACACGGGCCGGTGGACGTAGTCCTGTTCTACGGCTCGCCTACCCCCGGCAATACCAAGGCCGAAGAGCTGTTCAGGGCCAATCTGTTCAGCGTCACTCGGCAACTGCGGTACAGCAAGGATGAGAGCCAGCTTTCGCTGGACCTGTGCATCTTCATCAACGGCCTGCCCGTGGCGACGTTCGAGTTGAAGAACCGTCTGACCAAGCAGACGGTCGAGGACGCGGTGCAGCAGTACAAACGGGACCGCAATCCCAAGGAACTGCTGTTCCAGTTCGGCCGATCCATGGTGCACTTTGCCGTGGACGACCAGGAAGCGCGGATGTGCACGCATCTCAAGGGCAAGGACTCGTGGTTCCTACCCTTCAACAAGGGCTTCAACGATGGGGCCGGCAACCCGCCGAACCCCGATGGGATCAAGACGGACTACCTTTGGAAAGACATCCTGACCAAGGCGGGCCTGACCGACATCATCGAGAACTATGCCCAGATCGTGGAGGAGACGGACGACAAGGGCCGTAAGACCAAGCCCAAGCAGGTGTTCCCCCGGTACCATCAGCTCGCAGTCGTGCGGGGCCTTCTGGCGGACGTGCGAGCCAGCGGCATCGGAAAGCGATACCTGATCCAGCATTCAGCCGGTAGCGGCAAGAGCAACTCCATCGCATGGCTTGCCCACCAACTCGTCGGCCTGGAGAATGACGGCAAGACCCTGTTGGACTCGGTGATCGTGGTGACCGACCGGCGGGTCCTGGACAAGCAGATCAGGAACACGATTAAACAGTTCGCCCAGGTCGCCGCCACCGTGGGCCACGCCGAACACAGCGGCGATCTGAGGCGGTTCCTCCGTGAAGGCAAGAGGATCATCATTTCGACAGTCCAGAAGTTCCCATTCATTCTGGACGAGATCGGCGACGAGCACCGCGGCAACAGGTTCGCCATCATCATCGATGAGGCCCACTCCAGCCAGGGCAGCCGCACCTCGGCGAAAATGAACATTGCGCTGTCGGAGCATGGCGGCGAGGACGACGAGGAGACCTTCGAGGATCAGATCAATCGGATCATCGAATCACGGAAGATGCTGGCGAACGCCAGCTACTTCGCGTTCACCGCCACGCCCAAGAACAAGACGCTGGAACTCTTCGGCGAGACGGCGCCGGCGGGCGACAAGGTCAGGCACAAGCCGTTCCACAGCTATACGATGAAGCAGGCGATCCAGGAGCGGTTCATCCTGGACGTGCTGGCAAACTATACTCCCGTCGAGACTTACTACCGGCTGATGAAAACCGTGGAAGACGATCCGCAGTTCGACACCGCCAAGGCGAAGAAGAAACTGCGGCGGTACGTCGAATCGCACGACCACGCCATCCGCTGCAAGGCCGAGATCATGGTGGACCACTTCCACGACCAGGTGATCGCCAAGAGGAAGATTGGCGGACAAGCGCGGGCGATGGTGGTTTGCGGCAGCATTGCACGGGCCATCCAGTACTACCACGCCTTCGACGTATACCTGAGGGAGCGAAAGAGCCCGTGCCGGGCGATTGTCGCCTTCTCGGGCGAGCATGAGGACGGCGGGCAGAAGGTGACTGAGGCCACACTCAACGGTTTCCCCAGCAGCCAGATCGAGAAGAAGTTCCAGACGGACCCGTACCGGTTCTTGATCGTGGCCGACAAGTTCCAAACCGGCTACGACGAGCCCCTGTTGCACACGATGTACGTGGACAAGATCCTGTCGGACATCAAGGCGGTGCAGACACTCTCCCGGCTGAACCGGGCACACCCGCAGAAGGCCGATACATTCGTGCTCGACTTCGTCAACGACGCCGACTCGATCAGGGATGCATTTTCTGACTACTACCGCACCACGATCCTGAGCGAGGAGACCGACCCCAACAAGCTACACGATCTCAAGGCGGCGCTCGACGGACACCAAGTCTACGCATGGCCACAGGTCGAACAGTTGGCCCAACTGTTTCTTGGGGGAGCCGACCGGGACAAGCTGGACCCGATCCTCGACGCGTGCGTGGCGGTCTACAACAGCCATTTGAATGAGGATGCCCAAGTCGATTTCAAGGGCAAGGCCAAGGCGTTTGTGCGGACGTACCAGTTTCTGGCCTCGATCCTGTCGTTCCCGAATCCCAGATGGGAGATGCTGTCGATCTTCCTGAACTTCCTGATCCCCAAGTTGCCGGCGCCGGTCGAGGAGGATCTGTCCAAGGGCATCCTCGAAGCCATCGACATGGAGAGCTATCGGAACGAGGTCAAGGAGGCCATGAAGCTATCGCTGCCCGACGAGGACGCGGAGATCGATCCCGTGCCAGCCGATGGCGGCGGCCGCAAGCCCGAGCCCGAACTTGACCGCCTCAGCAACATCATCAAGGCGTTCAACGACCAGTTCGGCAGTATCGAGTGGAAGGATGCAGACCGGATTCGGCAGGTCATTGCAGAGGAAATCCCAGCGAAGGTTGCCGCCGACAAGGCATACCAGAACGCGATTAAGAACTCCGACAAGGCGGCGGCACGGCTGGAGCATGATCGGGCGTTGCAGCAGGTGGTTATCGGCATGCTGGCGGATCAGACGGAGCTGTTCAAGCAGTTCAGCGACAACGCTAGTTTCAAGAAGTGGCTGGCAGACACGATCTTCAACCTGACCTACGAGGACGAGGCAGCATGATGCGAGAGGGTCGATCCAATGAGGTGGACATCGAGATCGACGTGTACAAATCGGGAGCCAGATGGCGGAAGACCCTTGCGGGAAGCCGCGGCGACGGTCACCTGTCACCGTACGGGCGACGAGACTGGCATTGACTGAATACGCCGAACCCGTAGCCGCGTGATTCAGCAGCCGAGTCCCTTCGTTATGGATGCCGTCGCCAGGGTGGAACACGGATACCATTGAAGCTAAGCCAAGATGAAAGTGGTCACGACATGTCTTTTGTGTTTACTGATCCTGGGTGGATTACTGTTTGTGTACGGCGAAGCATCGGAGAAGTCCCGTGTCACCTTGCCCACGAGCGATTTCCCTTACTCCTTTGTCAAACCGCCTTTCGTGACGCCAACAATCATACAAGACCTCACGACTTGGTTGAGTGATAGCGGAGATCAAGTCGTGGCCGTCAACCTGGTCGATTCGCCGGATAGCAGTCGATATGCGGGAGACGTGCTTGTTCGTCAAACGACAGAACAAGGCCGACCGTACGTCTACGTCGCAACCGAAGGAGGCGGGGAGTTCGGCTACCAGTATATTGGCGTGACGGACTCGCTGGTCCATATCCTCCTCACCCACGACTGGGGAGGCGGATCCGGGGTGTTCACCGATCTGGTCTTCCTGACGATCTAGAAGGACAAGGGCATCAGCTGTAACTGGGACGAGCGCGTAATTCGTGCGAATACCGGCCGCCTGCTCGTGAAGAAGCTGGGGGCCATCAGTCTCGGTGACCGATGGTCAGGCAAACTGGCAGTCCGAGGCAATAAGTTGTTTCTGGGCAAAGACGAAGGCTGGTTCTCACAATCCAACGGTGCGGGCGGGGGAGAACTGTCCAAGGACCCTATAGATCGCATCCTGAAGATCGATGTTGGCGAAGACTGATGATGGCCCCAGAAGATATGCCAAGGGTCGAGGAGATCCACCTGAGATACTCATGCTGCATTTGGTTCGGAGCAGTGGCTGGGCATTGCAGCATCAGGCCTGCCTCAAGGATCTTCGGGTTGCAGCACGGCAGTTTCTTGCTCCCCAGCCATCCATAGCTCCCGCTACCCCGCGACGAGAACCGCAGCCAGAAAGACCGGCTGCGGTGAAGGGAATGAAGAAATTACTCAACTGACAACTCCGAAACCAATAGGTTGAGCTGGATGTCAACCTCAACCGGAAGCTTGCTTCAGGTTCTTGGCGAAATGGGGCATCGTCAGACGCGTCGCGGTGTGTCCGCAGTGGATAATCGTCTTGGCTGAGCACGTAGCGGTCAACAAAGGGGCCCACAATGGCAGATCCCAGTCGTTCGGCCAGAACATGGCAGGGCATCGGAGCGCAGAATCCGATTCCCCCCCTTTGACAACCCCATTTACCCCTCTACGGCGAGCCATGAGAGCCCCTGACACTCGACCAAGCCGCGGCCGGTGTGAGCTGCTACCCATCTCCATAGACTTCGTGCTGCATATGCATCCAGCAGAGTGCCCTGTCAGAGTGTATTCGAGGCCGATTCGGCATATTCCTTCACATTTGACGACATGGCTCACTTCTTGAGCCTGCCTACGCATAGAACACGACCCCATTTTTCCGTATTCTTCACATTAGTGCCTCAATTCTGAAATCTGCCACGTACCAAAATGGCTGCTGATTCACGGAAAA
>CALEZT010000199.1 GCA_937927975.1 uncultured Phycisphaerales bacterium
GGCTCCTACGGATGGTTATCGGCCAAAGACACTGTTTTGAGATAGTTTCTTAGTGTTTCTCCCGGCCCCACGACTCCTATCGAGGTGTCCGGTGGACGTGGACGCCACATAAGATGCCCATCAAGAGATACTTCCCCGGTTGATAGCCACATCCTCACAAACGACTCGCTGTCAAGCCAGATAATCGGATCAAAGGAATCGTTGAGACCCCGGTTGGTGATCGTAAGTGTAAAAGCTGCGGGTCGGCCCGACCGCATCGCGCCTGGCATTTGCAGAGTTAGATCAAGATCCGCCCCCCCCCATCGACCACATCAACGGCATCGGTTAGCAGTACGGAGCTCCCGCCGGGTGTGGTAGCCCGGAGCGTGTACAGGCCGGCTGGCTGATCGTTGAAATCAAAGCTCGCGTAAAGCTTAGCCTGGTTCACCCAATAGACCCGCTGGGCCGCGATCGTACTGGATCCACCTATCAATTCCGCAGTCATCCCATCCAGCAACCTGGCACCGTCTATCTCTATTGTTGCCTTTCCGGCATTGCCTACCGTGCTCGGGCTGACACTCGTGATCATGAATGGCAGCAGGGATGCCGTGATGGTGTAGTTTGCTGGTACATCGGGTACAGCCGCGCCGTAGACCATCACGTGGTACGTTCCGGGGATTACATCCGAGATGAGGATCTCCTGATCGGCCGCGAGGTTCGCGCTGTAACGGTAGTCGTAGGCGCTCCGCGTGGACGGCTGGTCGTAGCGGATGTAAAGCTCATTACAGCCCACGTCGTTGGTATCATCCAGGGCAACACGCAGTACACCGCCATCGAGTACGTTCACCCTGTAATACCTGATCGCGTGGTTCCCTGGAAGAACACCCGCCATCGGCTGATCGAGGATAAGCTCGGACATTCCGACGGTGAAGACCCTGGCGGCCGCGCGGACATTGTTGAACTCATCACGCTCCACAATAACATCAGTCGAGTCCGTCTTGACCAAGGCATAGTAGTTCCCTTCGGGAATCCCGTCGGGAAAGGCAGATAAATCGACATTCAGCACTGCACTGTAGACCTCTCTTGCTGCGAGCCCGCCAGCGTGAGCCACCGTACCGAGAACAAGATCGTCGCCGCCGCCCCAGGAGGTATCGGTCGACAAACGGATTTCGTCTTGCCAAGTGACATCAGGCGCATCTTCTGTGTTACTGTAATTGCAGACGATCCAATCGACCGCGAAGGTTCCACCCGTTTCCACCACCAAAGGCACCGAGACATGGCTGACCCGCAAGTCGGTCCCATCGCTCTGGTACTCGTAGGCCCCTATGTCCACGGCTACACCGACAATCCTCGCTCGACCGTCGAGATCCGTCGTTAACGGATTACCTGCTGCATCCACGGCCAAGGCATCAATTCCAGTGTCAATGCAGGGGCTGTCAGGCAACAGGTGCAGGTCACCCGGGTCGTCGTCTGGCGTACCCCAGATGCCGTCTCCTCCAGCAGAAAGGTCTTGCACAAAACCTGGATCTCCGCCAATGAAGTTGGCCGAACCAGTATAGGTTCCTTCGACATCCGCAGCAGCCGGCGCGGCGTTGACCGCCACGACGGTGTTGTTCAGCAACGCTGTCGCGCCTGTGACAGAGAGCCCGCCGCCGGATGAGGAAGCCCAGTTCCCGCTGACGGTGGTGTTCGTCAGCGTCACAGTATCTCCTGTGACATAGAGCCCGCCGCCACGAAAGGCCGTATTCCCGCTGACTGCGCCGTTCGTCAGCGTCACTGTGGCGCTGCTCCCGGCATAGAGCCCGCCGCCAGACGCAGCTGAGTTCCCACCGATCATGCACTGCGTCAGTGTGGCTTTTCCGAAAGCGATGAAGAGCCCGCCGCCAGAGGAATCGTCACCGGAGGCTGAATTCCCGCTGACCGTGCTGTTCGTCAGCGTCACGGTGCTGTTCCAAGCATAAAGCCCGCCGCCAGATGGATCTTCACCGGAGGCTGAATTCCCGCTGACCGCGCTGCTCGTCACAGTCACGGTGCTCCTGTCGACAAGAATCCCGCCGCCAGAGGAAGCCGAGTTCCCGCTGACTGTGCTGTTCGTCAGCGTCGCGACGCTGAGAGCGTCGATGTACAGGCCGCCACCAGGATAAGAAGAGGCTGCGTTTCCGCTGACCGTGCAGTCCGTCAGAATCAGGGTGCTGCTCCCGGAAACACGGAGTCCGCCGCCGCCAGGCGCTGAGTTTTCACTGACCGTGCAGTTCGTTAAAGTTGCAGTACTGTAATGGACGACAAAGAGCCCGCCACCCATAGTGGCGGAGTTCCCAATGACCGTGCAGTTCGTCAAGGTCACGGTACCGTAGGCGCCGACAGAGAGCCCGCCGCCCCATGACGAGGTAGAGTTCCCGCTGACCGTGCAATTCGTCAAAGTCGCGGTACCTACGACACAAAGGCCGCCACCACCACCATCGCTGGCCGAATTCCCGCGGACCGTGCAGTCCCACAGCGTTACACTGGCGTCATCCGAGAAGAGCCCGCCACCCGCGGAACCGCAGCCACCCGTCACTGTCAGGCCCTCTAAGATGACGTCCGTCCGCGATCCTTCAATCCAGAACACTCGAGACCGCCCTGCCGCATCGATCGTCAGCAGGCCAGAGCCAGGCCCCACGATCGACAAATCGTCTCTGATGGTCAAATCTCTCCCTCCCAGCACTATCCTCGCAGGACCGCCCGCAAACAGTGACGCAGAGAATGTGATTTGGCTCCCCAGAAAGCCCTCATGAGCATAGAAGATCGCCTCACGGAGGGTCGTCACTTGGTCATATGCATTCACCGTATCTGCCAGCGAGGTTACAATCAGAGACGGGGGCTCACGACCAGCGGGCGCACTGCCTTGGTACTCGTACGCCCCCGCATCCACGACTCCATCCAGCAGCCGGGGATTGCCGTCGCGATCTGTCGCCAGCAGGTTGCCCGCATCATCGACCGCCAGTTCGTTCTTGCCCCAGTTCACGGCAAAGCCATCGGCCCGCAGATGAAGGTCGCCCGGGTCGTCATCCTCAGTGCCCCAGACTCCATCCAACCCAGGTGAAGGGTTCCGGACGAAGCCCGGTTCCACGCCGATCACATTGTGGCCCGCCAACCTCCCACCTCGCATGTCAGTGCCGCTATCTGCCCAGTTGACGGCCACAATCGTGTTGATTAGCGTCGCGGTACCTTCTTGGACACAAAGGCCGCCTCCCTCTTTGGTCGAGGAATTTCCGCTGATCGTGCAGTTCGTCACCGTCACCACACCGCCGGGGACATAGATTCCGCCGCCGTGGCTATATGTCGCATTGCCGCTGACGATGCTGTTCACCAACTTCAATGTGCCGCCTGCCACATAGATACCACCACCACCTGAATAGTAAACGACGGCAGAGGCCGAGTTACCACTGATCGTGCTGTTCGTCAGCGTCACTGTACCCCCGTCGATGTAGAGCCCGCCACCACCTGAATAGTAATCGTCGCCGGAAGCCAAGTTCCTGCTGATCGTGCAGTTCGTCAGCGTCACTTGCCCTCCCGAAACAAAGAGACCACCGCCTTCGGCTCCAAAGCCAGACGCGGAGTTCGCGCTCACCGTACTGTTCATCAGCGTAACAGTACCTCCTCCGACGTGGAGCCCGCCAGCACTATCGGCCGTATTCTCGTTCACTGTGCAGTAGCTCAGCGTCACTGTGGCGCTGCCCTCGACGAAGAGCCCACCGCCACACGTATATGAGACGGAATTCTCACTGACTGCGCAGTCCGTCAGCGTCACTGTGGCACTGCCCCCGGCATAGAGCCCACCGCCACCATCACCGCCGTATGCCTGATTGCGGCTCACCGTACAATCCGTCAGCGTTACCGTGCCACTCAAGATGTACAATCCGCCGCCAGAACCCCATATGACCTCATTCTCGCTTACCGTGCTGTTTATCAATGTCACTGTGCCACTCAAAACGTACAACCCGCCACCAGAACCAGACACGGCCGTATTCCCGCCCACAATGCAATCCACCACCGTCACGGCGCCAGAAGAGACGTACAACCCGGCGCCCGAGGATGCATATCCCCCGAAAAGCGTCAAGCCCTCCAAGACCGCGTCAGTCTCTGTTCCTTCTATGGAGAATACTCCAGATCGTCCATCCGCGTCGATTGCCAGCAACCCGGGACCGAGGCCGGCGATGTGCAAGTCGTCGCTCACAGATAGCACAGTACCGCCGAGCCGAATCGTGCCCCCCGCCAGCGAAGGATCGAACCGGATCTCATCCGTTTCGACAGCACTGCCGGCCGGGGCATCACCCACTGGGGCATTGGTGTTCGCGGCTTGGATGGCTTCGCGCAGCGTCAACTGCCCGTCCGCCGCGACAACATCTCCCAGGGAGTCGATCACGTATTCAGTTGCCACCGCGGACAAAGGGTTCGACGTCAAAGTCATGCCGTTCTCAGAATGCGCATAACCGAGGAGGTGCCCCACCTCGTGACCAATCGTCCCGGCAAGCTGTGCCGTCAACGCGTAGAGATCCTCCGCGGTCCTCCGGCCGCTAAACACGAACCCATCGTCGAGTTGGTCCGTGTTCCCTATGTCCACCCACTCAGCCAAGCCGAAGAATGAACCGTATGCTTCGAAGGCGGAACCATCGCCGCCGACGTAGATCGTGGAGTACTCTGTTCCAACGACGGGCTGCTCGGTCGTGAAGATCACCCCCGTGCCAGTGAAGGTCTCCTGGAGTTTCTCAAGGACTGCGGAGACAATCGCTTGTTCCTGGCTTGCCAGGGCTGTGCCTTGGAGTGAGAAGGCTGGGACGTCGAACGGACCGATGGTGACCGGACCATTGTAGGTGACGTTCTGCTTGCCGTCGAAGTCGAGGTAGATGATCTGGCCTTGCCAGTTGGAGATGTCCGGATCGACCAATTTCAGACCCGGAAGTTGCGGGGCAATGACGCCTATTCCAGTGGGTACACCCTCCAAGCTCGCCAGCAAGGAAGGCTGGTCTTCCTCTCCGCATATTGTTGCAGACAAAGCACTTGGAGCTTCCAGGGTATACGCTGGGGGACCCCGCGCCTCTATGGCAAGGCGTTCGATACCCGATATACTGTCCTGCCGATCCAACGGGATGCGGCAGACGGATTGCTCACAAGGCATGACCGCCGGTCCATCGAAATCCCTGGCGATCTCGACACCCAACTCGATGTCGACAGTCGCCTCCGAGAACGAGCTTTCCTGCAGCATGGAGCCACCGACAACACAGAGGGAACTGATAGCCGCTTCTCCACTCTGCGCGTCATCGCCTTGCGACGAGAGCGTCTCGTCGGACTCCCCACTTGACGCGAGATAATTGAGGAGGATGGAGGGATCCGCCTCTCCCTTCGTCTCCTCCTGATCCTCCAGATCCACCTGAATCGCCAGCCCGAAGGACTCGACAGCCCCAAGAGGCGAGAGGTCCATGGCGATCGCATCGCCGTTCAGGAGAAGGCGAGGTTCCAGCGACTCGACACAAGGAGGATATACCTGCACACTCCCCGCCGCCCCTTCTTCGCCTCTCATCCTTCCCCAGATTCTCATCGACAGCCTGCTTCCCTCGTGCCATGACTTTTCACGTGACAGAGTCATTTGCGGACGTCACCGTCCGACATAATGGAGACATACGAGAACGAAGTCAATACGTACAAATACGTATTCTTCAGGTTTTTTAGTGAAATATATTGCCCGCCAGAACCTCACGATCTCCTATGTAGGTCACTATTCAACCGCTTGTCGTGCCCGTGCTCCGGTTTATGATGACTTTAAGTCTCCCAGAGTCTTGGCTCGAAGAACATTGGAACCACAATCCTTCTCAGAATGCCCTCTCCCCTTCCTGCCAATCGAGCGGTTTTCCTATTTAAGCACATTTTGGGGCTTGTACTTCGGCGAATTCACTGGTAATATACCATCATTAAACCACGGTCATGGAGGCCTGGCAGATGCCCAGAATGAGCGTACAGGTTGCGGTCTTATTATCGTTCACAATGACGATGGTCGCACAATCCTCGGGAGCAGATGTTGCGGCAGGAATTCGAGCCGTCACCCGTCCCAGCGCGGATATCACGCTCTCCTTTGTCCAGCCGGGGCGGATCGCCTTCTTGCCCTTCAAAGAAGGCGACAGGGTCAACGCCGACCAGGTTTTGATCCGCCAGGATGACGCGGCCGAGCAGATCCTGCTGGCGCAGTTGAAGGCCCAGGCTGAGGACACGACTCAGATCCGGGCCGCCGAGGCGTCGATGGCCCAGAAGAAGGTCGATCTGGCCAGACTGGAGAAGGCCGCCGCCAGCAGTGCCGCGACCGCCCTGGAGGTCGAGCACGCCAGGCTGGATGTCACCATCGCCGAGCTGTCCCTCCAGCTCGCCCGGTTCGAGCACGAGCAGGCGATCCGCAAGTTTCAGGAGCAAGAGACCCGAATCAAACACATGCAGCTTTGCAGTCCCATCGATGGCCGGATCGAGAAGATCGATGTCGAGATCGGAGAATCGATCAACGCCCTGGCGGATGCAGTCCGGGTGGTGCGGACAGACCCCTTGTGGATCGACGCTCCGGTTCCCTTGCAGGAGGGTATCCGGCTGAAGCCGGGCGCCGCGGCCCGTATTCAGATTGTCGGGGCCGATCGAACCGTCGAACCGATGGAAGGCCGGGTGGTCTTCGTCGGCACTGTGGCCGATGCCGCCAGCGGAACTTTGCGGGTGCGGATCGAGGTCCCGAACAAAACCGGGCGGCCCGCGGGCGAACACGTATTGGTCAGCTTCTAAGAAGAGCACCATGAATCCAAGAAATGGCCTGCCTATGCAAGCGCTGCTCCCTGCGTCGGTATCTGATCAAAGGCGCGCATGGCGTCTCTCTCGCAGCCGGGCAATCCGGCCGGCTTTGCTGGCATCCTGCATGCTCGCGGCCCTGCTCTGCCTGGGCAGCTGTGCCTCCGATCCGGTCGGCAAGGAGGATCTTGTGACGAGCTACCAGCGGCACTTGGCTCGGACGGGACCACAGGCGCGAATGGACTTCGATGCAACCACCACACGGGAGTCGCTGGACCTCCTGACGCCTGCCGAGAAGAAGGAGCCGCCGGCTCCCGAACTCACGATTGCCGTCGATCCCAACACCGGGGAGAAGGACGTTTCGCTCACTTTGGAGCAGGCGATGGCCATGACCCTGGCCAACAGTCCCGAGATCCGCGTGATCAGCTTCGATCCGGAGATCGCCCGTCAGGAGGTGATCGGGGCCGCCGGAGTGTTCGATCCGACGGTCTTCAGCCGGATCAACTATGAAGATCAGGACAGTCCCCAGAACAGCATTTTTGAAGCGGGCCAGGCCGAGACACGACTCTTTGAGTCCGGCGTCAAACAGAGGACGCCTCTGGGCACGGAATGGTCCGCCAGCTATGCGTTGGCTCGGATTTGGGACGACCTGTTCGGACGGACCATCCCGACACGATACGAGCCTGCCGTGATCTTTGAACTGCGTCAACCCCTTCTCCGCGACGCCTGGGGCGAGGCGAATCTGGCAGGCATCAATATCGCCAAGCTCAACTACGAGGCCTCCCTGCTTGGCTTTCGCGAGCGGGCCGAGGCGGTTTCCAGCGCCGTGACGGTGGCGTATTGGCGATTGGTCCAGGCCCGCAAGGACCTCCAGATCCAGCAGCAGCTTGTCGAGCAAACGCAGGAGACCCTTCGCAAAGTCGAAGGCCGGCGGGATATCGACGCCACGGATGTTCAGATCAAGCAGGCCCAGACGTATGCTCTCAGCCGTCACGCAACGCTCCTGGAGCTGCGTAAGCGGGTCGTGGACGTCCAGGACGCCCTGGTCAGACTGATCGCCGATCCCCGAATCAATACGACCAGCGAACTGACGATCACGCCGGCCACAGAGCCTCAGATGATCGAGACGCTGCCCGAGTTGGCGGCGGTGACTCATCGGGCCCTGGTCACGGCGATGCAACAGAATCCGCTTGTGCAACGGGCCCGGCTCGGCGTCGAAGTGGCCCAGATCAATGTTCAGGTGGCTCAAAACCAGAAGATGCCGCGTCTGGACCTGGTCGGTTCGACGAGGGCCCGGGGCCTGGCGAGGGATCACATCGAAGCCCACGATCAGATCGAAGCTGTGGACTACACCACGTACGCGGTGGGCCTGACCTTTGAATACCCTCTGGGCAATCGCGAGAGAGAAGCCGAATGGATGCGAAGGAGATTTGAACGGAGGAAGGCGGTCTCGACCCTGCACAGCACGGCCGACGAGGTCGCCCTCACGGTCAAAGAGAGCATCCGCCGGGTCCGAACGAGTATGGAGGAGATCAAGATTCAGCACCAGGCCGTCCAGGCCGCTCGTGTCCACTTGGCCACGCTGGAGGAGGCCGAGCAGATTCGGGATCGGCTCACGCCGGAATTCCTCCTGGTCAAACTCCAGGCCCAGGAGACCTATGCCCAATCCCAGCGGGCCGAGATTGCCGCCCTCATTGAACTGAATGTCGCGGCGACCGAGTTAGCTCAGCGCACCGGGACGATCCTCGACCTGCGGATGGTCCAGTCCTCGATGACCACTGTCGTGGAGACGCCTTCGGAGAAGATCGAACCGCAGGAGAGGCCGACTCCCGAGCATTCCGTGCCCTTCCCGCCCCGATCGCCTTCGCTCTGAGACCCGGCCCAGGCAAGACCATTGGGCGTCACGAGACCCCGGCGAAGCCCAGATTCTCATCGAGCCACTGATCGGCCCGCATGACCGACTTGCGCTGCTGGAGGGCGAATCGCTCCGCCCGACGCTGGGCCAGAGCAAACGCTGCACGAGTCAGACGCGAGGAGACATCGTCCGATCGGCCGGTGTTCCGACGGTGCAGATGGCCCGTCAGTCGCGGCGCGTATCGGCAGACGAACTCATCTTCCAGAGAGACAACCGCCTGGGCGGTTCCCGGATCGCCCTGGCGGGCACAGCGGCCGAAAAGCTGGCGGTCGATCCGGCCGGACTCGTTCCGCTCGGCCGCGATCACGTGCAGGCCGCCCAGTTCCGCCACGCCGCGACCCAGCTTGATGTCCGTGCCCCGGCCGGCCATGTTCGTCGCGACGGTAATCTGGCCGGGCTGGCCCGCGCCGGCGACGATCTGCGCTTCCTCGCGGTGACGAACGGCGTTGAGGACCTGATGGCTCAAACGCTCGACGTTGAGCAGCTCGCTCAGATGCTCGCTGTCCCGCACACTCCGCGTTCCGATCAGGATCGGTCGTCCCGTGGCGTGGATGCGGCGGACCTCCTCGACCAGCCTTCGCCACTTCAGTTCCTTCGTCGCCAGGACGAGATCGGGCAGGACCTTGCGAACGCAGGGCCGGTTGGTGGGGATCACGACCACGGACCGTCCGTAGATCTGCCAGAACTCGGCCGCGGCTTCCTGGGCCGTGCCCGTCATACCGGCCAGGCGGCCGTAGAGCCGGAAGAACCGCTGGAAACTGATCCGGGCGTACGTGTCCTTGGGGTCCGTGATCTCCAGGCCTTCCTTGGCCTCGATCGCCTGGTGCAGGCCGTCGCGCCAGGAGCGATCGGGCATGACGCGACCGGTGAAGTCGTCGACGATGACGATCTTGCCGTCGCTGACGATGTAGTGCTTGTCCCTGTGGTGCAGCTCTCGCGCGACCAAGGCTTTGGTCACCAGCTCTTCTCGCCGGCGAGCCCCCTGCCAGACGCCGGACCAGGACGACACGGCCGCCGCCAGGCGACTGCGGCCTTCGGGCGTCAGTTCCACTTCTCGGTACTGCAGATTCACCCCGTAGTCGGCGGGACGGCTCAGAGCCGCCGCAGCATTCGCCGCCTGGCGGAAGGCCTCCAGTTGCTCACGGTTGGGACCGGGGCCCGAGATGATCAAAGGCGTCACCGCCTCGTCCACGAGCACCGAGTCGGCTTCATCGACGATCGCGAAGGCCAGTCCACGCTGGACGAGGTGATCCAGCGGAGAACGACCGCCCGACGCCATTCGCCCCAACAGGGCGGAGGCCGCGCCCTGGAGGCGGCCCAGGTGGAGCCGGTCCCGCAGGAAGTCGGCGGTGATCTCCTTGTTCGTGCCGTACGTAATGTCGGCCAGGTAGGCTTGGCGCCGGTCTCTCGGCTCCATCCCCTGCTCGATAAAAGCGACTCGCAGACCCAGGAAGCGGTAGATCCGGCCCATCCACTCGGCGTCCCGCTTGGCCAGGTAGTCGTTGACCGTAACGATGTGACAGCCACGACCCCGCCAGCCGGCGACCGTCGCGGGCATTGTGGCCGTCAGGGTCTTGCCCTCGCCGGTCGCCATCTCGACGATGCAGCCCTGCGTAAGCGCCAGGCCCCCCGCCACCTGGACGGCAAAGGGCTTCTCCCCGAGCTGTCGCTCCGCGACCTCCCGGACCAGGGCGAAAGCCCGCGCGAGATCCTGCAATCCGTCGCGGCCGAGTCGAAAGACCTCCCGCAACCGGGCGGCCTCGTCCTGGAGCTTGTGGTCGGTCATCTCGGCGAAGGTCTTCTCCAAGGCCAGAACGTCTTGGGCCCGACGCAGGACCTGCCTTTGTCGAGGGACCATCCCGGCGAGCAGGCCCGTTCCTCTGTGCCAGAGGGCATCGGCGCCCTGCGGCAGCGGTTTGTCCCGCTCCCGCTCGTCGAGCATTCGCCAGGCTGCACTGGACTGCCGGATCATGCTAGATGTGGAACCTCCGCTGGAAGAGCTGACGAGCCGACTGATACCATTGGATCAGCAAAGGCTTGGGCGACATCCGAATCCTCGCGATCACCCGCTGACCGGTCAGGAAAGCGACTGGGCTCTCGTCGCCCGTCGCTCGTCGCTCGGGTCGAATGCGGACTTCGAAGAACCGCTCGGCGGCCCTGGTGTCCTGTTGAGGCCCAAGCCGAGTCGGGGTGCTCCCGCCGACGGCGTAACCGAGGGCCTCGGAAGGAAGCGTGTCCTGCCCCGCGGGGAGCACCTTCTCGATCCGCCCGGCAAACGTTGACTCGGGCCGGCCCTTGATGCGGATCTCGACAACTCGATCCGCCTTTTCGATCATCGCCGCAACGTCCTGGCCGGCGGTGGCCCGGATCACCAGATCATCCAAGCTGCCGACGAAGCCGACCCGCTCGCCCCGCTTGAGGTATGTGCCCTGAACCCGCTCGATCTCAGGGGACACCCATGCGCCTTCGAACGGCGCCTGCAGGCTGAGCTTCTTCAGCTCCGACCGGACCCGCTCGATCTGCTCATCGAGGGCCGCGATCTGCTCGGCGATGATCTGCGCCGCGGCAGTCTCCTCAAGTTCGGCCAGATGCCGCCGCACCTCCAGGACCCTTCGCTGTGCCTGCAGGCTCAGGCTCTGGGCCGTCAACTCCGGGTTGATGGCTTGGACCAACGGCGTCCCATCGGGAGAGGCCGTGGACTGCGAGGGCAAGAACCCCGTGACGAAACCATCGCTTTCGGCATGGATCAAGGCAAGCTGAGCCGGTTCAACCACCCCTTCGATCCGATCGTGATCCGGCATTCGAACCAGGCCGACCAGAACGATTGTCATGGCCAGGCCGCCGGCCGTGGACAAGATCGCTCTGCGACGGTTGCGGGCCAGTTCCGGACTCGTGGCGAGGTACCGAACGAACCTCGACAGCGGCCACAGCAGCCAGCCGAGGAGGGCTGTTGCCGCCATGACCGGCACAATGATGAAGAATGCCGGCGGCAAACGGCTATTGAGGAATAGCAAAATCCGAACGCTGATATAGATGCGATACAAGGTCGAGACAGGTCCATACGTAAGGAACCAGATCCGCTCGCCGAGCGAGTACGCCGGGTTCTGGAGCTTCTTGATGCCCCAGGCGTAACGTTTCACGAGGTAGTACAAGTAGTTGCGGGACCGCTGGGCGAGGTTGGGGATCTCGATCAGATCGGACAGGACGTAATAGGCGTCGAAGCGCAGGAGCGGGTTGCCGTTGAAGAGCAGGGTCGAGACGCTGGCGACAAAGATCACGTTGTAGGCGATGATGTGGAGCGTGCCCGTGGAAGTCTGGGCCCAGACGATTGCCGCGACCGCCGCGATCGCCAGCTCCGCCAGGACGCCCGCCATTCCGACGATCGCACGGTGCCACTTGTTGCGAAAGGACCATGCGCTGGAGGCGTCGACGTATGGCAAGGGGAACAGCACGAGGAACATCACGCCCATGGCGTGCACCTGGCCGCTACTGCGATTGAGCAGGCCGAACCGCTTGCAGGCGAAGGCGTGACTGAACTCGTGGCAGACCTTGACGACCACGAAACTCAAGTACAAGAACATCAGATTGCCCGGGTCCAAGACGTCTGCGCTTTGGGCCATCAGCTCGCGGAAGTTGCCCAGGACGAAATACAGACCCGTGCACATAAGCGTCAGCCACAGGAGCAATCCTACCCAACTGAAGGCCGTCCCGACCAGGCCCACCCAACGGTTGAGCATGGCGTCGGGATCGTACAGCGGAATGCGAAGGAACAGGAGGTTCGAAAGGTACCCCAGCACCTCCCGCTGCACTCTCTTGCGATAGCGATTGAGCAGCCCCTCGGCGTCCGGCGGCAAATCCACATAGAGCAGATTCATCGCATGGAGCTGGCCCAGCAGGTGGATCACCTCGCCCTGGGTCGGAGCCGCGTCGCCCAACTGTTCATTGCAGAGCTGCCAAACCTCCGAGACCGTTCGCCGACCGTCGAGCGCCCCGGCAAACCGGTAGGCGTTTTCGTCCATGCGGGCGAACTGGCTGTTGGCCGGGTTCTCCAGAACGTACCAGAGCGCCCCGCGAAAATACTGCCGGCGAATCTCCACTCCCGTCAGCAACCGGGGTCGAAGGTCCGCCACGCGGTACCAGGCCTCATGAAATGTCGGACGATCGATAGCCATCGTCTCTCCCGGTTGGAAGTTTCAAGTTTGAAGTGTCAAGAGCACTTCCAACTTCACACTTCAAACTTCTCTTCAGATCCACAGCTTCATCCGAATCCAGTTGACTACCTTGCGACTCCAGATCCAAGCGTAGGGCCTCTTATCGACAGTTACCTTGGCCACGCCCTCCATGCCCGGCCTCAGCCAGGGTTGCGTGTCCAACAGCTTGGCCCGGACCTTGAAGACGTTGCGGTTGTTGACCACCTCGGCCGCCGGGTTGATTCGCTCGACCACGAACCGAAGATACTCCCCGGGATACGTGGCGGTCGCCAGTTTGCCCTCCTGGCCCACCGCCATGTCGAAGACCTCGTCTTCCGGCACGTGCAACTGGGCCCGCAGGGAGTCCAGGGGAGCCACCTCAAAGAGGATCTGCCCCGTCTGGACGGGGGCCCCGATCTGACGCTTGAGGTCGCCGGTCACCAGCGTCCCGGTCACCGGCGAGAGGATTCGAGCCTTCTCGATCCGATAAGACAGCAGATCGATCTGCGCCCCCGCCTTGTCGGCATTGGCCTGGGCGATCTGCGCTTCGGCGGTCTTGCCGTCCCGCATCGCGGCGTCGGCCTGCTTGAGATACCCCGCCTGCTCGGCCTTGGCCGCCGCAAGCTGAAGACGCAGCTCCGCCGTGTCCAGTTCCGCCAGCGAGGTCTGGTCCTTCTCCAGAGAGTCCCCCACCTCCAACTCCACGCTCTTGAGAAAGCCGTCGAACGGCGCGGCGATCTTGTATTGCCAGATCGCCTCCACGACGAACGGGGCCTTCACCCGATACCAGCCCTTGGCGAAGACAAGGAACAGGACGAACGCCAAGGCAGCGACAACCCCCACCTTGGCCCAGGTATACTGCGCCCCGACCAGAGTCGCCAGAAGACCGCGAGTCCACCGAACCGCCCTGGCCCCGAACCATCGATCGTATTTGTGCAAAGTCATCAGCCGCGGTGTGCCCAGATCGCAGACCAGACGAACGGCCGCCACCTCCTCCGGACAAAACGGCTCATCCGCGGTTCGCTCCAACGTCACCACGGCGCAGGGTTTGCCCTCGTGCCGCAAGGGAACGCTCAGCAGGGCCTTGCCGCCATGGCCGCAGGACAACTCCCCCGCCGCCCGACTGATGCACGCCGCCTCCTGAGATGGGTACAGGACCTCGCAATCCTGGTCCAGGCACTCCTCCATCGCCGCTTCGATATCTTGGACCAGCCGCATCTTGCGGCTGAAGTGCTCGGTATGACTCATCGCCTTGACCTGGACATATCGGCCTTTGAGAAACCCGACGCTGACCCGCTCGCATCGCCACTTCGCGGCCACCTCGTTGCAGAAGGCCATCGCCATGCCCCGGAACCGGTTCTGGCAATTGACCGCCGCGAGGGTCTCCATGGCCTTGTGCAGCGTCTCGGTCGCGGCGTCGCGTCCCCGCCCCGCCAGATGCTGATCGGTCATCACCGCCACGCCCGCAATCATTTCCATCAGTTGCCGCGTCGCCTCCGCGGCGCTTTTGTCCGCGGGCCTCAGCAATACGGCGGTGACAATCCGCTCCTCGCCGGCCAACCGCAGGGGCACAACCACCGCATGAGCTTTCGGATCGCCATCAACTGGAGATAGGACCACCGCACCCGCGGAAAACGACTTCTCCGCCACGGCAACACAGCGATCCAGCCAGCCGCCAGGCTCCTGATCCCCGCCGGCCGCGGGATGCACCGCCAGCAAGGCAGATTCGCCACGGGAGTCAACCTGCAAGACCGCCCCCTGCCGGGCCCGGCAGCACCGGCACTGAACAGCCAGCAATTCCGTGAGAAAAGAATCGAGCGGATGGTTCACGCCACTGATCGCAGTGGTCTGAATCGGCGGATCACTTACGGAGTCCGTGGAACGCGGGGTGCTCTCCTGAGGCATCGATCACATCCTTCCGGCAGCTACAGACAGATCAGGACACAACCAACCCGTTGGCCATGCACTGTTCTCTCACCACGTACGTCGAAACAAGGGCTTCCGTGGACTCGCTAGTGGTATCCGCCTGATATTGTGAAACATATGGACGGGCCGAATTCCCGGCATATTGATGGCCTCTTAACGAGAGCACACGTCTCTGTGCCACGTTCTTGCCGTCGGATAAGTTACAGACTGCTTGACGGATACCACTAGCATATCAGAATCCTATTGATCATTGAAACCAAAGGCATCTTGCGAGCGGAATTGGATATCTGGACATACCGCGCTTCGGCGATTCTCCTGAGAGCAAATGCCAAAGACCTCCAAACAAGTGCGGTCAAAAACACCGCGACTTGCTCAGAATTCTCCAACACAATCAAGCCTTAATACCCTTATGCTCGCGGCGAAAGAAACAGTCTCGAGATGTCCCTGAACACTCAAAGACATCCCGAGTTGATCACGATCAGACGGTCGGTCGCATCGCATGCACAGAAGAACCATCAGAGGTGTCACCCCGAATACCAACATATGCATGCAGTTACTGTCATCGGTCACTCTTCCCGGTGGCGTCTGGCCGAGTACATCCTGACCAAACCGACCCCAAACAAACCCAAGCCCAATGCACCCGGAACGGGTATCACGTTGGTGGTTACGGAAACAGCATCCACAACCAGAATGCCTCGTAAGGAAATCTCGATCAGATCTCCATAGCCTTCATTCAGTCCCGCCATCAGGGGCTCACCGTTCTCTGGGTCCAGAAGACTAATCACCACGCTATCCATACCATTGAGATTCACTGAGAAATCGAAAGACAACACCGAGGTGGTCGGGAGCGAGAAATCCCGGAAGGTAATCGTCGACAGATATAGCGGATCCTCTGCAACCATAAGCACTTGGGTCCCACCGTCAATCGTCCCAGGCACGACCATCACACTCCCAGGGTTCAATGAGTCATCAAAGCCCTGGAGGGTGCCATCTTCAAAGTCAAACACCTCGGCGCCGGAAACCACATTGTCAAGCCACACCCACGAATCGCCATAGGGTTCCGACATACTGTACAACTGCACTTCCATCTGGAATGGAGTGGCTATGCCGGAGATGTCGACATCCACACTTCCCGAAAATCCGGCCGACGCAGCCGACGAACCCACTACCACCACCATAACAGCAGCAAGCACATGACTAATCATCTTCATAAGACTCTCCTCCAAAACCTCTCACCAAAACAATGTTCTTGTCGCGTCCAGGAATCCGTCCCACTCAAGACACTCCATCAGACAACTCCGAAGACAAAGGGGTCGAAAACAAACCGTCTGCGATAGGGGTTACTGAAATACACTCGAACCTTGACAACCTCACCCGGCGAAAGCACACCATCCCCCAGTCTGCTCGACAGATTGATGAATGGAAGACCGCTCTTCGTCGTTCCGTCAGCACCAACCAGATCCACCGCAGGATCGCTGATTCCACCGATCGCCAGCAACAGAGGCCCCGTGATAGCCACCGTCGAAGTATTCCGGATTGTCATCTCAATACTGGCTTGACCGGTCCGGCGATCAAACAGCATTGAACTGCCGGAGATACTCAACCGGTCATTGATCATCGCAGGTTGTACATCCGTCACCGCAATCGACAACGAGGCCGTCGCGTCCGGAGTCGTACCCACCG
>CALEZT010000200.1 GCA_937927975.1 uncultured Phycisphaerales bacterium
GTCGCGGGTCGCCTTCAAAATTTCAGATTTTGCAGGTGCGCCGAAAGGACACGGTTGACCTGGCGCAGTAGCAGGTTTGTCGTCTGGATCAGAACCGTTTGGACAGACTGATGCCGACGGCCGGGGTATCGCGGCTACCGGTGTAGGGGAGCACTTCGAATCCTGCGATTTCGGCACTGCCGTGACGCTGGGCGACGGTGTGGCCGACCACCCAGCCCAGGGCCGCGCCGAAGACGACGTCGCTGGCCCAGTGGTCTCCGTCGTCCATCATCCGCCATGCGACGACTCCCGAGGCGACATAGGCCGGCAGGCCCACCTTCAGGCCGTAGAACTCGTGCAGCACCGAGGCGACTGCGACCGAGCTGGAGGTGTGGCCGCTGGGCCAGGCCCAGTCCTGGCCGTCCGGCTGATCGTTGTCGCGGATCGCCTTGAGCCCGCCCGTGACGGCGCCGGTGATGGCTAGCGCGGAGAGCATAGTGACCGCCTTGCACCGGCCCTCGTCGTTCTGGTCCCTGGCTTCGAGGATGTACCAGAGTCCTGTGGCGGCAAAATGCGTCACCGGCGAACCGATGACGAACAGTGCGTCCTCGTCGATGCCGCCGAAAGCGCTGTGCCTGTCGAAGTGGTCGGCGATGTCGTCGTCGGCTGGACCGTCGTTCATCGCATAGCTGGCGAGCCCCGCCCAGGCCAGCAGCGCCAGATTGTCGCTGCGGAGGAACGTCGCCTTTGTGTCCGCCAGGAGCCGATCGGGAAAGGCGTCGAGGTCGATTTTGGCCATCTCGAACCAGCCGGCGGACCCCTCGTTCGCATCCGGCTCCGCCGCTTCGGCGGCCCTCGTCCCCATCGCCACGCAAAGAGAAAGCACCAAGCACGTTGTTCGTAACATCGTTTCGTCAATCCCTCATGTTCGGTTCGGTCTCGTCCGGAGATGCGGCTCGAATGATGACTTTGTCTGCGACCTGCGTCTGTCGCGCGGTTCCGTCGTCGAAAACTACGCGAACCGAGCAGGCCTGCCCGGTCTCGTTGATGAGTTCCCAGCCCTCTGCGCAGCGGCGGACCTGGATCTTGTCGAGGCCGAACGCGCGGTCTCGCGTGCGGTCGATGTAGACGTGGCCGTAGTGGTCCAGGATCCGCATCGCGGCTTCGGCCGCGGCGCCGTTGCCCCAGTCGTAGATCGTAAAGACGCCCATGCCTTCGCCCTCGGGCGTCGTGCGGCCGCCGTGACCGTAGTTCTCCATCGTGAAGCCGTAGTCCTGTGGGCCGAACCAGGGATAGACCTTCTCCCACATCTTCCGCACGACCGGGTTCTCAGGGCAGTACATCATGATGAAGCCGGACTTGAGGGCGGCGACGCCTCGCTCGAAGTAGTCGGGATTGCCCGTCTGGCGGTAGTAGTCGAGGAAGAGCTCCGCAAAGAGCGTCTGGCGGGAGTCGTTCCACTCGCCGTCGCAGTTCATCACGCCGAAGCCGCCCAGGGCCGGGACGTAAATGAACGGCGGCTGCCACACCTGCTGGCACATGGACAGCTCGTCCAGCGTGCGGCGGCCCCACTGGAGATAACGAGCCTGGCCGGTCGCGCGGTAGGTCGCCAGCAGCGCCTCGGCGGTCCAGAACGTCGAGAAGCTGTTCTGCTTGTACATCGCACTGCGTTCGATCTTCTTGCCCAGGTACTTGTCGCGTCCCCAGCCGCAGCAGGACCAGTAGGTCTCGAAGTCCTCCCAGCGGCCCGTCGGCACGATCTCGGTCAGGACTGCATCCATAGCCCGGATCGCGGCCTCTCGGTACTTCTTCTCGCCGGTGCGCTCGGCCAGCTTCAAGAGAAACGTCACGCTCATGCTGGTCTCCGGCGTCTGGTTCATCACCGGGCCGGGCTTGTGTGTCTGGGGGTGCAGCCAGCCCGGGAAGAAGCCCTGCGAATCCTGCAAGGTCAGCAGGCGGTCTCCATACGCGCGGGCGTAATTGAGCAATCGCTCGTCCTTTTCGAGTTCCTCGTGCCATCGCAGCATGAGCAGGGCGGTCCAACTGGCGTCCAGGACGTGGAACCACTGAGAGGAAATCCCGTGGTCGTGGGGACTGCGGTTGGAGTTGCTCCACGTGGCGTGCTCCCAGCCTTTGGGTCGCGGATAGTCTTTGCCGTCGATCTTGACGGTCTCATTTTCGCAGCCGATCACGGCGGGGAAGATGCCGTCCTTCATGGGTGCTGCCAAGGCCAGTTCCTTGGTCAGGTTCGCCTTGCGAAGCAGTTCTGCGTCCTGCGTGTCGCGGGCGAAGCGGTAGAGACCTGATGCGCTTCGCAGGGAGGAGAACCAAGCCTGATTCCAGATGGACAGGAACTCCCGCTGGTACCAGGGGCCGGGATAGTTGGGCGACTGGGAGATGTTGACGATGAACTGCGGCGCGCCGACTCGTACGCCGTGGAGGTCGAATTCCTGCCAGACGGATTTGCCCCAGCCGTCGAAGGCCCAGTCGTACGTGTGACGCACGCACTTCTGCAGGGGAGCGGGGATCGGCTCGCCCTTGTCGTACAACGGCTTGGCCCAGCGTTTCCACTGAAAAGCCGACACTTTGGACCAGGGGTTTCGCACTTCGTCTTCGTCGCGGTAGGCGGCCAGAAAGAAGCTCAATTCCACGGTCCCCGGCGGGAACTTCATGCCAGGGGCCTTTTTGAAGAGAACGTGCTGGGGGATCTCGGTCCTGACCATGCCCAGCCACATTTGTCTCTTGGGAGCGTCGTAGTCCATGAACCAGGGATTCTCCGGCCGCTGACCCACGGCGTCGAGATCGGGGGCCAGGACGAACGTCAAAGGGCCCTGCTGGGCAATCAAAGCCGGGGCGCGAAAGACGTGCTGACCGATGACGTAGCCTTCCTCGGGGGCCAGGTGCGGTGCCCACCAGAAGTCCGGCTCGAACGCCAGATCGAACCGGATCGAAAGCTCGTCCTGCGCGACCTCCTGCGACACGTCCCACTTCATGCGGACCTGCCGCCAGTTGTCGTCAAGGATGGTGATCTCGACCGGCGGCTTTCCGGAGCCTTTCAGTTCCGGCCAGCAGAATCGCACAATCTCCTGACCGTCGAGCGAGAAGCCACAGGAGGAATCCGTTCGAAAGAATCGCATCGAGTCCGCCGACCACGCGGTCTCTCCGGCAACGACGTAAAGCAGGAATACGAGCAGAATCGAATTGACGTGGCTCTTCCAGGACATTCTCTTACGCATCCTGTTCGACCTCTCCAAATGAGATTTCGGCTCAAGAATCCGCAACGATCGGCGACCGCCAGTGTATCCGCTGGGAGCGGATGTCACAAGGCTACAGGCATCTTTCGAGCAGGGCCCTGGTCTTGCGGATGCCTTCATCCTCGATACCGATGATGCGGAAGTCCCCGAAGTCCGGCAGCATGCGGACATTATCGCGGGCGACCTGCCGCACCACGTCTGCCAGCCACACGTCATTGGAGGTTTCGCCGCCGTGGTTCAGAGCGTGCTCGGCGGCGGCGGGGGAGACGGCGTTCATCGCATTTGGTGTGTCAGCGGAGAGGGGATAGGGGGCTCCAGGCGAAACACGGAATGTGAATCGCGAAGGGTCTATTGTGCTGGAGGCCCCAACGCGGCAAACTCCCCTCGCATGGCCGCTTCGGACGGGCCTTTTCTTCTCACCATTCTCAGGTCTTCGCCTCTTCCCCCCAACTCAGCGTCCCCGCGGCCCTGCGTGAGGAGGCCTTTCATTTGTTTCCGCGAAACGGTATGATTGAGACAGTCAGGTCAATACCGTGGTCGCGGTGGAAAGGTCGTTGGGATGCTTGAGGCGGAAGAACTGATTCAAGAGGCGATGTCCTTGCCGGTGGAACTCAGGGCTCGATTGGTGGACGAACTGCTCAAGAGCCTGAACCCTTCGCAGGAGTTTGTCCCATCGGTAGTTGAAGGTTGAAAAAGCGGTGGCTACTCCGGCCT
>CALEZT010000201.1 GCA_937927975.1 uncultured Phycisphaerales bacterium
GGATGATACGCCGCTTCTCCCAGCCACTCCATCCACAACTTTCGGTTATACCTCCGTTTGAAACCGGCTTGGCGGGGTCGAAAAGGGCCTTTTTCGGTAGAAGTCTTCACTACAACCGGTTCCAGGCCACCGACCAGCCCTCACGACCCCGCCAGGCCGGATCAGCACCCCAAAAAAATCCAAAACCGACCCGAATCCGCGAAGTCGGGCTGAATACGAGGGGCTGTTGACCGAAGTGAACAGCCCCTGAGAACTCCCCTCTCACACTGGCTCGGAGATCGTCCGTTCACGATCGCCGGGCAAGCCCGACGTGATCAGTACTGCAGCATCGAGACGCTGACCTTGTGCGTGGTGCCGGCTTTGCGCTCGGCGCTGGTGGCGCGGATGATGCCGTAGAGGTACACGTCCCGACTGCGATCCCAGGCGATCCCCTGGCCGCGAATGCTCACGTCGGCGATGCTCTGGGGCGCGTCGGTCTTTCGCAGCGGGATCGTGTCGACCAGCTCGATCACCGAGCCGGCCTGCGGCAGCTTGCAGCGGTGAACCTCGGCGGGATCATGTCCGGTCAGGTACAGATAGCCGTCCGGGCCCCAGGAGCCGCCGGAATTGCTCATGTCGCCCGTATGCTCGTTGGTCAGGATCTCGGGCGGCAGCACCCAGGCTTCCACGAACTGCCAGTCCTTGGTGAACTGTACGATCGTGGTGTTGCGCTTATAGCCATAGGGAAGCTGGACCGACTGCCGCTGGGCCTCCTGGCCCGGCATCACGTTGTACGCGCCGGGATTGTTCGGATCGGGATGGGCCTTCTTGGCGTCGTAGTTGGCGAAGCCAGCCCACCAGGAGCCGTTGCACCAATCCACCCAGGTGCACGAGCCCCACCGGATGCCGAAGCTGTGGGTGCCGATATGGGTCATCGTTTCGGCGTCCAAAACCTCGATCGAGCTGGTCATCGGCCATTCGGAGTAATTCGAATGCGCACAGTAGATCTTGCCGTCGAGCACCATGGCGCTGTCGAAGTGAATCACCGGGTTCTTCTTGGGGTCGCCCGTCCACCGCCAACGCGCGACTTCCCGACCTGTGAGCTTATCGTGCTTGGTGATGACCGTATTGTCCACGGCGTAGAAGTGGTGTTCATCGACGCCGACGCCCTGGTTGGCGTTGGGCACGTCGAACCGGGCCACCTCGACGAACGTCAGCTTGGCGTCCTCCGGGATCGGCACTTTGGGCGTCGGCTTCGGATCATCGGTCCATCGCATGCCCATGCAGGCCGTGCTGAACAACATGGTCAACGCAACGATTGAGGTGAGTTTCATCGCTTTCATTCGGGTTCTCCTTCAACTGTGTCGGTCTTTCTTTGGGTTGTTCACATCCCAGCCAGGGTCTTCTTGATGAAGATCGGATTGGCCCAGGCGAACTGGTAGGCCTTGGTCGCCAGATCCATTGTGGTCAACTCGGCGCGGTAGTAGCCGTCGGCCGGCTCATTGTCCTCGATGGTCACGCCAAATACCGGCGTCTGCGGAGTCAGGGTTTTGATGACCTGGCCGTTCTTGACGATGTCCACCTTCACGAAGACGGCGTTGGCGCTTTCGGCGTTGCCCGTCAAATGAACCTGGGCGTTCTTGGCTTCGCCCACATCCGAATCATCCGTATTGGGATCGCCGATCAGGGTATTGGCGGTGTTGTGGGCGTCGCTGTGGGCCAGGCCGAAGATGGGGTGATCCGTCTGGCCGTTGACATAAGCCATCAGCAGATCGTCCCACGAATGCAGGGGCGCCGCCTCCGGCACGCCGGCGGCGAGCAGATCGGCCGGGGTGGGCGTGCCGAGCCACTGGGAGCCGCCGGTGTTCTCGCCGAGACCGCCACTCATGCCGGTGCCCACAAAGAGAGCCTGTTGCAAAGGCAGCGTAACGGTGGCCGGTTGTCCCGGCTGGCCATAGGCAGGATTGGGCATGTCGATCGGCATTTGGAGGTACTTGTCTCCGTAGATCGCGAAGCTGTTGAACAGCAGCCCCAGTTCCAGGGCCCTGGCCTGGTCGAAGCCAGCCGCCTGGGCGAAACGAGCCACGTCCTTGACGTGACTGAGATTCATCAGCTCGATGCAGTCGACGTTGTAGCTCAGTTGGGTGGTCCCGGTGGTGTGGGCGTGGACTGCGATCCCGCCGTGTTCGTGAATCCAGTCGGTCCACTGTCGGATCACGTCCGGGTACATGGGACCGGTCCCAAAGGGATTCCGCGGCGATTCCCACACTTCCTCGGGAGCCAGGGCGTCGTTCGGATCGCTCACGAAGGGGTTCGTCACACCCCAGGCCAGGACATGATCCCGACAGAACAGGCCCTCGCTGCCGGTGACCTCGAACGACGGAATCATGAGGAAGTTCGGGTCCGACAAAGCCGCGCATTGGGTCACGATCTCGTTCCATTCGTTGACGTCTGCGATCTGTTTGGTGTGGTTGGTGACGATCACGGCGTCCAGGCCTCGGGCCCGCGCAACCTGGGCGATGTCGGCGATGGAGCCGGAGCCGTCGGAATGGGTCGTGTGCGTGTGGCCGTCGAAGTAAACGAGCCGATAGGAATCTACGCCCGTGGCCCGGCCGGCGAGACACAGACATACGCACGTCAACAGGGCTCTCCACGATCTGTTTGCCTTCTTGGGATTCATCTTTCGCTCCTCAGATTCTGATATCGTGACAGTATTTCGGACTATGGATGACTGGCATGGAGGTAGAGAGCCGCCTGGTGCAGTTCCAGGGGAATGGCCGGCTCGGCCTCCTCACAGGATTTGCGGACCGGGATACGATAGAGCAGGCCGCCGGCCAGGGCAGTCAGCGGGGCCACGGCCACCACGCCCAGACTGCCGACGAGCGTGTTGAGCACCTCAGCGGCCATGAAGCCCCGATTGAACATGCTCAGCAGAGGGATGCCCTGGCCCATGAAGAGCATCAGCAGGCCGATGTAGCTGCCGGAGTAGGCCAGAAGCAGCGTGGTGGTCATCGTGCCGACGACCGCGCGGCCCACCGCCATGCCGGAACCGATATGCTCCCAGAAGCCGATGTCGGGCTTCTTCTTGCGGATCTCGTCCATCGAGGCGGCGATGTCCATCGCCAGGTCCATGACCGCCCCCGAGCAGGCGATGAAGATGCTGGCGACGAAAATGCGAGTGAGGTTCAGGCCATGGAAACCGGAATACAGAAGGGTCTCGGCGAAATGCAGGACCGCCCCGTGCAGACGCAAAGCGCGTGTGGAGAAATGGGCGAGAACGCACGTCAGCACCAGGCCCGAGAACGCTCCAACGAAAGTCACAAGGCCCTTGCGTGTCAGGCCTCCGACGAGAAAACTGACAGAGGCCGTCAGGGCGGCCACCACGCACAGGGCCACGAGAATGGGGTCCCGTTCCCGCAGAAACAGCGGAATCATCACCTTCCAGACCACCAGGACCGCGAACAGGAACGAGAGCATCGCCTTGACGCCGGTCCACCCGGCGACCAGCACCAGCACCGCCGCAAACAAGACGACCAGGAACAACTGCATCCGCAGGCGGTAGTTGCCCCTTGCCACGGCCGATCCCACGCTCCCATCCCGGACGGAGTGCTCAACGAGGATCTCTCGCCCTTCGATCAGCACGTCGTCCAGTTCCATCTTGCCGGTCAGATGATTGACGGCGACCGCCCGCTGACCGCGGAAGGGGCCGCTGAGGAACTCGACCGTCAGGTTCTGCGTTCCGGTCTTGATGATCGCCGAACGACGGACATGCGCGTTGTCCACGTCCAGGACGCGGGCTCGAGCCAGGTGCGAATCCGCAAGCCGACGATTCTCGAAGCCCGTGGGCACGAAGGCCAAACCGATGCAGAACAAGGCAAAGACGCTCACCAGCACAAGGTCTCTTCTGTTCGACGCGGATTCGGTCCATTTCATTCGAATGCTCCTGAGGGAAGAGGACGGGGCGGAATCTCCAACGGATTGCGCCCCATCCTTCAGTGCGTGTCGGGTGTGGTTAGTCCAGGCTGACTCCCATGATCTCGGTAAGCACCTTGTTCAGGTCCGTGTTGTCGTAATACCCCCCAAATCGGGCGTCATTCGCCATCACCGGGACCGGGACCGCCGTGTGGCTGTAGCTCGTCCAGCCCAGGCCGGCGCGGGCGTTGCTGATGTGGGTGCAGGCGACGGCCAGCGGATGATAGCCGCCGAACATGAGGTAATCCTCTTCGCTGCCGCGGATCAACTGGCGAGTCATCTGGCGGTCGTAGGCCTCCTCGAGCTGCGCTTTCTGCACGTCCGTCAGCGTGGCATAGTCCAAACCGAAAGCCTGCTTGATCTTGGCCAGCAGGACCTTGTCGTCCGTCAGGTTCACTTCGCGGATGTCGGCATTCTCGGGTCCGAAGATCTGGAGGTAGATGCTGATCCAGTTCCACAGGCTGGACGGATCGTCCTGATAGGCGGTCAGCCAGTCGCCGAAAGCCTGGAAAGACATGGTCTGACCCATCAGCTTCTCGTAGCCGCTGCCGTATTGGGTGCCGGCCCACCCCATGGTCAAACCACCGCACTCATGGTCCGCGGTGACGACGATGAGGACCTCGCCGGGCCGGCTCTTGGCGAATTCGACAGCCTTGGCGACGGCGTTGTCGAACGCGATCGTGTCTTCGATGCTGGCGCGGGCGTCATTGGCGTGGCAGGCCCAGTCGATCTTGCCGCCTTCGACCATCATGAAGAAGCCATTGGGATTGTCCAGGATCCGAATCGCCTCGGCGGTCACATCCGCCAGGCTCCATTCCCCTGCGACCGCACGGTCCAGTTCGTAATGCATGGCAGCAGCGTCCTGCGACCTGTCGCTGGCGGCCACGCACTTGACCCCGGCGGGAATGCTCGTAAGATCCGCGAGGTTGTGGACGACGGTATAGCCGTTGTTCTGAAACTGAGTCCAGAGGTTCACGACGTTGGGCTCGCCCTGGGCCAACTCGGGCCATTTGGCAGCGTCTTTGCCCGTGTAACCGTCGATATAGCGGAATGTGCCGCCGCCGAAGAAATCAAAGCCACTGGCGGCGGCCTGTTGGGCGATGTGGAAGTACTTGTTGCGACTGTCGATGTTGGCGTAGAAGACCGCCGGGGTGGCGTGGTCGAGCGAGACGCTGGTGACCATCCCGACTTTCATACCCTTCTCTTTCGCCGCTTTGGCGACGCTCTTGTAGGCAATCGTCTTGGTGGGATCCATGGCGATGACGCCGTCGTAGGTCTTGTGTCCACAGGCCAGGGCTGTGCCGGCCGAAGCCGAATCGGTGATCATCCGGCCGTAGTCGTAGGTCGTGCAGACGCCGGCATAGGGCAGCTCGCCCGTCATGACCAGGCGGACGTCCTTGACGTCTGAACCGCTGTCCGTGGTCCCGCGATGGACAGTGGACAGATACGCCTCGGCTGAATGGACCTGCACGAAGCTCATGCCGTCGCCGATGAAGTAGAACACGTACTTGGGCTGGCCGGTCAACGGCGCCACCTGAGCTGACCCGATGCCGGCCGCGAACAACAACACACACGCTGCGAAAACCGTTCTTCTCATGTCACTATCTCCTTGTTCTGAACAACTCATTCACTCTGCCACAATATTGCGGTGACTCGTCGGCTGGACGGTGCAGGACACCTCCTTTCCTGGTTTGCCAGCGAGACCCGAACGGGCGCAGACCTCCCGCGCAGGCCCCCGGGGCCCGGCGAATGACACTTGAGAGGAGGCACGTGAATTGATAGAATGGGAGATGGTCAGGGGGCTCTGCAAAGCGCCTTGACACACTCGGTGAGCCGGCAGCGCCGACCAAGCTGCTCGCCGGCTCACCCCTGTTCTACCACAAGCCCGTGGCTATTCGTCACGCCTCTCGCCGCAGGCCGATGCGCGTGCCATACGACGGGCACACGCATCGGCATCGCAGAAGGCTCCTTCCGATCACCCCGGCGTCGCTGCAACCTCGTCGCTCATGGTGGACGCCGGTTCGACAGTCCGCGGGGGTTTCCCTTCGGGACGCTCCTGCCTGCTGAATCATCTTCTTCTTTTCGTTGCCCCATTTCGGAGCCGATCGTCTTCCTTTCCCAGGCCCCTCGAGGCAGAAACGTCACAGAAGGTGCTTGGCCAAACGGGCGGCTGCGCACCCAGAGAATGGAGAACACCCTTCCTTTCCCTGCGAACATCCCTGCTTTCAATGGGTTCGCCTGCATCTGTGCCGGACGCTGTCGCATCCGGCGAGGCTCTTGTAGCAGAACACCATTAGACGCGCATTATGCCGTCGATAAATCGGTATTAGGTGTGAAGTATGCGAGATTCAGTGGAAAGAGACGTTCGGGGTAGTGACGCCAGACGCGATTCCTGCATCAGGATCGTATGCCTCTGCGCAGGAGCGAGTTGCTCCGTCGAGTTTTGAACTCTCGCCAAGGCGCGATGAAGGAGGCGGATGTGGCGAGTCTCTCGGCCGATCAGCTCGTCAAGCGTCGCGAGACTGTCCGGCCCGTCGACAAACCCCTTGAGGCCTTGATAGAAAATGACGATCCCTTTGGATCGCATGACGGCGTCGCGGAGGATGCGTATTGGGGTTGCGTATCGAATGGATCGGCCGCGAGGCACAGGACTTGTGCCCGACCAGGTGAGACCCGCCATGACACGAGGATTGGACATCACACAATCGTCGGAATCATACGTGCCGAGGCGATCGTTCATTTCGGCGTGCGCTCTTTGCATTCGATTCAGAGCCTCGCGACGCCGGCGTCTCCAGGACCCCAGTCTGTGGTATAGCTTTCGCTGTTGTGTCTCGCGGACCTGCTCGGTTGCGGCCGTGTAGAACACACTCGCCTTACGCTCGACTTCTTCTGCGATCTGTAGAATCGCCAACGCGCCAAATCGCACGTCCTGAACACCCGTTGTCGCCAGAACCATTCTCTGCCCTTCGATTCGATCGTCGTGCCGGCGGCGGGAATTCCATCTCCCGCCGAAGAGCCGTGATCGGCTCTGTCTGCATCCATCATAGGAAGGGTCGCTAGACGGGCATTAGAGCGGAATTAGTTTCTGATAAAACAGGACTTCGCGAGCGTTTTTCGCCGGTGTCTACCCGAGAACGGAATGACCCTTGGGTTTTGTGTGAGTGAGCGGACGAAACCGATAGCCTGTCTGTTCCGCCGAACGGAGTGCGGCTACGGTCTCTTCGTGGAATCTCTCCTGAGCGCGCACCGCCCGTCCCTTGCGGGGCACCGGCCTGTATTTTCCGTCGGGCAGCAGTTCCCAGGCCTTGACGTTGTCCTCGAAGTACACGCCGAGCATCTCGATCAGACGCTGGCGGATCCGGGCGTCGCGGATGGGAAAGAGGATCTCGAGCCTGCGGTCGAGGTTGCGCTTCATCCAGTCGGCGCTGGCCAGGTAGACCTCGTCATGTCCGCCGTTGGCGAAGTAGTAGATGCGGGAATGCTCGAGAAAACGATCGACGATCGAGCGAACGTGGATCGTCTCGGACAGCCCCTTGATCCCCGGCCGGAGGCAACAGATGCCACGGACAGTCAGCAAGATTCTGACGCCGGCCTGGCTGGCTTTGCACAGGGCCTTGCAGATCCCCTTGTCCTCGAGCGCGTTGAGTTTGGCCATGATCAGGCCGGGCCGGTCCGGAGTGGAGACCTGGATCTCCCGTTCGATCAGTTCCGTGAATCGCCTGCGGAGGTCGGTCGGCGCGATCGTCAACTGCCGCCATTCGACCGTCTCCGACAGTCCCGTGAGCAGATTGAAGAACGCCGCGACATCCGAGGCAAGCTCCTCATTGGAGGTCATCAACCCCAGATCGGTATATTGCCTGGCGGTCTTCTCGTTGTAGTTGCCGGTCGCCAGATGCACGTACCGTCGAATCCGGCCGGCCTCCCGGCGAATGACGAGCAGTGCCTTGGCGTGGGTCTTGAAGCCTGCGATCCCGTAGATCACGTGGCACCCCGCGTCCTCCAGGCGTCGAGCCCAGATCACGTTCTTGGCCTCGTCGAACCGCGCGCGGAGCTCGACCAGCACGGTCACTTCCTTGCCCGTCTCGGCCGCGCGGGCAAGACTGCGGACAATCGGCGACTCGGCGCTGGGTCGATAGAGCGTCTGCTTGATCGCCAGGACCTGCGGATCCAGGGCGGCCTCCGTGACGAGCTCGACCACCGGATCGAACGTTTCGTAGGGGTGGGACAACAGTACGTCGTGGTCCTGCATCGCGGACCACAAGTCCTGTGCCCCGGCAAGGTCCCGAGGCGTCTGCGGCGGCCAGTCGGGCACGGTGAGACTCGGAGGCGACGGGAAGGCCAGCATCTGCATGAGCGCCTTGGAGTCCAGCAGACCGTCGATCTCGTAGATCTGCTCGGGACACAACGCCATCGAAGTCGTGAGCCACTTCAGGATGTGAGGGTCGGGACGAGCGCTGATTTCCAGCCGCACTGCGTCCCTCCGTCGGCGCGAAATCACCGCGTCCTGGATCGTTTCGAGGAGGTCTTCGTCCCGGGCGTCCTGAACCGACACGTCTCCATCGCGTGTGATGCGGAACACGGCGGAGGCAAGCAACTGGCGCCCCCCAATGAGAGTCCCGGCGTGGTCGAGCAGGATCTCCTCCAAAGGTGCGACGAACGTGCCGTTGTCCGATGGGATGTTCACGAACCGGGGGAACAGGCCCGGCACCGGAACCACGACCAGCTTCGGCGCAGCCTCCCTTTCCAGCGAACCGCTGACGAGAAACGCCACGAACAACTGAAGTCCCGCCAATAAGGGGCACGGTTGGATTTCCTCCACGGCCATGGGCGTCAGCACAGGGAGCACCTCGGACGAGAAGAACCTCGCCAGGAACTCCCGCTGCTTGGGAACCCAATCCCCTCTGCGGACGACGGACAGACCCTGGCCGGCAAGCTGTGACAGCACTTCTCCGACCGTGGCGGTTTGCTGTGCGACCATCGCCCGGATGCGTTCGGCGATGAGAGACAACTGCTGCGAGACCGTCAGCCCGCTGGGATCCCGCTTGCGGATGCCGGCGGCCTTCTGTCGGTAGAGATCCGCTACACGGATCATGAAGAACTCGTCGAGATTGGAACTGACGATGGAGAGGAACTTCAGTCGTTCCATGAGCGGCAGTTCCTCGCAGCGGCCCTGCTGAAGGACCCTGTCGTTGAACTCGAGCCAGCTCAGTTCCCGGTTGAGCAGGATATCGGAAGACTCCGTGTTTTTTTCTGCCATGGTTGTGTCCATCCTCAGCCCGTCGCTTCGATGTGCACATCGAGACCGTAAATGTCGGTGAACAGGTCCGCTTTCTCCGCAAGGGATCGGCGTTCCATGATCAGGTCGGGACTGCCCTCGACGATGAGGGTCAGTCCGTCATTGCCGACGCGACATTGGAAGTCCTGGATCTGCTGCGTACGGTTCACATCCAGAGCGACGGCGATTCGCAGAATGGCCGCGAGTTTGCTGACGATCATCCGGCGTTCCCGCGACATGCTCATGTAGTCAATGTGGGACGGCTCGGGACAACTCCGGCGATGGTAACGCGCGATGTTGGCCACCATGACCAGTTCGTCCTGGGTCAGACCGAGGATCTCGGAATGCATGATGAGATAGCAACTGTGCTTGTGACGAGCCCGACTGGACACGAACGACCCGATCTCGTGCAGCAAGGCAGCCACTTCGAGCAACAATCGATGGCGTTTCCCCAGGCGGTGCTCAACGGCCAACTGATCGAACAGTTTCGCGGCCAGCCTGCGCGTGTGCTCGGCGTGGACGCTGTCCGTCCGGTACTTCTGGCCGATGGCCTGGGCCGACTGGAGGACCTCGTCATCAAGGGAATCGGCTTCGTGGCCGGGGGCACTCGTGACCAGATCGTGGAGAATGCCGTCTCGTATGGAAGCGCCGGTGACGATCATCTCCTTGACCCCGGTCGCCTTCAGAAGAGCCTGGTATACCAGCAACGCCGGGACGATCGTCTCGGCGTCGGTGAAGGGAAGGCTGTACGCTCTGGCCAGTTCGTCGGCGGTGCAGCCTTGTCGGGCGTTGAGCCATGCGTCCAGCGCCTCCTTCGGCACCGTCCGCAATCCGGCGTCATCCCGCGGCTTGCCAACCTGTGCGGCGATCCACCGTGCATCGCCACCGACGCCGATGAACGTCTGCACGTTCCGCAGCGGGAAGATCCCTCGAATGGTGGAGATGGCATTGGTCGCCTGCTGGCGGATCAGCTTGGCGGCGCGCTCGGCCGCCATGGCTGCGGTGGACAGGACGACCTGCATTCGAACTGAGCCGATGGGGATGCTCTGGGATGCTGCGATCTGGCCGTCGTGAAGCAGGTTCATGAGGGTGCCGCCTCCGCCGACCTCGGCGACCAGAGTGTCGCCTTGCTTGAAGAGCGTTTCGCCGGCCATCTGGCGGACTGCGGAGACTACGAGCCGTCCTTCCTCCGCCACGCTGAGGATCGATACTTCGAGCCCGGTGGCCATCAGAATTCGGCCGACAAACGTGTTCCCGTTGGAGGCCTCCCGCAGCGCCGTCGTGGCCACCGCCCGGAGGCGTCCGACGCCGTACGTGTTGAGCATGTAGCGATAGTCGCGAAGGATGGAAATCGCGGTTCGCATCGTCTCAGGACGAAGTCGTCCCGTGCGGAACGCGTCTTGTCCCAGACGGACCGCCCGCCAGAGCCGCTCCAGGACCTCCAGCTCGCCGTTCGGCAGCATCTGCGCGATCGCCATGCGGATGGCATTCGAACCGATGTCGATGACCGCCAGCACCTCCGGCACGGCGGCAGGAGTCTGGGCAGTCTGCGATGCACTACCTGATGAGGACGGCATGCCGGATGCGGAGACGCTTCGTTCCGCGGTTCCGAGAATGCCGCGGATGTCCTTGCCCGGCAGAACCACCAAATCGCTGTCTGAAGTTGTCTTCAACGACGTCATAGTTCACCCATTCGCCTCAATCATGCGACCGATCGCCTGGGACGTCTTCGCACCGTCATCATTCAATGCTTCGACGCCTTCACGCGCACTTTGATATCGCAATCCCGACCCCAGACCGCTTCGAGCAGGTCGGCCTTCTTCTTCGCGGCGGCCATTTCCTCGTCCGACGACTCGTCGGCCTCGCATACCATGCCGATGCTCTGTTTCGACACCTCGCATCGGACCGCCCGGACCAGGCTCAAATGGCTGCGGTCCAATCCATCCGCCACGCGGAGGATCCCCGCCAACACGCCAACGCGACGCTGATCGGCGGCAGCCAGGTTGCCGAAGTATTTGTGCTCCGGATCGGGCAAGGCCCCGCGGTGGTAGCGGGCGATCAGTCCGACGATCGTTCGCTCCCGTCGCTCGAACGGAAGCCGCGGGTCCGCGATAATCAGCTCGAGCGCCCTCTTGTGGTGAGATTGCCGGCCGTCGATCCATCCAATATCGTGCAGAATCGCTCCGTACTGAAGCCAGAGCCTCTCCTGCGGCCCCATCCCGTGAAGATCCTTCAACTGATCGAACAGTTCGACGGCCAGACGGGTCACCTGATGGGTGTGTTCCTGTTCATACCGGCAGCTTCTGGCCATCGCCAGGACCGCATCCATCGCCTTGCCGGCCTCGATCTGCGGCTCATCGGTCCGGAGTGGATCGAGGCTCCTGGCTTTGCGGAACACCTCCACGAAACTCTCCGGCAACCCGGCCGCGTGGACCGCCCGGGCGACGCGGTCGATGTCGTATTCGATGCGACGGTGGCCTGCCTTCAGGCCTCTGGCGGAGAATTCCAGCAGAGCGTAGCAGGCCCGCCAGTCGCCGCCCTCGGGTCGCCCGGCGCTGCCTGGATTGACGAACCACGTGCCGCCCGCCTGCCTGACAAACGCTTCATGTGAGTGACCGCACAGGACGATTCCGGCGCCGGCCATCGTCGCCAATTCCTCCAGCCGCCGGTCCGGGGTCTCCGATCCGAGCGGTTCGTCGATCGCCGCGGGGCTGCCGTGCACCAGAAGGACCGTGCCGTTGTCGGCTTCCAGTCTGGCTTGTTCGGGCAGCGAATCGAGAATCGCCCGCCCTCGGCGGGACAAATGCTCGTGATTCCACTGAAATGCGGCGTACTTTTCAGGCATTTTCGTGTGCTTCCATCGGTTGCACTTTTCCTCAAAGGCAAGGACCTTCCGATCGTAGTTGCCAATCACGCTCGTTGCATTCACTTCGCATAGTTTCTCGATGACTTCGTTGGGGAACGGCGCATATCCCAAAACGTCGCCGAGATTCCAGATCTCGATAGCGTCGTTGCGCCGCGCATCCTCGATGCAGGCCTCCAGCGCCGGGAGGTTCCCATGGATGTCACTGACCAGCGCAATCCGTCCGGTCTTGCATTTCTTCGACATCGATCCCTCTATCCTTCAGTTCCTCGCATGGCAGGTCCGTTGCGCCTCCATGGGATTGCAGGATGCCCTCGAGTGCTTCCCAGAGATCCTTCGCGTCCGATCGCCTCCAGTACTCGATGAGTTCGTCGAAGACCTGTCGGCGATGGCTCAGACGTTCGGCGCGGACGAAGAGCAATCCCGGCCGCAGCCGATTGAACGGCCGGCTCTGGCCGTAGTACTCGATTGTCGCCAGGCGTTCTTCTTCCAGGAGCTTGTCGATATCCTGGACCCAAACGTCGCAATCGTGGATGTCGCCCAGGAATGCCTGCGCCTGTTTGACGATCTTGATGACGTCGGCCAGTCGTCCTTCGTACGCCGGATCGCAGATTTCCAGCGTATACCGCAGTTTCTTGGCCGCAATCCGCAGAAGGTGGTGGCCGTGAATGTCCTGGGGATCATCTAGCGACGGTTCGCAGGCGGTCACTTCCTTTCTCCGGGTGGCAATGTGGGAGGCGGCCATCTTATGAACGTACGGACTGCACACGCCTGTGTCGTGCTCCCCCATCGCAAAGAGAGTCTCCTCCAGGCGGCCATACATCTCCGCCAGCGTGTTCCTTCGGTTCAGCTTGTCGAGTACGCCGATCACCTCCGGTTGCAGAGCCATTCGATTCTGGCGCAACCGAAGGACAAGCCGCTCGATGCCTGGTCGATGCGTCTTGTCTTTCTCATCCAGTTGGGAAAGAAACTCGACGATGAACTGGATCTGGACGTCCTTGTCGCGTGCGGTGCCGAGTTCCCGGGTCAGTTTCTTGACCTGACGTTCCCAGCGGGCCAGCTTCCTGGGTTCGAAGCAGTCGCAGAACATTCGCAGGGCCGCGCGGATACGCCGCGACGCAACTCTCGCCTGGTGCACCGGTTCGATGTCCTCGTTGAGTCGCACCCCCCGCAACTCGCTTCGCAGGATGTCCAGTTGCTCCCGCAGATATCGGCAAGCCAGAAGTTGATAACTCGGATCGACTGCCATCATGGAATCAAACCCTGTTCCCATTTCTCGCCAAACGCGGCGATTCTTCCCTAAAACCACACGGTCGGCGTTCTGTTTCCCCGAGTCTCGACGCTATCGAGATCCTCGAGCGAAAGAGGGATCCTGCCGCACATGCTATGGACCATAGAGAATGGTAAGACATCCCACGTCGAATCCTGCAGAATGCTGGGGTTCCGTTTGTTGTGTTCAGTCGGAGCAAGCGTACGCCAGGGAAGCGTCCGGGTCAAGAGCGGAGATGAAGCCCCGCGGATCGATCGACACATGAACGCAGATCCGTCTGCCGAAGACTTGCTCGAACAGGTCGGCCTTGGCAAGGACCCCTTCGACGCTCAAAACATCCCGGCTGACGATCCGCAGAACCACATTGCGCCGCCGGACGTCGCATCGAAGACCCTCGACGAGCCGGGAGTGCCCCTTGTCCAGTCCGTCGGCCAGACGCAGCAGAGCCGCCAGCTTTCTCACATAGAGTCGAGCGTCCCGATCCAAATCGGCAAAGTACTTGTGATCGTCGTGGGGAAGCGAACCGCGGTGATAGCGAGCCACCAGACCGATGAGGACGCGTTCCTCCCTGCGGAATGGCAGGTCGCAGGTGTCGATGATGATATCCCTGGCCAGCTTGTGATGGCTCTTGCGGTCTTGCGCCTTGGCGACGTCGTGCAGCAGCGCCGCAGCCCGCAGCCAGATCCTCTCGGTGTTGCCCATGCCGTGCCACGGCTGAAGCTGATCGAACAACGTGAGGGCCATCCTGCTTACTTGGCGGGCATGATCGATGTCCGCGTCGAACGATTCGCCAAACTCCGCCACGGCGTTGAAGATCTCGATACTTCTCAAGAACGACCCCTTTTCATCTGTGCCTTACTGTCGGCCACCGACCGCTATTTCTGTATCGGGCATGCTCCCGAAAACCTTCATCTTTTTGACTCTTCTTGCCCTGGACTGCCACCTCCCTATCCTTGCACCTGCCATTCCCTGATCTGTCGCGGTACCCTCCGCGACAGCACTCTTCTCTTAAATCATTACCGCGCGTGCGTTTACGCATAGTTAGTCATGCGTTAATTCTCTGTTAGGCCGCACACGTCCGCCAGACTCTTTCGCTCTGGGCGGCGCGGGGCGTATAATACGCCCCGTCTTCGCCAGCCCGGCGACAGAGGCAAAGCACATGGAATCAATAGGAATGAAAGGTGGCAGATGAGATTCAGCGAGCGATTCAGGGTGCGGCCCGGCAAGAAGGTTCGGCTGGGGAATTGGGACCCGGACGACACGGCGGGCTTCCCCGACAAGGACTCGGTGCAAGCCAGAGGCGAAAAATATCTCAGGCGTCTCTCGGAACTGGAGTATGTCCTGTACGCCGAGAACAGACGATCCGTGCTCGTTGTCCTGCAGGCCATGGACGCCGGAGGAAAAGACGGCGCTATCCGACATATCACCGGTCCTTTGAATCCTCAAAGTTCCAAGGTGATTTCGTTCAAGACGCCCAGCGAGGAGGAACTGGCCCACGATTTTCTCTGGCGCGTTCATTACGTCACGCCCCGCAGGGGCGAGATCCGCATCTTCAATCGCTCGCACTACGAGGATGTCCTGATCGCAAGGGTTCATAATCTGGTCCCGCAGGCAGTCTGGTCGAAGCGCTATGACCAGATCAACGCGTTCGAGAAGATCCTGGCCCAAAACGACACGCTGGTCCTGAAGTTCTATCTGCACATCAGCAAAGACGAGCAGTTGGAGCGGTTCCGGGCTCGGATCGAGGATCCCTCCAAGAATTGGAAGCTCAATCCGTCTGACTTCGAGGATCGAAAACGCTGGGACGACTATATCCGCGCCTACGAAGCCGTTCTGAGCAAGTGCAGCACGCCACAGGCCCCATGGTACATCATTCCCGCCAACAAGAAGTGGTTCCGCAACTATGCCATTGCGGAAATCCTCGTTGAGCATCTGTCCTCACTGCGCATGACATTCCCCAAGCCGGCGGTCGATCTCTCGAAGATCGAGCTGGAGTAGTGGAGGGGACGCTGCGATCGCCATTCCATCCCGGCTGAATGTCAGGCCGTAGGGTGGAGGAATCCGAAGGGATTCGTGAAAGCCGTGCCGCCGTCGCCTGTGATTTCCGCACGCGCGTAGACTCCAAGGTCGGCCACTCTGCGATAGGCCAGGCTCAGCCCGGTGTGCACGGTTCGCCCCTGCGAGATCCACACGCAGCAGTCGTCGCGTACCGCCCGGCCTCCGACCGTGGCGACGATCGTGAGACGACCGGCCTTCTCGTCGTGCGTGATCCGCTCGATGCGAGGCGTGCCTTCGACGCCGGCGACAGCCGGGTCGCGCAGGCGGGTCGAGGCGAAGTAGTACCGCCCGGTCGTCAGGCTCTCCCTGGCCGTGCGCTCCTCCAGTCCCTGCGCCAGCAGCACGACCCAGTCGCCGCCCATGTGGCTCATCGCATGCATATCGTCGACTGCCACCCCCCAGACCGGCCGCTGCGGCATCAGAGCGGTGAGCAGCCGATCCCATAACTGGCGATCGAGGGGGATTTCGCGGTCCGGCCGCGTGCGGTTGAGCACTTCGATGCCCACCAGATGGCGATGCCTCGTGAAAAGGTTGATGTAGGACTCGACGGCCTTGTCGGGCACCTTGGACGGGAAGTCGGGAGGTCCGAAGCGTACGCAGCCGCCCGCTGTCCCGCTGGAAACCAGCGCCTCGGGCGCGTCGGAGAGGATCTGGAGGGCGGCGCCGGACGCCGTCTCGGCGTGGAACGGCCCTTGCGGATTGCCCGAAGTTTCCGCAGAAGCGGCTTGAATCGAACGGTCGGCCTTGACGGGGCATGCGTACTGAGCCACGAGGCCTTCTCCAGACACCAAACCGCCGGAGACCAGCGAGACCACCTCGTCCTGCGAGAGGACGCGCCGCCACAGACGGACCCGGCAGAGGTCCCCCTTGAAGACGGTCGATCCGGTGCGGGTATCCCGGCCAATGAAGAACGCGTCACCCTGCAATTCAAAGCCGCCCACGGGGTCTGAAGCCTGGCCCAGCAGCCGTCCGTCCAAATAGAGGTGGATCGTCCCCCCCTGGCAGACGCCGGCCGCATGATGCCATTGTCCGTCCCGCGTATTGATTCCGAGCGCGTCGCCGGAGACGTTTACGTCGATCGTCTTGCCCGCGCCGGGCTGCACGAAGACGCGAACCCTGTTCTCCGTATGCAGTTCCAGGTTCACCGACCCTTCCCGGCGCTCCGAGTAGTTGCCCAGCAGGACGTTCCGCCCGGCGTCGCTGGTGCGAAACCACGTCTCGACCGTGAAGTCGTTCCGCGTGATCGCCCGCAGAGGCGGGGCCATCGGCGCCCGCATGCCGGACGCAGGACTGTGCTCCGGCACCCAGTGCATCGCCGGATGACACACGATGGCCAGGCCACCGGCTTTGGCGACCCCCGCCACCGCCGCGTCGAGGTCGCTCTCCGGCGTCTCGTAACTGCTGAACAGGCTCAGGACGTGATGATGACGCGACAGTTCGTTGGCGGAAATCGCAAGCATCTTCATCGATACCGGATCACGTTCGAACGCCGTCCAGGGCCACGTGCTTCGATTGTGATCCGTGATGGCCAGCGCGTGGTAGCCTCGAACGTGGTACTCATCGATCACCCGCGAGGGAACCATACGCCCGTCGCTCTGGGTCGTGTGGGTGTGCAGGTTGGCCTTGTGCTGGCCCACCCGATCCCAGTCCACGTCCCGGTACGGATTGACCAGCAGGACCCTGCCGCCGTGTCCTTCGGAATCTCGCCCGAGGGCTTTCGATGCGGCAGAAGCCGCCACGCAGAAGAACAGTTTGAGGGTCGAACGCCGCGTGGGAGAAGCGAGAGATGCCGGGCCCTTCCCGCTGTCGTTACGATCGCTGGTCAGAACGGTTCCATTCGACACGATGATTCTCCTTTCCTTGATGAATGCAGGGCGCCCCGGAGGGCGCCCTGCTCTCTTGGCTCATCTGATGATGCACGTCAACTCTGCCGGTGGATCAGAACCTGGGATCGATCGGCGTTCTGGCGCCGGCCAGCCAGGCGACCTCCCCCTGGGACAGGGCCGCACCGTACACCCGCAGGTCGTCCATGGCCCCGTGGAAGAACAGCACGCCCGAGATGCGGTTGTCGGCGCCGATGCGGTGGTTGGTCGTGAACGTGACGTCCGTCCCGGCCTTCGTCGCCGTCGCCTCCAGCCGCCCGTCGATGTACGTGTAGCAGGCGTTGGCCGCTTTGTCCCGCACCCAGGCGACGTGGTGCCAGGTGTCGTCTCTCAGATCGGTCGTTCCACGGGAGTCCACTTCGCCATTGTTCCAGAACTGGCGCGTCTGGCCGGCGGAATGGAATTCCCAGTTGCAGTTCGGGGTGTCGTTGTAGTTGCCCAGCAGAATGCCCACACGAGTCGTGGCGCCCAGGCCGCCCGTACCGACAAGCGGGATCTTGACCCACGCGGCCAGCGTGTTGGACGACGAGCCGATCGTTAGCTTCGAGGGCAACGTGATCTCGTCCCCATCGCCGTCGAACGTCAGAGCAGTCCCGGTCATGCCGGCCACCCATTGCGGGTTGCCCTTGATGGTCCCGTGGTTGGCAAGGCTGCCCACGTCGCGGGCGGAGGTCCCAGACCCCTCGTCGAATGCCCACCCGTGCAACAGACCCGCAGGGCTTGGCTCGACAGGCACCAGGAGATCGGTCGCCGCGGGATACAGCCGGATGTCGTCAAAGTACAGAATGCCTTTGGCCCCGGCGCCTTCGACACCGATCGTCAGCGTCTTGACGCTGGACAGCCCCGCGCCCATCGTCGAGAGATCGACAATCCATGGACGCCAAATCGCCTCTTCGGTGTCTGCCGCGTTGCCTGCGTAGAGCAGCTTGACGCTGTTGATCTTGAGGTACAGGCGTCCCGTGTTGCCGACCTCGCCGCGGAAGTACAGGACGAGGGTCCGAATCCCGTGGGCCCTCCAGTCCTGGGGCGCGGCGAAGGATCGGGTCGTCTCGGAAACGGTCACAGGGGAGACGTTCGCATAAGTCAACGGCATCGACTGCCTGCCGCCGTGAATCTTCGCGGTCTCGCTGAACGGAGCTTCAAGGTATCCGACCTGCGAGCCGGTCTTGTTCTCCCAGCCGTCGATCCAGGTCTGATAGATCCGGCCGCCCTCCACATCCGTGTAGCTCTCAAAGTCTTCGACGATCAGGTACTCCTTCGTCGAGAAACTCCACACCTTTCCCTCCCAGACGCTCGGATCGGCCGCGACGTTGACCTCGTTGACCTTCCAGTAATACGTTGTGTCCAGATCGAGAGCGGCCTCGTGTCGGCACGCGGATTCCGTGCCAGCCAAGGCCGTGCCATCGACCACCGCCTGCTCGTCGGCGGCCAGATACACGTCGTGCTGAACGGCCCCGCGACCGGTCCGCCAGGTCAGCGGTGTCCGTGGGTCCACGTCCGCGGCGCCGGAAACCGGTTCAGGCTGCCGCGCACGCATTGGAACGTAGAGGAAGCGGACCTCGCTCAGGCCGTACTGCGGCAGGATGCCGCCCCAGTTGCTCACGGCGGTAATCCGGACGTATCGTGCGGCCTGGCCATCAAACTCAACGGTGGTGTTCGCCGGATGCGCCGCCTGGCCCGAAGCCCGGGCGAACTCATGGACTCCCCCCAGGACCACCCAAGTGCTTCCGTCGATCGAGGATTCCACCATCGCTTCCTTGATCCCCAGGCCGACGACCGACTCCAGTTCGCTGTTGTGGTTCCAGACCTGCATCTGGTGGAGCACGTAGACGTCATCGAATTCGTACTGGATCCAGGCGGAGCCGCCGGCCGTGACAGTGTTGCTCAGCCACATATCCGCCTTGCGCGACGAATGCAGATCCGCGTTGTCCAGGCCGGACTTGTCCACGGTCTTGGAGGGGCCTTCCGCCTCGCCGGCAGAGCCCGAGGCGACGGCTTTGACCGATGCGGAGGGAAGCGGATAGGCTTCCGGCTCGACCGTGAAACTCCACACCTTGCCCTTGAAAATCGCGGTGTCCGGGGCCGCGTTGACTTCGTCGATCCGCCAGTAGTAGACTTGGCCGTACTGAAGGATGACCGGGGGGACGTACAGATCTACGTCCTGGCCCTGACTGGCCAGAACGCCGCGCGGATCGGTTCGGCTCGCGGTGTTGACGTCTGCGAACACGGTCCCGATATACACGTCGTGGGTCGCCGCGTACGGTCCCGGCGTCCAGCTCAGCGCCGTATCGCGCGGCACGTCGACCGATTTGTCGGAGGGCACGGGGGAAGTCGCCACGCTGTGGTCCATGGGCCCGGCCATGATCGCGACGATTTCTTCCTGCGACATCGCCCGGCTGTAAAGCTGGAGATCGTCTGCCAGGCCGTGGAAGTTCGGCGGGGAACCCCGGTTGTCGCCGCCGATCCGGTGGTTGGTGTTGAACGTGATGTCCGTTCCGACGGTCGCGGTCCTGGTCTCGAGCCGCCCGTCGATGTACAGGAAGAACCCCTTGGCGGCCTTGTCCCGCACCCAGGCGACGTGATGCCAGGTGTCGTCCCTGAGGTTGGTCGTTCCGCGGGCGTCCACTTCGCCCCCATTCCACCACATCCGCATCTCGCCGGCGGCATGGAGTTCCCAGTTGGTGTTGGGGCTGTCGTTGTAGTTGCCCAGCAGGATTCCTACCCGTTCCCCCGAATCCAAGCCTTTGGTGCCGACGAGAGGAACCTTGATCCACGCGGCGAACGTACAGGACGAGGAGCCGATCGGCAGCTTCGCCGGCAGCGTGATCTCGTCCTGGTCGCCGTCGAAGTCCAGGGCACCGCCCATCACGCCGGACGTCCATGCCGGGCTGCTGAGAAAGGTCCCGTCATAGCCGTGTCCACTGGAATCGTGAGCCGTCGTGCCGGATCCTTCGTCGAAGGCCCACCAGGCAATCAGGTGCGGGTCAAGCTTCCCGAGAGTCGAGGAAGTCGCCCCCAGCAATCCCACGAACAGAACCGCAAGAAAGATTCTCTTATGCATGAAATCCTCCATTTCCTGACATTCCTCAGTCATTGATCAAGGAGCCGCATCGCTGGCGGCCTTTCCACAGAACCAGTAGGGCAAGATGTCCTCACCCTCGGATTCTCTTACGTTCGATATGTGTCCGTCGAGCCAGAGGAGATTGCACCGCCGAGAGTGACGGTAGATCTGCCCGAGTGGGTCGGGATAGTGCTCGGGCGTGTTGTAAGCCAGGCTGGTGTACTCCTGGCGCCACTGGGGGAGATTGATGCGGTCTCCCTTGCGGATGTGCAGCATGTCTCCGTTGTTCTCGAGGAAGTGCTCCAGATGATCCAACGCCAGGATGCGTTCGCTGGCCTGCGGCGTCAACAGCACCTTCTGGTTCTTCTGCCGGCCGCTCAGGAAGCCATTGAGACCATACGTCCCATCCCAGAACAGGCTCGAATTGGCGTAGTCGCCCAGATCGTCCATGTACCGGGAAGAGGGACAGATGAACGCATCCACCTGCTTGCAGTAGGGGAAGTACGCCACCCCCCAGTAAGCCAGGCCGTCGTTCTTGCCGATCATCTCCCTGGTCTTGACCAGGCTGTCGGCGCCGACCCCGAACTTGTACCACACTCCCTGATTGGGCGAAGGGTGCGTCTTGCCGTTGTTGTCCTCCGCGTACATCAGGATTGCCAGGTGGATGTTCTTCAGATTCCCGGAACAGTAGACGGCTCTTGCCTGCTGTCTGGCCCGATTGAGCGAAGGCAGCAGAATCGCCATCAGTACGGCGATGATCGCGATCACCACCAGCAGCTCAATCAGGGTGAATCCGACTTTTCTCCTCATGATGGACTTCCTTTCCTTCCGTTGTCGTGTCCGCCCGCGGCTCACAAACCCCGGCTCAGGATGTTGCCACCGTTGACGTACCCGGGCGATTCGTAGAGGGCCTCGACCTGAGCGGCGTTCAACGCCACATCGAAGAAAGCAACGTCGTCGATGTAGCCGTCGAAATTGCGCCCCCCGTTGCGGTCCCGGAAATCGCCGATGTTGATGAATCGAGTCTCCGCGAGACCGAGGCCCGGCGTGGACTCATAGCGATCCCGCAACTGACCGTCGAAGTAGAACTCCGCGTAACCCGCCTGGGCATCGTAGACCAGGGCGAAGTGATGCCATGGATCTGCAAGACTGATCAGGGGGCCCGTGGTGTCCGAGAAACTCGGATCGCCCCGGAGGTACCATTCGCCGCCGTCCAGTGCGTCGCCCTCGACACGCGTGCCGTAACTGACGTTGTAGTCGCTGCTTTCGATGATGAACGGGCGAGCGTCGGAGCCGTCGTCGCTGATGTCTTTGAACTTGAACCACCCGATGACGCTGACCTGTTTCTGGTTGACCATCAGAGGGGACGGCTCGATGGTGACCAGGTTCGCCGCCGTCTTGGCGTCGTCGATCTTGAGCGCCCCGGCGCCGACCGCGACATCCTCCCCGGAGATGACGGGGTGACCGATGACCTGGCAGTCGAACAGAGGATCGCCCGCCGCATTGGTGAAGTCCACGTCGAACGGATAGTAGGCAACCAGGCCCGCCACCGTGCTGAACTCGGACGCCGTTCCCTCGAAGACCGTCGCACCCGTCACGACGTCCACCCGCCAGTAGTATGTCTTTCCGTATTCCAGGGTCACGTCCAGTCTTGTGGCGGACGTCGTCGCGTGCACGGTCTTGAAGGCCGTGGCCGAATTGGCGCCAAAATACACGCGGTAGGTCGGGTTCTCAACGTCTTGCGGAGCTTGCCAGCTCAGGTTCGTGCCCAGAGGCACCTTCCGGCCCGTCGGCTGAAGTCCCTTGGCATACACGTCGCTCAAAGCGGTCACAACCGTAGCCGGCGTGATCTCGATGCCATCGTACTTCCCGTGATACAACGCTTTGACCTGCTTGGGCGTCAACGCCACGTCGAAGGCGGCAAGGTCGTCGACGTATCCGTCCCACATGCGCCCGCCGTCGGCGGCGCGATAGTCGCCGATATTCAGCATGTCGTGGGCGCCGAGACCGTCGCCGAGCTTTTCGTAGGGTTTGCCGGTCAGTTGATCCCGCAGTTCGCCGTCGAAGTAGAAGGAACCGGTGCCTGCGATCGCGTCGTAGACGAGGGCCACATGGTGCCAGCCCGAGAGATTCGGATCGACCGGGCCGGTCGTGTCGCTGAAGCCCGGTGTTCCCAGCAGATACCACTCGCCGAGGTCCAGGCCGCCGGTCTCGAATCGCGTGCCGTAGCTGACGACGTAGTTCGGAGCGGTCTCGAAGACGAAAGGACGCGTCGCGGAGCCGTTGCCCGCGATGTCTTTGTATTGATACCAGCAGGTGATGCTCATCGTACGCTGGCCGGCGAAAAAGGGGCTTTTCGGGATCTGGACCAGGCCGTGGACGGAGGAATCGAACGCGCTCAGACGCAGAGCGCCGACACCGACCTTGACCTCTTCCGAAGAGATCGACACGCATTCCCCCGTGTCGATCACCACACCGTCGTACCGGCTTTCGCCCAGGACGTTGCGATAGTCCACATCGAACGGCCAGTAGGCGACCAGCCCTCGATTCTGATAGACCTCGAAGCAAGCCACATCCGAATCCTCATCGCCGAGGAAGGAGTGAATCGTCACCTTCCAGAAGTACGTCGTCCCTTCGACAACCGCCGGGACGTACTGCGTTTCCGCGATTCCCTCGGCAAGCAGCACCAGAGCGTTCGGATCGGTCCCGAGCCACACGTCGTACGTGGCCTGTCCGAACTGCGGCGGATTCCACGACAGGGCGACCGAGTCCGCATACAGCCTGGCGCCATCGGCGGGAAAGACCAGACTGGGCTTGAACGTGAGCACGGCTGTCAGGATATTCAACGGAGTGATCGTATTGGGTTCGCTGTAGAGGGCCGCGACCTGATCCGCGCTGAGCTCGACGCCGAAGACGGCTATTTCGTCAAGGTAGCCATCCCAGTTGCGGCTCCCGTCGGCGGCCCGGTGCGTCCCGATGTTGAAACCCGCCTGGTTGGGCTTGGGGTTGTTGTCGATGGTCACGGCGACGGTGCTGAACAGCTTGCCGTCGTGGTAGTACTTGAGATAGCTGTTGACTGTGTTCCACACGAGGGCGACATGGTGCCATTGCCCGTCCTCGACCACCGGCCCCGCTCCGTTCAGCGCCCCCTGTGTTTCCGTGTCGAAGTACCACTGCGAGTATTTGCCCGTCGTGCCGTTGCGGATGCCGAACGACAGCGAATAGCCGGGCTGGGTCTCCCAGATGAAGTTCCGCTCGTCCGAACCGTCGCCGCTGATGTCGCAGTACTTGTACCAGCCGACCACCGTCCGCACCACCGGAGCCGGACCGATGAAGTCCTGCAGAACGGCAACGTGACTCTTGGTGGTCTTGTCGTCGTCGATCCGCAAGGCGCCGACTCCCGCCCTCACGTCCTCGCCCGAAATCACCGCCATGCCAGAGGGAATTCCATCGTACTGCTCGTCGCCTGCGGCGTTGCGAAAATCCGTGTCGAACGGCCAGTAGGCGATCAGTCCGTCCTCCGCCTGCGAGACAGGCGCCAGGAGCGCCAGGAGCGTCAACCAGGACCCTACCCATCTTTTCATCGCGTGTTCTCCTTTCCTTCAGTGTGTTGGACCCATACCCGCTCGCGCGGGCGCGGAAGCGTGAGTGGATACAAATATCCATCTGCGTAGTACAGGATAGGATAAATAATTCGATCGGCATTAAGATTGCATTATTTGTTCATTATTCTGCGGGGGGCGCTCGCAGCCGTTGCGGCGGAGCGGCCCGCAGGGTATGCTGCCGGGCTGTTGCGTGATGGTGCGTTCATTGCGGGTTGGTGTTTTTGTGGGATTCCTGTTGACTATGAGTCTCCCAGCAAAGGATTCCGGCAGAGTGGTCGCGGCCGATTCGGTTCGGGGCCTGCGTCTGACCGAGCGATTTGAGGTCCTGCGGCACAGTCTGACGCATTCGGAGACGGCCGCCTGCGAGTATTTCATGAAGCACCCCGAGAGCGTCTACCTCTCGATCACCGACGTGGTCCAGAACAGCCGGATCAGCTACGGCTCAATCATGCGCCTGTGCCGCAAGCTCGGTTGCGCGGGCTTCCAGGAATTCAAAGTCCTGTTGGCGCAGGAGCTTGCGAAGGACCGGGACAACGGGTCGCAGGAGCCGCCCAGTCCGTTCTTCCAGACTCTGGAGAAGACCAAACGCGACATTCTCAACACGCGGAGCCTGCTCCAGCAAGAGACGATCGTCCGGGCCGCCCGCGCCTTCAACAGGGCGCACCAGATCCTCATCGGCGGCATCGCCGGTTCCGCGTCGCCGGCGATCGGATTCGAGTACAAGCTCAGCCGTCTCGGGCTGCCGGTCGTGGTGATTACGGAAGGCTACAACATGGCCATCCGCGCCGCCACTCTGGGCGACAAGGACGTCTTCGTGGCGATCAGCTTCTCCGGCGCGACCAAGGACATCCTGCGAGCGGCCGAGGTGGCCCGCGCCAACGGGACGACCGTCGTCTGCCTGACCGCGTTCTTGAAGGCCCCTCTCGTCGCACTGTCCGATCTGTGCTTCTTCCTCTCGACCAACTGCGAGCCGCTCTCCTGCGAGGTGTTCTCGACGATCCCCTGCGAGTTCGTGCTGGACATCCTGTTCTCCGAACTGTGCCGGATTCGCAAGAACGCCCGGGCCGCCATCGAAAAAACGTTCGACGCCATCTCCGACAAGCGGATCTGACGCCCGGTCGGGCCTCCCACCTTCCCCGCCGGCACAAATGCGCCGCCTCCAGCGCATTCCTATTGCATTTCTAATGCGTCGCTAACTTGACCCCTGTATGGTGGATATTATTATCAATCCGTGAAGCTCTGTCTTGGATAGGATAGTCACCTGATGAAGGGGTCACGATGAAACATGCGATCATTCCTCTCCTGCTGGCCGCTCTTGCCGCGGCGGGCGGTTGCGCCCGGACCGACGACGTCGGCGCGGCGCCCGGCCGCCTGGTGCTGGGCATGATCCCCGCCGAAGACAACGAACAGATGGCGGAACGTTTCGAACCCCTGCGCAAGTACCTTCAGCAAGGGTTGGGTTGCAGGGTCGAGGTCTTCTTCGCCACGGATTACGCCAGCGTGATCGAAGCGATGAAGAAAGGCAAGATCGACGTCGCGCTGTTGGGCCCCCTGTCGTACGTGCTCGCGGAGAAGCAGGCCGGCACCGAAGCGTTCGCGATCGGCGTCAAGGAGGGCGGTCGATCGACCTATCACAGCTATTTCGTCGTCCCCGGCGACTCCCCGGCCCGCTCGCTGGACGATCTGGCGGGCAAGTCGGTGGCCTTCGTGGACCCCGCCTCCACCAGCGGCGGACTGGTGCCCACGTACATCATCCGCCAGAAGTACGGTAAGAGCGTCGACCAGTTCTTCGGCCGACTCATCTACGCGGGCTCGCACAACGCGGCCGAACTGGCGGTCAAGAACAGGACCGTGGATGCCGCAGTCACCGACAGCATCGTCTACGAACGCATGCTGAGCAAGGGGCTGATCACGCGTGAGACCAACAGGGTCCTTTATGAATCCGACCCGTTGCCCGGTTCTCCGCTGGCCTGTCGAGGGGACCTCGATTCTGCGCTGAAGAAGAAGCTCCAGGACTTGATCATCACCGCCCATGAGCATGTCAGCGTCAGCGGCTACGACAACAGCATCGTGCGATACGAAAAGGCGGACCCGAGCCATTACGATGTGATCCGCACAATCGTCAAGGAACTCAACCTGACCGATGAACAACTTCTTTGACGAGTCCGCCACGTGCCTGAAACACATTCCATTCTCAAGATCTCCCAGGCGACCAAGACGTTCGGCGCGGGCGTCTGCGCCTTGCACGAGGTCGATCTGGCGGTGGGCCGGGGCGAGTTCGTCGTCGTTCTGGGACCCAGCGGTTCCGGAAAATCCACCCTCCTGCGGTCGATCATCGGGCTGGAGCGACTGACCTCGGGGCAAATCGACGTCGCCGGAACGGTCGTCGGCCCCAAGACTTTGCGAGCGGTCCGTCGCAACGTGGGGATGATCTTCCAGCACTTCAATCTCGTCCGCAATCTGAACGTCACGACCAACGTCTTGTGCGGATGCCTGGGCAGAATGGACGCGGTCGAGACGATCCTGAGCTGGTTCTACCTGTTCAAGAAGTCGCGCATCGAAGCCGCGCATCGGACCCTGGACGTGGTGGGTCTGGCGGAGAAACGGTGGCACAGGGCCGATGTCCTGTCCGGCGGCCAGCAGCAGCGGGTCGGCATCGCCAGAGCCCTGATGCAGGAGCCGCAGATCCTGTTGGCGGACGAGCCCGTCGCCAGTCTCGATCCGGTCACCGGCAGGATGGTCATGGACCTGCTGCACGCCATTTCCCGACAGCAGGGGCTGACCGTTCTGGTGAACCTGCACCAGGTCGAACTAGCTCGCGACTACGCAGACCGGATCGTCGGACTCAATCGCGGCGTCAAGGTCTTCGACGACACGCCCGAGAACCTGACGCCAGGCGAAATGGACAGGATCTACGCGACGGACACGGAGGAACGCGCCTCGCAGGCTGTCGCCATCGCAGCCTATTCGGCGTCGGCGAAACCACGTCTATCTTCTCAGAACCGGGTGTCTGCGACATGAGCGTTTCGATGAGTTATTCCTGGCCGATTTCCGGCAACAGGCCGCGGGCGATGCTCGTGGGCGGGAGCGCTGCGACCGCGGTCGTTCTCTTTCTGGCGGCGTGTGCCAGCGAGATGGATCCGATCGGATGGCTTCGCTCGTGCGTGGATGTCGCCAGATTCCTGTCGCATCTGCTGGTCATGCCGGACTGGAGCTATGTGCCCACGCTGGCCGCCAGGCTCTGGGAGACGATCGAGATCACGCTGCTCGCTTCGTTCCTCTCGGTAACGATCAGCCTGCCGCTGGCGGTCCTGGCCGCGAGGAATGCGTCTCCCCATGGCATATGCTCGCGTCTGACCCGTCTGACGCTGTGTTTCATCCGGGGCCTTCCGGAACTGGTGTGGGCCTTGCTGTTCGTCTCGGCGTTCGGTTTGGGCCCGGTGCCGGGCGTCATGGCCATGGCGATCGTGTCGACCGGATTCATGGGGCGATTCTACGCCGAATCGCTCGAAGTGGTCGACATGCGGATTGTCGATGCGGTTCGGGCGACGGGAGCCCGCTGGAGCCAGGTCCGGCTCTACGGCATGTTCCCCCAGGCGATGCCGGACTTCGTGGGCACGACTCTGTATCTGCTGGATCACAACCTGCGGGCGGCAACCCTGCTCGGCCTGGTGGGCGCTGGCGGCATCGGATACGACCTGATCGTCACGCTCAGACTGTTTCGTTTCGATCGGCTGATCCTGATCATCGCCGCGATCTACCTCATCATCTTCGCGCTGGACCGCGCCTCGCATCGCATCCGGAGACAAGTCATCTGACGCCTCGCACGATGAACCGACCCCAACGACAATCCGCCAGACCCCGGCCCGCGTGGCTCCGCCTGATCTACCTGGCGGTTGCGCTAACCGTCATGGTGGGGATCTCGTGGGATCTGGGGATGCGGCCGGCGCTGCTCCGCACGTTGCTGCCCGACATCGGCGAGTATCTCTCGCGGTATGTGCGTCCGGACTTCAGCAATTGGCCGTCGTACCTGCGACTGCTCTGGCAGACCGTCAGCATCGCGATCTGGGGAACGACGCTCTCGTTTCTCATCAGTTTTGCGTCGGCACCGTTTGCGGCCGGCAACTTCACGCCGGCTCCGACTCTCTACCGCGTGGTGCGGCACGGACAGGTGTTCCTGCGGGCGATGCCCGACCTGTTGCTGGCCCTGATCTTCGTCTCGGCCGTCGGACTGGGTCCCATGCCGGGGATCATGGCCCTGGCGCTGCACACTTCGGGCTTCCTCGGCAAGTTTTTCGCCGAGAGCCTCGAACGGGTGGACAAGGGCAGTTGCGAGGCCCTCCGCGCCTCGGGGGCCGGGTACCTGCAGGTCCTGTTCTTCGCGGGCTGGCCGGCCATTCTGCGAGAGATGATCGGCCACACCTTGTACATCTTCGATCGCAACGTCCGCATGGCGATGGTCCTGGGTCTCGTCGGCGCCGGCGGCATCGGCCGAACCCTCCACGACAATCTTCGCGTCTTCAAGTACAACCAGGCGTCGGCCGTGATCATCTTCGTGCTGGCCGCCATTATCATTATTGACGCCATGTCCACGTCACTCAGAAGAAGGGTCCTGTGAATTCCATGACAACCGTTCTCCGCGAGACAGAACTCCAACGCGATCTCGATCGGGATCGCCCTCCGCAATGCAGGGCCGCCGTGTTCGAACGGCCCGACAGCCCGCTTGCTCTTCGCAAAGTCTCGATTCCTGATCCGCTGGAAGCAGGTGCGATTCTGTGCCGGGTCGCGATGAGCACGATCTGCGGCTCCGACCTGCACACGATCTTCGGACGCAGGCCCGAGCCGGCCCCCTCGATCCTCGGCCACGAGATCGTGGGCCGGATCGCCGCGTGCGGAACGGACGGTTTGACCGACTTCAACGGCGAGCGTCTGCGGACAGGGGACCGCGTCACATGGTCCATCGCCGCCAGTTGCGGGTCGTGTCGCTACTGTACGTCGGGCATCCCGCAGAAGTGCGAGCGAGTGCGGAAGTATGGGCACCTTTGCCTGGAGCAGCATCCGCATCTGACCGGGGGATACGCCGAGTACATCTGCATCATGCCGGGCACAGCGGTCTTCAAGGCGCCGCCGGAAGTCCCGGACGAAATCCTGGCGCCGGTCAACTGCACTCTGGCGACCGCAGTGAATGCCGTCAGATCGATCGGGCTCCGTTCGTCGGATACGGTCCTGGTCCAGGGCGCCGGACTGCTCGGACTGTACATCTGCGCCTTGGCCAAGAGCGCAGGGTGTCCCTGCGTGATCGCCACCGATACAACTCCCGCTCGCCTTGAAACAGCCCGGCACTTCGGCGCCGATCATTGCCTGTGCATTCGCGAGCACACCTCAGAGGGACTGATCGAACGGATCGTGAGCCTGGCCGGAGGACACGGACTGAACGTGGCGTTCGAAGCGTGCGGCTCGCGGGACGCCGCGCGGGTCGCGGTCGAGGTCCTGGACGTCGGAGGGCGCTGCCTGATCGCCGGTCTTGTCACACCAGGCAGCGTGCTGGACATCGACGCCAACAAGATCGTCCGCAAGTGCCTTACGATCCGAGGGATACACAACTACCATCCCGAGGATCTCCGCGAGGCGATTCGATTCATCCGCGAGCATCGCGACGCGTACGCATTCGAGGAAATCGTTGGAGTGGTATTCCCGCTGGAGCAGATCAACGAGGCCGTCAAGGAAGCGGCCTCCGGCAAGCACATCCGGGTGGGCGTTCGCCCCTGATCGCACAACGTCGTTGCGTCAGCAGGTTGCGCTCGACGCGCTTGCAGGTTGCTCTACCAGCGAGAGACACTCCTCAACGATGTCGAGGGCCGTCTGCATCTGCGCGACGGTTGCGATCAGAGGCGGACTCAACGTCAGGACGTTGCCCATCGAGATCTTGAAGCTCAGACCTCGCTCCAACGCGAGGTAGAGCACCTGCTCGGCGGCGTCGCACGCGGGCTCTCTGCTTTGGCGATCCTTCACCAACTCGATTCCCATCAGGCAGCCCCGCCCTCGCACGTCGCCGATCAGCGGGTGTCGGTCCGCCATCTTCCTGAGGCGACCCATCGCGGCCTCGCCCACGGCGGCGGCGTTCTCCACGAGTCGCTCGTCTTCGATGATCTGAAGGGTCGTCAGGGCGGCGCGGGTCGTGACGGGGTTCTTCTCGTGCGTGTAATGGCCGAAGGCGAAGTCCCCACAGACGTCGAGTTCCGACCTGGCGACCATGGCGGAGACCGGCAACATGCCGCCGCCAAGGCTCTTGCCCAGGACGAGGATGTCCGGCGTCACCCCTTCATGCTCACAGGCGAACATCCGACCAGTCTTGCCCAGGCCGGTCGGGATCTCGTCGAAGATCAGCAGCGCGCCGAACTCGTCGCATGCCTGTCGGACCTTCTTCCAGAATCCCGGCGGCGCCACGTACGGTACGGCGCGCATCGGCTCGGCGATCACCGCCGCGATGTCCCGCTCTTTCTCCAGGACATACCGGATCTGGTTGGCGTACAGGTCCCCGCTGCCCTCGCGAACCCCCCAGGCGTTTCGATAGTCTCCGAACGGCGGGATATGCTCGGTCCCGGGCAGGAGCGGCCCGATGGGACCGCCGCGGAACATCCGTTCGCCTCCCACGCTGCGCGCGCCAAATCCGGCGCCGTGGAACGCGTCCCAGAACGAGAGGGTCTTGAAGTGTCCGGTTGCGGCCCGTGCGTAGGCCAGAGCGATTTCGACCGCGTCGGACCCACCCGTAGCGAAAAGGACCTTGTTCAGACCCTCCGGCGCGACGGCCGCGAGTCTCTCCGCCAGTTCGACGGCGGGCTCGCACGTGTAGCGACGCGGGGCGAAACACAATTCCGACATCTGCCGCGTGACGGCATCAATGAGCCGGGGATGGGCGTAGCCGATGTGGTGGACGTTGTTTCCGTGGAAGTCCATGTACCGCCGGCCCGCGACGTCCTCGATCCAGATTCCTTCGGCTTTGCGGATCGCGGACAGACACGGCGTGGACAAGGACTGGTGGAGGAACACCGCCGCGTCCCGGTCCAGGAGCGACTGCGTCGTCGCGTCCACGTGTCGGGCCAGCCAGGCGCCCCGCCGCGCGGTGCTGTTCGGTTCTCCTTCTTCGCCGCAGTTGTGCTTTGTGTCCATGGAGCAGCCAGTTCGCATCCGAACGCCGGCGCGGGTCTCAGTACAAAGGCCGGCAGGTCGCTCGTTCGTCCCGCAGGAGCCGTTTCTCGATCTTCGCGATGACGGCAGGCAACCTGGCAAACGAATCGATCACGTCGTGGGCGCCGGCGGCCCTGAGCTTCTCCTCGGCTTCGGTCAAGAGCTGCTCCCGTCGGTCGGTCGACAGACTGTTCCACTCGTGCTCGGACAGGCCGACCATGTTGCCGGTTCGCGTCACTCCGATCGTCCAGAGCCCCGCGTTGAGTCCGGCCTCGATGTCGGCGATCGTGTCGCCGATGCACACCACTGCAGCCGGAGGATAGACTCGGAGCATCTCCATGAGCCGCAGGTTCATCCACGGCGCGGGCCGGCCCTCGGACACATCGGTCGCGCAGATCGAAGCATCGGGCAAGAAGCCGCCCTCGGCGGCCTTGGCCAGGACGACGTTCAGCATCTCCCGGTTGTAGCCGGTGCTCACACCGATTTTGATTCCCTGTCGGCGAAGTTCCACCACCGTCTCCACGACCCCGTCGATCACGCTGCTGTACCGCGGCAGCGCCTCCAGTTGCATCGGAATGAACTCCCGATAGAGCGCGTCGAGGTCTTGCTCGCTCCAGGCCTTGCCGTTTGCGTTCCGCCACTGCTCCGCGACGCCGGGGATCTCAAGCAGGGCGCGGATGTGGTCGCGTTTCTCGATGCCCATGGGACCGCGAGCCTCGTCGTTGGTCACGCTGACCCCATGTCGGCGAAACAGCTCGATGAACGTGCCGGCCGGCGCACAACTGCCGAAATCCACGGTGGTACCCGCCAAGTCGGAGAGAACGGCTTTGATTGCTCCCTTGTACCTGCGATGATTCACATTCATGAAGATTGCCCTTCCGCCACCTTCTGTGGCCTGTGATGACATGATCTGTTTGTGGATGAAGATGCGTCGCTGCCGGAGGATCCCCCCGGCTCGATCCCCATCTGCCCAACCACCGCGGCAATCGCCGCCAGCAGGTCTGTGACGTCGGAGGCGAAGATCCGTCCGATATTGCCGATGCGGAAGCAGTCGGCATCGGAAACCTTGCCGGGATAGATGACGTAGCCTCGCGTGTTGAGCCTGTCGTAGAACTCGTTGAAATCAAAGCCGCCCTGCGGATAGCGAAACGACGTGATGATGTAGCCCTGATCCGCGGGAGCGAGGTACTCCTGAAACCCCATCTGCCGCATGCCGTGGACGAGGGTGTCGTAGTTGGCCCGATAGCGGGCGGCTCGGCCCTCCACGCCGCCTTCGGCTTCGATTTCGAGCAAGGCTTGGTGGAAGGCCAAGATCGCATGCGTCGGAGGGGTGAACCGGAACTGCCCGTCGGATTCCAGGCCGACCCATTGGCTGTACAGATCCAGGCTCATGCTGCGAGCATAGCCGTTGGTCTTGGCCAGAGAGTCCAGGCGAGCCAGGACGAACGAAAATCCCGGGACCCCTTCGATGCACTTGTTGGCCGACGAGACGAGGTAGTCGATGCGGCAGGCCGGCAGGCTCAGGGGGATCGCTCCGAAGCTGCTCATGGCGTCCACGAAGTACTTCACGCCCGCGGCTTGCGCGACGGCGCCGACTTCCTCGACCGGATTGACGATCCCCGTGGTGGTTTCGCAGTGGACCATGGCGAGCATCGCGACGCCGGGATGGGCCTTGAGTTCGGCGCGGATTCTCTCGGGATCGGGTTTTTCGTTCTCCGGGCACTCCACAGCGTGCACCGGAATCCGGAGCATCGCGGCCATCCTGGCGATGCGTCGTCCGTAGGCTCCGTTGATCACCACCATGAGTTCCCCGTCCTGAGGAATGGCGGAGGATACAACGGCCTCCAGGCCGAACGTTCCGCTGCCCTGCATGAGGATCGCCGTGTAGCGGTCGTCGCCTTTGCCCAGTTCGACCAGCCGTCGGCGGACGTCGCGGACGATCCCGATGAATTCATGGTCCCGCGAACCGAGGTCCCTGAGCATCGCCTGCTTGACCGTGCGGCTGGTCGTCAACGGCCCGGGAGTGAAGAGGATACGGTCCTTCCAACCGGATACTTGCTGTCCTATCTGCATATCGTCACAATCTCCTTGAGAAAAGGTCCAGTTCCCAACACTCACAAACACCATACCCCCCCCGCACAAACACCGTCATGAGGTCGTTCCTACCGCTGAATGCCGATGGCCAGCAGGCCGAACAACAGGCTCAGGACGCCCAGCAACGCGATGCCCGCGGTCAGACCGTGCGTGTCGAACCACCAACCCAGGGGAAAGCCGGCCAGCGCCGCGCCGATGTACATCCAACCGTCCATGATCCCGGTTCCGGTGCCTGAGAGCCGCTGTCCAAGAATATCGCCGGGCAGGCAGAACAGCGGCGTGTGAATCCCCTGGATCAAACCGCCGGCCACGAACGTCACCACGCAGAGCGAGAACAATCCCATCGGGGCATCGAGCAGCGACGCGCCTTGCGCCAGAACCAGAAGCGCCCCGGCGGTTCCAACCATGCCCAGAAGGATCGTATGCCATCGGCGGCCTCCGAACAAGCGGTCGGAGAGTACTCCCAGGGTCACGGCGAAGAACATGCCGCCCCAGTCCACGAGCGAAGCGACGAATCCCGCTTTGACCAGGGTCAGACCGAATCCTCCCTCCGCCACCGGCGTCTGGAGGATCATGATGTTCCAGTTCAACAGGCCCCAGCGAATCCCGTTGGCTCCGAAAGCGACCAGATACGGCGCCGCCATGCGTCGATGTGCGAAGGCCCGCCAGTATTCCTTCAGACCGATGCGCTCGGAATGTCTGTTCTCCCGGCGAGGTCGCCAGGGGATTTGGAGGCCCACGGATTCAGGCGAACCGCGTCCCAGGAGAGTGAACAGGCCGACCATACCCAGAAGAAACGCAGGACACACCAGAAATGCGCCGCGCCAGCCATATCGTTGGACCGACCACGCGGCCACCGGCGCCACCAAAGCCCCTCCGAAGTAGGGAAAGAAGTTGTACAGGCCCATCCACCAGCCCCATTGCCGTTCGGGGAACCAGTTGCACAGGATGCGACACCCCGGCGCCCAGCCCATGGAGGAGAAATAGCCGTTCGCCGCCCAGATCACGATGAACAACAGCAAAGAGCCGCTGAATCCGAAGAGGACGTTGGCCAGGACGCCGCCGACGGCGCCGACGAGCATGATCGCCTTGGGATTGTAGCGATCACCCAGAAAGCCGTTGATGAACTGGCCCAGGGCGTATGTCAGCGTGAACGCGGTCATCACCCAGCCGAACTGCGAATGCGAGAGCGAGAAGGCTTCCTCGATCGCCCGCGTGGCCGGCCCAAGGTTCTTTTTGCCGAAGTAGTAGAATAGATACAGCACGGCCATGCTGAAGAACGCGCGCATTTGCCAGAGCCCAAAAGTCCGTTCTCGTGGCACAGGGCCGGCCGCTTGTGCTCCGTCGATTGTCGGGGACGTTGTCTGCATCGCAGCCACAGTACGCGGACGATATTAGGGTGTGATTGGGATTTGATTAAATCTGCGTTGCTTACGACATACCCAAAGTCGCACGACAGGAAATAGAGAACTAACTCGGTCCTAATCATCCCGCAATATGCGCCGCGATGATGGAAGCCATCAGTCTGATGCGTGGCATTCACCGAGCTCGCTCCGTATGCGAGCACGCAATCGTCGAATTCTTGAAAGGAGGAACAGGATGGGAAATCAACATTCGTGGCTGGCCCTGGTATTGGCCGGTTTGCTCGTGACAGGCGCGGCGACAAGAGGGCAGGGCACCCCCCTCGTGCTCGACGACTTCGAGCCGTATGGGGACGTCGCGCCGATGAGGATCTTCGACGCTTGGGTGGACGGCTGGGAAGACGCCGCGAACGGGTCGATCGTGGGGCACTCCGAGAGTCCGTTCGCCGAGCGGGAGATCGTCCACAGCGGCGCCCAGTCCATGATCTTCCAGTACGACAACAGCGGGACCGCCAGGATCTCCCAGGCCGAGCGCGCGTTTGATCCGTCGATCGACGTCACAGCAGGCGGGACGCTGCAGGCTTTGACTCTCTGGTATCACGGCCTCCGCGGCAAAGCCGCCGCGATCACATCGGACCCCGCAGGCGCAGCCTACACCCTGAGCGGCGCGGGCGCCGGGATCGGCAAGACCCGCGACGAGTTCAGTTTCGGCTACAAACAACTGACAGGCAACGCGACGCTGGTCGCCCGCATCGACAGCGTGGACAACACCAGCGGCTCGGCGATGGCCGGTCTGATGATTCGCAGCAGCCTGGACGCCGATTCCGTTCATGCCACGGTTGCGGTGGCCCCGACGAATCGTGCGATGTTTGCTTTCCGCGGGACCCCAGGCATGAACACCGCAGTCACCAGCACCGCGGCGCAGAGCTTCACACTGCCCCACTGGATCCGCCTGACCCGCACCGGTCCCCTGGTCAAGGCCGAGCACTCCCCCAACGGAACCAGTTGGTCGCCGATCAAGAGCGCCGATCCGCTGGATCCCTCGCAGTTCGAGTTTTTCGGGATGCCCGATACGGTGTACGTGGGTCTGGCGGTCACGGCGGCCCGCGAGGACGGGACTGTCTGCAGCGCCAAGTTCTCGAATGTGACGATCACCGGAAACACGTCCGCCGGGCCGATCGCCCAGGTTGACGAAGTGGGTCTGGCCAGCAACGATCCCGGGCCTCTGTACGCAGGACTGGTGGACGCCGCCGGCAGGACTGCCTACGTTTACCAGCCCGCAGAGTCCGAGGCGGTTCTGACCGACAAGTGGACCCTGTGGCCGATCGCGCTGGGCGAGTTCGCGAACGCCGGCCTTGACTTGAAGTCGGTCAAGAAGATGATTCTCGGCGTCGGCGATCGCGGCAATCCGCAGTCCGGCGGCACAGGGGTCCTGTACTTCGACGATATCGAGGCGGTCCGCCGCATGCCCCAGACAGACATGGTTCAATTGCTGGCGGAGGATTTCGAAGGCCTGCCGCTGGGGCCGAACAAGGACGAGGCGACGCCCGGCGCCGCGGTCTGGACGAGCGTCGCCCCCGCGGGTTGGACTCGCGACATCCGTGGCGTGCCCAGCGCGGGCGACCCCGCCCACGGCGTCGATGAATGGGAAGGCTGGACCTTCGCTAATCAGGCCTGGTGGGCACTGGCCGGCGGTGACCAGCGCCGCACCGAGTTCGCCTTGGCGATCGGCACGGTGGCCATTGCCGACTCCGACGAATACGACGACAAAGGCGATCCACAGGGCACTTACAACACCTTCCTGAGCACCCCTGCGGTCGACGTCTCCGGCATCCAGGCCGGCGCGGGGACCATTCTCCTGCGATTCGATTCGAGCTGGCGGCCCGAAGATGCTCAGAAGGCCACGATCACCGCCCGATTCGACAGCGGCGATCCGATCGAGGTGCTGCGTTGGGAATCCCCGGCGGCCAGCCCCTTCGATCATGGACATCTGACCAGCGAGCTGGTCACGGTCGCCATCGACCGACCCGCCGGGGCCAAGAGGATGACTCTGACGTTCGGGTACTTCGACGCCAGCAACAACTGGTGGTGGGCCATCGACAACGTGGAGGTCTTAGGCGCTCCCCGACCCCGAACCGTCGCGTTGTACGAGGATTTCGACGGCCTGACGCTGGGACCGAACGTGGACGAAAGCACACCGGGCGCCGTGCCCAACGCCTTCACCCACACCCCGCCGGTGGGCTGGTCCGTGGACCGCAGCAGCGTGCCCGGTTTCGGCGATCCCGCCAACGACGGCGTCTTCGAGTGGGCCGGCTGGTCCTTCGCGGAGAAGGAGTTCTGGATCAACACGGACCACCAGAGGCGCGAGGAGTTCACCCTGGCCCGCGGAAATGTTGCGGTCGCCGACTGTGACGAATGGGACGACAAACCCCACGCCAGCAAGGGACGGATCGCCGAAGACCCGTACGACACGTACATGACGACGCCCGCGATCGACATCTCCGCCTTCGAGCCTGGCAGCGTGCAGCTCAAGTTCGATTCAAGCTGGCGGCCCGAGTACGATGACGACTACCACCAGACAGCCAACATTCTGGCCTCCTTCGACGGCGGCGAGCCGATGGAGATCCTGCGGTGGGAGTCCAATCCGTCGAGCCTGCACTTCAAGAACGACAACTCGACCAATGAAACCATCGTCATCAGCCTGGACAACCCCGCCGGCGCACGCACGGTCACACTGACCTTCGGCCTCTTCGACGCCGGCAACGACTGGTGGTGGGCCATCGACAACGTCGAAGTCACCGGCCTGGAGAAAGAGAAGATCCCGGTGTTCGTCGAGGACTTTGAGGGGCTGTCCTTGGGGCCCAACAAGGATGAGTCGCTGGCGGGCGCAGCCGTCTGGACGCCTGTTCCCCCGGCCGGTTGGACCCGCGACAACAGCGGCGTGCCCAACGCCGGCGACCCCGCCCACGGCGTCGATGAATGGGAAGGCTGGACCTTCGCCGACCGCCTGTGGTGGGCCCAGGCCGCCGAGGACCAGAGACGGTCCGAGTTCACGCTGGGGATCGGCACCGTGGCGGTCGCCGATTCCGACGAGTACGACGACAAAGGCGATCCGCAGGGCGCCTACAACGCCTTCCTGAGCACCCCGGTCATCGCCATCGCCGGCATCGAGGCCGGTTCGCTCGAGCTGGTTTTCGATTCGAGCTGGCGGCCGGAAGACTCGCAGACGGCTACGATCACCGCCTCCTATGACGGCGCTCCTGCGATCGAGGTCCTCCGCTGGGAGTCCAAGTCGAGCAGCAGCTACTACCACGGTCACATGACCAACGAGCACGTGGTCGTCGCACTGCAGAACCCCGCCGGGGCCAAGACGGTCGTCCTGACCTTCGGATACTTCAATGCCGCCAACAACTGGTGGTGGGCCATCGACAACCTCGTCGTACAGGGAGTCCCCGAACAGAGAACGCGGCGTGTGTTCTTCGCCAACTTCGAGGGCCTGCCGCTCAGGCCGGCACTCGATGAGGCCGCTCCCGGCGGTCCGGAAGTCTGGACCAAGACGGTCCCCGCAGGCTGGGTGGTCGACGACAGCGGCGTGCCCGGCGCGGGTGACCTGGACAACGATGGCGTCACGGAGTGGGCCGGTTGGAGCTTCGCCAACAAGGACTGGTGGGTCTTCGTTGCCGCGGACCAGAACCGTTCGATGTTCACAAAGGGCATCGGCACGGTGGCCATCGCGGATTGCGACGAGTGGGACGACAAGCCCCACATGCCGGGCGAGTACAACGCGTTCCTCAGCACCCCCGCGATCGATGTCTCCGGTGTGGACGCCGGGTCCGTGAGATTGCTTTTCGATTCGAGCTGGCGCGACGAGGACACGATGACGGCGACCATCACCGTCTCCTACGACGGCAAACCCGCCGTCGAGGTCCTGCGATGGGAATCCGTTCAGGGGCATCCGAACTTCCACGATGACGCCGAGAACGAGACAGTCACCGTCGACCTGAACAAGCCCGCCGGAGCCAGGACCATGGTCATCACGTTCGGCCTGACCCGCGCCGGCAACAACTGGTGGTGGGCCATCGACAACCTGCTGGTCACCGGCTCCTCCGGCGGCGTCACGAAAGCCTTGTTCACCGAAGACTTCGAAAGCGTGCCGCTGGGCCCGCCGGTCGATGAGGCGCCCCCGGCCGTGGGCAACTACTGGACCGACGTCCCGCCGGCGGGCTGGGTGGTCAATGACGCCGGCGTTCCCGGCTCGGGCGATCCGACGACCGACAGCGTGACCGAGTGGGCCGGCTGGTCCTTCGTCAACAAGGATTGGTGGGTTCAGGTGGCGGAGGATCAGGGGCGCTCGCAGTTCGTGTCCGGCCAGAGCATCGTGGCGGTCGCCGATCCGGATGAATGGGACGATCTGCCCCATGCACCGGGCCTGTACAACGCGTTCCTGAGCACACCCTCGATCAACGTCGCAGGGGCCGAGGCAGGCTCCTTGCAGCTTGCGTTCGATTCGAGCTGGCGTCAGGAGGGCACGCAGACCGCCAGCGTGCTGGTCTCCTACGACGGCCGCGACCCGGTGGTGGTCATGCTCTGGGAATCCGAGGGCGGCAATCCCGCGTCGTTCAAGCCCGACGCCACGAACGAGCGAGTGACGGTGAATCTGGGCAATCCCGCCGGCGTCAAGACGATGGTCATCACCTTCGGCCTTACCGAGGCCGGAAACAACTGGTGGTGGGCCATCGACAACATCGAGGTCGTCGGCACGTTCGTCGAATGACCCCACTACGACGACAACGCGCCATGAGCCCTCTGGCTCATGCAAGTTCATGCAGTCGGAGGGCCGTCCTCGCGGGCGGCCCTCCGGCGTTTGCATCGCTCCCAGGACGGACAGGGAAAACGATGAATTAGCACAACCTTCATCAGAATCCAACAGTGCCCGCTATAGTCGAAGGCGAGAAGAAAAGGAACAGAAGAAGGGAATCCGGGAGAATGACAGGAGTTTCGGTTATGAGAAAGCACGAAGCATTCACGTTGATCGAGTTGCTGGTGGTGATCGCCGTCATTGCGCTATTGATGGCGATTCTGACGCCTGCTTTGGGCAAAGCCCGGGAGCAAGGCAAGAAAGTCGTGTGCACGGCGCACATAAAGGGGCTCGGCGTCTCCATGCGGATGTACGTGGACGACAATCAGGGCAAAACACACAACTCCCCTAACGTGGGCCTGTGGGACAACGCCTACGAAGGGCTGCCGGTCGTGAAACCGTACGGCCCGAACGACAAGAACGCCTACTGGGGAATCGCCTACTATCCCTACGCCCAGAACAAGAAGATCTTCCGGTGCCCGAGCACCAAACGAGTCGACGACTGGCCCGAATGGGGGTGGGGGATCGCCTACCAGGAGTACTTCAAATACTGCGCTTATGGGATCAACGGATACATCACCTGGAACGGCAAGGAGAATCGGAATATCAAGGTCGACCACGACTTCAAGCGTCATGACGAGGTCATCGCTTTTCAGGACCACGTTGAACAGAAGCTCGACGACAACGGCGACATGCTCCACATCCAGGCCGGGAAGTCCATCAACCTGACGCAGTGGCGCAACGGAGGCACCCTGGGGAACTTCCCGGAGGCGATCCAGGAGATCTTCCGGCATGCCGGCGTGTCCAACGTCTGCTGGCTCGACGGGCACGTCAGCGGGATCAAGGAAACCACGGGAGAAGACGTCCCGCAGTATTGGTATACCGGCGTGCGGCAGGCTCCGTGAGACCGACGAGGCTGCACGCTCGCAGAAAGCGAAAGGGCTATGTCATGCACAAGCCATGTTGGCGACGCGGGTTGATCGTTGCGCTGGGAATCCTGGGCATGCTGGGCTGCAGACCGAAGGAGAACGCTTCGGCCGCCCTGCCGGGAGCCGCGCCGCCTGAGAGCGCCGCTGTGGTTGCCGCGATGAATCGCGGGATGACGTCCATCCCTCTGAGGAGTCTCTCTCGCAGCCATATCGGCAAGACCTGTGTCGTGGCGGCACATTCCCCCGAGGGCGGCACGCGGATCGCTCCACCGCCGCCACCGATGGGCATGGTCTACATCGCCGGGCCGACCACGGTGTACAAAGGACAGTTGCACGCGATCTCGGCCGACACCGTCGAGATCCAGGCGCCGTATCCATCGTCGGGCAACATGAAGACCATTCCGATTCCGAGGGCCCAGATCCAGTCGATTCACCTGGCCCCATGACCACGAGGCACTTGCGACGACGTCGAGACGAACGCGTTGCGAGCCATTCAGTCTGCTTCAGAGCAACCCCATTCCTCCAGTTCCGCTTCATCGGCCTCGTTGAACGGCTCCGGATCGTGGCTCTGGAGAATATGATCGACCATGTCGAAGAAATCCAGGCACGTATACGTGCAAAGATAGCACCGCCAGCAGTCACCGAAATAGAGGGGCAAAGATCGGCGATGCTGGATGAGGACAGAAAAAGCCATCAACTCGGCCTCGTCAAGAAACCCATGAGGGATCGCCCTTCCCGACCCGAGACCGGGAGGATCTGTGAATCGCAAACCGTTCATCGCGTAGCCGACCATCTGTGCTCCTTGCTCAGAATGTGTGCCAGTCCATCCGTGGGCAGGCGAAACACTTTTCGGTCCAACAGACGATGATCATCTCGACCTTTTGTTAGGCGGCGATGAGCATTTCCTGTTTCTTTCGTTAATCTGCGTCACGTACACATCAGAATTGGTTCCGAGCATCAACCCGACCCCATTGTGGCCCGATGACCATCGTGCACGAGCTGACGTATCTTGGGTTTGAGTAATAGTGAACTTTCGGTAGCCGCTCAAGGACTTGCGCCAATGGAGCAGTGATGGTGCGGGTTCTTCTCACGGGGATCGCCGGCACGTTCTGCGAGGTTCGCTTGCAAGCAACCGGTCTTGAGTTGCTGGCCCGGCGGAAACAACGTCGAATGGAGGCCAGACTGCATCCAGGGTTCGGTCGAGGATGTCGAAGAATGCCTTGTTGTCCGGCCAAAGGATCTCGCAACGGTTCGGGATCGGGTGATCGAGGAAGCTGACATACTCTCGCAGCGTGTCTGCATCGAGTGACGTGCGGTTCAACGCCAAGCCGAGTCGCTCGGCATACTGGGCATTGAGAACTTGTTCATACTGCCCCTGGATGGGGAGCAGGAGCAGCTTCTTGCGGAAATAGAGGGATTCGCTGAGCAACGAAAACCCTGCGGTTGCGATAATGCCCCGGCAGCTTGCGAGATCCTGGAGGAATCGTTCCGTGGAAGTTCTCTTGAACTCGCAGTTGCCGATCCGTCGGGACTCATCGAACCCGTAGACATGGAACGTATGGGATGGGAATGAGTTCAGCAACGCAGAGAGCTTGTTTTTCCATGAGATGTCTGTGGTGTAGATGAGGATGTGATCTCCGCTGGCGTGCTTGAGGGATTCGACGACCGGCCGTACCACGGGAGGAGTCAGGATTGCCCGCCCGTGTTTTACCGGGGCATAGAAGAAGTTGACGATGAGGTAGGCGGCCGCTCCGAAGTAATGGCAGCGCGTGGTGATGTTGGCACTCAATTTCGACAATCGTATGCCGGGCGGGTGCTCCAACTCGCACATCGTCAGCAGGTGCTGGTGATCGATGCTGATGAAGGGTACGCCGTGCCGCCACGCCCACCAGGCAGTGAACGGTTCGAAATCCGAGATCACGAGATCCGGGCAGAACGTCTCACAAACCGTGCGGCATAGCGCGAGGTTCGTTCGTCGGTTCCGAAGGACCTGCGACAGGTTCGTCGCGAGAGTCTCGATGGGACGGAGGTTCCCATCCCGATACACGAGACTCAGACCCGCGATCTCGTGGACCTTGTCGCCGAGGTGTTTTCGCAGGTAGGACAGCGACTTGCGGGAAGCCGCGAAGAGCACGTCATGGCCCGCATCGATCAGATGCTGCCCGATCACATGGGAACGGCTGCTGTGTCCGAACCCTTCTCCCGCCACGCCATAGATGATTCTGGCCATAGTGGATCCTCCTCAGGCTGCAATGAGCGTATCGTTGGACCGCGGGCCGTGTAGGCTCCAGTCAAAGACACCGACGCTGCCGTCGGGCGAGATTCTCAGGAAATTGCGGTTGGACCCGGTCCAGGAACCACTGTTGAAGTACCAGTTGTCGAAAGACCCGCCCTTGTGCGTGTGGCCTACGATGGCGACGTCGTATAGACCTTCCGCCCTGTCCTGATGGAACCGCCCGAGCATGCGATGGGTGCGGATATGACGGCTCAGCAGCGTCATCTGCTCGGCAGGCATCCTGTTATAGCATTCCTGCAAGGCCCGATTCATCCGGCGGGTGAGACGGCTCCATAGCTCCAGCGCGTGTTCGCCGATCTCCAGAAGGGTGTCGGTGATCGTGTCGTTCGAGAGAATGCACGTCCCCTGGCGGAACTCAAGAAGATACGCCACGGCGCCGATCATCCGCGTGATGCTTTGTGTCCTGGACGTGATCAGCGGATCGACTTCATGTCCGTGCATGAACTTGAATCGTCTGTCGCCCATCTGTTGGACGAAGGCGTGGGACGTTCTGTAAAAGAACGGATGGGGCGGATCGCCGGCGCCGATAAAAGACGCGAGGTCCTGGTCGTGATTGCCGGGCACGTACACGGTGTCCATCCGGGCAAGACGGTCGAGCAGGTCCCGGCGGCGGGCGATGATGTTGTCCAGCGGGTAGCGAAGCAGTTCGAAGACGTCGCCCAGGAGGACCAACTGCCCTCTCTGGTCGGCGACGTAGGCGAGGAACTGGTCGAGCATCGTTTCGCGATTGCCTTGTCGCAGGTTGTCTTTGGGAGACCGATCCCCCATGTGCAGGTCGCTGACGACAAAGACAGGTTTGCTCGGTTCGATGGGTCTTTCCCTTCCTTTGCGTAATGCTCAAACCTGTTGTCTCACGGATCAACACTAGATACAGTATCGGATGCGGACGTTAGCCCTACATGTGGAGGGTATTAGTTTTGGATAAATCGCGCGACAATTCGTATCTGTCCGATCCGGCGCAATAATTCTCGGTCCTAACCGATTTCCAGTCTGGCTTTAATCCTGTGCTAACGTGGCCGTGCAACAATGCGACCGCAGGTATTGGGAATTCCTTGAGGCCGGCAAGTCAAAGAACGGTCAAGAGATGATCCCAGATTGGCTTGTACACATTGTGTGTCGGCAGTGTCGCCGCCACAGTCGATCCTTGACCGAATTCTGGAGGAATGGAACCATGAGAAAGATCGCAGTGGTTGCCCTGATGGGCATGGTTGCGGCCGGGGTGGCCGGCGCAGCCGACGTCAACGTGACGGAGAACATCGTCAAATCGGGGACCTGGACCGCGGACAACGTCTATCACCTCAAGGCCGTGGTCTACATCGAGCCCGGCGCGAGCCTGACCATCGAGCCCGGCACGATCATCCGCGGCACGCCGGAAAGCGCCCTGGTCGTCGCAAAGGGCGCCAAGATTTTCGCCAACGGCCGCAAGAACGCCCCCATCATCATGACCTCCGAGCAGGACGACCTGAAGACCTATCGCACGGTCTGCGAGGAGTGGGGCAACCTGACGATTCTCGGCAACGCCCTGATCTCCGCGACGCTCGACAAACAGGGCACCGGTCAGCCGGACGGCACGGACACCGCTCAGATGGAGGGCCTCGCCGCTCGATTCGCCGGCGACACGCTTCCCCTCTACGGCGGCAACGACGACGATGACGACAGCGGCGTCATCCGCTACGTGTCGCTGCGTTACGGCGGCAAGGTGCTCAGCATGGCCAACGAGCTGAATGGCCTGTCGATCGGCGGCGTCGGTCGTGCGACGGAGATCGAGTACCTCGAGATCATGAACAACGTCGATGACGGCATCGAGATCTGGGGCGGCACGGTCAACCTGAAGTATGTCAACATCTGGAACATCGGCGACGACAGCTTCGACGTCGACCAGGGCTGGCGCGGCAAGGCCCAGTTCGGCCTGATCGTGCAGGGCTACTGCGGCACCAAGAGCCAGGGCTCCGGCATCGGCGACAACTGCCTTGAAATGGACGGCGCCGAGTCGGCGGCCGCTCAGCCTTTTGGGGCAGCCAGCTTCTACAACTTCACCGTGATCGGCCAGCCTTATGACGGCGACGTCGGCACGGAATGGCGCGACAACATGCGGGCCCAGTTCGGCAACTGCATCTTTATGGACCTCGGCGATGCGATCATCAAGGACGGCGGCACCGGCGGCGACGGCGGCGGCTACGGCTCGGCGGGCGTTCCGACCCTGCTGTCGCTGTTCAGCACCCCGTACGACAGCTACCCGACCAACACGGTTGGCGTGGATCCCAAGGTCCTGTATCCGAACTTCACGTCGGGCAACTGGTGCCAGTTCACGGATTGCGTGTTCTTCCGGAACTTCGAGACCGCCACGCTGAACACCTTCGGCGTCATGGCGCCGGCCTACCGCAATAAGATCGAAGACAACATCGCCAGGATGCCCATTCAGAACCTTGTCCGCAGCGCGCCCGCGCAGGTGGGCGGCAAGGTCATGGCGCAGGTGACGAAGCTCAATCCGCTGCCCGCGTTCGAGGCCTTGACGGCCGGCGGCACCGCTCCGGACGATGGGTTCTTCAGCCCGGTTGCGTATAAGGGCGCGTTCGGAGGTTATAACTGGCTGAAAGGCTGGAGCGCGGCCGACGCCTATGGCCTGCTGGACTGAGGATGATGTGGCCACCGGAAGCCCAGCGCGCGATTAGCCTCTAATCCGGGTGGAAGTGTGGCATGCAACAACGAGCCGATGGCGGCCAGACGTATCCGCTGCCATCGGCTTTGTTTTTGGGGCAACGAAAAAGAAGTGTAACCACGTCAAATTAACCGGATTCTAACACAATACTAACGCTTTGCGACTATAATGGCGAAACGTCTGTTCCTGTTTCGCAGGTGGTTGGGCTTGCAGATTGGCAGTGAGGGTAGTGTGACGATTCGATGGCATTTCTCATGCGTATTCGTGGGCCTGACGCTGGGTGTCGTGCTTGCCGGTTGCGGCCGACGGGACAGCCAGGCGGTTTCCCTGGCTGATGCTCCTTTGGAGGCCTACCAACGTGAGTTGCTGGAGATCGCCTTCCGCGCGGCCTCCGCGATTCCGAGCGATCCCCATATCAAGAGCCGATCCCAGGCGCAGGCGGGGGTCGTGACTGCTTGCCTCGCATTGAATCAGCCGCAGCGGGCGCTGGGCTACATCGAACGAATCGACGACTGGCGACGAGGCACGGCCTACGCGGATCTGGCCATGCATTGCCTGCAACGTGGGTACAAGACCAATGTCGAGGCCTATCTGGGTACCGCACTGAAGATTGCTGAAGGCGCCGAGGACTGGCGGAAGGACCGGATCGTTGACCAGGTGGCCGTCGTGCGGGCGATGAGCCGCCCGGCGGCTGACTTCGATGCGGAGACGGCAGCCCTGGCGAAGATGGTCTCCAGCCAGCAGTTTGATGTCTTGAAAGAGGCATTGGCGACCTATGTTCGTCTGTTCGATCGGGTCTATTCCGATGTCGAGCGGCGCACAACGGTCGAGGCGAGCATCCGTGCCTCGTGGGACAAGATACCGGGGTTCGTGCGACTCGACCTGCTAATGGACATGATCGAGCACTGCCTGGCTCATTCCGATCGGACGAAGGCTTTGGACTTGGTCAAGGAGGCCCGCGAGATCGCCGATTCCACAAGTTGGCAGCCCACGATTGAGATTCCCGTCAAGGCCAAACTGGCTCGGTTGCGGTTCCTCGCGGGCGATCCGGAACGGGCAAGCGAGGAGGCGAAGGACGCCCTGGAGCTGTTCGATGCCAAGCGGGATCAGATCGCAAACATCTATCGGGCTCAGACGCTTCGTCCGATTGCCGAAGCGCATCGGGCCATGGGCAAGGCGGACATCGCCATGGATCTGTACGCGAGGGCGGTCGAAGCGGGGGTGGAGAACCCGAATTCCAGACCGAGAGCCGAAGACCTCGCTGCGACGTGCTGTTCAATGGCTACGCAGGGGGCAGAGCCGAGCCTGGAGCTGCTGAGCCGGATACGTGAGATTCAAGAGGGTTTGGGTGATCCGTGGTGACGAGTCGATTACGCACAGCCATCGTGTTGAGCATGACGCTGCTGTTCTGTCTTCCGCCTGTTGTATCGGCTCAGGAGGTTGGCGGGATTCGCGGCGTCGTGTACGACAAAGACTTTGGCGTGCCGCTGGCTGCGGCGCAGGTGCAGATCGTCGAGACAGGCGACAAGAGAACGACCGACAGCGAAGGGCATTACGTCTTCGAGAAGGTGGTTCCTGGGACCTACACCCTGATCGTATCGAAGGAGGGATATGCCCGACAGGTTGTGGCCAACAGCGTGGTCGCTGCGGGACGGATGACCGATGTGGAGGCGTCGCTGGCCGGTGAGTTTCTCGAAATGGAGGAATTTGTCGCGGAGAACCAGGAACTGGGCGGCGGGACGGAGATTGGACTGCTGAACCTGCGACTGGAGAGTCCGTCACTGATGGACTCGATCAGCTCGGACATGATGAGCCAGGCGGGCGCCAGCGACGCAGGCGCAGCGTTGAGATTGGTCTCCGGAGCCACGGTCGAAGACGGCAAGTACGCGGTGGTTCGCGGTTTGCCCGACCGGTACGTCAATTCCCAGTTGAATGGAGTGCGTCTGCCCACCGCCGATGAGGACAAGCGCGCCGTGCAACTCGACCAGTTCCCGGCAGCCCTGATCGAGAGCATTCAAGTGAGTAAGACGTTTACGCCGGACCAACAGGGCGATGCCTCCGGCGGAGCGGTGAACCTCGTCCTCAAGGGGATTCCGGACGAGCGAATTCTCAAGGTCAAGGTGGGCACGGAATACAACACGCAGGCGCCGTGGGGCGGCGACTTCCTCAGCTATGGCGGAGGCGGCGTGAACTTTCTGGGCCGGGATGACCGGGATATTCCCGACAACGGGCTGTTCGGAGGTACGATGGGGGTCGCCGAGGACGACGCTCCCATCAACTACAATTGGTCCCTGACCGCCGGCGGCAAACGCGACCTCGACAACGGAGTGCGGATCGGCGCGTTCACAAGCATGTACTACAAGCGGGACAGTTCCTATTACGACGATGGGGTCCACGACATCTACGAAGCGCGACTGGCCGGCAGTTCCTACCGGATGCAGCCCTTCGAACAATATGGATATACGAGCCTGTATGACGTGACCGCAGGAGTGGATTCCGTGCAATGGGGCGCCATGGGGGTCATCGGCGCGGAGGTCGAGAATCACGCATTGTCCCTGCTCTACATGCAGACGCAAGTCACGGAAGACAAAGCCACTCTCATGGAGGACACTCGGGGCAGTCGGTACAGAGACACGTTGGACATCAGCGCTCCCTATCACCGCAACGAAACGCTGGAATATACGGAGCGTTCGCAATCGACGGTGCAATTGAAGGGCCGGCACACCCTCGAAGTTCCCGAATACCCGCTCTGGCGATTGGCACGAACCCTCAATCCGGGGATTGACTGGACCCTGTCGCACAGCGAGGCCCAAATGGATCAACCCGACAAACGGGCCTTCCGCACCTGGTGGCAACCGGGTCGGGAAGTTGCGGGTCTGGTGTTTCCTGCGGTGCACTTCGGCTATGATCCCAGCGGCAGCGGCAACGAGTTTGCCCAGCGCATCTGGAAGGAAATCACCGAAGAAAGCGATCATGCGTCTGTGAACCTAAAGCCGCCGTTCCAGCAGTGGGCCGAGCTGGAGGGCTACCTCAAGTTGGGTCTGTTCTACGACCAGGTGGACCGCAAGTACAAGCAGGACGGTTTCTACTACGAATTCGACGACACATCGTTTGCGGCGCCCTGGGAGAGACGCTGGAGCCAGGTCTACGTCGGCGATGGGCATACGATCACCGCGTTCAACGACGACGTGGACTACACAGGCGACCAGAAGATCCTCGCCTGGTATCAGATGCTCGATCTGCCGCTGACCTCCTATCTGAAAGTCATCGGCGGTGCTCGCTTCGAGTCGACGGATCTGAGCATCACCAATCTTCCCGAGAGCGACAACGCACGATATCTTCCTCCCGGCGGCACAGGCTGGACGCAGTTCGGTCCCGAGGCGGACGTTTCGTTTTCGCAGGACGACGTTCTGCCGTCCTTGGCCTTCGAGGTGACGCCGATCCCGCCGGTCAAGATCCGCGCTTCCTACAGCGAGACGGTGGCGCGACAGACGTTCAAGGAGTTGTCGCCGGTCATGCAGATGGAATATCTCGGCGCGGACATTTTTGTAGGCAATCCCGATCTGGGAATGAGCGCGCTGGACAACTACGATCTCCGACTCGATTACGAGCCCTACGAGGGGGGCCTGGTCTCCGTGTCGTGGTTCCATAAGGATGTCAAGGATCCCATCGAATACGTCCAGCGTTTCCAGGCGTCCTTGTTCTACACGACCGCGGTCAACTACCCCGAAGGCTGGCTCGAGGGCTGGGAACTGGAGGTGCGGCAGGACCTGGGCAGGCTCTGGGCCCCCCTGGAGGGGTTCACCGCAGGAGCCAACGCCACGTTCATCAAGTCCGAGGTGACGTTGCCCGACGATGAACGGGATGCCTTCGCAGCCGTGGGAGCGCCGACCCCGACCCGCGAAATGATGGGAGCGCCCGAGCACCTTTACAACCTGAACCTGACCTACGAGCACGCGAAATACCGCACGCAGATCGGCCTGTTCTACACGGTCCGCGGCGACACGCTGACCGAAGGCGGTGTGGCTCTGGGCAATGGCTACGTCCCCGACGTCTACTCGCAGCAGTTCGGCACGCTCAACCTGAGCGTCATGCAGCCGATCCGGGATCACATGAAGATCATGTTCCAGGCCAAGAACCTGACCGATCCCGAGATCAAAGAGGTCTATCGATCGAGTTACGTCAGCGGGGAGGCCACGAAGTCCTCCTATCGACGCGGCATCGATCTGGCCCTGGGTCTCGAATACGAGTTCTGAGAGAACGAGCGGGTCCCTCTTTTAATCCAAATCTAATGGAGGATTCATCCGGTATTAACACGCCCCGGATACAGTCTGTGCGGATGATTCAACGAGGTTCATCGTGATGCAGACAAGACAAAGACAAGCGGTGATTGTCGTGCTGGCCGCTGCGGCTCTGGGTTGGGCCGCAGAGACCGGGACCCGCGAACGCATCGACAACGCGCGGGCTGCGATGGAGAAATGGGTCGAGACCCAGCGGGTGATCTCCAAAGAGAAGCAGGACTGGGTGCTCGGCCGCGAGATGCTCAACGAACGAATCGCACTGGTGGAAAGGGAGATCGCATCGCTGCGGGAGAAGATCGATCAAGCCCAGGAAAGCATCAGCGATGCTGACAAGAAGCGGGTCGAGCTGGTGAATGAGAACGACAAGCTCAAGAACGCCGCCGGCATGTTGGCCGGGGTCGTGGCCACACTCGAAACCCGAACGACGAATCTGATCGCGCGGCTGCCCGATCCGATCCGCGATCGCATCAAGCCGCTCAGCCAGAGCCTGCCCCAGGACCCGAGTGCGACGAAGCTGTCCCTCGCCCAACGGTTCCAGAACGTGGTGGGCATCCTCAACGAAGTGAACAAGTTCCAACGCGAGATCACGGTGACCAGCGAGGTCCGCACCTTGGCCGACGGCACCGCAGCGGAGGTTGTCGCGGTCTATGTGGGCCTGGGCCAGGCGTACTACAGCGGCGCCAACGGTGCCGTGGCGGGAGTGGGTCGCCCCTCCGAGGCGGGGTGGACGTGGGAGTCTGCGAACGACGCGGCCGGCCGGGTGGCGGACGCCATCGCCATCCTCAAAAACGAGAAGGTGGCCAGCTTTGTCCTTCTGCCGCTGAAGGTCCAGCCATGAGCAAAAACCAATCCTCTCCGCTGTGCAGCAACAGAGTCCCGTGTCGGATCTCGCTTCTGTGGGTTGTTTGTCTCCTCGCATCGCCTGCCCTCTCACAGGTTCAGGACAAGGCCGACGGCGCCGCGTTCAGCCAGGCAGGGGCTTCCATCCAGCAGCAACTTGAGGCCAGTCTCACGGAACTGGCCCGACTTCGCGAGGACATCGCCAAGGAGAAGATTCCGCTCGGTCAGAAGTTGACGGACCTGGAGAACCAACTGGCTGAGGTCCGGCGCGAGTATCAGCAGGTGAGTCGGTTGCTCGACAGTCGCACGCTCGATCTGAGCAACCTGCGTTCGGAAATCCAGTCCCGCCAGGAGGAGAAGACCTATCTCTCCAACCTGCTCGGCGAGTACGTCCGCAACTTCGAGACACGTCTGCACATCGCGGAACTCCAGCGATATCGCCAGCCCCTGGAGGCGGCCAGATTGGCGTTGGAGAACAGCGCGCTGAGCGAGGCCGAGGTCTACCAGGCGCAGACGGCGCTGGTGACGGCCTCGCTGGAGCGCCTTCACGACGCTCTGGGCGGCTCGCGTTTCGAGAGATCGGAAGAGCGTCGTGTAGGGAAAGAGTGTAGATCTCGGTGG
>CALEZT010000202.1 GCA_937927975.1 uncultured Phycisphaerales bacterium
ACCGACAGAGAAGGCGTCAGCCAGAAATCTCATCCACAACATTTGACAATATCTCCGTTCGACCAGTACGCCACCTCGTTCAGGTAGATGTCCAGCGTCTCCTCGCCGAACGCCGACTCCAAGCCTGCATCCGTCTGGGCTCGTATCTCATACTTGCCTGTCCCCGGCATGCACACGCCGCCTTTGCCCGCATGGCCCCAACCCGCGGTCAGATCGAGATGCCCTTCATCCGGATTGAGCCCGCCCTCGCCCACCTTCGATATGACGCCGACCTCCTTGAGCCGAGGATCGACCCGGCCCGTCGTGACGCCATCGACAGGGTTCTCGGTATCCAGCAGTGCCGCGATCCGTCTCCCCAACGCCGCCGACGTCTGCAAAGCCTTCTCCGCCTTCGGCAACGGAATTCGCGGCCAGTCCTGGCGGATACCATCGGCATTCTCACGCAGATACGCAGGAGCATAAACAACCGATAGTGAATGCATCCAGACTGAATCGGCGGTCCTGGGATTAGCGTCAGGATCACTGAGGCCAATATCCGTCAGGTATGCTCGTGTAGGTTCAGAGAGGTTCGCGACTCTCCGCGAACCTCCCTTCTGCTGTCCATACATCGCCTCAACGGCTGCATCGGTCGACGAATTATCGGGGTCATCAAGCAGGTAGACTGGAATGGCGACAACGTTTGGACGAAGAACATGGTAGTCAGGAATGATCGACGTGTAGAAACAGCATACGTTCTCGTTAGGCCTTTCTTGCAGAAGTCGCGTTACAAAGAGTGAGTTCCCACGACACATTTGACGCACCAAGTCAGCGCGAGGCTCATTCCACAGCGGTCGCGTGTCGTCATGGTAGCACCAGCAATTGTCGAAAGGCCGCAGAGCATATCGCATGATGTGGTCTTCCGAATAGCGGGCTAGTCTCAGGAGTTTCTCTCTACATGCGACGGGGTCAAATCGTCCCCCAGGTTCGACGGGGCCCGTCCGCGTCTTTGCGATCTCGTCCCATGCCACTGACTTGTCCATGTACTTCTTGAACCGATTGACGAGCGTGTCCCGGTCCTCATGCATCAAGGCACCCCGGCGCATCTCCAACAATCCGCTATACGGTGCATTCTTACAGAGCGCCGGAATCGATGGCCAAGTCAAGTAGTCCGCGGACACGCCAAGGGGCCTGAACGAGTAGCGATTCTCCGCCAGCGGAAAGGCCGGCTCGTACTGGACCGAGCGACCCTCGGGAGACACGCTCATTAGCAGGTCCCTGTTCTTTGTCACTCCCCAAAAGTCCCTATACCGAACAATGCGGCGAGGGCTGAGATTACCTTTGTGAACCATCGTGCAAATAGCAGTCCCAACTTGGATGCCGACGGGGTTCTGGTCTGTCGAGAAAGCGCTCGGATCGGAGGTACCTTCGGGCGTCAGCTTTCCTGTCTCACGGCTGTCTCCATTCATGCAGTCGATCCAAATCTGATCGAAAACCGAAAGAAGCCTCTGTCGCATAACAACAAAGGACGGATCGCCAAGATAGGAGAAATTCGATATGTATGAGATGATTCCTTTCCCACTCTTGACGATGCGTCGCTCTGCGATACGAAAGAACCGTACGTACAGATCGTCCAGGTTAAACTTCTTGATTCCCCAACCTCCGTTTGTTGCGGAGGCGGTCAAACCCTCCTTATACTGATCCACCAACCCGCCCTCTTCCGCAGGGCTTGTGCCTGCGAAGGCATTGTACGGCGGATTGCCCAGGATGACGAGAATGGGCGTTTCCTGCTTGACCTTGTCCGCCGCGTCGCGCTCCTGCATCATTTCGGGAAACAGGGGCAACTGCTTCTTCGGCTCCTTCGGGGGTTCCCATCCCGTCAGTGCGTTCGTCAGGTACACTCCTGCTCGTTCGTCCGTTTCCGGATTGAACGGCGCGCCGAGCAGGCGGAGCATCAGGCCGATCTGCAGGTGCGAGATCACGAAGGGGGCAGGGAGAATCTCGAATCCAAAGACCCGCGTCGCGGCGGCCTTCTTGAGTTTCTGCGCGGTCAGGGCGCTGCGTCCCTTCTCCTGCAGCGTCTTGTGAATCCGCTTGAGAGTTTCGACAAGATAGGCCCCCGTTCCGCAGCAGGGGTCGAGGATCACGACGTTCTCATCGGCCAGGCCATCGGCGATGTTCAGTTCTTCGCGGAGGACGCGGTCCACCCGCTCGACCTGATATTGAACCACTTCGGGCGGCGTGTACCAGACGCCCAGTTCTTTTCGCAGCTCGGGATCGTATTCCTTCAGAAACGGCTCGTAGAAGTACTGCACCGCGTGTTCCTGCTCGAAGCGGCTGAAAAAGGCCGGCCGGTCCACGCGGTTCAGGACGATGGCCGCCTTGTCGAGGACTTCATCGACGCCCAGGGGCTTGAGTCGTTTGGGCATTGCGATCTGGTCGAAGAGGCTGGCGATCATCGGCACGTGCAGCGTCCAGGCGGTGTCGTGCCATTCGAACCTGGCGTCGGGATTCGACCAGTTCTCCCGGCTCCAGAGGACCCAGGAGGAGAAGACGCCATAGAAGAGCGTCTGTACGAGCGTTGCAAGGAAGAAATGCTGCCCCTTCTCGCCTTCGAACCTCATGCCGAGGGCTTCCTCCAGGCCTTTCTTGAGGCCCTCCAGGGCGGGCAGTTCGCGCGCTTGTCCGACGCGGGCGCGGGCCTCGCGCGCGTACGAGGCGAGAAACCATGCGAGTTCCTTGGGGTCGGTCAGGGGAGCCGCGTGCAGCATCACCCGGCGCAGGCAATCGATCAGGCGGTCGCCATGTTGCTGCGCCGTCTTCTGCGGATGGGCGAGCATTCCGATGAACGCCTTTTCGCTTTCGGCCATGCGGAAGGATTCAAGCTGGATGGGCTTGCCCCGCTCGTCCCGTCCGACCAGGACGAAGTCGCGGTAGTTCGTGACGAGCACGAGTCCGTACTTCTTCCAATAGCCCGAAACCTGTGCGCTGGCGGCGCGTGCGAAGGAATCGTCGTTCCAAGGCTTGCACTCGATGACGCCCCGCTCGGGTAGTTGTCCCTCCATGGGTCGCGCATCGCCCGCGCGCTGGAACTGATTGGCGGCGTAGAGTCCGAAGTCGGGTTCGCCGGCCCCGGTGTTCTTGAGCTGAGGGACGCAGCGGACACGAGGCTTGAGCTTGCGTCCAACCTCGTTCAAAAGGGCTTCCAGCACGCCGTAATACGATTCCTCGGCCACACCGCCGCCGGTCCGGTGAATCTCGCTCAGATCTTTGAGGTACGTTTCAACAGGATGCACCGCCATAAGGCCCTCACCAATCAGTACTTGGAGCCGCCAACGCGTCCATCATACCGTCGGGCCACCAGACCGGCAACCTCCTGACGAGTTATTATCCTCGATTGGCGAAGGAGTCAGCGAACCACCTGGCGACAAAGGTCAGGATCGACTTCTCTTCGCTGGTTTGTGTGCCCTTGTGCGCCTCTTACGGCAGGATCGACGCAGCATGGGCAGGTCCTCGGGGAAGTTGAGATAGGCGAGGTCGCCGCAGAGTTCATAAGCCCTGCGGTCGCGGGCCTTGGCCGCCTCGATCTCGTCGTCGAAGCATCCAATGTGGTACATCTTGCCATGATATTGAATCTTCGCCTGCCATCGGTTCTTGATCCAGTAGACGCCGACGAAACGCCGATCTCCCAGGGGGCCTCGGCAGGCCTGATGTTGTCGCCGCGTGCAGGCGAGAAGATTATCCCGGCAGTTGTTCAGGCCGTCGTGGTCGAGGTGGTGCACGATCTGGTCCCTGCGAGGCTGCGCGATGACACGATGCATGTACAGCTCACTGCCGCCTTGGTAACGACACGCGTAGATCGTACAGCCGTGGCGGTTGGCGTACCAGCGGACCTTGCTGATCTCGGGGTAGTCGTCGGCGTCGACCGTGGCGAACAGGCCGTTGCCCAGCGGGATGGGCTTGGTCTCGCCGGTGGACTTCGAAGCCGGGGGACGTCGGGAGGCCTTGGGCTGCTTCTTGCGGGGGCGTCCCCAGAATTTGGGCTTGAAGTTCCGGCACGTGTCGGTCAGCAGGACTTCGCGGATCTGGCCGGGACTGGACGGGTTGTGCGTGCAGTGCAGGCGAGGGTTCAGACGCAGCCACTTGTCCTCCAGTTGGCGCGACTTGGGCAGGGGGCAGGAGTGCGAGCAGAGCACGCACTTGCCCTCGAATAAGTAACTATCTCAAAAGGCTCAGGCGATGGAGACGGCGATACCAGAGCAGGC
>CALEZT010000203.1 GCA_937927975.1 uncultured Phycisphaerales bacterium
TTCTCGACGTCGCCCTTCTCGTTGCCCTTGGCGACGTTGCAGAACCGCGTCTCGACCCCATGATTAATTCTCCTCGCTGAGATCTACTTCAAGATATCGGATGGCCCCTATATCGCTCCGTGTCCTCTTAGAAATGTGGCGATATCAGTGTACCCTCCCTCCTGTGCCGCCTCCAGAGTTCCTGCCCCCATCGCATTTCGGGCATTTACATCGGCACCGGCGTCTACCAACGCCCTTACGGCCTTCATATGACCCCGCAACGCCGCCACCATCAAGGCTGTCTGCCCACTTTCGCACTTTGCATCGACGTTAGCGCGAGCTTGCACAAGCACTTTCACGATATCTGCGTGTCCCAAGAATGCTGCCGCGTACAGCGGCGTCCCGGCATCAGGACTCTTGGCGTTCGCATCGGCACCAGCCTCTAACAAGGCGCTCGCGACTTGACTATACCCATTCACTGCTGCTATCCAAAGAGGCGTTATTCCCTCGGCGCTCTTGGCGTTGACATCGGCTCCAGCCACTAACAGAGCCTTGGCAGCCTCCACATGGCCCTTCTGTGCCGCCCAATGCAACGCCGTCTTGCATTTGTCGTCCTTAGCATCCACCTCCGCTTCCGCTTCCAGCAATACACTGAGAATATCGACACGCCCTTCCTGGGCCGCTATGGAGAGTGCGGATTCTCCACCAGGCGATCTTGCATTCACATCGGCATGGGCCTCGACGAGCAATCGGAGGACTTCTACGTGGCCATTCATCGCCGCTGCCATCAAAGGGGTGGCGCCGTTGCCATCCTTGACGTTCACATCGAAACCAGATTCCACCAAAAGCGTCACAACATCCACGCGTCCTTCAAATGCCGCCATCACCAGCGCATTTGTCGTGTCATCGGCCTTGGCCCCGACCAAGACTCTGACCACTTCCAAATGGCCATTCTGGGCTGCCATCCGCAAAGCAGTCATTCCATTGCTGTCTTTCGCATTGACATCGGCTCCAGCCTCGATTAGAAGAAGGACAGAGTCTACCTGGCCTTCGTGTGCTGCCATCATTATCGCAGTCCTGCCATTCGAGTCCTTACTCTCCACATCGGCTCTTGCTTCTACCAGTGCCCTCAGAACCTCGGTGTGCCCTTTGCGTGATGCGATATGCACTGCTGATATTCCTGTGACGTCCTTGGCATTCACGTCTGCTTTGTTTTCCAGGAGGACTCTGGCGACCTGACTGTTACCGGTGTTGCATGGGATCATCAGAACGGTGACGCCTTTACTGGTCTTTGCATTGGCGTCTGCCCCAGCCTTAAGTAGAACCCGGGCAACGTCTGCGTGACCATTTAGTGCCGCCAATCCCAGAGCGGTGGCGTCTTTCGAATGCCTGGTTTCCACGCTGGCGTTCGCTTCAAGCAGAATCTCGACGACCTCCTTGTGACCTTTTTGGGCGGCCAGCATCAGAGCCGTGAAGCCATCGGCATCACGGGCATTCACCTTTACTTTAGCTCTCATGAGTGCCTTGAGTGTTTCCGCATTACCATCCCCTGCTGCCCTTACGAAGGCGACTACATCCTCGGATACTCTGCAGCCAAAGACGGACTTGATCATACCAAGAATACTCATGACGTAATCTCCTTGTGTGGTTATCTGTTCTTCATACTTGGAATTGTCATCATTTGCTGTATCGGTCAATCCGAAGTGGGACGACGATATCCGTGGAAGTCCACTAAGACCGCGGTCACATTGTCTTTTCCACCCGCCCGATTGGCTGCTTTGATGAGATTGTCGCACGCCTTCTGGGGATCTGCTTGCGCCTTCAGGATCTCTCCGATCTGTCCATCCGAAAGCATCCCTGTCAGCCCATCCGAGCACAGCAGAAGCCGATCGCCTCGCTTTAGCCCCATCGTCAAGAGGTCGGGGATGGCCTCGCCTCCCATGCCAACAAAGCGTGAGAGCTGGCCCTTTGCGGGATGTGTGCACGCCTCTTCTTGGGCAATCTGACCAGTGCGCAGGAGAATCCCCACAATGGAGTGATCCATGGTCAACTGGACCAGTTGACCTTCTCGATAAAGATATGCCCGGCTGTCTCCCATGTGGACAATATGCACCCATCGTTTCCGCAGCAAAGCCAAGACCAGCGTGGCTCCCATCCCTTTGAGTCCGGCCTTATCCGAACTTTCCGTGTTGATCTTCCAGCTCAACTCCTTTACCGCACCACACAGAATCCGACGGATTTCCTTGGCTGGTGGGTTACCTGCCCCTGCGAGCCGTTGTTCGAGCATTAGGGGAAGGACACGGACTACGATCTGTGATGCCATGGCTCCGGCTTGGTGTCCTCCCACACCGTCAGACACGATGAATAGACTGCGTGAGTTGTCAACCAGATACGAATCCTCGTTGTTTTCTCGCATGCGCCCGATATCACTCGCAGAACCAGCAAAGATACTCAAACAGGTTGTCTTGGCCATTATTGCTTCTCCTAAGGCAGAGGCAACGGACCTTGCCAATTCGCCGCCATTTCCTCCAACTTCCTTCGCACTCCCTCTGGGCGCAACCAACCGTAGCCGGCACAGCCAAGAGTATACAGCAACTGCCCGAAGTCGTCTTCAGTCCACGTCGGCTTGCCTTTTCGCGTTAAGGACAGGCAGATCTGCTCCTCACTGGATTCACCCTCAGACGGTAGATTCGCTGCATAGGGCGCATGCAACGTCAGGAAGTTGGTCAAATACGGCTGTGCCCCCTCGCTCCAGTCCGCCCAGCCGGGGAATTCGTATTCCCAATCTAGCTCCCAGAGACGAAGTGTTGTATCCCAACTTACAGACAATCCCCAACGTCCATCTGGGCTGATCGCAACGGACTCAACAGAATATGTGTGTCCCTCAAACACTCGCAGGCATTTCCCAGTCGAAAGATCCCACAGACGCAGTGTCTTATCGCAACTTCCGGACCCCCCCCATCGTCCATCTGGACTGATCGCAACGGACTCAACAGAAGATGTGTGTCCCTCAAAAAGCCGCACACAGTGGCCACAGCAATTCTCTTCCGAGTGGGCTGAGCCAAGTAATCGTTTGAACCCGACGGAATCTCGTCTCTTGTCTGTGACTCCTTCCAATTTCTTGATCGCCGACTCCGCATCTCCTCGCTCCAAATGAACCCGCGCCGCCAGCATCCGAGATCTATTCTTGTACTCAGGGGACTTCTCTGACTCTGCCAATTGCGATATAACCGCAGTGTCCGTCACGTGCCCCGACCGCCACAGGAAGAGGCCACGGTTATATACTGATTCTGGATGCAACGGGTCGTCTGTTACTGCCCCCTCGAACTTCGCCTCCGCCTCGTCTGGGTAACCCAAGTCAAGAAGGCTTATCCCCTGATTCGAGAGAGCATCCGCCCACGCTGTCACCGGTTCAGGGGCCTCACGCGGATACGTACCACCAATGGCCTGTTCGTATGATTGCCTCAGAGAACTGATCACCTCGGCCATATCTCTCGGCCGTTCCTCAGAACTCTGCTTGAAGCACTTGGAGAGCAGATTGGCTAGACCTGTGGGCATTTTCGGAATGGAGTTGTCTTCTGGTCCGTTATCAAGGTAGCTCTGAAGGGCCTGCGGCGCCAACTGGCCTGTCTGCCAGAAGACTTCCCCTGCGAACATCTCCAGGATGCATAGCCCGAAGCTCCAGATATCAGTCCGGCGAGTCAGCGGCTGTTTGTTCGCCTGTTCCGGTGAACAATATGCCGGCGTATGTCCTCCCGAGGAAACCAGGATGCTTTGCCGGCCACCATGAACTGTCTGCTCGCCGGTAGCTGCACGGGCCTTCGCCAAGCCAAAATCTGTCACCTTTGCAATCCCCTCCGGCGTCAACAGGATGTTGGCCGGTTTGATGTCCTGATGTACCAGGCCCTGCTCATGGGCATGCTGAAGGCCCCAAGCCGCCTGAATCGCAATGTCCAGCATCCGCTTGAGGGCTTCCTCTGAACCACCTTCGTAGAGCTTCTTGGATTCGATCCAGTCCTTGAGACTCCCTCCCTCCACGTACTCCGCGAAGACGCGAGGGATGTTCCCCAGCATCCGAACGTAGTAGCAGCAGACGATGTGCTCGTGCAGCCCAAGGCCGATCCATGTCAGGCACTCTCGAACGAAGTTCTCCTTCTGCTGCTGGTTCTGGAAATGCTCGGCTCGGGGGTTCTTGACGGCTATATCTAGCTCCCAATCCTTGTGGAACACGCGGTAGACCAGTCCCATTCCACCGCCGCTGTGGATCTGCTTGACTTCATACTTATCAAGGATCACGTCGCCGACGTTCCATTCAAGGGAGACATTGGCCCGAGCATCCTGAGGGCTGACGGACTCCTGGGAAGGAGCAGCCCTCCCTACGACCTGCGTGGCTTCCGCGGCAGATGAGCCTGCGTTCTGTACCTGTGGTTCCGGCTTGTTCTGGGCCTTCTTACCTCCCAGGATCTTTGACAGCCAACCTTGCTTCTTTGATGCCATTCGGCGCTCCGCAGATGTGCTATAGTGCCTTCTTCAACGCCTTGCGTATTTCTTCTGCATCCTGGAACCGCTGTGCTGGCTCGTTTGCCACAGCCCGGTCGATGACATCCGCCAGTCTCACGGGAATACTCGAATCCCGCGTCCGGATCGGAACGATGCACCCCTGCAAGACAGCCTCTACTGGGTCCTGTCCTCGTCTGAGCTCACGGGGCAATTGTCCTGTGAGCATGTTATAGAACGTCGCACCAATGCTCCACACATCGCTGACCGGCTTGGCGTACTTGAAGTTGATCAGTTGTTCCCGGGGCATGAAGACAGGAGTGCCGGCGTAACTCCCAGTCATCGTCATGCCGCTCAATCCCGCCTTCTGGAAGTTCTTCGCCAAGCCGAAATCAGCGACCTTGGCAGCGACTTTCCTACCTGAGCCGCACAGGAGTATGTTACAGGGCTTGATGTCCCGGTGGACAAGATCCTTCATATGAGCGTGGGCGAGTCCTTCGAGTGATTGCAGCATGATGGGGGCAGCCAGATCCAGAGGGACTTTGCCGCCGTGATGAGCCATCAGATCCCCCACGCTGCCGCCGTCGCAGTATTCCATGACGAAGTAGAAAACCGATCCGGCCGACCCGTGATCAATGAATTCCACAATGTTCGTGTGGTGTAGGCCACGGATCAAATCCATTTCACGCCTGAACTGTTCACACGACCGTTCGTCGACGGCGACCTTGGAGAGCATGATCTTCACCGCCACGCGCTGGCCACCCTTCTTTTGACGAGCGAGGTAGACCGCGCCCATCCCACCGATACCGATCTTTCTTTCGATCTCATATCCCTCGATCGCAAGCAACGCATCTTTGCCCCGCTCCTTGGCTCCCTGCTCAAGGATCTGATTGAGGAGTTGGGCCGGGTCTGCTTCAGCTTTCTTTTGACAGGACTGGCAAATGTAGTCTCCCCGCCTGGCCTTGCCCACCTCGTCCGACACGTCCTTGCCACACTTCTGGCAGCGGACCGGTTCCAGTCTATTGGCCGGCTTCAACGAAGGCGTCAACTTCCTCTTACAGGACACACAGATGAACGTCTTACCGATCCAGGCGCATTTGGCTAGGTCCTTATCGGCGATCGAGCCACCGCATTGGCAGCAGACCGCCGGCATCTCGATGCTGACCTTGAGAGTTGTGTCACCGACCATTATCTGGTCGCCTTCTTTGAGATCTACCTCCGGATACCTGCGTCTGGCGCCCTCCTCCGGCGTCTCGCCCTTCTCCCGACCACCATACTTCGTGCCGTTGACATACGTTCCATTACAGCTACCCAGGTCACGTATTCTCGCGTCAGGTGGATTGATCTCGAGGATGAAATGGTGCCGAGATACTGCAGGATCATCAGGGAGACAGGCATGACAATCATCCAGCCGGCCAAGAAGGAATGTGTCGTGCTCATCGAAGATAAATTGCCTCCCCTGCATAGGGCCGTTGATGGTTTCGAGTCTTATCTTTCCCAACATATGATTGCTCCAAGCTGCTGCTAATAGCCCAAACTGTTCATCTCCCTTCCGGTAGTAGCGGAGGACCTCCCCAGTTGGCCGCCATCTCTTCGAGTTTCTTGCGGACTCCCTCCGGCCGTAGCCAACCGTAGCCCGCACATTGCAGCGTGTGAATCAGCAACTGAAAGTCTTCAGGCGTCCAGGTGGGCGGGCCTTGACGAGTCAAGGCCCGTCGAATCTGCTGTTCGCTGAGAGTGCCTTCGGCCGGCAATGATGCGGCATAGGGCATATGGAACGTCAGAAAGTTAGCCACATACGGTCGGGCCCCCTCATCCCAGTCAGCCCACCCAGGGAACTCATAGTCCCAATCCAGTTCCCAAAGACTAAGCGTATTGTCACAACTCCCCGACATTGCCCAGCGGCCATCGACGCTCAGGGCAACGGAATAGACCACGTCTGTGTGCCCCAATGTTCTCACACAACGACCTGCGGAAACCTCCCAAAGGCGAACCGTCTTGTCATTGCTCGCCGATAGTATCCATCGGCCATCGGCGCTCAGGGCGACGGAGTTGACCGCACCCGTGTGTTCCTTGAACGTTCGAAGGCAACGACCCGTAGAAACCTCCCAAAGGAGATCGGAAGAGCGTCGTGTAGGGAAAGAGTGTAGATCTCGGTGG
>CALEZT010000204.1 GCA_937927975.1 uncultured Phycisphaerales bacterium
GGCTCGGCGAGGATGGCTTCGAGACACTGGTGGCCGAGATCAAGTTCCTGGGCCTCGGGAGCCCAGGCATCGACGATGGTGCACAACTGGATCATGCCTCTGTGTTGCACTCGCCGGGCGTCGCGCCGGATTCGCTCAAGCGTTGCGGGATCGACGAGAGCGTACCCTTCGGCAAACGGGCTTTCCCCGGCTTCCTTGAACGAAGGGTGCATTCGCATCAGGGCAGGGGTGCTGCAATAGGTGCACTGGTGGCCACAGCGCGTGCCGACATTGGCAGCGTACTGGGCCAACCCTTTCTTCTCGAACTCCTTGGTGCGTGCGATGCCGCATTTGAGAGAGCAGTGGTGTACTTTCATGGTAAAGCCTCCTTTTCGGGCCCTTGGCCCTGATGAGGTGGAGATGTTCGACACCCGGCGGGGTGGTCTTCCGTATCGCCGTTGACGATCGTGTCCTCGGTGGTCGGTCGGCCGTCTACGGGAGCGGCGGGTTCCTCTGACCGCAGTCGCAAGAACCGGTACGCCTCTGTTGCGACCATGGCCACCTTGGGCAGATCCTCGGTGGTGAATGTCGTGGTGCGCTTCCACTCGTCACCCTGGCGATAGTTCTTGGTGATCCGGATCGAGTGGACCTTCACCACGGCGTCATTGATGACCCTGTGGTCAACCCAGATGGCGGCAGCCACGGCGCCGCAGCGGAAGACCCGGATGGGTCGTGTTTTCACTTCGTTCTCTTGCATGCTGGTAACCTCCTATCGTTCGTAGACTGTATGACTGGCGGCCAGGTACATGGGGGCTTTGGCCGGACAGCTTTCGAATCGTGGACACCGAAATACGCCTCGGCCTGGTCGGACCATGGCCGGACTCATGATCGTTCTGCAACTGACGGGCATGTAGCCCTGGCCCAGGATGCGTTCGATGACCCGCTGCGTATCGGCGTAGCCGTAACGGAACCTATCGAGCACCGAGATCTCATGGGCGATCTGGATGCCGCCTTCCAGCCGGACGAGATTCGTCAGCAAGGCGAACCACTGCGGTTCGCTCACCTCCAGGGGCCGGCGGCGACACCACTGGATGAATTCGCACGTGTCAATCTCCTTCAGATCACACCGCAGGCCCGTCGGCAGTTCGCGTCCGCCCGCGGCAGGCCGACTGGACTCGGTATTCAGGATCAGGTGGTGCAGAGCGGTGGATCGGTTCAGGACGGGCTCGGTCACGAAGGAGGCCCGGCGGTACGGTCGACCGGGAGCGGGCTTTCCCTTTCTGTTTATGGTACCGATCAGTCGCATGACGTGGCTGAGGCCGTATACGGGATCGATCCGCACGCCGGCGATGCGATGGGCTGTACTGTCGGCCAGTCCCTGGCTGAAGCATCTGAACTTGCCGGCGATCTCATCGCCGCCAACGGATACGGGGACCACGGGCGCCAAGACATAGTGGCCGTTGCCGCTGCAGCAGATGGCTGAGGAACCCGCGAGGCCGTCCTGCTGGGCAAGGAGCAGGGCCGCCTGGAGGCTTTTCTGCAATTCCTCGTCCGACGCCGGATGGCCGGTGGCCCGCTCGGGTGAGACCACGTCGATATCGAAGAAGACGGCCGTGACGTACTCGACGTCGCCGTCGCGGGCGCAGTTCCCGTCACGGCCACCGCGGGCGGGTGTCCAGCGGTTTGGGGCCAGATCAAAGAGATGCGCCGGGCGAGGCTGGACGCCGACGTAGATGCCGGAGGTCTTGCCGTCCATTTCTCGGCAGAGCCGGACGACGGCATCCTCGCTGTCCGCGTACGCCACGTGCGGCAACGGGTCGAATACGCGTAATTCGGTGACGCCCAGCTTGCCGTGGCCCAGAAGGTTCAGGTGCATGCGCACGTCCTGCTCGCTCCGGGAGGACGCCCCGGAGTCCGCTGCAACGGGACTTGGTGCGACGTTCTTCATGCCAATAACCTCGCAAGCTCTCCCAGCATGAATCGGGCCAAACAGAGAATGCTCATACTCAAGAAGAGTGCGCCTCTCGGGGATAGCCGCATCGTCGTGAGGGCTTGCCATCGCAGGCTAATCGTGGCAGTCAATGGGTCCACGACGGTCTTCGCCGCATCGTTGATCGCCGCGGCCCATCCGACACGTCGCCCGTGCCCGATGACCCGAAAGAGCAGTAGCACGAGGACCATGTCGATGGCCACGCAGGATAGGTGCAAAACGGTCCCGATAAATGCAGGCAGAATGCCCATGATGATTCTCCTTACGGTTGTTATCTTGTGCGAACTACCAATCGGTCAACTTGCAGAAGCATCTCCCGCTGCTACGCTGAGCGAGGGGGCAAAAGGCCTGTCCCGATACCCTGGGACAGGCCCAGACCACGATGGTAAACGGCACGATCAAGTGCGACCTGTTTCGCCGCACAACGTGCGAACACCGCTGTCAATCTGTCCCGCGTCTTTCGGAACGGCATCGGTCGCTTGTGCCTCGCGTCCGCTTGGCCTATTCTCTTGCGACACGATATTCTTGCCGGCCTGCTCGTCGATGATCTGGCCATCCAAGAACCTGATCCTTTGAATCCGCCCGTCCTCGTCGGTTAGCGTAGGCTGTGGGTCCGCATCCCCCGCACCCAGGTAACCTCTGGTTCCACACACGGGACAGTGAGGATTCGGCGGGCAGGAAGCAACGATCATTTCGCAGTTCTGCCGGTCATAGTGCAGGAATTCCTTGCCGTCCATCGCGTCACCGAATACGACCCGAAGAAGCTGTGATACTGCCAAATGGGCGGTCACGCCATTGAGGTGCGACACTGATGGTGTGGGGGTTTCTTCACTGCCCCGGACATAACCGGCATGAGCGCGCTCTTGCCTCGCTCGCTCGGGCAGAAGGTCCAAAGCGGCTTCTGTAGGATCGACCATCCCCGAACAGATCAGGCAGCCGGTCTTGCCGGGGATTACCACTCGAACCTGACCTACCGCCTCGAACGAATCACTCGCTGGGATAATCTCAGTGCTCAGGTCCAGATACACAATGAGGTAGCGGCTCGCTATACCGCTCATGATCTGCCGGCCACCATCATTGTCGATTGCACCAATGACGACATTGGCCTCTTTGGCAATCTGCTGCATGCCCTCGCTGGTGATGCTGTCTTGATAGCAGATGGCATTCAGATCTCGAGTCTTGCGCAATGCATAGCGCTGGGCCACGACGGCTTTGGGTATGCCGATATCCTCCGCAAAGGCATACGGAATCCTCGGCAGATTCGATGCCTCTACGAGGTCCCCATCACAGCCTTTCAGCCAGCCGCCGCCTCGTCCGACACCCAGCCCCACAAGGGATTGCCATACGGCGGCGCCATTGCCACCGAGACCGACCACGAACACTCTCAGTTTCTCCAGCCGACCCTGTTCCCAGCCTGGGATAATGCGGTGCCGGGCATAAGGATCATCGCCAGTCCGCCTTGTTTGTTCCTCTTCGCAGAGGATCTCCATTGGTGAACCGATGATTTCAAACCGCTGAACAGGCTCAAACCGCTTCTTCTTTCGGTTCCATACCTGTGCTTGAAAGCGTTTCATGCCCCGCCCAAAGACTGTCATGAGCATCGTGGCCGGCTCCGGCAGGTGCTCGGACAGATACAGGGCATTCTGCCTGCCGTGATGATCGTCAATGCCACTGAAGTGGGGCATTTCGGTGAATGGATGTGTATGCTCGTCGCCAATATCCATTCCAGTCTGATGAGCTACACAGTACACGGTGGTTTGAAATTCACGTGCCGGTTCAATCGATACGGACGATTGATTCCTCAACTCCTTTGGATCGGGCACGAAGTGTATCCTGCCAATGTGAATCCTGCTGTCGGAACCAATGGCCCGTGTGAACAGTGTGAATGTCTGGCTTTCATCATCTCCGGCGGCTTCAAAGTACCGTCGCTTCGCTTCAAAGTCAGCCCGCAAAACACGAACTACATGTTGCTTCTCCATGGTCCACCCCTATCTCGGATTTGTCATATCCGCTCTAAGAAGTTCGAAAAACGTAATCAGGTTGTCTGCACAGGGATCCCAATCGATCCGTTCGTAGCACCACCAGCCCCACTGCTCGTTCGATTCTCCCCGCGGATGAACATCCTCATGAAAGTCCCGTAGCCGGCGTCCTTGATATCTCAGACCTCTTGGCACAAACACGTGAGACCCCCCAACAGCTGGCGGGCTCTCGGGGTAGTCCTGCGGGATCTCCAGGAGGATCGGGATGGTAGAGAAGTTGTAACCAGGAGGTAGGTTGAAGTTCGCCACAATCAGGTTTCCGAAATCATCTAACGCCACGTTGTAAGCGCAGGAAAGGGCTCTCATGTCATCTTCCAGAATCCTTATGTTTATGGGGCACCCCCGCTTGGCGATCGGCGCGTCCCGGTAGTGGTCCTGAGGGTTGACTGTGACATATCCGCGTCTAGGCAGCATACTGTTTGCACCGGAGCGGTCTTGTCGGATTAGCGCCCGGCTCGGCGGGACCCCTGCTGCCTCACGCAGATCATCAACACTCATCTGTCCATTCGGAATCTCGATCTCTCGGCCACCGACAAATACTCGTGCCATAATCATGCTCCTTTGATTTCACTGCGGGTCAGATCAGACAAAACGGATTGCTGAGCTGCCTGCCAGATAATGGGTGTGCGAAATTGCACGTCGAATGTATGCTTCGGTATACTCTGTGTGTCTCTCATAGGACCTCCGAGCAAATAGGTTTACCATGGTGGTTGTTGTACTGGCTGACATCACCTCCTTTCATTTTCTGCCTCGGTTGTGCAGGAGCCTCAATACTGTTACATACACCAACACGAGTATGGCTAGCGCGACCACGAAACGCCCCTCGGCAGGGGTGTCGCGGAACGGGGCAAGAGAGTCGCAGAAGAACTGGTAGATGCCGGTGGCTACGGCCAGGATCCTGTCCAGTCGGGACAAAGCGATGATGACCAGCACGATGATACCGATCTTCTTGAGGCTTATGGGGGCCATGGCACTGTCCTTCACTGTTGTGATGATCTTCGTTGACGACGCACGAGTGTGCTGAGCTGTATGTAATCCAATTTGGCCAATAGGCCCGCATCGAGGCCTCCCTCGCGGCAATACGCTCTGACCGCATCCCGCAGCTTCTGATCCCGGCAGAGGAAAACGATCTGGACGAAGTCCGTGTGAGCGTACTTGGCGGCATTGGACAGAATATTGGTTGTGGACAGGGTCAATTCGTAGGCGCGACGGGCCCCATCATGGGCGACCGTCACGATATCGGCCGTGCAGCCCGAATCGCCGACCTTGAGCTCTGTGTGGACCGCCTTGTTGGCAGGGTCCTGTTTCAGGAGATATTGGCCCAATCCGACGAAGTAGCTGTGTTCTGGGGAGACATCCCGCTTGTACGGGCAGGGGAAGCCGAAGGCCTCGAAGGCCTTTGGCAGCGGGATCAAGTACGTGGTGGCGCCGGCGGCGGACTCGATTATGAACTTCTTTTCCAGCCCTTCGAGCTTGGCATTCTCAAAGACTCTGACGGACATGGAAAGACGGGGGATTCGAGTACGGATGTTGTCGTTGGGGTAGGTGAAAGTGTCATGGAGGATCTTGGTGAGATCCGGGCTGGCCGCGGCCCGATGAGAATGAACGGGATCGGGAGGCTGCACTGATGACTTCTCGTCGGTCCGGGGAACATTGGCGGGGACCCTGCCGGGGATGGGTTGCACGGGCGACTGCACCTCGGTCAGGGAGTGCCAGGGCTCCATAGGAAAGTGCGCCGGGTTGTTATCAGAGTGAACCACAACTAATACTCCTGTGACGGGTTATGAACCTCGGGTATGGTGCCATGAAGGGGGAAAGGATGTTTCGGGGTGCCAGCGGGGCAGAAGCAGACGCATTCACGGGTCTGGAGGCGGCCGAGCATCTCCTTCTGAGCCGGCGTCAGCGACATGGCGGCGGCCACTTCATTCTGATTACCGCGGCCTTGGATACTGCCGACGACGAGCCAGAAATGGCACAGCTGCTTCACATCGTCCAGCACAGACTCGGGGAGTTGATCGATGAAGATGGCCCCGTACCCCGAACTTCGCAACGTTTTCAAGATGTGCATCCAAGGGCCGAACCTGGGGCCCGAACCGAAGCTGCTGTCGGATCTGCAGAGGAACTTCGAACTATCATCAATCACCGTCAGATGATGCAGCTGGGTCGTTTCCCGGCGATGGGCGGAGTGCCGCATATACAGAAACAG
>CALEZT010000205.1 GCA_937927975.1 uncultured Phycisphaerales bacterium
GGGAACTGGCCCATCACCATGACCGGGGCGTCATCCAAACGGATATGCACCTGGGGAATTTCATGATTCGCGGGCGCGAAGTCTTCGCGCTCGACCCGGCCATGATGCGTTTCCTCGACGGCGAGGTTGACCGACGACAGTCCTTGCGACAGGTTGCCCGCCTGACGGCCATCCTGCCCGAGAGCGCCGCTCCAGAGATTGATTTGGTGTTTCGCGAGTACGCGGAGGCCCGGTCCTGGACGCTGACTGCACGAGATATGGAACGCCTTCGCAAGCACCACCGCCGGTCCAGGCGTCGCAGCGTCGAGCGGGGGCTCCGGAAATTCCTCCGCGTCAACCGCAGGCACCAAGAGATCCGGTGCGGTCCCTGGCGAGGCATGGCCGACCGGAAGTTCGCCATGGCGGTGAACCTCGATGACGTCACGACACGACTCGACGAGATCATGGCCCAGGGGCGAATTCTCAAGGACGGCAAGACCTCTTTCGTCTCCCGCGTGACGTTGGGCGGCGTCGAGGTCGTCATCAAACGATACAACCACAAGGGACTGCTGCACGCGATCCGGCACACGATCAAGGGTTCGAGAGCCAGGCGAAGCTGGCTGAACGCCAATCGCCTGGCCCTCCTGGGCATCCCCACGCCCCGGCCTTTGGCGTACATTGAGGAACGCCGCGCCGTCCTACTATGCTGCTCCTACTTCATTACGGAGTTCATCGATGCGCAGGGCTTGCACTCGATCCTCGCGGACAAGAACGTGCCGAAGGATCGCAAACGCCAACTGATCGACCAGGTCGTAAACCTGATAGACCGGCTGGCAAGCCAGGGGATCAGTCACGGCGACACAAAGCACACGAACATTCTGTACAATGGAAGGGATGTCGTGCTCACGGACCTCGACGCCATGCGGACCAGCAGAATGGCCTGGCTCTGCCGTCACCGGCATCAACGGGATCTTGATCGCTGTCTGCGCGATCTGACGGACACAGGGGTGACGTCATGACGCGATTGAACATCGAACGCCCCGTTCGGGACCGAATGGAGATCATCGCTCCTCTTGTGCGAGGCCGAAAGACCCTGGATCTCGGAGTGGTGGACAGCCGGCGTGCCCGACAGGAGACTGCGCAACGCCTGGAGAGGAAGTCGGCGAATCTTCTGTTCCGCCACATCTGCCAGATCAATCCGGACACGGTAGGCGTCGATATCGATGAGGACGGCGTCGATATCCTTCGACAGCAAGGGTACAACGTGAGGACCGCCGACGTGACGACGATGGATCTGGGGGAACCGTTCGAGGTGATCGTCGCGGGCGAGTTGATCGAGCATCTGGTGAATCCCGGAGTATTCCTGCGCAATGCCGCCAGGCATCTGACCGCCGACGGCACGCTGGTCATCACGACGCCCAATCCATTCTACGCCGGTCAAACGTGGAAGATCTGGCGACACGGCAAACCCCAGGTGCATGAAGACCACGTGTGCTGGTTTGATCCGATCACGTTGTGGCGTCTGTGTTGCCAGTCGCAGTTGGAGCCGTATGCCGTGCACTGGATGCGATCCGTCCGCAGGAATCTGCTGAAGACCTTCCCACAGTTCCTCCGGGGGTACTTCGCACGGTCTTTTCTACTGTTGGCGCGACCGGCCCGATCCTGATCTACGCAACACCCAGGCGTCACATCCCGAGCCGGGAGGCATGAACGAAGATGGCGTTGCCCCAGATGATCACTCCCCGGCGGTCGTGCTTGGGCTTGTAGAAATCGTAGAGAACGAACCCACAGGACCGCAGGAACGAATCGATCTCGCTGAAAAGCGCCCCGGCCTCATAGCCCGGATTGAACCAGACCTCCGAGTAGACCAACAAAACCGAGTCTCGCAGGGCACAGGTCGCCCCTCGCAGGGCTTTGAGCTCCGCTCCCTGAATGTCGAACTTCAGAAGCTCGAGCGAAGGCGTTCCATTGGACCGCACCCAGTCGTCGATGGTCGTAACCCCCACCTCCCTTCGATCCTCGACCGACACCTCCTGGTGAAATGAGTCCCGCATCCTTCCGCCGGGGGTCAGGAGCGATGTCGATCCCGGAGAGCTTGTGACGTTCAGAAACGCCCGGCCCGTCTCGTCGGAGAGGGCCGCCGAGTAGGGGTGAAACCTCGGCTCGGCCTCCGCGAATTGCCGCAGAGTCCCGGCGTAGAGTTCGTTGGGTTCAAACGCAAATACGTGCGCCTGGGGAAACCGTCGGATCAGCTTCCGCGAGATGCGGCCGTAACCGGCGCCGGCGTCGAGAATCCCCGTCACGGACCTGCCCTGCAACAAACGAGGCATCACGTCGAATGGATCTTCGAGCGAGACCAGGTTTCCCGACTTGCGAAGAATCGTCTTCTTCAGGAACACTCCAATGGAATTCGACATATCTGAGCCTCGGTCTCCTACAAAAACCTCGAACGGCGGAATCCGCGGGCAACGAGATCCGCGATCACGAATCACCGGCAAACTGTCTGCATCGTGCGGCCAACCCCTCGACGTACTCCAGGTGTTCGGTTCTCACGGGAGCGGACATGCTCTTGCGAATGTGGTCGAGATCACAGTCGGTCTCGATACACCCGTTGGGCAGAATCTCAACCGTATTGAACAGACGACTGTTGCCGGTGAAACGCCCGGACTGGGCTTGCTGAAATCCTCCGTTGACGAAAACCACCGGCGTCCCCATCGCCACACACGGCAACGCACAGTGGATTCGCGATGTCACGACGAGTCTCGCCTTCTCATAGCGTTTCAAGATGCGGTCGGCAAGTTCGAATCGGCTGTCTTCCGTGGGGAACTCGCGGGCGGGGTATTCGTGCGTAATGTGTTCAGCCGCCTGGACGATGTCCCTGCCGAAGAGCCTGTCGAGCAGTCTCTTTCGCCTTCCGAGCAAGGCGATCTTCCCGCTCGTGAGGGATTTCTGGAAGCTGTTGAGACTCCGGAACACGCTGCGCCACGTGGGATACCTGAACAGAACGTCGACGAAGAAGATGCTCTCATCGGACTGGTGGCGATACCGATTGCCCAACGTGAGGGTAAGGCAACTGGAGAAGTAGGCTTCGATGCCCCTGCCTTTGAGCAGTTCCAGGGTACTGAGATCCCTGCAGCCGATCGGCCCGTGCTTCTTGAGGTATTCGACGCCCTTCTCGACCAGCATCCCCGCCGCACGCTTGGGGTTGATGTGGAACGAGATGAACAGGGGGTGTATGCGGGCCGACGGGGGCCAGTTCGGAGGAAAGCGCATGAAGTGCCCGTTCAGAATCAGCTTCATGTCGGGCCCGGCGTACTCGTGAAGCGACTCCCGGCAGACGTACCGATCGACCCGTGGAAGGAATTGGCGCGCCGCGATGCTCTGGACATAGTCCCCGATGTTGAAGCGATCCTGGAAATCGTATGTCATGATCCCGTAGTCCACCACGAGTTCTCCTGAGCACGCCATCGCGGTCAAACCGTTGTCCGAGGGCTGTTCGCACACTGCGATCGCGCTGCGATTCAGGCTCCCGCCAACGGACAGTCCTTCATAGGGAAGGCACAATACATATCTGAAACGGAAATTGCAAGCCACTTTCCCTTCTCTACCCGAGAGGGTATCATGACCGGTCGAAAGCAGGGTTCGACGGGTGGCCCATGAAACGGGCTTACGCGTGAACGGACTGGCAGACTGGATCATTTGGAACAGGAAGACATAGGAGCGGACGACGCAACGCGAATATGAAGCTACTGATCGTGAGCAACAACCCCAATCGGGGCAGTTTTCGCGACCGGATCAGCGGGTACTTCAATATGATGGCCGCTCGCGGAATCACGCACACAATCGAAGTGCCCGACAAGTCCCTCACGAAACGCATTCGTCAGTACGAGCGCCTGGACCACTACGATGTGATCCTGCTGCACAAGAGAACATTCCCCCTGTTCGATGCCCTGTTCTTCAGACCCAGGAAGGCGAAAGTCGTCTTCAACTATGACGATGCGATCCTGTTCAGCGACCGAGGCGTCGCGACCCTCACGCACAGACAGCGGTTCCGACGCAGTCTGCGGGCGGCGGATGTCGTTCTCGTCGGCAGTTCCTATCTGGCGCAACTGGCCGCTCCCTATCACGACGACATCAGGATCCTCCCCCTCGGACTGCAAACGAAGAAGTACGGTTGTGACGGGAAGCGACAGGATGGCAAGGTCCGGCTGGTCTGGGTCGGCCGGCCCGTCACGCTGGAGTACATCGAACTGCTGAGACCCGTTATTCGCAAATTGGCGGGTCAATACCCCAATCTCGTGCTGCGGTTGGTCTGTGAGGAGTTCATCGACATTGAGGGCGTCGTGATCGAGAAGATCCGGTGGACGCCGGAGGTACGATACCGGGCGCTGGCGGAGGCGGACATCGGTCTGGCCCCCCTGCCTGACAACCCATTCACTCGCGGCAAGTGCACGTTCAAGGTGCTGGAATACTCCGCTTCCGGACTGCCCGTCGTGGCCTCGCCGATCGGCACCAACGCGGACCACGTCCGAGATGGCGTCACAGGTTACCTTGCGGCGACCCCGGACCAGTGGTTGGCGAAACTCAAGACGCTCCTGGATGATCCGACCTTGCGGAACGATATGGGAGCAAGAGGTCGGGAACACGCCAAGGAGTTCGACAGCGCCATCATCGGGGAGAAGCTCTGCGATCTGCTCCTGGAGACGGCCGGTCGCTCCTCTCAAGACACGACAGGACAAGCGACGGTTCCTTCGCCCATCACTTCACAGCTTCGAGGTTCAGGCTGATTTCGAATGACTGGCCGCCCACAGTCATGATCTTGCAGGCCTTGTCTTTGAAATCATGGTGCTGACAGTTCCGCGGATCCCACGGTCGGACCTCACGAAAACCCGCCTTCTGCAACAGACCGGACAGTCCTCTGCGGTTGAACACCGAGTAGTGCACGTTGTAGTCGGAGTCCTGTCCACCCATCAACTGGAGGTGAATCGCGTCGGTATTCTCGCCGCCGGCCTTGTACACGTCGATCAGCCGATCGAAATCCGGGACGGACAGACGCAGAACGCCATTCGTTCGCAGCACTCTCTTCATTTCCTGGAGAACCGGTGCCAGTCCGGACATTTTGATATGCTCCAGGATGTGGCACATGTACACCAGATCGACGCTCTCGTCCGCGAACTGAGAGAGATCCGCAATGCGGTCCGTGACCACATGCACGTGTGCGTAAGGCAAAGCATCGATGTTGATGAACTCCGGACTGTTGATCTTCCCGCAACCGATGTGAAGGAAGACCTCGCCTCCTGGGTTTGCAGGGCGCCGCGGATCTTTGAGTCGCCGCCGGAAGAAAGACAATCTTGTCTTGAGATTCCGTCGCAATGCCTTGATCACGTTATCCATACCTCCCTGCTCTCGCACAGCGAACGATTCTCATCAACATGCATTCGATTCCGAACGGGAGATTCAGACCACCGGTTTCCTCGCCAGAAACTGGATGTGGTCGCCCTTGTGGGTCCAGCGAGCCACCATCGACAGCGGCGTCTTGAACAGACGCCAATACCACGGACAACGGAATTCCACAGACGAGGGCGCCGTGGAACGTACGCCCGAGGTCCAGGTCCTCACGTGCTCCAGCCCCGCCCGTTCGCACAGTAGAACCACATTGCGAGGCGTGAAAAGGTGAACATGGGCCAGCGGGGAAAGGTACTTCCAGGATTCCCCCAACAGCCGGCGGGTATAACTGTCCCAGTTCACCGTATCGGCGTAGAAAACCCCGCCCGGGCGAAGAATGCGCCGGCATTCACGCAGAACAGACAACGGATCGCGCAGATGCTCCATGACCGCGTTCGTGAAAACCACGTCAAAGTGGTTGTCCGGAAAGGCCGCTTCTTCAACCGTCCCTGTGAAAACGTCCAGCCCCAGTTCCGTTCTGGCAAACTCGCCGGCAGAGGCGCACAACTCGACTCCCCTGGCGTTCCACCCCATGCTGCGGGCCACATCGAGCGCCGCGCCCGCGTTACACCCGATCTCCAGCAGATTGCCCGTCTGCCGATACCGCGAGAACCGGCGCAGTTTCCAGCGATTGCGTCGCCGCTGGGTTTGGACCTTCGCCGCGTAACGATCCAGCCTTTCCGTGTACGACGCGTCATTCCTCTGTTCCAGATCACAAGGCATGGGCGACGTGAAAATCAGCTCGCAGGCGGAGCACTGGCGATAGGCTCCATCCTTGAGCCGGATCAACT
>CALEZT010000206.1 GCA_937927975.1 uncultured Phycisphaerales bacterium
GTTTCTGGCGCAAAGCGACAAATCCCAGGGGTTTGGGGACGGCGTCCCCAAAGGCTATGGAAGTACGCGAAAACCGGATGAGCCACGATTCGCAACTCCCGCTGTGCGTTTTCCGCTTCTGGGGCTTCCAGCAGGAATTGCAGACCGACACAATCGAGCCGCAACGAACGTACGCCCGCATTCTGTGCCCAGATCCTTCGCTGCGCTCAGGATGACAGAGTGGGCGCCGCCCACAGCCACGAAACGTAGTCGCCACGCTGTCTCCGGCGGCCGCGTTTTTGCTTTCCATAGGCGCCGCCAGGCGATACAGTCGAAACAGAAACCCTGTCGATCTGGAGGTGACGGATGAAACGCTATGAAGTGTTCGTGCTGTGTATGGCGGTCGCATCGGTGTGGGCGGGGAACGCCTGCGCCGAAGAGGCGTTGAAGAGTCCTTATGCCCAGTGGACTCGCGGGCCGGGGGGCGATCCGAACTTCTTTCCCATCGCCGTGTGGCTTCAGAGCCCGGCGAACGCCGCACGGTACCGGGCGGCGGGATTCAACCTGTACGTCGGACTGTGGAGGGGGCCCACGGACGAGCAACTGTCGCAACTCCAGGCCGCGGGGATACGCGTGATCTGCTCGCAGAACCGGGTCGCGCTGAGCCGCCTGGACGATCCCACGATCGTAGGCTGGATGCACGGGGACGAGCCCGACAACGCGCAGTCGCTTGGCGAGGGCAAGGGGTACGGCCCGCCCATCGCGCCGGAGAAGATCGTCGCGGATTACGAGAAGATCCGCGCCGCCGATCCGAGCCGGCCCATTCTGCTGAACCTGGGGCAGGGCGTCGCCTGGGACGGCTGGCACGGGCGGGGCGTCCGCACCAACCATCCCGAGGACTATCCCGAGTACGTCAAGGGCTGCGACATCGCGTCCTTCGACATCTACCCGGTGGCGCACGACAAGCCGGAAGTGGCGGGCAAGCTGTGGTACGTCGCCTACGGCGTCGAGCGGCTCCAAGGCTGGGCCCAGGGCCGTCCGGTGTGGAACTGCATCGAGTGCACGCGCATCAGCAGCAAGAACAAGGCGACGCCGCAGCAGGTGCGGTGCGAGGTCTGGATGTCCATCGTTCACGGGTCCATGGGACTGATCTACTTCGTGCACGAGTGGGTGCCGAAGTTCGACGAGGCGGCCCTGCTGCACGATCCCGAGATGTACGAAGCGGTGACGCGAATCAATCAGCGGATCGCGAAGCTGGCGCCGGTCCTGAACAGTTCGACGATTGCAGGCGGCGCGGAGGTGCGGCCCGCCCAGGCGGAGATTCCCATCGCGACGATGGTCAAGAAGCACGAAGGGGCGGTGTACCTGTTCGCGGTGGCGATGCGCGAGGGACGGACCACCGCCAAGATCTCGATTGGGGGGCTCCAGGGCCGACAGACGGTGGAGGTCCTCGACGAGGGCCGAACGCTGGAGTCGATCGACGGCGCGTTCGAGGACGAGTTCCAGCCGTGGGACGTGCATCTGTACCGCGTGCCTGGATCACCAAAGTCCGCGAATGCCGGATGAGCCCGAGACGGGAGGCGTCCCCATGTCGGGCGTCTTCGCGCCGCAGGATCAGTCGATTCGTCGGCCTTCCCAGAGTTCCTGGATTCCCGCGTACGAGTAGACGACGAAGACCTGGACGCGTCGGCCGTCCACCGATCGCTCGAACAGCAGGTCCCGCGTCTGCTGACGGTGCCACTGGAAGGTCTGCGGCATCCTCGCGAAGAGGATTTCGGGCAGGGTGCTGAGCGATTCGAGTCCGCCGAAGGCCTCGAGTTCGAGCCGCGTGGCCCCCAGCGTGCGGTCGAACGGCGTCGCCTGGTCGGCCAGAGACGCCGAACCCCGGTACGTGAAGGTCGAATCCGTCTCGACGAGGTTGCTGCTGGCCTCGGAGAAGTCCGCGAACAGATTGGTCTTCGGGTCGATGGCGAACGGGCCCCGTTGCGTGGGCAGGAGGAACGAACCCTCGATGGACAGAACCAGCGGGATCGACACGTCCGTTCCCGGCACGGTGATGCGGGTCGCGTGTTCGAAGGTCTGCGCCTGGATCGAGAGGCGGTCCAGGGTAAGGCTGAAATTCCGGAAATCGACCGTCATCTGCATCTGTGCGGAGGCGGGCGTGAGCGTGACGTCGGAGGCCGCGATTTGGGCTTCCCGCCCATCGACCGTGGCGGCCAGAGAGAGGGAGAACCAGATGTTGGCGGAAGAACCGGCAAACACAAAGGCGCCTTTGGCGATCTGCTGGGGTTTCGGATAGGCGTACCACGCGGGGCCCTCGTACTCCCACTGGTCGGATTCATTCCGGAGCATCTCGTTCTTCACGGCCTCGTCGATCGTGTAGAAATGCCGCCCGAACCGTCCCGACCAGAACCGGTAGACCGGCAGGGCGTCCAGGGGCTGGAGAGTCTGCGGAAACGCGTAGAACGCGACGCCCTCGAAGACCCAGATGTCGGGGTATTCCTGTTCGAGAAACAGGCGTTCCTCCTCGTGGATGGTCCAGAAGTGCGTTTCCAGGACGGGGGACCAGAAGCGATAGACCGGATGGAGATTCTCCTGGATGGGCTCGTGGAAGGCGTAATAGGCGATGTCCTCGAAGACCCAGAGGGCGGGAGGAATCGTGGTGAGCTTTTCGCGTTCGGCGGCCGAAAGCGTGTAGAAGTGCCTGTCGCCGACGAGCGAGCGGAAGTGATACACGGCGCCGAAGCCCCGGTACTCGTGGGCGCCCAGGTCCACCGCCGCCCCGAATTGGCGGGAGGAGCCGTCGAGATCCGTCGGATTGGAGGCGAGATCGTACTCGGGATTGCCCGCGTCGATGCACGGCGAATCGGGCGACAGGTGATAGTCGTCGTGGGTCGGGCCGGTGAATCGCGGCTCGGCGTCGAGGTTGCCGGCCGACCAGTTCAGCGTGCATCCGGGCTCGCGGAAGGTCCCGTTTCGCCCGTTCTGGACGTTGCTGTACTCGACGGTGGCCGAGGAAGTCTGGATGGCCGTCCATTCATTGAGGGCCAGGTGCACAGTCGCTCCCTGTGCGGCGGCGTTGTCCCACAGGATGCAGTGGCTCACGACCGTGTGGCTCTGTCCCTTGGAGGCCAGGGCCCCGCCGCGACTGGCGAGGTTGGCGACGAGCGTGCAGTGGATGATCTTCGGACGGCCGCCGAAGAGGGTCATCACCGCGCCGCCGGCGCCCTGGGCCTTGTTGCCCGCCAGGATGCAGTCGGTGATCACGGGATTGGCGCGGTAGCTGACGATCGCGCCGCCGTCGGTGGCCGCGGTGTTCGCGGTGAACGTGCACGCGTCGATCGTCGCCGGGACTTCGTAGAGGTAGAGGGCTCCGCCCAGCGTCTGGGCGGCGTTGCCCGCGAAGGTGCATCGGCTCAGAGTCAGTTTCGAGAGTTTCTGCGGGTCGGTGTTCGTTCGGCTTTGAATGCCCCCGCCGATCTGGGACGTGTTCTGCTGGAAGATGCACCGGGTCAGCGTCAGATCGCTGTCGTGGCTCTCGACGCCGCCGCCGGTGTTGGATTGGAACAGACAGTCGTCGATCGTCAGCACGCTGGTTTCGCAGAAGATCGCTCCGCCGCGCGACGCGTCCGAGGCGTTGCTCAAAAATGTGCAGCCTTCGAGAGACGCGCGGCTCTCGCGAAACAGCAGGGCGCCGCCCCACCATTGGACGCGGTTGCCCGAGAAGGTGCAGTTGTAGGCGCGGAACTCCGCCTGCTCGCAAAGAATGGACCCGCCGGAGACGTTGGAGTAGCCGTTGACGATCGTCAGTCCCATAATCGTCAGCCGCGTGCCCTGGCCCGGGCCGACCTCGAACGCGCGACGGCCCCGCGTCGTGCTGCCCTGGCAATCGAGGATCGTCCCGGCCACGACGGCCGGATCGTTCGGGTCCCGACTGCGGATCGTGATCGCCTTGCCGCGGATCGCGATGTTCCGATAATCGTCGGTGCTGTAGCGACCCTCCGAAAGGACGATCACGTCGCCGTTCCGGGCCGCCTCCACCGCTGCTTGAAGGGAGGAGTACTCGGCTGTGGGCTCCATGCCGACGCGAAGATCCCTCCCCTGAGCCGCCACCCCCACGGCCAGTATCCAAGCGAACGCGGACAGATATTTCCGGCCGACATGCCAGGCCATGCTTACACCTCCACCAGAGCCCATTCTTTGTTGGACTCCCTACTTGCCTAGTTTACCTAAATCTCCTGCATTTGTCCACTGTTTTCTTGTGAATTCCGTGCGGAATCCGCGTCTGGCGGCGGTTTCTTCCTGGTCTTATGGCTGGCCAAAGGCACAAGCGAGCGCGATGCGGCGGTCGCGGCGGGCCATGCCGGCCTCGTCACGACCCGGCCAATCTGGCCGCTCGCAAGGATCTGGTCAACCGGACTCGGCAATGCGCCCAATGGCAAAACGCCCCGATTTTCCGACCTAGGAGGTTGACACAGGGGCAGGGAAGTTGTTGAATAACAAGCACTTAGAAGACTTGCGCCCGTAGCTCAGTTGGATAGAGCAACGGATTTCTAATCCGTCGGTCGGGGGTTCGAATCCCTCCGGGCGCGATC
>CALEZT010000207.1 GCA_937927975.1 uncultured Phycisphaerales bacterium
ATGTCTAGTAAAACAACGCATCGTGAATTCTGCGCAATCTCTGCGCCCAAGGGCCCAGGGGCAAGTTTGGCGGACCTGCCGCTGGAGCGACCCTAAAATTCAACGCTGGTTGTTTGTCGGCAATTGTGATTATAGCACCTTGGCCGATGCGTGTCAACGGTTCGTCCGGAAAATTTATTCTTTTTTTGGGATCGTGGCGAGGAGTGTTCGAGTCCGGTAACGCAGGGTCTGTCCAGAACCCTCCCAACAGGGGCATCTGGAATGCGACCTGTCAAGTTGACAGAGCTTGCCGGGAGAGGTCCGCACAATCGACAGTCTGACTCAGACCCGCGTGCGAAAACGGGGCCGGCGGCGGCCTCACGCCGGCTGGCACGCATTTTGCATGTTCTTTGGGTGCAAGTTGGAATCCAATGCACATCCGTGCGACGAATGAGAAAGGAGGTACTGGAATATGCTGGTGGATCAGTGGTTCCCGTTCTTTGACGTCGGAAAAACCCTGGAGGAAATGGATCGCGCGTTCGGCCGGATGGGCAGGCCGCTGGGCCTGCGCAGCGTCCCTCGGGGCACCTTCCCTGCCATCAACATTTACCAACAGGACGACGGGGTTCTGCTGATGGCGGAAATCCCGGGCGTAGAGCCGGACAGCTTGGACCTGACGGTCTTGAACGATTCCGTTACGCTCAAGGGCCGGCGGGAGGAAAAGGACATTCCGGACAGTGGTCGGATGTATCGCAGGGAACGAGCCCAGGGGCCTTTCGCGCGGACCGTGACGCTGCCGGAGGCGATCAATCCCGATTCGGTCCAGGCCCGGTGCGCGGACGGGGTGCTTACGGTCCGTATGGAAAAGGCCGAGTCGGCCAAGGTTCGCAAGATCGCCATCCAGTCTTAGGCGAACGGAAGACGCATTCATCGACAAGACGAGCATCTATAGGAGGTCTGCGAATATGTTCACCCAACAAAGACCCGCGCGAGCGGAACAGACTCAAGCGGTCCGTCGCCAGGACGAGGACCGACGGTTTCAGCCGGCCACCGACATCATCGAGACGACGGATGCAGTCATGCTGAGGCTCGACATGCCCGGCGTACCCAAGGAGAACGTCGATTTGACGATCGACAAGGATATGCTGACGATCGTCGGCAAGGCCCGTCCCGAGGAGTCCGGCGAGGCGGTCTATCGGGAAACCTACATCGGGGATTACCAGCGGCAATTCACGCTGACGACCGATGTGGATTCGAGCAAGATCACCGCCACGATGACGCACGGCGTGCTGACCGTCAGGATTCCCAAGGCCGAACAGATGAAGCCCAGGAAGATCGAGATCGTGGAGGCCGGATAGAGGAAGGGGGTTTGATCGTATGCGGAAAGGCGGCCTGCAAGCTCGGAGGTCGCCCTTGTATCGTAGGACAAGGGAGGGATAGGCACCCTTCGTATTGTCTCCCTGGCGGAGATCGCTTCCGAGCTTGACTGGGTCGTCTCAGCGGCCGACATTGACGTTGCCGAAAATCTTTTGCGCGGACTTCAGGGTATCCCGCACGGTTGTCTTGGGGCGCATAAGCCGAGGAAACAGCACGAACAGCCACGGTTTGGCGAAGTGGTAGGGCCAAGCAATGCCGGTATGCGCCCGCACGAAGGACAACCAGTCTCGGGTTGGATATCCTTTCGGGCTGCGCATGATCCTGATGCGTTCTCGCAGCCTGATCTTGGGATCCGTCTGCCGGGCTGCGGAGTGAGCGACGTTCCAACTGCACTCACCGACGACGCCGGACGCCAGAAAACACCCAAAGCCGGCTTTGGTCGCCCGCAATCCGTAGTCATAGTCGCCAAAATGATGCTGGAAATCGCCGATGATGCCGATGCGGTCCGTGACGGCTCGCGGGATCAGCACGCAGTTTCCATGCATGGTGTCGCATGGGCGGGGCTTGTCGCACGGCTCGATAGGCTGAAAGTCGAGCGGTCTCCAGCGTGAAGGCCGGATGATTCCCGTGTAGGTTCTCCTGCCTGTCTTCGAGTCACACATCGCTCCAACGATGATGCCGTCGTGTCCTTGTTCCTGACGGACCGTCGCGGCGGCCGACAGCAACGATTGGATGGCGTGTCGGTACAACATCGTATCGTCGTTGAGCCACAGGTAGTAGTCGTGCGGCGTCTTGACGGCCTCCGAGAAGGCCAGACGCATGCCGCCGCACCAGAAGAGGTTTCCCGTGCCGGAGAGAATTGTTACGCGTGGGAATTGCTTTCGTACGGCCGACGCCGTGCCGTCAACGCATCCGTCATCGACGAGGAAGACGAAGATCTCTGTTTCTTCGACCAGATCCTGGCTATACAAATTCTCAAGACATTTCACGGTTGTGGCGCACCGATTGTAGCACGTTATGAGCACAGCGATTCGTGTTGCAGCCATTGACAAGCTCCCTTCGAGCGAGGAGGTCCCGGCGTCGAGATGCACGCCGTGACACTGCCTCCATCTGCACAATTCTGAGGCCTTCTTTCCCTGACGACAGGCCTGGCACTGACAGAACCTACCTGTGCCGTCGGTCCGGCCTTGCCTATGCCGGCAATAGTCAAGATTATCGGCCGCACTGTCTTCGACATGCCTCAATCTATCCCAAAGTATACGTAGATCCGACGTGAAGTCAATTCCACCTCGGGACTGGTTTCCATGCCTCAGGTACAGTAGGATATGCTGATTCCACAAACGGAAAGGGCACGCCCATGACGAGCGGTGTTGGATTGGTGATGATTGCGAGCCTGGGGGTCGGCGTGGCGCCGGGCGAGTTTCGGTGGAGCTACGGTCCGCCTGTGGTGGAGGCGCGTGCGGCGGGCGGATGGGAGTGGGACGCCGTCAAGGACCCGTCGATCGTCCGGCATGACGAAAAATGGCACCTGTTCTGTACCGTACGCGGACCGACGCGATCGCATGCGATTGTCTACCTCAGCTTCGCCGACTTCAGCGAGGCGAATAAAGCGCCCTGGAGCATCCTCCCATGCCATCCGGGATTCTTCTGTGCCCCGCAGGTGTTTTACTTCACGGTGCACAAGAGATGGTATCTCATTTGCCAGGCGGCGGATGAAGCCTGGGGCGAGCCCGCGTACAGGCCCGCGTTTGCGACGACGAAGGACATCAACGATCCGAAATCATGGACGAGGCTCCAACCGATGTACGACACGAAGCCGGAGAACATCACGGGGTGGCTGGATTTCTGGGTGATCTGCGACGAGGCGAAGGCATACCTGTTCTTCACGTCGCTCGACGGCAAGATGTGGCGAGGCGAGACCTCGCTGGACGCATTTCCCAAGGGTTGGTCTGAGCCACAGGTGTGTCTCACAGGCGACATCTTCGAGGCCAGCCATACCTATCGGCTCAAGGGAACAGACAAGTACCTGACGCTCATCGAAGCCCAGAACGGTCACGGCTGGCGGTACTACAAGGCCTATACCGCCGACCGTCTCGACGGCGACTGGCAACCCCTGGCGGCGGGGCGGGACGACGCCTTCGCCTCCATGCAAAACGTGACGCCCGGCGCAGATCGTTGGACCGACGTGGTCAGCCACATCGAGCTTCTACGAAGTGGCCATGACGAGAGACTCGAAGCCGATCCGGCGAACCTGCGATTCCTCTTCCAGGGCGTGCTCGAAAAGGACCGCCAGGGCAAGCCCTACGGCCAAATCCCCTGGAAACTTGGGCTCATGGAGGTTATAAGGTGAGTCGGTCGTGAGAATTGCGAAGGGAGAAACCATGCTTCATGCCCTTGTGCTGGTTGCTTTCATCAAGCTGCTATTCATAACGGATTCGCCGCGCCTTGTGGCGGGACTCTACATCGCTATAGCGGGCACCGGCGCCATCGTGGGCGTGGCGGGAGGAGAGGTGAGCATTCTGGCCGCACTGCTTGGGTTGGTTCTCTCCGGCGCGATCGCCTTCGTCTACTTCTGGAGCCTGCTGCGGCTGAAGCCCTGGACCGGGACATGGTGGGCCGTGGTCGTCGGCGGTGCGCTACTCGTCGCAGTCATCTGAAAACGATGTGCACACATGTTAGGGGGAGCCAGGGAGAATGACAGGTCAAAGGAAAACGGCCGTTGCTGGCTCAGTCTTGCTGGGATTGGTGCGGCTGCTCTACGTTCGTGAGTTGATTCGATTCTGGACCGGGTATCCGCCCGAACAGGTGCACCTTCGGCAGGTCTCTCCGGATGGGAGCCGGATCGCATTGTTCTCCGTTCGGTACCCGATAGTTCATCGGTTGGTCCCAACCCACGTCAGCCCCGACTATTACCTCACGATTGTTGATGTGGCCTTTGGACGGGTGCTGTTTCGCGGGGTCATACCGGGCACGTTACGCGAGAGCTTCCTGGCTCTGGCCCAGATACACGCTCCTTGGGCGACGGAGGCCGTGAAATCCGCCGTTCCGACAGGTTGGGGCGGCACGCGCCAGACTGCAAACTCGTAGGGGATGATCGTGTCTGCGGACTTTGGACAGCGACATTTTCCGGGAAGAGAGCAGTGGCGGGCGTGGCTGGGCGAGAACCATGACGCAGCGAAGGAACTGTGGCTGGTGTTTCACAAGAAACACACCGGCAAGGGCGGCTTGACCTATGACGAGGCGGTCGAGGAGGCCTTATGCTTCGGCTGGATCGACGGCATCCTCAAGCGGATCGACGACGAAAAGCACATGGTTCGTTTCTGTCCGCGCAGGAAGAACAGCATCTGGTCCGAGCGGAATAAGGAGCGAGTCCGACGGATGATCGAAGCGGGGCGGATGACCGACATCGGCCTGGCGAAGGTCCAGGAAGCGAAGGAGAACGGCCAGTGGGCCAAGGCCGCCGAGAGAGCGGATGTTTCCATCGTGCCCGCGGAGTTGGCGGATGCCCTGGCAAAGAATGAGCGGGCCCGGCTGAACTTCGAGAAGCTGGCCCCGTCCCATCGCCGGCAGTTCATCTACTGGGTGAGCACGGCCAAACGCGACGAGATCCGCCGCAAACGGGTGGCCGAGACGATCCGGATGATTCGGCAGAACAAGCGACTGGGAATCGAGTAGAGCAACTGCAAAACGGTGGCGGGCGCCCGGAAGAAACGCTATCATTCGCACCTACCATGAGAATCGAACTGGGCGAATATGTGATTCGGGACTTGGCAATTGAGGATGCATCCTCCATCGCCCAGTACGCGGACAATCGCAAGATTGCGATGTGGCTGCGGGATCGGTTCCCGTATCCCTACACCGCGGCCGATGCGAACAATTTCCTCGCGGCCGTGACCCGGCAGGACCCGCGGACGGTGTTCGCCATCGCGACCCAGCGCGAGGTCATCGGCGGCATCGGACTGGAGTTCCGCGACGACGTGCATCGGTTCACCGCGGAACTGGGCTACTGGCTGGGCGAGCCGTTCTGGGGTCGCGGGGTCATGACTGAGGCGGTTCGCCGGTTTACAGAATGGGCCTTCGAGAACCTGGAGGTCCACCGCATCTACGCATCGATCTTCGACGGGAACGATGCGTCGGTCCGCGTCCTGGAGAAGGCGGGCTTCCAGCGGGAAGGGCGGCTTCGGGCCGCGGTGTTCAAGAACGGCAGGATCCTCGATCAGTTGCTCTATGCGAAGATCAAAGACGGCATCCAGTGAGAAAGGAGATTGGAATATGAAGGAGGCTTCGACGGTGGGGAGACGAGTCATTCTCTCGGTCGCTGCGATTTTCGCGGTTGGCGGCCTGTTCGTGCGTGCGAAGGCGAGTGACGCGAACAAGGGGCTACGCGTCTCGGAGAATCATCGGTATCTGGAGTACAGGGACGGGACTCCGTTCTTTTACCTGGGCGACACCGCGTGGGAACTGTTCCACCGACTCAACCGCGAGGAAGCGGATCGGTATCTGGCGAACCGGGCCGCCAAGGGGTTCACGGTGATCCAGGCTGTGGTCGTGGCTGAGCTCGATGGGCTCGACGCACCGAACGCCTACGGTCACAAACCGCTGATCGACAGAGATCCGACTATGCCGAACGAGGACTACTTTCGGCATGTGGACTTCGTCGTGAACAAGGCCCGCGAGTTGGGCCTTTTCATCGGCATGCTGCCGACCTGGGGCAAGTACTGGAAGACGGGGGCCGGCATCTTCACCCCGGAGAATGCGAGGGTCTACGGCCGCTTCCTGGGTCTGCGGTACAAGGACGCCCCGATCATCTGGATTCTCGGCGGCGACCACAATCCCGACGACCAGAGGGAGCGGTCTGTCATCGGTGCCATGGCCAGTGGATTGAGATCAGGCGACGGCGGGAGCCATCTGATCACATACCACCCCCGCGGCCCGGGTCTGTCCTCGGACTTCTTCCACCAGGCCGACTGGCTGGACTTCAACATGTACCAGTCCTCACACGCCGCCCGCGACCACGACAACGGACTGTTCGCCGAGCGGGATTATGGCCTGACGCCCGCCAAGCCCACGCTCGACGGCGAGCCTCGCTATGAGGACATTCCGGTCGGTTTCTACAACGCCAACGCGGACCCCGATCAACGTTTCGACGACTACGATGTCCGCCAGGCGGCCTACTGGTCGCTCCTGGCGGGCGCCTGCGGGCACACCTACGGCAACAACAACATCTGGCAGATGTGGCAGCCTGCGCGAAAGGCGGTGCTCTGGGCATCCACCCCGTGGCACGAGGCGCTCGATCGGCCAGGCGCGTCGCAGATGGGCCACGTTCGCAGGCTGTTCGAATCCCGCCCATTCACCAAGCTCGTTCCGGATTCATCGATCGTGCTGGACGGGCCGAATCATGGCGGAGCCAAGATCCGCTCGGCACGAGCCTCCGACGGCTCCTTTGCCTTTGTCTACTCGCCGCGGGGAGAGCCGTTTACGGTTCGCATGGACGCCATCCGGGCGTCACGAATCCGCGAGACCTGGTTCGATCCGCGCGAGGGCGTCGCCAAGCCCTTGCACACGACCGACACGTCCGGCATCCAGACGTTCGTCCCGCCGACATCCGGTCGCGGACACGACTGGATTCTCGTGCTCGACGACGCCACCGCCGGCTTCCCTATTCCAGGCCAGCCGAAGCGATAGGGGGACATCATGGCTGAGCAGCAATATCCCGAGCCGACGGTCGGGGCCTTGATCTTCAACGGCGAGGGCAAGCTGTTTCTCATGAGCTCGCACAAGTGGCGGGGCAAGTGGGTCGTTCCCGGCGGGCACGTCGAACTGGGCGAGCGGATGGAGGACGCCCTTCGTCGCGAGGTGAAGGAGGAGACGAATCTCGACATTCGCGATATCGAGTTTGTCTGTTTTCAGGAATTCATCCACGACCCGCGTTATTGGAAACGAAGCCATTTTATCTTCTTCGATTTCGCGTGCCGCACCGATTCGACAGACGTGCGGCTCAACGACGAAGCCCAGGACTACGCTTGGGCGACCCTGGCGGAGGCAGGCCGGATGCCCGTGGAGCATTACACCGCCGTCGCAATCGCTCAGTACCTCAAGAAAAAGGCGTGCTCAGGGGCGACCGACGCGGTATAACAAGGGCTCATGTGATGTGACCGCTTGCTTGAGAAACGGAGGTTGGTCCATGTCGAACTGGAGTCTTCATTTCAGGGCAGGTCTCCTACCCATATTCGTCGGGGTTCTGATGGCAGCCGATTGGACAACAACCGGCGCCGCAGAAATGAAGTGGACGCACTTCACGATCGCCGACCCGCTGCCGGGGTCGTCCTGGGGGACCGGCGGGCTTCCGCTGCTGGACCTCGACGGCGACGGCGATTTGGACGTCGTTCTGTCCCGGCGTGAGACGCAGACCGCCTATTGGTTTGAACGAAAGACCGACGCCGTCTGGGTGCGGCACACAATCGGTCAAACCGAGGGGCTCGCCAATGCGCTGGGGGCGGCGGCGGTGGACGTCAACCAGGACGGTCGGCCGGACATCGTCTTTAACCGCGTCTGGTTCGAGAATCCCGGCGGGCTGGCCGAGAATCCCGACAAACCGTGGCCCGCGCATCCCTTCGAAGGCGGGGGGCACGACATCCTCGCAGCCGACATCAACGCAGACGGGCGACTCGACATCGTCACCTATCATGGCAAGGAGGTCGCCTGGTTCGATCCTGTCGCGGGGATGAAGCGGATCGAGATCGGACGGGGCCGGGACAATCACGGCGGCATCACCCCTCGCGGCGTCGGCGACCTCGACGGGGACGGCGACCTGGACATCGTGATCCCGGACTACTGGTTCGAGAACCCCGGCAAGGGCGAGGGGGCGTGGGTCCGGCATGAGTGGCCGTACCTGGGCGTGGACAAGGCTTCTTACGGACCCAGCATCCGGTCCTGGATCGTCGATCTCAACGGGGACGGACACAACGACATCGTCTACAGCGATTGCGACACGGGGCTCTCCCACGTCTACTGGGTGAAGAACCTCGGCCACGGCGCCGCCTGGGAGCGACACCAACTGCCCGACCCGCCCACGGCTCCCGGCGACGTCCCCGGCACGGGCTCCTTCCACTCGCTCGGCGTCGCGGATTTCGACGGCGACGGCAATCTGGACATCTTCGCGGGCGAGCAGGAGGATCCGGACACCTACATGGAATCCGACGGAAAGCTGGCGATGAAGCCGCGTGGCCTCAAGGAACGCGGCGTGATCTGGCTCGGTTCCGGCGGCGAGCGGCCGACGTTCACGCCGGTGGTGATCCACACGGACAATCCCGGCTGGCACGACGCCCAGCTCGGCGATGTGGACGGCGACGGAGACATCGACATCGTCACGAAGATCTGGAACAAAGACGGCGCGACGTACCACGTCGACTACTGGAGAAACGACACGCCGCAACCCGATTCGCCTGGTGCGTCAAAAAAGCCGGCCGGCACGACCCGTTCCAGCGAACGCCCCTCGGGCGACTGAAACGAATCGGACCGGCCTTGTGATGCTCTACGGAGTCAAAGAGTCTCAGGGCTCATAAGCGTACCAGGCGATCCCTTCGTAGGTCCAGACCTCCGGCGGATAGTTCGCCAGGAGATAATCCTTCTCGGCCGCATTCATGGTGTAGAAGTGATGGCTCACCAGCGGCGACCAGAATCGGTAGACCGGCATTGCGTCCACAGGCTGCGAACCGGCCGGGAAGGCGTACCAGGCGATCCCTTCATAGGTCCACACGTCGGAGGGGTAATTGGCCAGGATGTAGTTCGCCTCCGCCTCATTGATAGTGTAGAAGTGGCCGCTGAGAAGCGGAGACCAGAATCGATGAACCGGTGCGGCTCTCCAATCCGCGTCCTCGGCCATCGCGTGGTAGGCAATGCCCTCGTAGGTCCAGGCCCAGGCATATTCGGTGATCAATCCCTGCACCTCGACCTCGTTGGTCGTGTAGAAGTGCGAGGAAAGGAGGGGCGACCAGAACCGGTGGACTGCGACGATCTCCGGCGCCTCGGGCTCCGGCGCGAAGTACGTGACTCGCAGCACGGACCGCGCCAACGTGGCCCGCAGACCCTCGTAGCCGGTCTGATCGATATCGACGTGGAAGTACAACTCCCCGTTGTCCCACAAGTCCTCGATCACGTCGGCCGGCAGCACGAACGTCGTGACCGACCAGAAGTTCTCGTAGCCGCCGACCTGGCCCTCGGCGCTCCACTCGAACGTGGTCGGCGACTCCAGATAGCTCTTGAGCAGGCCCAGTTCGGTGCCTTCGCGCACGATACCGCTGCTGGTGACGATCGCGGGTTTCTCGGGCAGCACGTAGATCACATCGTCCTCGCCGTCCTCCACGTCGATCTTCCAGGTGTAGATCGTGATGCTCGCGGACTGGATGCCGGTCGCTCCTCGCGGAATGGAGTTGTTGAGGTCGTGGGTCCATCCCCAGTCTTGGTTCGACCCGCGACAGAAGGGATAGTGGTCGAGGATCGCGCCGGGCTCGACGAACCATACGTTGTCGAGCCAGCCGTTGTCTTGATAGTCCGCGGTGTTCTGCACGGTCACGGTCTGGGCGCCGGCAACGCCGGCCAGCAACAGAACGCACGTTGTGAACATGGACATTCGGATCGTCTTCATCACTTGTCCTCCACCTCTCAATTGTCTTTGGGAGCGGGTCTCGGCGTCAGCGGCCGGCCCTTCGCTCCTGTCCCCTCGTCGATGTCTGCGGTGCTTTGGCACTCCCCCAAGCAGCAGCCCGGACGAGACGCCGGGATTGGTTCGAGATCCGATGTCGCGGGATCTCGACAGTTCCAGGCAAATAGCCTGCACGTGTCGGAATCATCCTGCGAATACCGGCCTCGATGGTCGGTTGACCCTGTGTGTTCATCCACCCCAATGGGCTTTATGATACCGCTTTGGAGGGGCCAAGTCAAGGGAAATCCGGAGGGACATGCGAGCAAAACAAGAAGGCGGCGCTGGGATTCGAACCCAGGAATACCAGTTTTGCAAACTGGCGCCTTAGGCCACTTGGCTACGCCGCCGGAACCGCGAAATTATCGGCACTTGGGCCCGGCGAATTCAGGACGCCGGGTTCGACAAGCCGCCGAAAGGCTTCGCATTCGACTTTCGTATTATAGTCAAGCCGGTCATTCTGTCAAAACAATCCTTCGCAAATGACCAAGCCGATCGCGAAAGCCCGCAAGTGTACATTGGAGTCTCCAACTGCACAAGAGAATTCGCGCGAAGTTCTGATCTGCGGATTTGGCCGTCGGTTCCCGGCTTCTGAGCCGTCGAAACGGACGCGTTCCCGCGAGACGCCGAGAATTTTTCTGAAGATATCTGGAAAAGAGGCATTGACACATTGGTCAAAACACCATACTATAGAAGGGGTCAAATTGAAGGGGCTGACGATGGAACCATTGACAGCGAAGCAGCAGCAGGTTTTGGAGTTCATCGCGAGCCGGTTGGGAGAAAACAGTCCCCCGAGCCAGCGAGAGATTGCCGACCATTTCGGATTGGCCCAGAACGCGGCGTACCAGTTGGTGGGCTATCTCAAGAAGAAAGGCTACCTCGTGGATTCCGGCGGGCACCGGGGGCTTCGACTCTCGCCGGAGTACCTGTGGTATCATCCCCAGCCGGAGGGGCTGCCCATTTTGGGCCGGGTCGCGGCGGGCACGCCGATTCTGGCTGAGGAGAACATTCAGGGCTATGCGACCGTCGAGAAGCTGTTCGGCCGGGACAAAGGGACGTTCCTGCTTCGGGTCGCCGGCGACAGCATGGTCGATGAAGGCATCATGGACGGCGACTTCGTCGTCGTCAAAGCCGCTTCGACCGTCGACGACGGCCAGATCGCGATCGCGCTTCTGAACGATGAAGCCACGGTCAAGCGGGTGTTCTTCCAAAAGGATCGGATCGCCCTGAAACCTGCGAACCGCAAGGCCGGTTATAAGACCCGGTACGTCAAACAGTTCGACAAGGACGTGCGGATTCTGGGCAGGGTGATCGGCTGCATTCGGACCGTGATCGCTTGAGGCGACGTCTTCTCGGCGACGTCAAGTGCGGCCTTGTCGCAGAATTTCGATGATCTTTTTGTTGGCCGCGGGGAAGGCATAGCGGGACAGGTCGCTGGGACGGACCCATTTGAGGGCGGCGCAGGCCAGCGGGCGAGGATCGCCTTGGACGTGGGCGCACTCGAAGGCATGGATTTCGACGCGGAAATGGGTGTAGGTGTGCTCGACCGTCGCGATTTCCTCGCGCACTTCGATCTCGATATCGAGTTCCTCGCGGATCTCGCGGCGTAGAGCGGCTTGGAAAGGCTCTTGTGGCTGCACCTTGCCGCCGGGGAATTCCCAGAGGCCGCCGAGAAGGCCTTCGGGCTTTCGTTTGTCGATCAGGATTCGGCCGGCACGATAGATCACGCCGACCACGATCGTGTGACGGGGCACCGGCTTCCTGGCGGTTCGAGTGGGGAGGGATTCCTGCTCCTTGTGGATGCGGGCCTCACAGGACCTGGCCAGGGGGCACTTGTCGCAGCGGGGCCGTCGGGGTGAGCAGATCTCCGAGCCCAGTTCCATCAGAGCCTGGTTGAAAAGGCCGGCCTTGTCTTCGGGCACAAGCTCCTTAGCGAAAGACCAGATCCTGTCTCTGATCGCGGCGTCTTTCGGACTTCCATGGATGCGAAAGACCCGGCACAGGACCCGCTCGACGTTGCCGTCCACCAGGGGGGCACGTTCGTTGAAGGCGATGCTGGCGATCGCGCCGGCGGTGTAGCGGCCGACGCCGGGAAGGGTGAGCAGATCTTCTTTCGTCTGGGGGAGCCGGCCGTGGAAACGGGACACGATCTCTCTGGCGGCCTTGTGCAGGTTGCGGGCTCTCGAATAGTACCCGAGGCCCTCCCACATTTTGAGCACCGTATCCAGTCGGGCGCGGGCGAGGCGGCTCACCGTCGGGAATCGCCGGAGGAATCGCTCGTAGTAGGGGATGGCGGTGGAGACTCGCGTCTGCTGGAGCATGACCTCCGAGAGCCAGATGGCGTAGGGGTCGGTAGTACGCCGCCAGGGGAGGTCGCGGGCGGCGGCACAGTACCATGCATGGAGGGCCTGGCGGATTCGGATACAACGTTTTCGATCGATCATTGAGTCTCGTACCGCAATCCGCAATCTGAAGTTCGAATGTTCAACAAGCCTGTTCTGAAAAATCGCACATAATCTCTTGCACGGCTGCAATTCACAGGATTTGGCGACCGTCTTGTGTTTCCGGGTTGACGATTCGGTCCGTTTCCCCAACAATGTGGCGACCTTTTGGGCGCTACCGCCATGGTGGGCAGGATGAATGATCCGATGAAACAAGAGGGTGCTGAGAGATGCTACAGGATGTGGGCGTTTCAATGAACAGGTGCATGATTGTCGCAGGATTGACCCTCGTCTTCTGCGGACTCGCTTCGGCGGCTCTGACCGAGCGGATTCACAAAGTCGCGGACCCACAGAAGTTCAGCGAGTACTCGATCAATATCGTCGAGCCGGGATCTGGAGCGGTGATCTACAGCCACAACGCGCACAAACCCCTGATTCCGGCGTCGAACATGAAGCTCGTCAGCACCGCGGCGGCCCTGAAGTACCTTGGCCCGGGCTTCGAGTACAACACTCGGGTGGGCCTGAGCAACGGCACGATCGTCGTGATCGGCAGCGGCGATCCGATCCTGGGCGACAAGGACACGGACGCCAAGTATGGCCGTCCGAGCGGCTGGGCGTTCGAGAAAATCACGCAGGCGCTGCGAGAGCGGGGCGTGACCGAGGTCAACGACATCATCGTCGATACGACCGTCTTCGATGACGAGCGGGTGCATCCGAGTTGGAAACCCGCAGAGTTGAACAGGGCCTACGCGGCCGAGGTCTGCGGCCTGAACTACAATCTCAACTGCATCGAACTCACAGGCGCCAATCTCGGCGGCAGTGTCACGCTCCAGGTCGAGCCCAGGACCTCGTTCGTCCAGATGACCAACCAGGTGAAAGCGGTCTCCACGGGCGGCCGGGGCATCGGTTCCTATCGAACCACGCAGCCGAACAGGATCGTGGTGTTCGGCGAAGTCCGCACCAAGGAAGGACCGGTCAAGGTGGCCATCGAAAAACCCGCCGGTTTCTTTGGTTTTCTGTTGGCCGAGCATCTGGCCCGATCGGGAATCGCCGCCCGGGGAAAGCTCATCGAGCGGGCGTTCAGCGAAAGCGAGGGATTCACGCCTCTGGTCGAACTCGTCACCCCCTTGAAGGATGTGGTCAATCGCGCCAACACCGACAGTCTGAATCTGGCTGCTGAGGCCCTCCTCAAGACAATCGCCGCCCAGGGCAATCCGGACGGCAGGAACGGCAGTTGGGCCGGCGGCCGGCAGATGATCGCGCGGTATCTGACGAGCCTGGGCATCCCTGCACAGGAGTTCAGCATCGACGATGGCTGTGGACTGAGCCGCGAGAACCGTCTCACCACGCATCTGATCTCGCGGCTGCTGCTCGATCAGTATCGCGGCGGCAACTGGGAACTGTTCAAAGTGTCCCTGGCGGTGGGCGGCGAAGAGGGCACGATCGACCGGTACTTCAACGAACCGAGGTATCGAGGCAAGATTCACGGCAAGACCGGCTACATCAGCGGGGTGCGGGCCTTCTCAGGCGTGTGTCTGACCGACCGCGGTCCCTACCTGTTCTCCATCCTCTCCAACGGCCCCAAGAGCCTGACCCGGGATGCGATCAACGGCGTGGCCATGGCGATCATCGACGAATACCGGGGCGCATCCGAGTCGGGGCGATGAACCGGCATCTTACGGACGAACGTACGCTTCCAGAGAATCCGCATCCTTTCTGGACCACTCCGGCGGGACGATCCGACGGAGCGGCTCCTCCAGGTCGGCGAATTGCCGGCGTTCGACGCCCACGATCACCGCAGCCGGGGGACGCTCGTTCACCATCTCATCAAGCGTCGCAGGGCCGACCGTTCTTGTGATGCGGCGCTCGTGGGGCGTCATGCGGTCGGCGATTCGATAGACGATCGAACCGCTCGACAGCTCGGGATAGACGTCGCAGCCCGCCTCCAGCGCGTACAGGGGGCCCAGCGTCAGCACAAGCTTTGGCTCTTCCGCCTGCTGGGTCAACTCCTGCGACAGTCTGTGCACTCGGATCGGTTCCCACTTCTGCGGAACGAGCAGAAAAACCGTCCGAGACAGGACCATCGGATTCGCCAGGACGCACAGAAGGGCGGCTCCCGACAGGGCAAGTGCCCCGACGTGCACTGCCCGTCCCGCGGGCTTGCTCCGGCCCATCGCCAGCAACGGATACGCCAAGGCGATCGCGATGAACGGCACGGGAATCGCCAGATATTGGAGCCACATCGTGGGCGGGATGTACGCGATCACAAGGAACAGCAAGGGCAGCAGAGCCGCCACGACCGCTCTCTGTCTCTCCTGTGGATTCAGATGCGAGCGATGGCGGTGTCCCGACCAGGCCAGTCCGACCGCCAGGACAAGCAGAATCAGATAGCCCGGCGTCAGGACCGCGTGGATCGTCAGGGCGGCCTTGTCGAACGTCATCCCGATCTCGCGCAGCCAGCGGCCGTAGAGCATGGGAATCCGCACGAGGTTGAGCCAGAACGCCTGCGGCGACCGGGCGACCGCCCAGAGCGGCCAAATCCCGGCGAGGGTCGCCCCCGCCAGGAACGGCAGGGCGGTCCGAAGCCGGTTGGGGAGAGAGCCTCCCGCCATCCAGAACACTGCCGCCAGGAACATCAGCTCGACGAGCGCCGTCGTCACACGCATGCAGGTGGCCACCGTGAGCAGGCCCCCCAGGAATGCGGTACGCCAGTAGCGGGATGGAGCCTGGAAATCGGTCGTCAGCAACAGCCACAGGGCTCCGACGACGCAGAGGATCACGACGTCGTGATTCCACGCATAGCCGGCGGCGTAATCCACGAACGGATTGAACACGTACAGGATGGCTGCCGCCAGGCCGAGCAGCAGCCCTTCACCCCGCCGGTCGCGGAAGACCGAGCGAAAGACAAGGACAATCAGGATCAGCACGAAGATGTCGCTGGCCGCCGAGACGAGTCTGCCCACGAGCAAATAGTGGGTCGTGCCCAGGCCTTTGTACAGGGTCGCCAGGAGAAGCGGATGATAAGGCAACTGCGACGGATACGAGAAATCCCGGTAGATCGACTGGCCCTGGCCGAGCAGGACGCCGGCTGTGCAGTACATCTGCTCGTCTCGTCCGAGCTCCTTGGTCATGCTGTTGGCCAGGATCGCAGCGGACAGGATCAGCAGAACCACCAGAGCCAGGGGTTGCGCGATCCTCCACGTCCCGGCGGGAACGATCCGCTGATTCTTCGCTGCGACCGTCCGACCCTTACCATTCGGCGAGTTCACCCATGAGCTCCTCAACCAAATCCTTCATCGTCACGATTCCCATCGGGACGTCCTTCGAGCCGCGGCGACGAGTCACGAGGATCATCTTCACCTGCTCCCGGCGGAGCACCTCGATCGCGTCGGTCACAAGGGTCTCAGCGTCCAGGTTTCGAATCGGAAGAAGACACTCCTGCACGCTCTGGAACCCGTCCGAGCCGGCCAGGGCGTCGTAGACGTTGAGAAAGCCCACGATGTTCGAAGGCTGATCTCGCCAGACGAGCAGCCGCGTGAACGAGTGCTTTCTGAGTTCTTCCAGAAGAGTGGCTCGATCCGCCTGCACGGGCACCGCCTGCACCTTCGCCATGGGAATCATCACGGCGCTGAGCCGAAGGCTCGGGATGTCCACCACACGATCGAGCATCTCGCTTTGGAGATGGCTGAGGAGTCCCTCCTCTTGGGTGTCTCGCAGGATGGTTCGAACGTGGTGGATCTGGCTGGAGACCATGACGCGTTTCGGCGCAACCGGCGCGCCGACCATGCGGGCCAGAAGCCACGAAACCAACCTCAACAGCGGCCCAACCCCCGACCACGTCAGGATCTTATGAACGACGTAGAGAAAAGGCCCCAGGTAGGGCGTCAACACATCCGCGCGGCACAGAAAGAGATTCTTGGGCAACGACTCGCCGAAGATGAACAACAGCGGGGCGGTCAGCGACGTGGCCAGCAGCTCGGCTGCGCGGTCCGGCGCCACCGTCAGGAACAGATATGTGACGCTGCTGGTGGCCAAGTAGTTCGCCAGGTTGTTGGCTACCAGGAGAGTCAGGAGCAGGGCGGAGCTGTCGCGCATGGTCCTGCTCAGGAGGACGTACCGGAGATCGCCCTTCTCCTCGCCCAGACGCAGACGCAGGCGGCTGAGGCGGTAAATCCCCGTCTCCAGGCCGGAGAAGGCGCCCGAGAGGAAGATGGTGACCAGCGTCAGTGTCAAGGCGAAGATCATCGCACTATCCGTTCGCACGAATCGGTTCAAAAGTCAGGATCACCGTCTCGATCCGGTGCCGGCTCACGCGGTCGACAGTAAACTTCAGGTTTCCCATGTGGGCGACATCCCCTTTGCGGGGGATCTTGCCGAGCAGGGTGGTGACGAGTCCTCCGATCGTGGAGAGCCGGGTTTCCTCCAGATCCACGCCGAGCACGTCCGCCCAGTCGTGGATGGCCAGGTCGCCCGCAAGGCGGTACTGGAAGGGGCCCAACTGCTTGATCGGCTCAGCGCCTGAAGCCTGCTCCATCCTGCCGAACAGTTCTTCGGCGATATCCTCCAGGCGGACGGACCCTGCGATCCCGCCGTACTCGTCCACAACCACTGCCATGTCCGTCCCGCTCCTGCGGAAGAACTCCAGCAGAGACTCCACCGTCTTCTGCTCGGGAACGAACTGGATTGGCTGCACGAGCTTGTCCAGGGACGAGTCGGGCCTCAGGAGCAACTGTCGCAAATGGACCATGCCCACGATGTTGTCCATGTTCTTCACGTAGACCGGCATCTTGGTCATACGACGTTTCTGCATGCGTTCGCGGACAACCCCCGGCCCCTCCACCACGTCGCATACGGCCATATCCACCCGCGGCTGCATCACATGGCGGACTTTGAGCAGGCCCAGTTCGACGACCTCGCCCATGAGCTTGGTTTCGTTGGCACTGATCAGGCCCCGCTGGCGACTGAGATTGACCAGCGAGCGAAACTCCGCCAGGGTAATCGTGTCGGGGACCCGCGCTCCGCCGAAAAGCAGTCTCTGGATCGGTTCCAGAAGAACCACGCGAAACGCCATCGCGATCGGACCCAGCACCTGCGTGACCAGAAAGACCGGTACGGTCACCGCGATCGCCAGCGGACGGGAATCCGCGTAGGTCACCGATTTGGGTACGATCTCTCCGAACAGGACGAGCCCCGCGAAGGTAGCGACTGCGACGCCGCTGGCGGCTCCCAGCCCCCAAATCCTGCCGACGCGCAGGACCAGCACGCTGGACGTCGCGTAATAGAGGACGTTCACCGTGATATTGCCCAGCAAAAGGCAGTTCAGCAGATGTCCGGGGCTTTGCAGCAGGCGGGCGGTGAGTTTCTGCACTCGGTGCGAGGACGCGCCAAGCTGCTTGATTTGGCGCTTCGTCAGGTTGAACAGGGCCGTCTCGGCCCCGGAGAAGAACGCCGAGCAACACAGGAGCAGGAGCATCACCAGGACCGGTCCGAGATTTTGGTAGAGTTGCGCGATCATGGCCGGCCGTGCGGCGTTTTCCGGGGCAGGCGGATCGTGAAGACACTTCCCTTGCCAGGCTGCGACGCCACGTCGAGTTGGCCGCAGTGGGCGTCCACGATCCGTCGGCAGAAGGCCAGGCCCACGCCCGAACCCGAACTGGAGCCGGCGGGGCGGTCCTTCTCGGTCTTGGTCGTGAAGAAGGGCCGAAAGATGTGAGCCAGATGCTCCGGATGGATTCCCCGTCCGGTGTCGCCGACCTCGATTTCGACGTGGTCGTCATTCGCCGTGGCCGTTATCTTGAGGGTTCCGCCTCCCGGCAGCATTGCGTCTCGGGCATTGAGAATCAGGTTCATCAGCACCTGCTCGATCTGAACGGGCACGCAGTCCACCCCCAGATCGTCGGGAATGCTCGTTTGGACGCGGATTCCGTCCTTGGCGAAATCCCGGCACAGGCAGGTGAACACTTCATCGACCATCGTCCGGACGGGCGCCGATTCCTGCTGGTGATCCTGGCCGTTGGCCATCGCGAGCATACTCTGCATGATGCGGGAAGCCCGCTTGCAGTTGCGGACGGTTTTGTCGAGGACCTTCTTGGCCAACGCAGCGTCGTCGGGGTTCTGCACCGCCAGGGCGGCATAGGTCGTCAGTGGAGTCAGCAGGTTGTTGATTTCGTGGGCGATCATGCAGGTGGCCGAGCCCAGCGTGGCCAGGGCCTGGAGCTGCGTGTTCTGCGACCTGAGCGCATGGTTCTCTTCTTCCTGTTCCGCGAGGCGCTGATGCAACGACAGGCGTTTTTCGATGATGCTTGTCAACAGCCCACTCCTTGTATACAATCGATCATCGGTATCCGTACAGGAGCATTATCTACCCGAGGCCGCCGTCATACAAGGGGTTACCCGGCGGCGGGCCGGATTTTTTGGACGGGCGTTCCGCATGGCTCAAGACAGCAAAAAAGAGGAAAAACTGCCCACGGTGCTCGTGGTGGACGACAACCAGCAGAATCTCGAGCTGATCCAGGCCTACCTGGAGGACGTCGAGTGCCAGACAAAGGCTGCGCACGACGGAATCGAGGCCCTGGATATGGTCGCCCGCAGCAGGCCCGACCTGATTTTGCTGGACGTCATGATGCCCAAGATGAGCGGGTTCGAGGTCTGCCGCAGGCTCAAGAGCAACCCTCAGACCAGCGACATCCCCGTGATCATGGTGACCGCCCTGAACGAGTTCGGCGACATCGAGCGGGGCATCGATTCCGGCACTGACGATTTCGTCAGCAAGCCGATCAATCGTCTCGAACTGCTCACCCGCATCCGAACCATGCTCAAGCTCAAACATCTCACCGACCGCCTGCAGCGGACCGTCGCATACCTAAGCGAAGTCGAGAAGCACGCCCAGACCGATGTGGACTCTGGCGGCGATGCCTGAGGTTATCGTCCCGTGATCGTCGCCCGGCCGGCAGGGGATTCCCATTCCAGACGGCCCCTGCCCATCAATGTCCCATAAAACCCGCTTGGGGTCCCGGACAGGCCCTACAGCACGCATAACCGCTCCATCATCCGTCCGTCACATCCTCCCTGTTCGCGAATGGGTTTTCGAGCACGTTAACATCCCTCCTGAATTGGACGATACGTCAGCAGGTCCTTGTTCCCGGCATCATATCAGAGATATTAGGAGTGAGGGATGGGTGGTTTGTTGGAGATTCTTGGCAGGGCGATCACTGTCAATACCCCGGAGCTGATCTGGCACTGGCTCAATGAGCGAAGGAAGGCTCAGGCGGATGCCGACGGACCTGAGAATCCGCAACTGGATCAGGTTCTCGACCTGATGGGGTACGGCAAGTTCAGCGAGGCGAAAGAGCAGGTGCGGCTGTACTTGTTCGGCAATCCGTCCTGTTGCTCGGGCCGGATGGCTGCGGCGGCGCTGCTGTTGCAGGAAAACAACCTCAAGGAAGCGATTCAGGAGTTGAATTCGATCTACGTCCGCCAGCCCAGCAACACGCTGGCCCTGTACGTCCTGGGGCACTGTTTCGAACGTCTCGGGCATCAGGCCCAGGCGGTCGAATTCTATCAGGACTGCATCAAGTTCAACGGGCAACTGCAACTGCCCGCACAGCGGCTCGGCGCGATCTACTTCAAGGAAGGCCGGCTTGCCGACGCGATCGCCCAATACGAACCGCTGAAGGAGTTCTTCCCCGACGACATCTCCACGCTCGTCACGTTGGGACATCTCTACATCGCCACAGGCCAATATGAGCGGGCCGTCGAGACTTTCAATACCGCGATCTTGATCCACCCCGACAACTTCGTGGGGCGGGACGACGAGATCGAGCAGTGCATCTGCGATGGACAGTTCCAGGAGGCGCTCGACCGGGTGGATGTCCTGCTGACCGAGGAGCCGGACCGTGCCGACCTGATTGCCAAGCAGGCTGATATCATGGGAATGACGGGAGGGACCAGCGACGCGATCGCCTTGTACCAGCAGGCGTTGCGGATCTGTCCGGACTTCCTCGAAGTGACCATCAAATTGGGCACCAGCTACCTGAGAATGCATGCCGACCAGCTTGCCGCCCAGCAGTTCAACAAGGCCATCGAGATCAACGATGAGATTGTGGAGGCCTACACGGGCCTGGCCGCCGCTCAGAAGCTCGCGGGACATCCGCACGAGGCCCTGAACACCCTGTCGCTGGCCTCCGCGATCCAACCCAACAGCTCGTTCCTGTTCGCGGAAACCGCCAAGTTGATCCTCAAGGCCGCCCTGGAGGCGAATCTGCTTCCGGCCCTGACCGACGGCCGAACCCTCGAACAAGCGGTCCTGGCCGCCCATGAACGGCAGTCCTCACGGTTTCCGAACAACCCCGACCTGCATTACAGGCTGGGCATCCTGCATATGAATGCATCCCAGTACAGCCGGGCTGCGGATTGCTTCAGAACCGCCTTGCAGATCAACCCGACGTTCTCACGGGCCGCGACCAAGCTTGCGGTGTCGTTGTTCGAGTCCGGCAGCACGCAGGAGGCGATCGATCTGATCATGCCGCCCGCAAAGTACGATCCCGAAACCCTGGATCTCTACTACAAGACGGCGCTGCTGTACTGCAATCGCATCAAGTTCGCATCCTCCATCATCAATCTGCAGCGAGACATCGACAAGGGCCAGACGCCGAATGTGGATCCTGCGACGAACATCTCGATTGTCCTTCAGAATCTCGGCCTGTCGGACACGATCGGCCTGATGTGGGAAAACCTCTGCCAGACCGCCGCCAATGCGGCCGCGCCCAACCAGTAGCCGTCTCCGCCAAGAGCGGTCAATCGCCGAATCAAGGCCCAGATCGCCAACCTAGCCGAATGAAACATAACATATCTTATGGGACGT
>CALEZT010000208.1 GCA_937927975.1 uncultured Phycisphaerales bacterium
GATCGTATTCGGTGACTGGAGTTCAGACGTGTGCTCTTCCGATCTGCTCAAGGCCGGCAAGGAACTGGCCAGAGAGTCCATGTGCTCCGAGACCCTGATCGCAGTCGAGAGCCTGCAGATCATCGCGCACACGAGCGACGGCAGGGTCCACTGCTCGGCCGTCCCAATGGCTGTCCGCAGGCATCCGCAAACCGCGAAGAGGCATTCCTGGTGCACCACGGAGGTTCTCATCACCCTGGAAGCCAGAGAGCGGCTTGACGCTTCGGATATCTGGTATCACCTGGGCGGGTATTCCGAGGACGGGGACACCTACAGTACCCAGTTGGCGGACTTCGAAGATCAGTTGAACCTGTTCTGGGCGACCGTTGTGGGGCCGGGCGAATACCTGCGTCAACGACTGCTGGAGTGCATCCAGGACTTCGATATCAAGTGGAAGCAGATCAGCGTCGAATCCAGCGGCAAGGTCTGGATCACCTACACAGATGGCACTGCCCAGATGTTCCAGCCGCCAAAATTCTCATCTGCCCAGTAGCACGATCTCGATGTCAGGTCCGGCACCGACCCGGCATCGCACGTCAATCCAATGAAACGTTTCATCACCTATTCAGGAGGTACAGAACATGGCATGGAGAATCAGTCCGTATCTGATCGAGGGCGAACTCGACAACACCGATCTGGGCAAAGCCACCGGATGGATGCGGTTCGCCGGAATGAACGAAACAGTGACCTTTGATCTGAAAGGAGACTTTCACCGGGATGTCCGTGGCGCGAAGATCCACTTCACAGGGGATGCATCCCAGACAGACCCACCTACAGATGCCCAGACGGCCATGGAAGGATTTGCAGTTCAGCAGATCGGCAAGGTTGGCGACATCACCGCGGGACTGCCGCCGGCGGATTACGTCAGTTACCCGTATATCGAGTGGTACTCGGACGAGAACGGCCGCGCCCTCATCGAGCTGGAGCCCCAGCAGGTGGTGGTGATCGGCACACCCGTCCCGGCCTGTGAATCTGACCCCATCTCGCGGGACCAGCAGAACCGCAATATGGCCGAGTTCCTGGGCGAATTGGCCACGGAACTCAACCTGCCGAAGGAGCACGTCGTCTGTATCAGCGGCAACGCCGTCATCCAGGCGGACAAACGCACTGCCAACAAGCGGGTGCGGGGCATGAAGCTCCTGACCCAGGAGATCCGCAAGAAGCTCCCGTTGCTGTATGCCCAGAAGGATAAGGGCGGCAAGGCCATCGTGCATCTGAAACTGTTTACGCCCGATGGCTCGTTCACATGGTACATCACCGAAGGCTCCCCGATCACGGATGACAGCGGCAAGGAGGTGGACTTCCACTTCTTCGGTCTTGTGGATGGACTCGAGAAGGAGCTCGGTTACGTCGCCCTCTCGGAGCTTGAGAGTATCCGGGGCCCCTTGGGCCTGCCGGTCGAGCGGGACCTTTGGTGGGAACCGAAGACTCTGGAGGAGATCGCACCCGAGATGTTCCGGTCCCAGGACAAGCAGGTGGAGGGCTGATCCATGGAAAGGTACTGCCAGAATCCGCACTGTGAGAACGAAGCCAGCAAGATCGTATCGGTGTCTGTAGACAGGCCCTCCGACCAGAAGCGGTCGCTATGTGCCATCTGCGAAGAGGCCTACACCTGGGGCGTTCAGCACGGCCGCATGACATCCGTACCCAGGAAGGTCTGGGTGCTGCATGTGAGCGATGGAGGTTCAGTCGTCCACGCCGGCGCCTTTAGGACCAAGCGGAAGGCCGTGAGAGATCTCGCGGAGTACCTGCGAATGCAGGAAGGCTACAGCGGCCCAGAGGATCTGCCCGCCATGTGCGATTGGCTGGCCGAACACAATGACCACATGGGCGTGGACATCTTCCCCGCGTCCGTGGATTGGAGCTGACACCATGGTAAACACCGAGCAATCAGGAGTCCGCCTATGAGAAGACACCGTCCAAGCCGACCCAGTCGGCATCAGACCGTGAAAGAAACAAACCGCCAGAAGATTGCGTTAGCGAAGGGCCTCGCCATTGAGCCTCCACCGAAGGAGACAGAGCCACAGCCACTCTATCGCGTGGTCTACGTGATCGATGTCAACGCCCCAAACGCCAGGCAGGCAGCCGAACGGGTACATCAGATCATGCGGGACCCCCAATCCCTTCGACCGGTGCTCGATATCCTTGACGCCGATGGCCGCCAGACACGAGTCGATCTGTCCCACGAGTAGAAGCCCAGAACCAGAACCGATTCAATCTATCGAAGGAGATTTCCATGCTGAACGAAGTGTATGACACCATCGAGGCAATCCTGGGGAGTCTCGACTCTGGCGGCGAGCAGTCCCGCGCATTCGCGGAAGAGATCCGGATGCTCAAGGAAGTGCTGAGCTATCCCGAACCCGCCGCCGATTCACTCGATGAAACCCTGAAGCGCTGCCAGATCTCTCGAAAGCTGGAACGATTGGCCGTAGAAGCACAGGACCTGACCGCCACCTTGCCGGCCTTGCCCATCGCACAATGGTTTGACGGCACGTTCGGGAACGCCGCCGTGGACGTGCCCTTCGAGAAGTGCGATCTCGCCCGGCTGCTCCAGTTCATCGCGGACTTCGGCGTCTGCGAGAAGAGCTGATCCTGCCCCTCGCACCGGAACACTTCGTCACCACACACGTCACCTAACTGACCCTATACCCCCAACGGAAAGGAAACACAATGCACAACGGGAGATACCCTGCGCGGGGTCCACCATTACGGGCCTACTGCTGCACAGCCAACATCAACGATCTGGATCTATTCACTCCATAGTATGAAAGGAAACAACCATGAGATTGCTTTACATCAACAACTCGGGCGGCGGCTTCGCAGATTATCTCGATATCACCGACGGGACGACCGTGGCACAGTTCTTCAAGGACAAGATGCCCCAGGAGCGGCCCGAGGACTTCCTCATCCGGATCAACCGCCAGCCGGTCCCGCGGGATTACATCCTGCAGGAGAACGACCGTGTGACGATCACCCCAACCAAGATCGAGGGCGCGGCATAGTCATCGCGTGCCGCGACTGCCAACGAGGGCATCTGCTTGTCTTTGTGATGGGCAGGTGCCCTTGTCTTTTGAAAGGATCGACCATGAAAGATAAAGAGCTCGTGCGTATCGCAGACAGTATTCGAGAGTCGCTTCTCATCTTCCAGAAGGCTCGCTACACCGAGTGCCTCCGCCAGTTGAGCCTGTTCACCGAGGCCATCCACACCATTGCCCACCAGTCGAGAAGGCTTGGGATCGCGATCTCGCGCAGTTGGCTTTCCGCCGCGGAGGATTGTTGCCAGGGCATCGCCCGGCAATTGAGCGAGGTTCCGTACCTGGTCTCCCGGCTTGAGTTGCTGCTGAGCAAAAGGCAAAGAGGGGTTCCCACTCTCTCAGAAGTCGTCGCGGAGATCAAGGCCGCAGAGACGGAATTCGGCGGGATCGAATATGATGGCGAGGAAGACTCCCTGTCGGTGATCACCGAGCCGATCACGCTGGAGGACACCTACCTGGGCCCGTTCCGCATCGCCCTTTTCCTGGGCAAGCTGCACCAGATGCAGCATCACGTCCCGTACTATGTCTTCGCCATGGAGCCCCACCCGGCCGCCAAAGACGAGGCGATCACCCATCCCCACGTCAGCAATGACGGACTGTGCGAAGGCGACGGTGCTGCGGCTGTTCGAGCGGCCATCGAGGAAGGCAGATTGACTGACTTCTTCAGCATGGTCCGCAGCATCCTTCAGACCTACAACCCGGACAGCCCCTATGTCCCCCTGGCAGATTGGGATGGCACACCCTGCTACGACTGCGGCGACGTGATGGATCATGAGAGCGTCTATTACTGCAGCCATTGTGAGAATGCAGTGTGCGACGAATGTTCCAGAGTCTGCACTACCTGCGGCGAGATCGTCTGCGGCAACTGCGCCGGCGTCTGCACCGTCTGTGACCGGACGCTTTGTCCCAAGTGCGCCAAGACCAAGTGTGAGGATTGTGAATCCACCTGCTGTGAATCCTGTCTCACCGACGGGCTGTGCCCGGACTGCACGGAAGAAAGAGAGAACGAAGATGAGGAACAAGAGATTGAGCAAACCGATGAATCCCCGAACCCGAATGAACCTCAGCCAACCCCTCTGGGATGACGATTGGCCCGATGAAGAGAATGAGCCCGTGGCGGCGGCCCTGCGATTCAGTCCGACAGCCTGGGCCAAGCTCCTGTACTTGCGGGACAAGTCAGAGGACGAAGTCGGCGGGTTCGGCATTTCAGCGGCCGATGACCTGTTGTTCGTGCAGGACTTCGTCACTGTCAAACAGGAAGTCAGTCCCGTCAGCGTCAAGTTCGATGATGAGGCTGTGGGCATGTTCTTCGACACCCAGGTAGACCTCGGCCGAAAGCCCGAGCAATTTGCCCGCGTGTGGCTCCATACCCATCCTGGCGACTCGCCTGAGCCCAGCTCTGTTGACGAAGACACCTTCAAAAGGGTGTTCGGCAACTGCCAGTGGGCCATCATGGCCATCGTGGCCCGGGACAGCAGCACGTACGCCCGCG